>JAZNXS010000001.1:0-86532 GCA_045594025.1 Candidatus Scatosoma sp.
AACCACGCACCAATCTAACTAAAAGCAAAACCAATTAAAAATAAGCATTTCTCAAAATCCAAATTATACCAAAAAAAAGCTAATGACGAACTGCGAAAAAGATTGGTATAATGCAATTTTACAAACAATACCCTTTGGCTATATGTTAAGACCTCAAATCTGCCTTGCTTCCGTAATTGATAAAAAATACGGCTATAGAAACGAACTTTTCCGTATCATTGACTTTGGGGTGTTCGACCAATACGGCAACGTTAAATTGCTAATTGAAATCAACGATAAAACGCACTACTACTCAGACCGAGTAAAACGAGATATTAACGTACATAAAATCTGCGAGGAAGCAGATATACCGTTGATTACCTTTTGGACGAACAGTCCTATGAACTATGAATACCTCTCTACACGTATTAAACCATATTTATAAAAACAACACCGGGCAACTAACGCTTGCCCAGTGATTTCTTTTACAATCCCATTCGTATCATTTCTTGCTCGGCTTCCTCTTGCCAGTCTTTGCTTGAATGGGAAACATCCCATTCTCGTATCTCTTGAACGCAATCTTTATACTGATTCATATGTATTACATAATCTCTGCCGTACCGACTTACCATTATACGGGGCGAAACACCCTTTAGCATATCGTTTATAATCGCCTCTGCTTTATTATCCGTATCTTGCTTTTGACCTTCTAACAACACTTTCTCATAATAATTTATATCACTCGATTTCAATGCCGTATCGTCATACTGATATTTTTCAGGATTATCCTTATGCGTTAGATACCGATACATAGCACCCATATCTGTAATAGCTTCTACCCGAGGCTTGTCCTCTGCTGTTGTAAAAAGTTTCTTTACCGCCGTAAACGTATGCGCATTGTAGAACGAGATAAGCAAATGGAAATGCTCTTTTTCTATATCGCCTTTTCTATGCTTATATTCGTTCGTTTCTTCGTCTATTAAGTCTTCCCGGTAAACGTCCTTATCATGTTTGATATACACGTAATGCGCTATTCTTACGCTATATTTCAGCATAATTCCAAACAACTGATTTTCAGTCCCATAGAACACCAAACTGTAATGTCTTGCTCTATTTCCTGCCATATAATTTATCCTCTTTATATCCTTGTTTTTACACAGCACAACGCAAAGCATATGACGCGGTATATGCTTTGCGTTGTGTAAATCCCTTGTATTTCAAGGGAAAAACACTTGCACAATAGCACAAAAAAAATTGCACAACCTAAAATTTGTTGTGTAATTTTTATCCCCATTGTTCAGCCATAGCTATCGCTATACCGTTGAACGTTTTTGACCGCATTTTTGCATCTCGATATAGACTTGTCCAACTTTCTATTCCATCAATGCTACGTTTATTTTCACCATAACATAACGGAAATAACAAAGGCAACCCTTTAAGCCAAAGCAACGTCATTTTGGTAAAATTATCCCCAAACTCATACGGCTGTATTACTTGAGAATGCATCGGCAAATCAGCCAACCTCATGGGCTTAGGATTTTCTATACAAACCTTTACGCCTTCAAGATTGTAGAAATACATAAAAAATTCCCTAGCAGCTAAAAGCTTTTCGTAACGTTCAATATTTAATTGTCCGTACTTATACATGTTACAAGCACCTGCATTAGATAAATATGTACAAGGTGGGTGCGCAATAATCAAATCCCAACTGTTATGCTCGATGACGGCCTTACAATCACCTTTTATGTGCCATTCAGGATGACCGCCACTACAATCTTGCAAATCACAACTATATGCTAAGTGCCCTTTCGCACGAAAAGCACCACATACACGTTGACTCTCTTCACATGCTACCAATACACGCATATTACCTCTCTTTTGCATGAGAGGGTATAAAAAGACCTTTCATTTGACAAAGCTGTGTTTTACGAATAGTTCTCCTTGTTCCCTATCGTAAGGATTTCTCCCTCAAATAATGGGGAATCCCCTTGAAAATCAAGGCTTTCAGCGATTTTAGGACTCGATTTAGGCATATAATCGGATGGAAATTATGCGAAATTTCCCTATTTCCCTACGTCTTTGACGGTTATCTTAAAAAATTTCTCTTTTTATGAAAATTGCGGCGCTATTTCGTTGCAATTTTTTCTATTTATTCGTAAAATCCTCTTTAACTTTTCGGAAAATCTTATTATTCTATTGACAATTCCCCTCTTTTACTGTACAATATAAATATGAGAAAAGATAACTACTATGCAACACGTAATATTCAAGATATCGATAAGATAAACGAGCTTTTAGAAGAACTCCCCTCTTTTTGCGAAGATTACTTTATCGGCGTCGAATCCCGAACAAGCCCTCAAACGCGCTTAAAATATGCCTATGATTTGCGTATTTTCTTCGATTTCATTTGTAAGCGCAAATTTAGGAACTTGGAAGTTCGGGATATTTCGATTGAAGAATTAAAGCTTGTTACCCATCAGGATATCGAGCTTTTCGTCAGCTATCTGTCGCACTATCGCTTCCGCGATAAGTATTTATCCTGCGATGAACGGGCAAAAGCCAGGAAATTATCCGCTGTGCGCGCCCTTTTTAAGTATTTCTTTAATAAAGGAATCCTGGATCGCGACGACTCTGCGAAAGTCCCTACTCCTAAGCTTCATGATAAAGAAATTATTCGTTTGGACGCTGATGAGGTTTCCGAACTTATTAACGTTGCGGAAACGGGCACAGGGCTTACTCGTCACGCTACGGGCTATCATAATAAAACGCGCGTACGCGACACGGCTATCCTCACTTTGTTTTTGGGTACGGGTATACGTATCAGCGAGTTGGTTGGTTTGGATATCGACAGCTTTGATTTCGACGCGAATTCCTTTGTGGTTACCAGAAAAGGCGGTAATCGTACCATTTTATACTTCTCAAACGAAGTAAAATACGCTTTGCAGGAGTATATTGCTGAAAAATCGAATGATCCCAAAGTGCCTAAAGACGAGCGCGCTTTCTTTCTCTCTATGCAATACAAGCGCATTAACGTGCGTACCGTAGAGATTTTGGTGAAGAAATACAGTAAAATTGTCACACCGCTTAAAAAAATCACGCCGCATAAGCTGAGAAGTACCTATGGTACCAGCTTATACAACGCAACGGGAGATATTTATATCGTAGCCGACGTGCTTGGACATCGTGACGTAAACACGACGAAGCGGCATTATGCCGCGATTTCCGACGATAACCGTCGAAGTATTTCGGAGAAGGTACAACTTCGTAAAGACAATGAAACTCCGAAGGAATAACTATGCACGAAAATATCAATACTACAATTGAAAAAATCTATATTATCCAACCGATTACCCGCGAAAATGCGGATAAATATAAGATTTTGCAGGAAGAAGCGGTTGCGTTGATTGAAAGCGCAGGCGCTCTTTATGCCGGTACGATTTATCAAAATATTCGAGAAATCAATGCCGCCACATTTATCGGGCTTGGAAAATTGCAGGAACTTGCCGAACGTTTGGACGGCTTAGAAGAGATTACCGTACTCTTTAATGGGGAACTTTCCCCTTCTCAAACCTTGAATATTTCCGCGGCGTTAAACGACCGCAAAGTGATTGACCGCACTACCTTGATTTTGGATATTTTTGCGAAAAACGCGCGTAGCAGCGAAGGCAAATTACAGGTTGAGCTGGCACAGCTCAAATACATGTACCCTCGTTTAAAAGGTAAAGGCGCGGCGCTTTCCCGTTTGGGAGGCGGCGTGGGAACGCGTGGTCCTGGTGAAACGCAACTAGAAACGGATAGGCGATATATTCGAGGACGGATCAACTACCTTGAAAAACGCTTAAAGGAAACGGAGAAACGCCGTTCTTTGCAAACAGAACGAAGAAAAAAGGATTCCGTAAAGACAATTGCGCTTGTCGGATATACAAATACGGGAAAATCCACGCTGATGAATTTATTATCGGGCGCTGACGTTTACGTGAAAAACGAATTGTTTGCTACGCTGGATCCCACAGCGAGACGTTTTGAAATTGAAGACGTGGAATTCCTTCTTGTGGACACGGTTGGATTTCTGCAAGACTTACCGCATAATCTAATTGAAGCATTTAAGTCCACGTTGGAAAGCGCGCTGAATTGCGATTTGGCTTTGATCGTTTGCGATGCGACGGGCGAATATGATATGCAAATGCAAACCACGCTCGATACCTTGCAGGAAATGGGCTTTAACTCCCCTTATCTCTTGGTTATGAACAAGAGTGAAGCTCTTTCCGATCTTTCCGTTTTGCCATATGGCTCGATTGCGATTTCCGCCAAGGAAAATATCGGTATTTCTGGCTTAAAGCAAGCGATTTTACGTGAGTTTAAGGAGGAATTCCTCTTCTGTAAGCTCTTTATCCCTTACGATAAGTTATCTCTTTATCATGCGAATAAAGCTCTTCTTACGGAACGCCACGTGGAATACGTGGATAACGGACAACTGATAAAAGCCGTGATTCCCTCTCGATATAAAGAAAAGTTTACAGAGTTTATCATTTCAGAGCCAATATAAAAACGGAAGCGATTGCTTCCGTTTTTTTGTTTACTTTCCGTCGTATTCTTCGGGATTCATATAAATTTTATCAATTTTAATCGATGCTACGTCGTCCATTTCAATGCACTTTCCGCAGTTATCGCATACTTTATTGGGATCTAAATCGCACGTTTCGCATTCCAAGCACCCGATGCATTCCCTATCGTATAAAACGCAAGGTTCGCCAAGTTTTCTCTCCATATTCGCCCTCCAACATCTTCTTTTCTTCTATTATAACAAAAAAAATATAAAAATCAAGCATTTTAGTATAAACATTTGTTTGCTTTTAATAAAAAAGTATGTTATAATGTAGTTAGTATTACTAATGATGAGGTGTTTTATGGTCAGCGAAGAAAAATTGATTATGGTTATGGACTATATCCGTAAATTCTCCGAAGAAAACGGCTACACCCCTTCCGTTCGTGAAATCGGTAAAGAATGCGGTATTAAATCCACCGCTACAGTGTATAGCTACCTGCAAAAATTGCAGGATAAAGGCTATTTGAATAAAGCGACAAATAAAAAGCGCTCGGTTACGCTTGCGAAAAGCTCCGGCGTTAATATTCCTTTAATCGGTACAGTAACGGCAGGTCAGCCGATTTTTGCTTATGAAAATTACGAGGAATATTACACTTTCCCCGCAAGCGAATTTAAAGGTGACGAGCTTTTTATGCTGCGCGTGCAAGGTACTTCCATGATCGATGCGGGTATTATGAATGGCGATAAGATTATCGTTCGCCGTCAACAAACCGCGGAAAACGGCGAAATCGTTGTTGCGCTTGTGGATGATTCCGCTACGGTTAAGCGTTTCTACCGCCGTAACGGACAAATTGTTCTTCACCCCGAAAACGAGGCGTTAGCGGACATGATTTTTGAGGACGGAGAAGTAAAGATTCTCGGCAAAGTCGTCGGTTTAATGCGCAATTATCGCTCTTAAAAACAAAATAAAATCAAAGCTCTCCAAACGGATTCGTTTGGAGAGCTTTTTTAATTAAAGTCCTTTTAAATAAAGAATTTCCGATTCGGTCAAAGGTCTGATTTTTCCTCGATCCAAGCCTTTCAATTTCAAATTTCCGATGCTGATACGCTTTAAAAACTCCACGTTTCTGCCGATTGCCTCAAACATACGACGCACTTGGCGATTTCTGCCCTCGGTGATCGTTATGTGCACTTTGGTATACGCTTTATTCGTTTCAACGATGTGTGCTTTGCATTTTTTCGTCAAAACACCGTCTAATTCCAGCCCTGAACGAATAGGGTTAAGGTCCTTTTCCGTCAGCGTACCTTCAATCCTCGCCATATATGTTTTGGGAATTTCCGCCGTGGGATGCGTCAAACGGAACGCCGTGTCTCCGTCGTTTGTCAATATCAATAACCCCTCGGTTGCATAATCCAAACGGCCAACGGGGAAAACTCTGCCTACTGTATCGGGCAAAAGATCCATTACCGTTTTTCTGCCTCGATCATCTGAAACAGTACAAACTACCCCTTTGGGTTTATTCATCATATAATATTCTTCTTTTTTCTCTTCTATAGACAGAATTTGACCGTCTACAGCAACGACGTCGCCCTCTTCAACGCTTGCGCCAAGCGTAGCAAGCTCGCCATTGATCGTCACTCTGCCGTCCTCAACGATACTGTCTGCATGACGTCTGCTGGCGATGCCTTTTTCCGCTAAAAATTTATTGATTCTCATATTTGCGTCCTTTCTGAATTTAATACTCTTATAGTTTATATAAATTCCCGAAAAAAAGCAACCGTTTTGAGAGATATATTTCAATTTGTCCAATAACTTCCTTGTCACTTTTGGCTGTGATTGGCTTTGCGACATATTCCAGCTGCGCATTTTCTCCATCTGCCATAGGATAGGAAAAATCCTCACTCACTCTACCAACCAACCCTTTACTCCCTACTTTTACTGTGAACGTATCCCCTGATTTAAGCACAGGCGTAAGTCGGTAAGCCTTAAAGGCGTCGTCTAACAGTTCTTCGGAACGTTCATACATAGGCGCACAGCATAAAACGGTAGAAATTAACGTCATTCCGTTCTTTTCCGCGGCAGAGACTAAGCATCTTCCCGCTTCCTTTGTATACCCTGTTTTTACCCCGATTCCGCCCTCGTATTCCGTCAGCATTTTATTCTTATTTTTCCAGTGTCGCGGCGCGTAATACGTTGTAGAGACAATCTCTCTAAAAATAGGATTTTTCATTGCATACGCGGCGATATAACACATATCTTTCGCCGTTGAATAATGATTTTTACAAGGCAATCCGTGCGGATTGGAAAAACGACTGTTCAAAGCGCCTGCTGCCTGTGCCGTTTCGTTCATTCTTGCCGTAAAATGTGCAACCGAACCGCTACAATGCAATGCAAGCGCAATTGCGCAATCGTTCCCCGAACGTAGCATCAGACCATAGAGCAACTCTTCTACCGTATACACGTCTCCGCTTTTTAAATATACGGAAGAACCTTCAACCCCTTCCGCTTCTTGTGGAATGGTAATCGGCGTTTGCAAATCCTTACAGAGCTGCAAAACGGTTGCCGCCGTCAAAATTTTGGTGGTGCTTGCTATCGGTAAACGCAAATCGCCGTGGGATTCGTATAAAACACGGCCGCTGGAGGCTTCAATGACACATTCCGCTTTGCCTTCCGTAAACGATTCTGCATGCCCGACTACTTTGGGTTTTTTATAATAAAAACAAAATGCTAAACAACAAAGTAACAAAAACGCAACCATACGCTTATGAGAAGAACGTCCTCTTATCATACCTCATTCCTTTGCCATAATATCGTGAATGATTTCACCTGCGCGTTCAATTAAATTGTCGATCGGTTGCTCGGTAATGCGCAAAATACGGCAGCTTTTTCCGTCGTCAATGACAAATCCCATCGGTTTCATACTAATTACCGCGCCGCTACCACCTGCAAACGGATAGGAATCCGTTTCTTTAATCACTTTCACGTCTCCGTATTCGCCACCGCCCGATACGTTCCCTAAAGTTACCTTTGAAAAAGGGATAATCTGCATACCGCTTGCCGTTATTATCGGTTTCCCGATGACCGTGTTAACGTCCGCTAAAGAATCCAAACGCTCTACCGAAGAACCGATTAAATTGTTGAGTTTTTCATTTTTGTCTGACATAATATCTTAATTTTCTCCTTTATAGATTTGATAAAATTGCGTAAAATTATAAATAAGTTAAAACGTATGAGAAAGGATACGGATACGCGTAGCATATCCCCATCGCTAAGCCAAAGATTGTTTTCGATCTTTTCCCTTTTGCCTCCCATTGCAAAGAAAATACCGCGAAAAACAGCCTGCGCTAACGCTACGGTTAAAAGATATTCAGCCCCCGTTTCCGTTGTTATTACTAAAGATTTCAAACGAAAAGTACGAAATACGGAAAATCTTTTCCTCTCATTATCCAAATCGGTATATGGAATGAGTACGGCTTTCTTATCGGAAAGATGCGCCGCTAACCCTCCTTTATACGTTGCAATATAACCGCCGACAAGCTGAACTGTTTTATAGGCTTTGACGGAAAAGGCAAGCTTTTTACCGTTCATATCGTAGTGCATATTTGTTTCTAAATATATCGGAAAAAACAGTAAAAATAAAAGACCAACGATGATGATTGCGATGATAAAAAACAACCTGCCCATATCTTCAATATGGGCAGGTTGCCTAAAAGTATGTATTTTCTTTATTCAATCTTAATAATGCCGTCTTCAATATCCTGCAAGAAAGAAGGCAATTCAAAGCCGTCTGCCGTCTTAGGCTTTTCCGTTTCTTCCTCTTCCTGTAATTCAGGATCTTCATCAGGATTGTAAACGTCCTTTTCATACAGATAATTGCTAGAAAGATCGTTTACGGCGCTCATTTCCGCGATTCTGCGCATCAATTCGTCGTAATCGGGCAATTCCTTTAAGGATTTTAACTTAAAGCGCTTTAAGAAATTATCCGTCGTCGCATACAGAATCGGTTTACCTGGCGAATCCTTTCTGCCGCAGGGTTCGATCATATCTAAGCTTAAAAGCGTGGTGATTGCATAATCACTGCTCGTGCCTCTAACCGCTTCCAACTCACTTCTCGTGATAGGTTGCTTATAGGCAATAATTGCTGCGCATTCCAAAATCGTGCGCGTAAATTCCTTTTCACGAATCGGCGTTAATACCAAAGAAACGCTTTCTTTGTATTCGGGATTGGTAGCGAATTGCAGCTTATGATTGAAATTCAATAAGCGAATGCCGCAATCGTTCGTGTACTTCTTCTCCAGCTGACGCACGGAATCATCTAACTGCTTTTTGGTAATTTCCAGCTTTTCTCTCAAAATATCCATAGGAACTGCATCGCCTGCTGCAAATAAAATCGCCTCAATTATATTCGTCAATTTCTCCAATTTCTTCGTCCTCTCTTCTATTCGGATTTTTCTTAATGGTGATACTTGTAAACAAATCTTCTTGCTCAACAAGTATGAATTGATGCTTTAAAAGCTCCAACAAAGCTTGGAACGTGGTAACTACTTCGGGAATCGCGGCTTCCTCGGAGAATAACTCTTCAAACTGCATGGATTCCTTGCTGGCAACCTTTTCACGGATGTGTTTGATTTTATCGCGTACCGTGTAAATATCCTTGGGAATTTCGCGAGGCGGTGGATTACTTCTCTTCTTCGCTTCTAAACGCAACATCATCTTGGTGAAAGCGTTCATGAGTCCGTCCAACGTCATATCCGTGTACTGCACTTGCACGTTGGCAAACTCCTTATCCGGCTCTTTGAATATGTACCCTACCGTTTCTCTTTCCTTTAATTTCTTCGCCGTTTGGTATTCTTCCAAGGCTTGAATGAGTTCACGTTCGGGCGAGTAGCCGCCGTCGTCGTAATCGTAATCCATAGAATCGTCTTCGATATCGTAATCAGTAGGCGGAACAAGACGTCTTGCCTTGATATCGATAATCGTCGCTGCAATCGCAAGATATTCGCTCGCTTTGTCGAGGTCGATATACGGAAGCCCTTTCATATACGCAAGGAACTGCTCCGTGACTTGGGACACGAAAATGTTTTTAATTTCAATTCGTTCTTGATTGATCAAATGTAATAAAAGATCAAGCGGCCCCTCAAAATTGTCGAGGACTGTGGTATAATCCACTTCCGTTTCAAAATTTTTGACCGAATCAACCGTTAATTTTTCCATCTAATACTCCTAAGTTACTTAAGTTATACAATAAGTCCAAATACCCAATCCCAAAGCAACGTAATCGGTCTACCTAAAATACCGATAGCAAATTGCATTACGTAACCAAGAATATCCACAAACCGAAGGATGGTAAACCAATCCGCCGCAATATGGATAAAAATCAAGCCTAGCAATATCGTATATCCGTATCTGCGTAAGAACTGATATACTTTTCCGTTCTTTTTATTTAATGCGTCCACGATACGAAATCCATCAAGCGGATAGAACGGCAATAAATTGAATACGCAAAAACTCAACGAACAAGTAAACATAAGGTAAAACAAATTTACCAAAAACAGTTCCATGTACGTGCCGGCGAATATCGGGCATACCCAATAGAATACGACCAAAAAAAGCGGATAGAGTATAATCGCCATGGCGTAATTCATAAGTACCCCTGCCGCCGACGTCCAAAAACACCCCTTGCGATAGTTATCAAAGTTGTTTGGATTGATGGGAACGGGTTTTGCCCAACCAAATCCTGCAATCGCAAACATGACAATCCCTAAAAGATCGAAATGCTTTGTAGGATTCAAGGTCATTCTCCCTTGAAATCTTGCCGTCGGATCTCCGCATTTATACGCGGCATATGCGTGCGCGAATTCGTGGAAACTGAGCACGACCATTACCGCTAAAAATTGTGCCAAATAATAAATTAAATCGTCTAACATAACCATTATTATAGCAGATTTTCTTGAAAATTGCAAGTGCGCGTTATGTTTCTTCCAAGAAAATCCACGCTAAAGTTATCGTTTTTTATAAGATAAAGGGATTATTTGTTCCCTTTTTGCAATCGGCTTGGAATTATGTCGTTTCGAACCAAATCCTCATACGATTGAGGGCGAACGATATATTCCCCTTTCCCTTCGTGAACCAACACGCAAGGCGGAATCAAATTTCGATTATAATTCATCGCCATGGAATAGTTATAAGCGCCCGTTGAAAGCACCGCAAGAATATCTCCCGATTCCGCTTTCGGAAGAGAAACGTTCGCCGCGATAATATCGCCGCTTTCACAGCATTTACCTGCTATCGTTACAATTTCCGAGACTTCTTCATTCGCTCTGTTTGCAAGCAACGCCGTATACTTCGATTCATATAAGGCATAACGAGGATTGTCGAACATACCGCCGTCTACCGCAACGTATTTCTTCAATCCGGGAATTTCTTTAATCGTGCCGACGGTGTACAACGTCACCCCTGCTTCTCCTACGATCGAACGACCGGGTTCTAAAGCGATATACGGCAATTTCATTCCGTATTCTGTCGCTTTTTTCTTCACCTCGTCAATCAGTGCTTCCAAATACTCCGCATAGCCTTCCGGTGAAATCTTGCGGTCTTCGTCCGTGTACCAGATTCCAAAGCCACCGCCAAGATTCATGGTTTTTAAGACAAAACCAAGCTTTTTATGCATTTCTGCGGCAAAATCCATCACTTTTGCTACGGCAAGCACAAACGATTGCTTTTCAAAAATTTGCGAGCCGATATGGCAATGATACCCCATAAGCTCTACGTTTTTCTTATTCATTGCGTAAGCCGTTACTTCTTCCGCTGTTCCGTTTGCAATCGAAAATCCAAACTTACTGTCCGTCGTTGCCGTCTGTACAAAAGCATGGGTATGCGCTTCCACCCCGGGATTGATTCGGAGCAGTATCTTTTGTTTAACGTTTCGTTTTGCCGCTTCCCTATCGATTTTATCAATCTCGGAATAGGCGTCAGCTACAATATAACCGATGCCTGCGTCCAACGCTTCCCCGATTTCGTAATCCAGCTTATTATTGCCGTGCATAACGATTTTTTCTGCGGGAAAGTTTGCCTTGAGCGCCGTATAGAGTTCGCCGCCCGACACAACGTCAATCCCGATATTTTCTTCATCGGCAATGCGGTAAATCGCTTGGCAGGAAAAAGCTTTCGACGCGTAAAGCACAATACCGTTTCCATCGTATTTTTTCGCGATCGTATCACGGTAAGTGCGCATCATACGACGAATATACGCCTCATCAAACAGATAAAGTGGCGTACCGAATTCCTTGGCAAGCTCTACGCAATCCGCACCGCCAAGCTCTAAATGCCCTTTTTTATTAATTTTTAAGGTTTCTCTTACGTTCATTTGTAGATTCCTCAAACGTCTGTTAAAATTATTTTAACAGATTTATATAAAAAATGCAACGGCTGAACGCTGTTTTTTCATGAAAAAATCCGCTTTTGCCTTATTTTTTAAGCAAAAACGGATTTTAACCTTGTATCTTCCTTAACTTAACCGTTCCAGTTTCGCGCAACTTCTTGCAAGCAATCGAAAAAGTTCGCTTTTTTAACGCCGTCTACCGCAATTAAAGGAACCCTGTTCGTCTCAATTCCGTCTGTATAAATCACAAGCTCGCCTACGGTATCTCCTTTTTCAATCGGCGCTTTGATTTGCTCGCTTACGATATGCATCGTAACGGCGCGTTTTTCACCTTTTTTCGCAAACGAATACGCGGAATATTGCGGCGCGACCGACACCTCTTTCTCCTTACCGCCTCTAACTGCGATTTTCGTTTCCAACGCTACGTTTTCCTCTACAATCGGCGTGCTTTTATAATTCGCAAACGCATAATCAAACATTGTGCGAACGTCCGCAAAGCGGTTTGCGCTGCTTTCCTCGCCGATTACCACAGAAATTACCCTTGTATTATCCCGTTTTGCTGTCGCAGCTAAACAAAATCCCGCTTCGTTGGTGAATCCTGTTTTACCGCCGTCACATCCTTCATAAAAGCGTACAAGCTTATTTGTGTTGCTTATTTCCGTATAACGTCCCTTGGGATGATTGAATTTGTCCATCCAAACCTTACCGAATTCATAATATTCCTCGTGCGTAAGCAAATGCTTTAACATCACAGCTACATCTTTTGCACAAGAATATTGAGGTTCTTTAGGAAGCCCCGTGCAATTAGAAAAAAGCGTGTTATTCGCCCCAATTTCCTTGGCTTTATCATTCATTTGGTCTACAAACAGACTTTCACTGCCTGCAATTCGTTCCGCCATCGCCACACAGCTGTCGTTTGCAGAACATACAACGATACTTTTCATCAATTCACGAACAGAATATTTGCCGTTTGCTTCCAAAAAAACCTGCGATCCCCCCATGGATGCAGCCCTCTCACTAACGCATATTTCTTCATCAAACGCGAGTTTTCCTGCCTTGATCGCATCAAAAGATACCAATAACGTCATGATTTTGCACATACTGGCAATCGGCAAGCGCATATCTTCGTTATGCGAATACATCACCGTTTGCGTTGTATAATCCATTAAATAAGCCGATTTTGCACGGATTCCCAAATCTACTTTATCCGTTACGTTTGCTACGCTAACCGCTTCAAAATCCATTTGCTGAACATACTCAACCCCTTGAATTTCCGTACTTTTTGCCGTATTTTCAGCATGGAATACAGATTGCGCTTGCGTCCCTAAAATAAACGCTGCCGCCATCAAAAATTTTACCGCTTTTTTCATACTCGCTCCTTTCTTTAAAACTCTACTACGCCACGCATAGGTATTATGTGTGGCATAGCAGTTATTATTCGCATATCATTTTATTTATATCAATGCCGTAACCACGCGTAGGATCGTTTAAAAATACGTGCGTTACTGCCCCTATCAGCTTACCGTCCTGCAATATGGGGCTTCCACTCATACCTTGTACGATTCCACCCGTTTCCTCGATTAGGTCTACATCTGTGATTTTTATCACGTAATTTTTGTTATCTTTGTTACTTTTATCTACTTTTACAATTTCGATATCGTATCTTTGCGGTTCCATACCATTTACAGTAGAATAGATATAAGCCGTACCCGGTTTTGCCATGTTGGAATCCGCTACTACTGTTGTAAGCGTATTTAGCTCAAAATCCTTTGAAATTTGCCCAAAAATCCCACAATTACACAATTTATCGGCGTCTCCAAGGCATTTGTCATTTAAAAACATTCCTCTTAATTCGCCTGCTTTTCCTCGTATTCCCTTGGAAATTCCTACGATGCTGCATTCGTATACTTTTCCGTTGGAAATTTGCATTTCACGATTATTTTCCCCAACGACCGAATGTCCTAATGAACCAAAGCGCCCCGTATTTTGGTCGATATACGTTACTGTACCGATTCCTGAAACGCTTTCTCTTACTAAAATGCCGATTTTATAACGCCCTGTTTGCCGTTCCTTGACGGCTTTTACGGACATGGTCATCTCTTCTCCGCCGCGATAAATCTCTAATTTTAATTCTTTTCCTTTGCTTTTATCAATAATTTCATTCAATTCACTGATGGTTTCTACGCGAATTCCGCCGGCTTTTTGGATAATATCTCCATTTTTTAACCCTGCTTCTAAAGCGGGAGAATGATTACCGCAATCGGTTGCCACTTCACTTAACCCGATTACTTGTGCGCCGCCCGTTTTCAACGTAAATCCGGCAGACATGCCGCCTACGTATACCGAAGGCGCTTCCGCCATGGCGTTTACCGTAGTTATTCTACAAAATGCCATGCTGCAAGCGCAGGCTACTCCCATAAAAAAAACACTCAACTTGCGCATATTTTCCTCCGTACTGAAAGTAATTTGCGCAAATCAAGTGTTTGCTATTCGTTTATTCGTCTTAATTATTTCCCGATATTGACTATCAATTTATGGAACGTTTGTATTCTTTTGCCTGCTTTAACAATTCTTCAGCATGCTTTAACGCATATTCGTCGCTGTCCGTACCGCCGAGCAAACGAACGATTTCTTTTGTTTTGCTTTCATTATCTAATGTGTGTACTTTTGTTAGCGTTTTACCATCGCACTCTTCCTTTTCTATAAGGAATTCATCATCACTCATCACGGCAATCTGCGCCAAATGCGAAACGGCAATAATTTGCGTGTTTTTCGCGATCCTTGCCAGCTTTTCCCCTACAACTTTAGCCGTTTTTCCGCTAATCCCTGCGTCAATTTCATCGAAAATATAGGTGGAAATCTCGTTTACGTCGGAAAGCTGTGTCTTCACCGCCAACATAAATCGACTCATTTCACCGCCACTGATGATTTTCCCAAGCGATTTCATAGGTTCGCCTGCATTGGCAGAGAACATAAAGCAAATGGAATCCAAACCGCTTGTATTCGCTTGATCCACGTCGTTTTCCGTATATGCTTGGAAATCGATTGCAAACTGCGCGCTGGCAATATTCAAGGTTTTCAGCTCTTCCGTTACTCTTTGGCAGAAGGCTTTCCCTTGCGTTTGGCGAAGCTGGGTAATCTTGCGGCAAACATTATAAATTTGTTTATTTACCTTCGATAATTCCAACGTCAAAGCCGCATATTGTCCCTCGCAATCACTTAAAAGAGCATATTCTTCTTGGATTTTATCGAAATAGCTATGAATTTCATGGATATTTGCACCGTACTTGCGTTTTAACGAACGAAGAAGATCCAAACGAGCTTCCGTCTCTTCTGCTTCATTCTCGTCAAAATAAAGCTCGTCTGCCATATCGGACAAGCACGCAGAAACGTCTTCGGCGTCTGCGGCTACGTTTTCGATTCTATTATAAATAGCGGCGTACTCTTCGCCAATGCGCGTAATACTGCCAACAGAACGGTTTGCGATACGCAAAGCGTCTAAAACGCCGCCCTCGGAAGAAAAGGCTTGCATAGCATCGCGAAGCGCGGAAATAATCTTTTCCAAATTGCTGATTTTGTTACGTTTTACCAGCAATTCTTCCTCTTCACCCTCTTTTAAATCAGCCGCTTCAATTTCTTCAATTTGGAACTTTAATATATCCAACCGGCGCTCGCGTTCTTTCTCGTCGCCGCCGAGCATGGCAATTTGGCTGTGAATATGCTTTTTCTCGGCTAAAAGCTTAGAAAGTTCCTCTTTAAAAGGCAGTAATTCCGCACCGATTACACCGTCTAACGTCTTTAATTGATTGCTTTCTTTTAAAAGGAAAAAGTGCTCGCTTTGACCATGAACGTCCACAAGCGAATCGGTCACCTTACGAAGCATCGCCGCCGTAACGGTATTTCCGTTGATTTTGATGGCATTTTTACCGCTTTCGGAAAATTTTCTCGAAATCAGGATTTCTCCGTCCGTGTCAATGTCCATTTCTCTTAACGTTTGTACCGCTTTCGCCTCTTCAGGTACGAGAAACTCTGCCTTGACCATACATTCAGACTCTCCGTAGCGAATCATGCTGCGATCGGCTTTTGCGCCCAGCACAAAATTGACGGAATCGAGAATGACGGATTTACCTGCGCCAGTCTCACCCGACAGCACGTTTAAACCTTCGCCAAATTCTAAGTCCGCTTGTTCAATTAACGCTACGTTTTTAATAGTAAGTCTGGATAACATAGTCTTTTATCTCATGAACTCCGTAATTTTTGCCACTACTTTTTCTGCGCCTTGATTATCGGTACAAACCACCAACAATGTATCGTCGCCGGCAACTGAACCAACAATCTCTTCACAGTTGAATTTATCCACGACAGCACCTGCATTTGCGCCGTTACCCGTCAACGTTTTGATAACCACTAAATTTTGCGCCGCCTTTACAGCGATTACACAGTCGCGGAACAAGCTCTTCATCTTCGGGGAAATCTCACTATCGTTCTCGTTTATGTATGCGTAACGATACTTTTTCTCAATACCTGCTACCTTAAACAAATGCAAATCACGGATATCGCGAGAAATCGTTGCCTGCGTAACTACGTAGTTTAATTGATTGAGTTCTTCACAAAGCTCTTCTTGTGTTTCAATCTCCTTTTGCGAAATGATTTCCAAAATTTTTGCATGACGCGCCGATCTTAACATACTCTTCTCCTTATCATCCGTTTAATTTGTTTCTTACTCTAGCAAAAAAGTCCTTGCCGTCTTTTACAGGAAAATCTGCCGTGAACGGCGCTTTTTTAATATGAACGACGGTATTTTGCTGCAATGCCGCTATCACTCTACCGTCCGAAAGCACGATTGCGTTGCCTTTCTTGACGGTAACCGTAAACTCATCAGTGTCCGAAAAGACAATCGGTCTTGCGCGCATTGAAAACGCGCAAATCGGCGTCATCATGACCACGGGTACTTCGGGAGTTAAAATAGCGCCGCCTGCCGAAAGCGAATATGCCGTCGAACCCGTAGGCGTACATATCAACACACCGTCGCCTGCGATTTCCGTCTTACCCTCCTTAGTTTGAACCTCTAAGGATAAGATTTGCGTAGCCGCCGCAGAAATCAAACTATTATCCCGTTGTATTGCAAATTCATTTAAGGAATAGTAAACCTTTTCGCCGACCGTCACTTGCAGAATGCTACGTTTTAAAATCTTGCAACATCCCTTTTCAAGCGCAGAAAGCAATTCCTTTACGCTTTCACGTTCGTCTTTTTCATATTCTGTCAAAAAGCCCAACGTGCCGTAATTGATACCGATTACCTTAATGCCTTTTTGCGCAGCAGGTACGGCTGCGTGCAAAATCGCTCCATCGCCGCCGAGGACCAGCACAACGTCTACCCCATCTATCTCCTTATGGGACGAAAATTGAACGGTTTCATACCCGGAATTTTCTAAAAATCGAATAATTTCCTCTAGAGCTTCCGTTGTTCCTACTTTTGTAATTTTTCCAAGCACACCGATTTTCATCTTTTCTTCTCCAGTACTTGTTTTATCTACACTAACTCTCCCAAAGAGTTGCTTTTTACCAGTCTTTGGACTTCTTCCACAATTTGAGAAGCCATTTTCGCGCCGTTATAATCAGGTTTACAATACAAAACGTATTCGATATTTTTCCCTTTGCGAATGGGCGCGTTCGTAATGCCGTGCGGATATAATCCGCTTTGCGATAAATATCCTAGCACCTTTTCCACGATCCCTGCATGCGCGGAAGGCGTTACAATACCGCTTTTACCGATATGTTTTTTCTCGCACTCGAATTGCGGCTTTATCAACACAATCGCAAAACCATTCGGCGTTAAAAGTTCCTTGATTACGGGAAATATCAAACGCAGAGATATAAAACTGACGTCCGTCACAATCCCCTCAATATCCTCGTTAAAATCCGATTTCGTTAAATAACGGGCGTTTGTATTCTCCATTTGAATAATACGCTCGTCGTCCAAAAGACTTTCATGCAAAAGGCTCTCGCCGACATCTATGGTATATACCCTTTTCGCACCGTTTTGCAGCAGGCAATCGGTAAAACCGCCCGTACTTGCGCCGATATCCGCAAACGTTTTTCCTTGGCAAGAGACAGGAAAACTCTTCAACGCGCGATCCAGCTTATAACCACCGTTGGAAACAAAGGATTCCGTCGCCTCGATAAAGGTGATTACGTCCGAATCTTTAATCTCCGCCTTCGCCTTGACCGTCTTTCCGTTTACAAGCACCAAGCCCTTTTCTATCGCTTCCGCCGCTTTTGTTCGCGACCCGAATTTTTCTGCAAAAAACTTATCTGCTCTCATGAAAGAATACTCTTGATATATTCTTGAATTTCCACACAGTTTACGCCGTATTTGCCTTGTAATTCCGCAACGCCGCCCTGTGGAATAAATTCATCTTTATACGCAAAATTTTTGATTTTACAAGCTTTTCCGCTGCTTATAAGCGCTCCGCACACCATCGAGCCAAAGCCACCGAGAAATACGTTATCTTCCAAGGTAATCACGTGTTCGCTTTGCAACGTATTTAAAAACTCGTTATCCAAAGGCTTCACAAAACGTGCGTTGACTACGTTAAAATCCATGCCTTCCTTTTGCAAGTTTTGCAGAATTTTCATCGCAATTACAAGGCAACGTTCCCCCGTCGCCAACACTGTGACTTTTTCATTCCCTCTATGCAGATACTCCCATTTTCCGATTTCGATTTCCGAGTTTTCCCCTTCGAAGACCACTCTGCCTGCTCGAGGATAACGAATCGCCAAAGGATGGGGATAACTTGCGCTAAATTCCAACATTTTCGCAAGTTCTTCCGTATCTTTGGGAACGGCAATCGCCAGATTGGGTATCAAAGACAAATAGGATAAATCAAAAACACCTTGATGCGTCTCGCCATCTGCCCCGGAAATCCCGGCTCTATCAATACAGAAAGTAACGGGCATATCCTGCGCGCAAACGTCGTGGATAATTTCATCGAATGCACGCTGCAAAAACGTGGAATAGATCGCATAATAAGGTTTCAAACCGCCTGCGCCCATTGAAGCGCAAAGTACGGACGCGTTTTCCTCGCAAATCCCAACGTCAAAAGCGCGTTCGGGATACTGCGCAAAAAATTCGCTTAATCCAAGCGCTTCTTTCATCGCAGCGGAAACCACCGTAATTTTCTTGTTATCTTTCGCCAGCTTGCAAAGCTTTTCCCCTAATACCTCGGAATATTCTTTCTGCTTCGCTGCCCCCACGGGCGGGACACCGTGGGTATGTGTGGGATGTTCTTCGCTAAATTCGTAGCCTTTCCCTTTTTTCGTAACAATATGCAATAAAACCGAGCCGTTTTGAAGCTTTTCCTTCGCCTCCGACATCGCATCCAGCATTTCGTCTAAATCGTTGCCGTTTTTCACGCCCATATAAGTAAGTCCAAAGGATTCCAGTAAGCGAATATTCTCTTCCTTGCCGTTTTCCTTGATTTGGTTTATTATGTCATACATACCACCTACCGTAGGCGAGATGGACATACCGTTATCATTGAGAATAATTAATACGTTCGTATTTAAAATTTTCAAACTGCTAAGCGCTTCGTATACCAAGCCGTTATTAAACGAGCCGTCCCCGATATAGGCGATTACGTTACGCTGTTCCCCAAGCAAATCCCTTGCTTTGGCAAGCCCGATTGCTGCAGAGACAGAAGTGCCTGCGTGCCCAGTATCATAACAATCGTAAATACTTTCCGTACGCTTAGGAAAGCCCGAAATTCCGCCCGATTGACGGAGGGTTGAAAATCTGTCCAAGCGGCCGCTAAGCAGCTTATATGTGTAGCATTGATGCCCTACGTCGAAGACAATTTTATCGTTGGGGAAATCGAATACATAAAAAAGCGCCACCGTAGATTCCACTGCGCCAAGATTTGAGGCAAGATGCCCTCCGTATTGCGTAACGGTATCATAGATGATATTCCTGATTTCGTCACACAGAACGTTAAGTTCATTCTTCGTGCACTTTTTTATCTGTTCGGGACGTATTTTTTCCAACATGATGTGTTTCCCCTATTATCTATTCCTCAATTCTTTCTTGAGAGCACATTATCTACCAATGCGCATAAAAACGAAGTATCCCCGTTGATACCTTCCAACACCGTTCTGCAATCCTCTGCGCACATATCTGCGCGAAGCTTTGCGCCTTCCAGCCCATATAAACGAATGCAGGTCAGTTTATTTTTACCGCTATCCTTGCCAACGTTCTTACCCATCGAGTCAAAATCTCCCGTAACGTCGAGAATGTCGTCCGTCATCTGGAAAAGTTGGCCAAGCAGCTTGCCGAACGTTTCAAATTCCATATAATTTTTGCCGTCTTTTAAAATACTTGCCATCGCAACGGGCGCAAGCAGTAATTTACCCGTCTTATGCTCGTCAACGTATTTTAAATCATCTTCCGAAACGTCACAGTCCTGCTCAGAAAAATATATATCCGCCGATTGCCCTGCAATCATGCCGCGAATCCCTGCGCATTCGTTCAGAAATTTAGCCGCAAGCGCGTACTTTTCTCCTTTCATACTCTCTTGAATACAGATTGCGTACGCCTCATTTAACAACCCATCGCCAGCCAAAATCGCATTGGCTTCGCCGTATACTTTATGATTCGTAAGCTTTCCGCGGCGAAAATCATCATTATCCATCGCCGGTAAATCATCGTGTATCAACGAGTAGGTATGAATCATCTCCAACGCAAGCGCAAACGGAAGTATTTCCTCCATAGCTACGCTCAGCGTATCCGCGCAAGCAAGCGCAAGCACGGGACGAATCCTCTTACCGCCGCTAAGTAGACTATAGCGCATGCTCTCCCCAAGCAAAGTCGGCTTGGTTTGCAATTTATCCATATAATTTTGTGCATAATCCTCAAACGTTTTGAGGTAACGCGCATAGCGAAGACGATAGTCGCTCAAATCTCTTCACTCTCCTTATCTTCGTTTACTTACATTGAAATCGACGGTACGTGTTGTACATTAACATCGTAATCGTCATTGGCCCAACCCCACCGGGTACGGGGGTAATATATGCCGTTTTTTCCTTTACGTTTTCAAAATCCACGTCACCGCAGAGTTTCCCTTCCTCGTTACGGTTAATGCCTACGTCGATGACCACGGCGTTCTCTTTAACCATATCCGCCGTAACAAATCCCGCTTTCCCTACTGCAGTAATCAATATATCCGCTTGTTTACAATGCTCTTTCAGATTTTTCGTTTTACTATGACAGACAGTAACAGTCGCATTTGCGTTTAAAAGCAACATTGCCATAGGCTTCCCTACCGTCTCGCTTCTGCCGAGCACTACGGCGTGCTTACCGGAAACGTCAATGCCTTCATGCTCCAAGATTTTCATGACGCCAAGCGGCGTACAAGCAACAACCTCTTCCTTATGCTGCATCAAAAGCCCTAAATTCTGCGCGGAAAAGCCGTCTACGTCCTTTTCATAAGGAATATGCGTGGACGCCGCCTCAGAATCTAAATGCTTCGGCAATGGCAACTGTAATAAAATCCCATCCACGTCATTGTCCTGCGCTAGCTTGTCCAAAAGCGCTTCCAGCTCATCTTGCGTAGCATCGACAGGCAACTCGTACGAATAGGAACGAATGCCTAATTCGCCGCAAGCCTTGATTTTATTGCGAACGTAAACACGGGACGCAGGATCTTCTCCAACGATGATCACTGCAAGCCCCGGTTTTTTGTCTGACTGTTCAATTTTATTTCTCAGCTCTGCGCGCAGCTCTGCCGCGATTGCCTTTCCATCTATAATTTTCATACGATGCCCCGACGCTTACTTATTGATTACGCCCGCTAAAACGCCGTTTACAAAATCAGCGCTAGTATCTGTGGAATATTTACGGGCAAGCCCTGCCGCTTCCGAAACGGAAACTACAGGCGGAATATCGTCGAAATACTTAATTTCCGCCATCGCAATCAACAAAATGCTCTTATCCGTAGGATTAATACGGTCTGCTCTATAATGGTGACAGGCATCCTCGATACCCGAAATCAATTCGTCGTAATTCTTCTCCACTGCAGACATTAACTGCAATGCAAAAGCACGGTCTTCATCGACCAAAGCAAACTGCTTAAATACTTTCTTTTGCAAGTTTTCTTCGTAATCGGTATTAAATTGGCGCGCAAAAATAATATTCAGCGCTGCTTCTCTGGCTGTACTTCTCATAATCACTCCGTAATAACGACGAAAAGCCTTCGCTAAGGAAGGATTTTCGCATTGTTTTTTTAATTTTGTTCTTTCTCTTCTTGAACCGCTTCAGGCGCTTCGTTTATACTTGCCTCTTTCTCCTGAGGCGCTTCTTCGCAGAATACTACGTCTAAAATATGCACGTTTACTTCCGCTACCTTGAAATGCGTCATATTTTCAACGCCCTGCTTTACCGATTGCTGAACGCGATAGGCAAGCTCGGGTACGTTATAGCCGTACTTTACAACTACGGATACGTCTACGTATACGCCGTCCTTTTCTACAAACAGCGAAATAGCATTCTTTTTACCGTCTTCTTCAAAAACGGTCCCTTCTACTTCCGCTACCGCAAGGTTCACGATATTGCGAAGAATACCAACGTTATAAACGACTTTTCCACTCTCTTTACCGTTCGAGGTTAATTTAAAATTCGACATTCGAAAAAATCTCCTTATAATATGTCGTTACTATTATAACATATCTTTTCGAATATTTCTACTGTTTTACAAATATTTTCTACGCTTTTTTTTAGCTTTCCGCATAAACGGGCATGATAATTACGTTTCCGGCAACAATTCCCGTTTCCCCTTTCATCATGCTATAAATCGAAAGCGCCGTATCGTAATTCAATTCTGCCGAGTTGATAAACACGTTAACGTTATCCGAATCTGCGGAAACCGAAACGACCGCGTCCGAAAATCCAAGGGATTTTACCATGTTCTCTAAAATGAGTTCCTTTTCCATCGCCGCTACAATTTCCATCTTCATTTCCGTTGCTTCTTCGTACTTTTCTTCGCCCACTTCATACAGCGCAATTACGCTATCCAACTGGAGCAGTTCTTCGTTACGGGTAGCCGTACGTTCCGAACGATACGTGGTGAAATAGTTCGCCGTCGTTACGCCGTCATCCGCCGAAGAAACGTTTGTCGAAGTTGCGAAAATAAAGTTAAAAACCGCCGTAACCGCAAGCAACAACACCAACGAGGACATCAAAATAACTTTCTTTTTGTTTGACATAATTTTATCTCCTTTTTACTCTTTTTTTTAAATAAACTTTAACCGCTTTTTCCTCCGTTCCGAGCGCCGCGGCTACCGCCTCCCGAACGTTCATCACTACGCGCAAATCTTTTGCGCCGTCACAGACGACCACTACGTTTGTTATCTTTCCGTCGGATTCCCCAACGATCACGTTTGCGTCGCCTACTCCGTCGATTTCTTCCAAAAGCCGCATGACTTTTATCTCCGCTTCCGTCGCGCCAAGCGACGCCGCTTCCTGTGCGTCTTCCGTATGGAAAATTTGCCAAGCCGAGAGCAGCAACACCACACCCAGCGCACATACCAACACAATATCCTTCACTCGTCCGTCCACTTTTTTTAGCGCACGTTGTATCGTCGTTTTTTCCTTTAACTCCTTACTCAATTTGCACCTCACTGCAATAATTTTTGCGTAAGTACTCCATCATTTCGCTTACTACCTCCTCTTCCGCTTTTTTCATAAGTTCAACGCAAATTCGAATGATTTTTATCTCATCGAAATCGTTGTACTTCCCATCGTTTTCCCATAAAAGTGTAATCTCTACGGGAATACCGTACTTGGCGCGAATCTCCTCTTCCAAGGAAATCTCTGCGTCCCGTACCCGCATTTCACTGTAATACTTTATGAAGGTTTCTTGCCCATCTATGACAGATTGTTTAAAAAATGTCGGCAAATTTTCCACGCTTTGCTGTTTCGCTTGTTTTTGAAAAAACGTAAGCACGGGCGCAATGATCGCCAAAACGCAAACCATTCTCGAAACCGCTTTGATAACAGGCGCCGTTTTCCCTTCGGGAAGTATAGCGGTAAGCAGAGCCGATAATAGCACTGCGCCGATTACACTTAATAAGTATTCGTTCAAAATAGAGCCTCCGAAGAATAAATCATCAACATAATCGTCAAGAAATATAAAAACGCCGTAAATAACAATCCAGCCGTGCAGTAATTCAAATTTTCCGCAGTTTCTCCTAAAAAATCGGATATTCGGCTTTCTCCAAAGGGTTGTGTAATCGCTGCCGTAATCCGCAAAAGCAGATTGACCGCAATCAATAACGTAAGCGGTTCAAACACTACCGCCAACATCAAAAATATACTCATACTCCCCAGCGAATTTTTGATTAGAACACTACCTGCTACCGCCAAATCAAATCCTCCGGACAAAAATCCGCCGACAATCGGAATCCCGTTCCCTATCGCGTATTTTGCAGCGCGCCTGACAATTCCGTCGTAATTTGCCGCTGTAATGCCTTGTAAAGTAAAAAATATCCCAAACGCTGAAATGCAGACGCCGATTATCCATTTATTTATACTTTTGAAAAAAGCATTAAACTTGCTGATTTTTAGCTCGTTTGTCAGGTTTGCAATCATCGAAAATACAATGATGGTCAGCGTAATCGGAAATACAACGGAATAAATCACCGAGACGATATTCGTGGCGAAAAAGCCGACCGCAGGACGGCATACCGCCGCTGTCAAACTGCCGCCGCTTGCCGCCATCAACGTCAGCATTAGCGGAAATACGATTTGCATTTGCTCTTGCATTGCCGCAACCCCCTCCTTCGCACTTTGGAAACATTCCGTCAGCACGGCAATTAACGGTATCAATGCCGCTGCGTAGGTAATCAAAAATACCATTCCCGAAGTTGTACGCGCATTTGAGCTGCTTTTCATTGTGGAAATCAATCCTGAAAGCAACGTGATCGCCATAATACACGCAAACGCGGGCAAAACGCTGTATATCTTGGAAAACAACACTTTTAGCAGTGAATTTCCTACGTTTTCATAATCAATTGCATCCTCTTTTATGTAATTCACTAGGCGTTCCGCTACGCTTTGATTGGTAAACGCGCCCAACTTGTCCACGTAAGCCTGTAGTGCCTTTATATCAAGCTGCTGTAATAGTTCCGAAACAGATTCATTTAAGGTATCTTCTACCGAGTCCGCATGCGCAAAATATATCGGCATTTCCATAAAAAATACCATTATGCATAAACTTATAAAAATCAGCGCGATTATTAAACCTGTTTTTCTTCGATCTTTCCAACCAAATCTATTCATATTAACTGTAAAAAACCACGTATTAACGTCAACAAGCTTTCAATAACCGGCAAGGATAGCATCACAATGGTAATTTTACCGCCCAAAACCACTTTATCCGCAATGGAAGTACTGCCAAAGTCGTTTAAAATTCCTGCACCAAATTCAGCTAAATATCCAACGCCTACAATTTTTAATAGCAGTTTAATCAATCCGTTTTCAAGCCCTGTCATTTGCGCAATCGCTGTAAAAACAGTCAGTGTATTTTGTAACATATCAACAAGAAACATCAACATTACGATTACGCCGGTAACCGTTACGGCAAAAGACAATTCCGGCTTCGTCGGCTTTAATAAAACCGCAGATAACGTCGTGACGAATCCAACGCCGATTATCTTAAATATTTCCGACATATCTCCCTCCTATTACGTCACACATAACAGCTATGAAAAATCGAAGATGCGCTTGATTTCATCAAATAACTCTCCCACCATTCCCACCACCATCATCATGACGATTACAAGCCCTACAATACTGACCAACGTTGCAATATCGTCGCGATCCGATTTCTTTAAAATTTGACATATAACCGTGATGATTATGCCGATTGCCGCCATTTTGAATAATACGGATATATCCATTCGCTTTCACCTCTTAAATCATGAGCAGTAATATCAGCAAACCGCATAAAAATCCAAGCTTTATGTATAAATCCCCATAGCGTTTGCATTGTGTATCCGCCTCGATTTGCAGCTTTTCTATCCCACTTTTTACAGAGGTAAAGTACGCTTTTTGCGACGCGCTGTCCCCCCTGCCTAACATTAAAAAATAATCTTCTACTACCCTCTTATCTTCTTGCGTTAAAAAGGCGTATTCATGCCCGTCGACAAAAGCTCGATCTTGATTTGAACGTTCTCCCATTGTCTCGTAAAAAACGTGTAAAAACGCCTCAAATTCCCCTCGATAAGCATATGCGGCTACAAATTCTCGAATCGGACGCCGATAATAGGAAATCTCACTTAAAAACCGTTCGTTAAATTCTTTTAGTTGCGTAAAAAACAATTTGCGTTGCCGATATTTTTTCGCTAATAAATGTCCACAAAAACTCGTAAACGCAACTATGCCTACCCCGAATATAAATTTCAACACGTTAATCTAGCTCCTTACCTTCCCGATTGAATACCCCTTCAATCTTGCCGATTTCTTTCGAATCCAAAAGAATAAACCTTTCAAAAAGAGATAGAAACCTATCATTTACATAACGCATATTCGAAAAGTGCGCCGACGCTAGTACCATAACCCCTGCGCATACAGCTTTTTCCAAGGCAGGTAAATCTTTTTCCGATAGCTCGTCCGTGATCATAATATCTGGGCGCATCGCCCGGATTCCTGCTTCAAACGCCGTTGCTTTATCCGAAAATTTCATAACGTCGCAGCCATTCCCTATCTTTCCCGCGGATATTTCACCTCTCTCATCGCATATTAATATGTTTTTCTTTGTATTTTCGCTGATAATTCTTCCTAAATCCCGTAAAATCGTCGTCTTCCCTAAACCGGGCGGCGACATCAGCAATACATTTCGTACTCTGTCTGACATACAACGCCTATATATTTCCTCTCCACAGCCGATTATTTCGTGCGGAATTCGTATACAAAGCGAGGTAAAGTTGCGTATAGACAACGGTTGTCCCTTTTCAAAAACATATTCCCCTGCAAGCCCTATTCTTTCGCCGCATTGCGCGGTAATAAACCCTTTTTTGATCTGTTCTTCCACGGAATAAACGGAGTAATTCCCTGCACGATATACGCATTCTGCTATATCGTCTATGGTGACGCGTATCGCATGCTCTGTTCGCGCTGTTCTTCCATGGGCACTCAAATATTCGTATACGCCCATATAATTGATTGTAACAGGTCGTTCAGCGCGCAATCGAATTTCATACACGTAGCCTAAATTGACGTGCGACAAGGCATTTTGTATCGTTTTCGGTAAAAATTCTAGCATTTAATATACTATATGCAACAGCTCGTCCATATAGAACGTATTTTAAAAAGAAAAACGCTTTCCTTATAGGAAAGCGTTTTTTTCTTAATTTTCTTCATTATTTACTATAATTATAAAGCAATTCCGCGCTCTTTTCTACAAAGTCCGCCAACTCTTCCGAGGTTAGCTGCTTATAGGAAAGCATGGCAAGATAATAAATTTGATTGACAATTACCTTTTGTTTTTCTTCCGTTTGAGATAATAAGCCGGAGATGACAGGATTTGTAAGATTTAATACCAAAGTTGCATTTTTGACGGAATCCGTTGCCTCCATGCCGTATAAGCCACTCATCTCCGACATTCTGCGCATAAATTCTTCCACGTTAATTACGGCAGGAATTTTGCCGCTTTTGAAGCGCTCTGCCTTGATTGCAACCGATTGATTGACCAAATGTGTTTTGAAAAGCTCTATGAGTGCCTTACAATCGTCTTCACAAACATCCTCGCCTTTCAATGCCCCGTCGATATCGGCGTCAATGCGCACAAAACGGCACTTTTTCGGATTTTTGTATTCTAAATAGCTTACAAAGTGAGGATCGATTAAGGTATCACAAAGAATTGCGTCTAAGCCAGCGTCTTTAAACATCGCGATATATTGCGCTTGTTGCGCTTCATCAGATACGTAATACACGGCTTTGGGTTGCATGCCTTGTTTTGCGTCCTCCTCGCTGATTTCCTCGCCAAGGAAGTCTTCTATGGGCTTAAATTCTCCGTTCAAATTCTTGAAAATTAAGATTTTTTGTACTTTTTCATAGAATTCTTCCTCTTTCATGCAACCGAATTTAATAAACGTGGAGATATCTTTCCAACATTTTTCATATTGTGCGCGATCATTATTAAACAAAGACGTCAACTTATCTGCCACTTTTTTCGTGATATGCTTGGATATTTTTTGCACTTGTTTGTCGTTTTGCAAGAAGCTTCTAGAGACGTTCAGCGGAATATCAGGGCAATCGATAACGCCGTTCAATAGCATTAAAAATTCGGGAATTACTTCCTTGATATTATCCGCAATGAATACTTGGTTACAATAGAGCTTTACTTGCCCTTTTTCAAGCTGTACCTGCTGTTTCTTCACCTGAGGAAAATACAAAATACCTTTCAAGCGGAAGGGATAATCCATATTCAAATGAATCCAAAATAAGGGCTCACTGTAATCCATAAAGGTTTCGCGGTAGAAATTTTTATATTCTTCTTCCGTGCATTCCTTGGGATCTTTCAAATACAACGGCAACGTATTATTGATAGGCTGATCTTTACCGTCGTGTTTGGGATTTAAATAGATATTTACAGGCATAAACGAACAATATTTACGCAATAATTCGCGAATGCGGTATTCCTTTAAAAATTCCTCTTCGCCCTCGGCAATATGCATAACAATCTTCGTACCGCGACCGTCTTTATCCGTTTCTTCTACCGTATATTCAGAGTTCCCGTCCGATTCCCATCTAACTGCGGGAGCATTTTTATAGCTTTTCGTGTAGATTTCCACCTTTTCGGAAACCATATACGCGGAATAGAAGCCTAAACCGAAGTGACCGATAATACCGTCCCCCGAAGCACTTTCATATTTCTGTAAAAAGTCATTTGCGCCGGAGAAGGCAATTTGCGTAATATATTTTTCTACCTCTTCCTCCGTCATACCAAGTCCGTTATCTTCTACCGTCAAGGTTTTCGCGTTTTCGTCTACGTATACGTTAATCACGTATTCCGTACCCTCTTTTTCCGCTTCACCCATATCGACCAGTTTTTTATGCTTCGTTACGGCATCTACGCCGTTTGCAACGATTTCACGTAAAAAAATGTCTTTATCGGAATACAGCCACTTTTTAATGATCGGCATCATATTTTCGCTTGAAATTTTAATTTTACCTTGCTTTGCCATAAGTAATTCTCCTTTTGAATGAAAATCAACACTTATATATACACAAAAAAATCTGCTCTTAATCGAATAAGAGCAGATTTTCATTTATTTTATAGTATTATTCGCCTAAAACAATCAGGAGTTCTTGCTAAGAAGATCTGCGATAGATACGCCGCCAATACCGCCTTCGTTCCATTCGGTAACTTCATCAACGGGCTTGGGAGCTCTAGGCTTTCTGGGCGCTCTTTCTTTTACTTCTTCGCCGTCTTCTGCCTTAGGAGCTCTGGGCTTTCTTTCAAGATTTTCGGGCTTGGGTTCAAGCGCCTTAATCGAAAGCGTCATCTTCTTTTCTGCACAGTCAAGCTTAAGGATCTTTGCATCGATTTCTTGGCCGATCGTAAGAGCCGTCGTAGGATTTTCAAGGAATTCGTGAGAAATCTGGGATACGTGTACCAAACCATCGATACCCTTTTCAACTTCAACGAATGCACCGAAAGGTACGATTCTTACAACTTTACCGTGAATAACGTCGCCTTCTGCATACTTTTCAGCAGCAAGATCCCAAGGCTGAGCCTGAAGCTGCTTATAACCGATGGAAACCTTCTTAGATTCTTCATCAATCTTAAGTACTTTAAATTGATACGTCTGACCGATTTCGAGAACGTCGGTAACCGACTTAACACCCGTCCAGGAAAGATCGGAAATGTGCGCAAGGCAATCAAAACCGTTTACGGATACGAATGCGCCGAAAGCAGTTACTCTTTCAACTTTACCTTCAACAACGTCGTCAACGTGGATAGATGCAAAGAATTCAGCTTCTTTAGCAGCTTTAGCAGCTTCTCTTGCATTCTTTTCTTCTTCGAGAATTACACGCTGGGATGCGATGATTTCTTTTCTTCTTTCCGTCTTGATTTCGATAAGTCTCAAACGGAGCTTTTTGCCCACGTACTTATCAAGTTCCTTTACGAAACCCATACGGATTTCACGTGCAGGAACGAATACGGTATAAGAACCGAGTTCGGACGTAAGACCACCTTTGTTAAAACCGCTACATACAACCTCGAATTCCTTGCCTTCCTTAATATCAGCAAGCATAGCTTCCTCTTCCTTGATCTTCGCGATCTGCTTCTGGGAAAGCTTAACGGGATTGATGCCTACAACCATAAGTTCGATTTCTTCGCCAAGCTTAGCGTTGAATTCGTCTTTGTTGTAAACTTCGCAGTCCACTTCGTCCTTGTCAAGGATAATTTCCTTCTTTGCAAGGGGAAGCAATACTGCAACACCCGAATCGTCTGCCGACGAGATCGTAGCCGTAATCAACTGACCTTTTTTGAACTTCGGTTGACTGTCCATGTTCGCAACAACTTCTGCCATCGTTGCTTTTGCTTCTGTTTCCATTTCCATCTTTAATAGAACCTCCTGAGTTTGCGCGTTAGGGGTGCTGGCACCCGTAACAATACCTACCTTCTTAAATTTTTTGATTGTTTTATATTCGAGATCCGCCGAACTAGACAAACGAATTACGTTTTGACAATTCTTTGCGCAGATGTCGTAAAGCTTGTTTGTGTTGCTGCTGTTTAAGCCTCCGATCACCAAAATGGCATCACATTGTTTCGATAATTCGCGCGCCTCGTTTTGTCTCTCTATAGTAGTATAGCAAATTGTTTTAAAAACTTCAACTGTTTTTCCACACCTATTGTCAAGATTTTTTATAATTTTTTTAAACTTTTCTTCAGAATAGGTTGTTTGAGCCACTATACAACAGTCATTTTCGGGTAAAATGGAGAAATCTTCATCCTCAGAGGAAAAAATCCATGCTTTCTCATCACACCAGCCGTTTAACCCCACTACCTCAGGATGCGTCTTCTCCCCGATGATAATAATCGTCTTTCCCTCTCGGTTTTTCTCGTCCACAATTCGCTGTGTACGGCGAACAAACTCGCACGTGCAATCAACGACTTTGATGTTTCTCTCTTTGCACATTTCGTAGACTTTTTTTCCCACGCCGTGCGAACGTATAATCAACGTCGCACCATCGGGGACTAAATCCAACTCCTCCACCATCACGATGCCACGATCGGTAATCGTTTGTACGATTTCGGGGTTATGAATAATTTCACCGTAGATATACGTATTTTCCGTGTCAATTGACAAAGCGGTATTCACGGCTTTCTTTACCCCATGGCAAAAGCCGCCGCTTTTCGCAATTAAAATCTCCATACTTTACGCCTTCTTTTTCTTGCTTGCAAGAAATTCTGCATGTTCCTTTTTCATATCCAACATATGCTGACGGAGACGTTCGTCAATCTGGCTGAGCTCCTCATCCGAAAGTTTTTTCCCATAGTATTCCGTAAGTTCAATCGGATCCCCAACCAAAACGTGCGCCACACGGAAAAATTTCGGTTTCTTATAGATAACAATGGGAACAATAGGCGTTTTGCATTTGATTGCCATTACCGCTGCACCGTGTCTAAAAGGCAACATTTCTGCATCCGTTTTATTTCTTGTCCCCTCAGGATAAATACAGATTTTTTCTCCGTTCCTCAAGCATTTGAAACAATCCAAAAGTCCCCTTACGTCGTTGCCGTCACGATTCACGCTAATCGCCTTGATCTTACGCGCAAGCCAACCCAAAATAGGCGTGTCAAAAACCTCTTTTTTTCCAACGAAATGCACGACTTCCTTCGTCGTTACAACCGGGTACATGATATCCAGCATCGCATAATGGTTCCCAAGGTAAATATACGCGCCATCCGGCACTTTTTTATTTCCATAAAGGCGGAAAGGTTTTAAAAAGCGCAACAAGGGCAAAACCGTCGCCTTCAATACGTTGAGAAATTTACATATATGCTGCCCCTTCTTATTCACCTTTACCGTAACAGAACTTGTTTTCTTTTGAGCCTTTTGCTCTTCTTGACGAACAGACTCCACTTTATCTTCTGCCATAAAAACTCCTATATTCCGTTAGATTTTCGACTGAATGATATTCTTGATGAGCGCAACTGCTTCTTCTACGCCGATGTTTGACGTATCAATAACAATTGCGTCTTCCGCGCAAACCAACGGCGAGAATTCACGCTCGCTATCCTGCTTGTCTCTCAAGACAATTTCTTGATGCAGTTTCTCGAAATCAACGCATTCGCCACGCTGCTCCAACTCCTTATAACGGCGCTCGGCGCGAACCTTGCTATCCGCCGTGATAAAAAATTTAAACTCCGCGTCAGGTAACACCGCCGAACCGATATCTCGACCGTCTAAAACGCAGGACATCGTCTTTGCGATTTCCCTTTGCATTTCAACCATTTTAACGCGAACGCAGTGATGCGCAGAAATATTCGACGCCGCCATAGAAACTGTATTCTCACGAATCGCCAAAGAAACGTCTTCATCATCCAATAACGTATGCTGCTTTCCGTCTCTATATTCCACTTTTACGTTCAATTGAGAAAGAATTTTCTCTATCCCTTTGCCATCCTTGGGATCCACCCCAAGACGCAAAGCTTTTAAGCCGCAAGCACGATACATTGCGCCCGTATCCAAATACAAAATGTTGTAATCTTTTGCAAGCACTTTCGCGATCGTACTCTTACCGCTACCAGCAGGCCCGTCCAATGCAATATTTAAAGTTTCGGAAATATCTTTTCTCAACACCTTTGCTCCTCTTTGGTAAACGTGTTTTACCATTCTTTCGTCCGTTAACTCCGTGAATATCATCACGCGAATACATTTCGCCAACCCACCGTCGATATCCGGCTCTACCGCCGCAAACAACGGGGCAAAATCATAGCCGCATTCCCTCGCCGCTTTTGCAGGATGATATGCGTGAATATCACTCGTCAAAGAAAACAGAAACCCTTTGATTTCTTCCTTTTCTAAGCGATTGAAAAGAAACACTTCATCCAACAGCTCCTTCACGGCGGAAGAAATATTTTCTTTATTGTCGTTTTCAACCGTCGTTGCGCCACGGATAATCGTCATAACGTACCTCAAATCATTTGTTTATCGCTATTATTATAGCCTAATTTTTACATTTCGTCAAGCTTTTGAAAGGACTAAATAATTACTAAATTATTTAATGGAATTACCTGCCGCATAGCCCGTCGCAAAGGCAATTTGCATATTAAAGCCACCCGTAAATGCGTCTACGTCCAAAACCTCGCCGCAAAAACGTACGCCGGGAATCTTTTTACTCTCCATGGTTTTGGGATTAATTTCGGAAAGTTCAATACCGCCCGAAGTGATAATGGCTTCTTCAAAGCCTCGAAGTGAACGTATTTTCAAAGGCAGAGCCTTTAACGTTTTTACCAATTTAGCGCGCTCCTCTTTGGTGAGTACGTTGACGTTTTTCGTCGCAGAAATGCCAGCAAAAGCCAACACTACCGAGATCAATTTTTGCGGCAATAATTCAACCAAAGCGTTTCCAAGCTGCTTATTTTTGTACTTTTCAAAATCACGAAGTAAACGCTTATCCAAAGTTTGCTCGTCCAAAGCAGGTTTTAAATCCAACCTAGCCGTTAAAGAACCTAACGTCATGCGGTTGATTAAAGACGAGGCCGACAACACGATCGGTCCAGAGATACCGAAATGCGTGAATAGCATTTCCCCCATTGCCGAGTAGACGCTTTTTTCCCCATTTTTCAAAGAAAAAACAACGTTTTTCAGGGTTAACCCTTGTAGTGATTTAAACCAATCTCCCTCTACGTTTAAGCCGCAAAGTCCACTCTTTAAATCCGTAACATTATGCCCAAATTCTTTCGCAAACCGATAACCATCCCCCGTAGAACCCGTGGTAGGATAGCTTAATCCGCCCGTTGCAACAATAACTTCATCAAAAATATATTCTTTTTTCTCTGAAATAATTTTTACTGTGCGTGACATAGGTATTATGTTTGGCATAGTATCGCCTATTGTGTCAGACATAGGTATTATATCAGGCATAATACTTATGATTTTATCGATTTTTTCTGATAATTTTACCTTTACCCCTACCGATTTACATGCTTTTTCCAACGTTTTCGTGACGTCGCTGGCATGGTCGGACACAGGAAATGCGCGATTTCCACGCTCTATTTTAACCGATAATCCGTAATTTTCAAGGAAATCAATGGTTTTTTGGGGTGAAAACGCATAAATAGCGCCAGTTAAGAACTTTTTACCACGCACAACGTTTTGAAGAAAATCTTCAGGCGAGCAATCATTGGTAAAATTGCATCTCCCCTTTCCGGTAATATATATTTTTTTCCCTAGTTTCTCATTTTTCTCAAAAAGGATAACTTCGTGCCCATTTTTTGCGGCGGCATACGCCGCCATCATTCCGGCGGGGCCTCCGCCGATTACAGCTACTTTTTTCATGGTTTTACCCCATTTTTAATGCCTTACCATTCCCCCGTATATTTACTCCAAATAAAAAGTTTCACGAGAATTGTTTCACGATGGATAATTTTTATTTTACAATTCTCTGTATTGGGGATTTGATTTTGTATGGTAAATTTATAAAGTTACGCAACCGACAAGACTACGTCGGTTGCGTAATAAAAATTTGTTTCACGGGCTTTGTTTCACAACGCCACTATGTCGTTTTAATTAAACAGGATATACTTCGGATTTCGCTTGATCGCGATCGATACCCTTTTTCTGTGCTTCTCTCCATTTGAAGAAGTTTTCAGCTACTTGTTCGAATACTGCATACGAAAGCACGTCTTCTTCTTTTTCATAATAACCCAATTCGATAACTTTCTTTTTAATATCTTCATATTCGGGTTGAAGCAAATCTGCAGGTCTGCAAGTAATTCTTTCCGCATTGCCCAAAACTTTGGGAGCAACTTCTTCATTCAAAGGCATCGGCAACGTACCGTACTTACCTGCAAACAAGTCTTTGGTTTCTTTGGTAACCATTTTATAGCGTTCGTTCATAACTACGTTCAATACGGCCTGCGTACCAACGATCTGAGAAGAAGGCGTTACCAAAGGAGGATAACCGCAATCCTTTCTAACATTGGGAACTTCCGCCAAACATTCCATCAATTTATCCGCTTTTCCTGCCTTTTCAAGCTGATTGATGAGGTTGGAAAGCATACCGCCGGGAACTTGATACAAGAGTGTATTAACGTCAATTCCTTTGGATTTCTGATTGAGAATCTTATCATCAATAAGACGTTTTTCAACGGTTTTAAAGTGTTTTACGATAGGCAAAAGCTTGTTGATATCGATGCCTGTATCATAAGGCGTGCCTTGCAACGTTGCAACCAAAGGTTCGGTTGCAGGCTGGGAAGTACCGTTACCAAGCGGCGAAAGCGCCGTATCTACGATATCTACGCCCGCTAAAATTGCCATAAGGTATACCATATCGCCGGTACCCGTCGTGTTATGCGTATGCAAATGAATCTTCGTCGTAGGCTTCAAAGCCGCCTTTAAAGCCTTAATCAATTCGTAGGCTTTAAACGGCAACAACAGGTTTGCCATATCTTTCAAACAGATATTATCTGCGCCGCGTTCTTCGAGGCTTTTTGCAAGGTTCACGAAATATTCGTTTGTGAATACTTCCTGACCGTCAACCACTGCGCTGGTATAACAAATCGTAGCTTCGCAAACACCGCCGTATTTTTTAATCGCCTTCATGGAAACTTCAAGGTTTCTAGGATCGTTCAACGCGTCAAATACACGAATAACGCCAACGCCGTTTTCGATCGATTTTGCGACAAATTGCTCTACTACGTCATCTGCATAATGGCGATAACCAAGTAAGTTCTGCCCACGAAGAAGCATCTGAATAGGCGTTTTTAAGTGCGATTTTAACGTTCTAAGACGTTCCCAAGGGTCTTCATTCAAGAATCTAAGGCAGCTATCGAACGTTGCGCCGCCCCATGCTTCAATCGAATAATAGCCGATTTCGTCAAGCTGTTCTAAAACGGGAAGCATTTCGTCAATGCGCATTCTCGTTGCCGCTTGCGACTGATGTGCGTCACGCAAAATGGTTTCGGTGAGCATTACTTTTCTATTATCAAATTTAATATCCATTATTAATTACTCCTGTAAAATCAGAATAAAGAAATCAAGAATCCGGCAGCAATAGCCGAGCCGATTACACCTGCTACGTTAGGTCCCATTGCATGCATTAACAAGTGATTACTGGGATTTTCCTCACGTCCTACGTCTTCAGAAATTCGCGCCGCCATAGGCACGGCAGACACGCCTGCGCTACCAATCAAAGGATTGATTTTGCCGCCCGAAAGCTTACACATCAATCTTGCAACAAGCAAACCGCCAATCGTACCAAAGGAGAAAGCAACCAACCCAAGACCGATAATCATTAAGGTTTGTAACTGCAAGAAAGTTTCGCCGAATGCTTTACAACCTACGGATACGCCCAAGAAAATGGTAATCGTATTCATAAGTCCGTTTTGCGCCTGCGAAGAAAGTCTGTCGCAAACGCCCGATTCTTTCAACAAATTCCCCAGCATCAACATACCGAGAAGCGGTACAGCGTCAGGTAACAAGATACCAACAACCAAAGTTACCACTATCGGGAAAATAATTTTTTCCAGCTTGCTTACGCTGCGAAGCGGTTTCATTTTAATTTGACGTTCTTTTTTAGGAACAATCAAACGCATCAGCGGCTTTTGAATAATGGGAATCAACGCCATATACGAATATGCCGCAATTGCGATTGCCGAAAGTAAATCGTCATAGGTATACTTCGACAAAGTCTGTGTTAAATAGATTGCCGTAGGCCCGTCTGCGCCGCCGATAATTGCAATAGAAGCTGCTGCGGCTAAGTCAAAGCCAAGCGCTACAGCGCCAATCAACGTCAGGAAAATACCAAGCTGCGCCGCTGCACCAAGCAACATGCTCTTCGGGTTGGAAATCAACGGCCCGAAGTCGGTCATAGCGCCGATTCCAAGAAAGATAAGCGGCGGATAAATTACGTTTTGAACGCCGTAGAACAAATACCACAAAAGCCCACGATTGCTTACGTTTTCATACGTATGCGCAACCTCTTTCATGATATAACCGCTTTCAAAATACATCTTTTCGGGAAGTTCAAATGCTAAAGCTGCAAACTCGTCGGCGGTAATTGCTTGCCACGTACCTGTTTGCCCCCCTGCAATTTCTACCCATTTTACAATCTGACCGTCAAGGAACTGCCATCCTTCCGGCATATTAATTCCTAAAGCCAAAAATTCTTCCGAGGTTAAAGCTACATCCTCATATTTACCCCAAAGGATATTATACGCCCCGGGGAGATTGATCAAAAACATACCAAAGGCAATGGGTAACAGCAAAAGCGGTTCGAATTTCTTAACAATCGCCAAGTAAACCAAGACGAACGAAATCAAAATCATAACGTAATTCGACCAATGTCCGTTTGCAAGACCCGACGATTCCCATAAACCTTTGAAAATACTACCGAGATCGGTAAGTAAGGCATTTAACATAGACACCTCGAGCTTAGCTAATCACCGCAAGTACGGAATCGGATTCCACGTTTGCACCCTTTGCTACCTGGAAACTAACTACACCATCGCAAGGTGCAGTAATATCGTTGTCCATCTTCATCGCTTCCAACACCAAAATCGGTTGGTCTTTTTTCACCGTCGCACCTTCTGCGACCAACAAATTTTTAATAAGCCCGGGGAACGGGGAAAGAACCTTTTCACCGTTTGCAGGAGCTGCCTTAGGCGCTGCAGGAGCAGCCACAGGAGCAGGAGTCTTAGGCGCTGCAGGAGCAGCTGCAACAGGAGCTACTACGGGAGCTACAACAGGCGCAGCGGAGCTTGCACCCACCTCTTCTACACCTACTTCATAAGTTTTACCGTTTACAGTGATAACAAAATTACGCATAGTCATTTCTCCTTATTCTCTTAATTCTTTTTAACGTAAATTCACATTTAGGATTGTTAGATTGATAATACGCTGTCAGCGCCGCCATGATGACCGCTACCGTTTCTTCGTCGATTTCATCAGACTGCGCAGGAATTTGTGCAGGTTCTTTTTTTACAACGGGTTTTTCTTGCGCTTTTACGCTACCGCCCGTCTTTCCCATCAATTTCCCGACCAACCAAACGATGGCTATCAAGAAAGCGATCCCGGCGAATACAACGGAAAATCCGATCAAAGCATATAATGCTGCTTCAGGGACTTCCACCACACGTCCGCCATTGGGAACGGCTTTTTGCAATAAATTCATCAACATCTCGTCACCTCGTTATCTTGCGAGCATTTGCAAAGATGCAATGAGGTACTGCTTCACGAACTGGGGTTCGATCACAGCATCGATATAGCCATCTTTTGCCGCATGGATAGGATCTGCATTTTCATCTGCATATCTTGCCGCAAGCGCCGCTTTGTCTGCTTTTTCATTGCCAAGCTCGATCTGAGCGCCTTGTACGCTGTCAAAGAGCGCAATCTGCGCATTTGCGAATGCGCACGTATAATCGAACCCAACCGATTTCGAAGCAAACAACGAATATCCTAAGCCGATTGCCTTTTTATAAACAACAGCAATCTTTGCCGTGTCAATCGTATCTAACATATCTAAATATTCAGCTGCTTCTTTCATAACACGGCTGTTATTTACGCACGTGCAAGGGCAAATCCCCTTAACGTCTGCAAACGTAATGAACGGCAAGCCATAGCAGCAAGCAAACTCTGCAAAATTCTTGATTTTTGCAAGCTTTGCAGCATTCAATTCTACACCGTTTTCTCCGCCGTCGAACACCACCGCAGCTACTGCAATACCGCCGATTCTGCCAAGTACCGTCTTCACGTCGGGTTCGCAGGAAGGACAAACTTCCATAGTGTTTTCAAAAATCGTCATCAACGTTTCTGCGTTTACTACTGCATTCAACGCAGGCACGCTTTCATTTAATTCAGCGTCCTTTACAGGAACGGCAATCAGTTCGGTAATCGCCGCTAGATAACCCCTTACGCTTTCAAGATTTTCCACAATAAAAGCAGGGATCCCCGTCTTATCCAGCGCTTTCGCGCCGCCAACTTCCTCTTTCGCCAAATTCTTACCTGCTTTTGCAGATAAAACGAAAGGACTGTTGATTGCCAGCACACTCTTCTTTTCAATAAAGAACGTAAAATCCGCAATTGCCGCGATCATCGCCGCCGAACCAAATACGTCGCCGTTGACAACCGCATATTGAGGCACTACGCCTTTGAGCTGCGTGCATCTCATCAATAATTTACCCAAGCCTTCCAGCGCCGTAACCCCTTCACCGATTTGAACGCCTTGCGTGCTCAATAAATAGAGCACCGGGGTATAATTCTTCTCAGCAGCGTTCAGGCATTTTACAATTTTATCGCAGTTTGCCTTGGAAATACCGCCGTGCATAACGCTGAAATTTTGCGCGACTACGTAGAACGGATAGCCGTCCACCGTCACAAAACCGGTAACAACGCCCTCGCCTTCTGCTTCTTCGCCGTAGAACTCATTTTTCGAAAAGCTGAATGCCGATAATTCGACAAAGCTTTCCGGATCAGCGATTGCATTAATCTGCGCGCGAATGTCTTTTCCGGCTGCTTCAAGCTGTGCTTTTCTTTCTTGTAACAACTGAATTTTATCCATAATTTCTCCTTCAAGAACTTTGCTTGTTACGAATAACCTTTATCCAGAGTTGTATAATTTTGCCAACTCTCTACCAAATACCATTATACAGCAATTCGACGCAAATTGCAAGTACTCCATAAAAAAAAATTGTTTTTTTATAGAAAAAATCGACAAAGCGAACATTTTTAAGCTAAAAACGTTTCCATTGTCGATTTTTTAATGATATTCTTCTTTTTCCATACTGGTAGTATGGCAAAGTTTGGATATTTTTAATCTTTTTTATTGCGATTTTTCCACCACGCTTGTATCTTGTCCATATATTTATAAAAAAGAAAAAACGCGGTAATAATCAACGCGAACAGCACCGCCCAAATCAGCAAGCCCCACCACACATCAAAAGGAATTAACCCAAACGAAAAACACGTGCTGGAAATACCGATACTTCTCGTGATCAAAATCATAATCAAGAAATACTTCACCGTCATTGAGGATAAACCTGCGACGAAACATAATACGTCATCGGGGAAAAGAGGTAATAAAAACATGGCGGTAAGGATAAAATTATCTTTGCCTTTCAGCTTTTTCTTCCATTTTGTCAGCGTATCTCTTCCGACAATCCAAGCTACCGTCTTATCCCCCAGCTTTCTACCGATAAAAAATCCGGTTATCGAACCGAGTAATATACCCACCATGCTATATAAAAAGGTGTTAAATGCACCGAAGAGCGCTACGCCTGCAACTGTACTTACTACGCTTGGAATCGGCAATAAAATCACTTGCAAATATTGTAAAACAATGTAGAAAATCGGCATCCACGCGCCCGATTTTTCTAAGTAAGCTTGCAGCTTTTCAGAGCTTTCCACCACCTCGAAAAATCCCGTACGCTGGAATACGTATATACAAATCAAGCAAAATAATAAAAAGACGTAAATACTGATAAACGTTTTTGCCAAAACTTCTTTTTTCGCAAAAACAAACCATACGCATATACCGCAAAGAGCCAAAAGAAGAAGGATTGCAAGCACGATAAACAGCGCCTTATATTCCTGCAAAAAGACAATCCCCGTCCCCTCTAAACATAATACGGAAAACAAAATACTTACCGCCGTTAACGCGAGAAATATTCCCGTTAATATCCAGTTTTCTTTTTTTTCCTTTTCCAACATTTTGCTTTACTCTATTTTAATATGTGCCACTATTTATGAAATTATTACTTTACCCTTGCAACCTACTCTAAATATTGAGAACGGTACGTCTTTGAATAGAAAACATGAGGAAATGTCTAATGTGGTAACTCCAACACATAAGCATGCCAAAATTGCCAAAAACATTTTCTTCATCTTAATCCCTCTTTATTCTTGCGCTTCGTTCTCCTCAAGCTTTGCAAGCTCTTCTTCGGGGAGTGTTTTTCTGAGCTCTGTGATGGCGGCTCTTGCAAGCTCGTCGCAGCGATTATTATACTCGTTGTCGGCATGCCCTGCCACCTTGTAAAAGGTAACTTCGTGTATTTTTGTAAGCGAGTACAGCTCTTCCCATAAATCCACGTTAAGCACCGCTTTGTTATCCGCTTTCTTCCAGCCGTTCCTTTTCCAACCGTAAATCCAACCGTTTGTAAAAGCGTTTACCGTATAGGCAGAGTCACTGTAAACGTCTACGATACAAGGGTATTTCAAACGCTTTAAACCCTCGATAACCGCCATAACTTCCATTCGGTTGTTCGTCGTTTGCACCTCGGAGCCGTTATATTCTCTACGCGCTTCTCCATACATGAGAATTCCTGCATATCCACCCAAGCCGGGATTTCCCGAACATGCCCCGTCCGTATATAAAATTACTCTCTTTTTTTCAGCCATTATGTACCCGCATCAAATATATTTTGAACTTTTTTCTGTACATAACTGAAAAATAATTGACAAACGCTTTTTTTTGTTATATAATAGCCTCGTTGCTTAGGGGTTTGGTATAGTGGTTGTGCCTTGGTCTCCAAAACCAATGAGATGAGTTCAATTCTTATAGCCCCTGCCAAATAGAAGGATGTCGAATCGACATCTTTTTATTTTTTTTGCCAATATTTCCGTTATGAACACCGTCCAATTTGCTTGGTCGGTGTTTTTATTATACCTTTTTTTTATAAAAGTTGCAACCAAATTCGCTTGTTTCAATAATAATCTTTCAGTTTTTATAGAGCCGTGAAAACCACACATTTATCCACTCATTTCTAATTGAATAGGCGGCAGACTTTTTAAGTCCACCGCCTTGGTTAATTTGCGTTATACAAACTTTCCCATAACTGGGAAATTATGAAAGCAAAACTTACAATTCATGCAACCGAAAATTTGCAATCCATTACGCATTCTCTGTTTGCGATACCGCATTAAGGACAAGCGGATGGATAGCGGAATCCGTACCTGTATTTTCAACGTAGCGCCAGTTGGTTCCCGCCGTTTCAAGAGCAGTGTTCATTGCCGTCATTGCATCGCTCCAAGCAATCGTTTCACCGTCAACAACAGTACAATTATCGTGTGGTATACCTTCAGCATTATTGACGTTCACGCTTGCATAGTTTGTGGAATTCGTTGTGTCCTCGCCACTATATCCAATAACAAGACCTACCTCCAAATTGCAAACAACTGTCCCCGCGTTATAACAAGAGATAATACTTCCGCTATATAATGCGCCGACAATGCCGCCCACCGAGCTGCTGTTAGAACTTATTTCGCCCGTATTATAGCAGGCTGTTATCGTACCTTCACTTGCATTTTGACCAACAATTCCGCCAAGGATACCAACCGTAGCCGTTATATTTGCATCATTATAACAAGCAATGATTGTGCCGCTGTTTGTACCGGCGATACCCGCAACGTTATTTCCCTCTACGTAAAGGCTACCGCTTACGCCGCAATTTTCTATCGTTCCATTATTATAACCAACAAGTATACCGCAGTTTATACCAACCAAACTCATTTCCGCATCAAGCAATCGGAGATTTTTAATAACTCCACCTTCGTCCAAGGAGCTCACAAAGCCCATTATACTATCCGTTACAGTTGATTTTATCACCAATCCTGTAATGCTATATCCGTTTCCGTCTATAATAGCCCAACATCTTTGAGGGTCCCAGTTGCTATCGTTTATTTCGTCGCCGTCAAGGTCAAACATCATCTCCGTAGGCATTGCGATATCTTTCCCGAGCGTCAAATTTAACCCTTTCCAGCTATCTTCCGTCCATGCATACAGCCCTTCTGCTGTGAACACTATATAAGCTTGCGTATCTTCATCATATACATAATCGAGCGCAACGGTACAATTGTCACAAGCACCATCAAGATTTTCGTCCTCGTGTTTTTCCTTTGCCGGGGTGATTACTGTATTACACACGGTACATTGTACGGCGGTGGTGCAATCGCCGTCATCCTCCCCTTCGTGCGACGCTTTCGCTTCGGTAGTTACCGTTTCGCATTCGCTACAAGTAACAGCCGTTGTGCAATCGCCGTCGTCCTCATTGGAAGTATGGCTTTCATTTCCTTTCACAAGCACCCAATTACAGTCTTTACACAAAATAGCCGTTGTACAATCGCCGTCATCTTCTTTAGGCTCGTGCTTAGCATAGCTATCTCTGAATAAGCATCCATCGTTTGCACATGCATGCCAATGTTCTATGTCTGTTGCATTCCAAACCACATTAACAGCATGTTCCTTTGCCGCAACAAACACATATTCACAATCGATGCAAGTAATAGCCGTTGTACAATCGCCGTCGTCTGCGTTTGGAGAATGTGCCGCTTTCGCTTCAGTCGTTACCGTTCCGCATTCACTGCAAGTAATAGCCGTTGTACAATCGCCGTCGTCTGCATTTGGAGAATGTGCCGCTTTTGCTTCAGTCGTTACCGTTCCGCATTCACTGCAAGTAACAGCTGTGGTACAATCGCCATCGTCTGCGTTTGGAGAATGTCCAAGCGCTTCGCCTTCGGTCGCTCCGCAGACGGTACAGGTCTTGGGAGTGTCGCAATCTGCTTCCTCATAATCATGCGCGCCGACCTCTCTCGTTTCGCTACATACGTTGCAAGTAACGTCGCAAGCATTATCGTAGGTATGTGCGCAAGGCTCTTCATTCGAGTTGCATCCTACAAACGCAAACGCCGCAAAAAAGCATGTCACAAAGATTTTGATAAGGGTGCTACATTTTTTCATAATCGTTCTCCTTTTATGATGTTTCTTTCTATAATATTATTTTTCTTCGATTTTTGACCGTCTTGTTTTGTGCTTGCAGATGCCAATCAACTCTTCGCCCTGCTCGTAAAACGCACAATCCCCACACCGGTCGTTGATATCCCTCGTTTTTTTGAAATACTTACAAGGGCATTGTATCGCCGTTACAAACGGATAACCGGTATCGGTGTATAATGGATTTTCAAGGAAATTAGGAAAGACCTCTACGGGATCAGGATATTTGGAATAACGGTCGCTCTCCTCATAATATCCGTAATAGATGGGAAAGGTTTTTCCAAAGGCGGCTACAATTTTATAAAGATCCCCTTCCTTGGGTTTTTGCTCCGCCGTTTTTTTCGAGATTCCGAAAATCGACGTAACCATCTTTTCCTCCTTTACAGATTAAAAAAAATCTGCCATAAGCATCTTGACGACAACATTATAGCAGATCAATTTTTATTTAAAAAGGAAAATTTTGCTTTTTTTTCGGCAAACTTTTTTGCCGACTTTTTCCATTTTTTCGGCAACTTTTAAAGAATAAATGCGAACTCCTTTTTACTCAAAAGCCCCGTTTTATTCATGATTCTTGTGATAGCATGACTGATTGTTGATTCCGACGAGTGGAGCATAGACGCGATTTCTTTTGTCGTAAAGCCGAAAGCGCAAAGCTTGGCAATTTCGCGCTCTTTCGCGTCAAGATTGGTGGATATCACTTTATCCCGAATTTGGCTCGACAGTCTTGCCCAACCCACGCTGTATATATTATAAAGTGCTTTTACGGCAACAACGGCGTTTTTATCCTGCAAAGCAATGCGCTCGTCTAAAAGATCGCCAAAATGCCTTACGTACTCGGTCAAAAAGCCGTAAAGCTGATCAGGCAAAGCAAGCGCAATCGCTTTATCCATATGCGCAATCGCCCTTTCCTTCTGACCTGAATTGTAATAAGCAACGGCGCAGGACATACGAAGAAACATCTCAGGAATTATCGTTTTATCAAGCACCGCCTGCGAAATCATAGGCTCTATAGTGTTTGGTATCATGCGCATGAGTGCAAGACCTTCCACACCTTCAAGCTTAAATTGTTTTGTTGCAATGGCGTGCGCCGCCATATACAAATACTTCACGTAAAATACCTTTGCAGCAGGGTGCGCATCCCCTGGTAGCGCCTCAAAATTGCCTATTTTAAACCACTCGGGATAGTCCTTATTATCATAGATGGAGCTGTCAATAATTGCGAGCGCAAGGGATACAAGCTCTCTATCGTGTACGTCCTTGCAAGGGGCTTCAAAAATATGTTTTTTGGCTTCTTTCCAAAGATAAATATCTCCTCGCCATATCGCGCATTGTGCAAGCAACATACCGCCACCGATCACAGCATAAAAACCTGAATGTGCATGCAAGAAATATCTCGCTCGCTCGTACACCTTCTCGATTTCTCCGCGTCTATAGGCAATCTGAGCTTCAAATAATGCGTGAGCTTCGGGTTGGTTTATAAGCATTTCAGCGCATTCGTCTGCTCCACCCGCCTTATTATAAAGATTGGTCATATCAAGGAATGGAGATTTCCTCGGCATCGGAAGATGCGGTTCTTTTTCTTTACGCTTTGCATTAGGAAGCACAGCCGTTGTGGGAATTTTCCATATAGGACCGAAACGGACAGCCCCTTTTATTCTATTTTCATTGCAAAGCATCTGCACACGTCTTGTAGTAACGCCCCATTTTTTAGCCGCTTCGCTTACTGTTATATATTCCATATATTCCCCTTAAATGACATATTTTGCCCTACAATACTTCGCACGCGCGAAATATTGCACAACTATAAACTTTCGCTCGTGCGAAATATTCATTTTAATTATACACCCATTTTTAGCTTTTGTCAAATCAAAATTCGAAAAAAATGAACTACTTTTCTCGTAGTTCATTTTTTGCATGCTTAATATTCTATCTTTTGTCGGCATTTCGCTATGATTAAGATGCCTTATTTACCAAAACCTGCACCTCATCAGGCGCTGTTACCGTAGTCATTACCTCGCCATTTACGACTTTATGCATAATTGTAACGTTGCCGTATGGTGTGGGGAATTCTCCCTTGCACCACTGCAATTTCCCTAAATGCGGCGCTATTAAAATCTTTTTACAACCTGGCTCTAAGACTTGAACCCCCAGCACTTCTTCCGTTAAAAATTGCACCGGGCCACACGACCAACCGTGACATAAGGAATGTCGAAACCCCTTATAGCAATATTTACCGAAATCGCCATGCAAATCCAGCAAACCGTCGGGTGTTCTTTCATCGATTCTACCGCTATTGTTCAGCCACTCCACGTCGAAATCTTCCCAAAACGAAGTCGCACCGCGAGACAGCATTCCGCCATAATATTCTTTCATGATGTCCAAAGCGTTTGCAATATCCGTTGACGCTGCGAGTGCTTTAAAAATAAAATAACTCATATACGTGGACAACCCTTTAGCGCCGCCATCCATCAGCCTTTCTGCTACGTAAGCATTGTCCAACATCCCCGACAAACCGCCAAAGGCAACAATTTGCTTTGCAACGACGTCTGTTTCAATTTGTCTTTGTAATTTATCCAAAAGTTTATCGCAAAGCGGATTATTCCTATTAAATTCCGCATATAGAGCTTTGAGGTTATTGATTACGTAAATAAACATAAAGCGATTGCCGGCTTTTGCATCTTTTGTGCCTTTCGTAGGCCAATCTAAGAAATAGCCGTCTCTCGCAGGACAATCAAACAATGTATAGTCAATATCGCCGTCCTCTGTTACGCAAGCATCCAACTGTTTCAACACCCCTTCTACATAAGGAAATTGTTTTTCAACAAAACTCGTATTCTTCACTTTCATGTAATAATCGTATAAAATTTGAATCAACCAAAACGAATACGTAGGAATGTTTCCAAACCAGTATGGCAACGGATTTTTATCAATAGAAAGCTGTATTGCTTGCTCCACACAAGGATCTGCGCCAAACAAATCCGTAATTCCCAAAACCTCAGGCTGCATATCCCCAATCCAAACAAGTCTATCTCTTTTAATGCCGTCCCAAAGCTGTGCTTGCATATTTAAAAATAGAGTATGACGTGCCGTTTCATAAATCTGATTCACCACCTCATCATCGCAAGAAAATTGCCCTTTGTATTGTAAATCACGATGCACGTAAGCAGCATATACGTTGACAAGCCTGTAAATTTTTTCTTCCGTCAAAAAATCGATACGAACGAAACGAAAACCCGTCTGCCCCCATTCCAAGTCGGATAAATCAGGAAGTTCCACAACCATATCACGCACGGAATGATTGTTCGTTGCGTTTTTTTCTCCGATTTCCGCGCATACCTCGCCCACAGATTCACCAAAACGAATCCGGACTTTTAAAGTATCCTTCTGTCCCTCAAAAAAATGCGCAAGAATCCTAACCCCACCTTGAAGTTCTTTCCCAAAATCAAGAATGATATATCCTGTTCCCTGACAGCACATAACGTTTTTTTCGTTAAAACATATTTGTTCACAACGATTCTCTAACAGTGCCTCGCCGTTTTCAATATTTTCTGATTGTTCTATAATACGCGTAGGCGGTAAATATTCTTTCGTCAACTTTCCTTTCATTTTACTTCATTCACTCAAAATTAAATTGCTTCACGAATAATTTTACGATTCGTTTGCTTCTTTCTTTGCACTCTTTATAAATAATCACTACTGACTTATCAATGATATATTTACATTTCACTGATTATCATCTTCAATCGTAATGCTCCCCACCTGCGCATAATGCCCATTTTGCACTGCATCGGTAGCAAAATATGCCTTTGGATGCGTTTTCCCGCCAAGCGCAAGTTCAATGACGTACGTTCCCTTAGGCATATCCTTGGGTAAGGATAATAAAATATTCACCGTATGCTTTCCAGGTAGCCATGCGCGCACCTTAACGCCTGTATCCGTTCCATACACGGTATCGTCTTTTCTTAATTGCGCGTATAACGGCATTTCATGGTAAATCGGCGCTACGCCCACATTATCTACCGTTAAAATTGCTCGCACGTTTTCTCCACGGCAAGCAACGCTGGGACAAGCAAAGCTATCAATAACAAAATGGTATCCCATCTTGGCAACCCAAGCGTCTATTTTTTCCTTCCACGCCCAAGGAATCGGCAATGATTTTGCATTAAACGTACTAATGTGCCAATCCAAAGTCGTTTGGATCACTTTATCCAAATCCCAACCTTGACGTTCCCACTCGCCAAGCCACCAATATGCTTCAAAGGAAACATGACCGCTTTTCCACACCTCAGATAATGCCTCGGCGCTTTCTCGCGCATAACCGTTCGTTAAACGGGGATGCCCTATACAGTCCGCGCGCCAGCCGACAGCTACCTTTTTATTTAATCGTTTTACCAACCAAGTGGGCGACATTTGCCCGATTAAACGCACCTTTTGAAACGCATCGATATAAGCCCCGACAAACCTTTCTATTTGTTCCTCGGTAAACAACCCAACACTGCTACCTTCACCCCACGCACCAGGCAGTGATATATCCAAAAAGGCAAAAGCAGGATCTTTGTCAAAACGTTCCCCGATTTTTCGAATCGCCTTAGAAAAATACGCCAAGAATAAAGGCGAAGACGGAGAATCTTTTACGCGTTCTCCTTTCGGCCTTGCAGGACAATCTATCATTACTTTCAGCCAATCAGGGACGTCGTCGCTTTCCCTTGTGCTATGCGGCATCAAACGAAACATCAACGTTTGTCCATTTTCCCTAGCTTTGCGTAATATATTCTCTATCAATGCGTAGTTGTATTCGCCTTGCTTTGGTTCAAATTCTTTCCATAAAATACGGATATACACCACAGAAGAATCGGGATAATATCCTTCGCTTCTGCCCTCTTGTTTTACATAGGCAGGGATGGGATAACACTCTATATGCTCCGTTTCCGTCAAGTTATTTTCGGGTTTTACAACCAAATCAGAATATAACTTATCGTCCTTAAAATGTTGAAAACTAGTAAAACCCGTATACGGATTTTGCGCAAGTTCAAGTTTATAATTAAAACGATTTACTTTCATAGTTTATCCTTCTTAATCCAACGGTTTTGTTTCCTTATAGGACTGTAAGTACTCTTTTTTCTCTATAATCATATATGCAAATAAAGAGTTCGCCCAAGCAAACCAAGAACGGGAATATACCGTATCATCATCCATATCTACCGACTCGTGAATGTACCCTGTGCCACCCGTACTGTTTGTCAACATACGTACGCACTCTTTGATTTCCTCTGCGTCATCGCTTGTCAATGCTTGAATAATCAACGATAAAGGCCATACACGATATTTCGGCGTATGCGGACTTCCAATACCCTTTAATATTTTTCCCTCGTAGTAATAAGGATTTTCAAAACTAAGCATATATTGACGCGTATTTTGATAAATCTCTTTATTAATATATGGATATTCGTAATACGGCATCGCCAACAAATTTGGGATATTGGCGTCGTCCATTAAATTATAATTACCGAAGCCGTCCGTTTCTAAGGCGTACACCTTCTTTCCGTTCCTTTCCACAACGGCAAGAGTGTTCAACGCGGCTTGGATTTCCTCCGCTAACACACGGCAAGTATTCGCGCGCTCTTCATCATGTAACAAATCACGTAAAATAGGCGCAAGTTTAGTTAATACCGAAACGATAAACATATTCCCGGGGATATAGTATCCGTATGTGCATTTATCATCGCTGGGACGATACCCTGACCATACCAATCCACAATCCGAAACCGGTTCTCCCCCTCCGCACCAACGCGTTTTGTCTCTATTATAAATTTCATGATAATAAGATGACCGAGCTTTATGCGCTTGTTCTATGCGAAATACCTTTATGATTAAATCAAATGCTTGGAGAAAGCATTCGTCAAAAATACTGCCGTCGTTTGTCTTTTGATAATATTTAACCGCAAGCCACAACGGATAACACAAAGAATCTAATTCAAATTTTCTTTCCCATACCCATGGCGATTGCCGATCCAGATCGTAGGCATGTCCGTTTCCGTTTGCCTCGCGATTAAAAGCATTCGCGTAAGGATCGATTAAAATATAAGTGAATTGTTTTTTCAATAAACCTTTAATCAGCCGTTGCACAGAAGAACATTCTTTAGCAAAAAACAAATATTGCATAACCTGCGCAGAGGAATCACGCAGCCACATAGCAGGAATATCCCCTGTGATAATGAACGTTGAACCGTCCTCCTCAAAAAACGTCGTTGTATAAATCGTATTAAAAAAACAATGATCAAACATGTTTTGCAAGGTTTCGTCTTGCAACGTCTTTTTAAATTCTTCTACACATATACGCAGATCGGAAAAATATTCCTCGTTCATTTTATTATGAATATCACTAATTTTGACGCTTTCGCCAATAATTTCCTCAAAAGGCATAATATCACCCCTCCTATTTCTCTACGCCCTTAATCAAGTTACATGTAAACAACTTTCCTAATTGTATATACCTTTCCGCCTTGATTTAACAATGTTCTTTGATAAACTTCACTACGCCCGCAGACCAACCATGACAAAGACTATGGCGGAAGCCCACGTAGCAGTGTGCCCCGTAATCTCCATGGATATCCTTTTTGGATTCGTCGATTTCGTCAATCCTTCCGGATCCTTCCAACCAATCAATATTGAAGTCTTCCCAAAACGTTGTTGCGCCTCTATCCAGCATTGCACCGTAATATTCTTTCATCAGCTTGATAGCAAGCTGCTCGTCTTGAGAAGCGATTGCCGTCAATATGTAATAACTCATAAACGTCGAGAAGCCTTTAGCGCCGCCCTCGATCAATTTTTCGTATTCCTCGTCAGAGATTTCGCCAACGGCAAAATATTTCAATGCAATTACTTGCTTTTTCTCTTGCACGTTTAAGGGCTTCAACATCAATTTTGCTCGAATTTTGTTTACCTTTTCGGTGGATAAACCAAACCCCTTAAGCAAATCAATCGCCCCGTTTATTGCCATAAGGAAGATTGCGCGAACACCGACAAGTTCATCAGCGGAATCCTTCGTAGGCCAATCCACCAAATAGCGGCTTTCCGTATTGAATTCCCCTCTTTCGTCTACCAAACCGTCTAAAACGTCAATAAGCCCCACTAAATACGGCAATTGTTTTTTCACATAATCTATGCAGGCAATTTCTTTATAGTAGTCGGCAAGAATGATAATCCACCACATAGAATATGTGCAAATATCATTCATAAATTTCGGCAGTGGCGCTAATTTTTTCCCAAAAGTCAACGTCTTTTCAATAATAGATAATCTGCCGTAGATTACACTCAGTGCCATTGCCTCGGGCGCAAGATCGCCTATCCATACCAAGCGGTCTCGCTTGATTCCGTCCCAAATATAACCGTCGCCGGCACATAAATCTACCGTACGTTTTGCCGTTTCAAAAATAGCTTTGATTTGTGTATCCGAACCTTGATAGGTATAAATAGGCTTTTTATGAAATATACGATTTTCGCAATAAATATTTTTGAAATAAATATATTTCTCTTCCAATAAATCAATCCGAACAAAACGAAATCCTGTTTGCCCGATGAGTAAGTCTGCATACGCGCAAATCAACGTTTCAAAATCACGCGGAGCGTGCGCGTTTACAGCATTTTTCTCGCCAATGGAAGCGTTGACCTCCCCAAGACTTTCGCCGAAACGCATTCTCACCTTACAACTTCCATAATAGATCCAGTTGGTCAGCAAGCGTACACCACCGTGCATTTCCTTTCCAAAGTCCAAAATGATGTACGAACCAAGCCCTTCTATTTTAAAATATTGATTCCACGTCGCTACGTTACTGTTGAGCGTAGCATATAATCCCCTCGACACAAAGAGCTTATCTTCATTTTCGACATTTACCGCGTCTACAATTTTCAAAGGCAATAAATATTCTTTCATCGTTTTCTCGCTTAACCAAAGCAAAATAATCCGAACCAGCCCCGAAGCCGTCTTTTTCGTGCTTTACGACTCGTCGTCATTATAATACTTTGGTATGATTGCTTCCTCCTCGCCAAAAATCAACAGAAAAATCCGAACTTTGGGATGCGAAGCAATTTTATAGCGAAAGAATTTCTTGCGGATACAAGGCGAAAGCCGCAGACAAACCAAACGGTTTATCAAGGGTTTCAACGCAGTAGACACTGAAATTCTACGCTAAAAATCTTGGTTCGGATTATTTTCTTTGGTTAGTTGTTTTATCGTAAAATCTCCACGAAGATGGCGTCGCCTACTTTCAAAGAGAAGATATATGCGCCATTTTCGTCGGGAATGGCCTCAATTTCTTCTCCACGGTAATAGAATTTTCTTTTCCCCTCAGGCAAAATCACTTTCATTTGCATAGGAGGCGCACCGTCAAACAATTCATCACGGACGTTTCCAAGGTTCTCCAACATATACAGCTGATCTTCGCCGTTCGTTTGCTTGGTAATAAGTGCAACACCCTTATCCACAGTAACGGCAATAGGACACTTTTCATCTTCATAAAGAAATTTCGTCCAATCAAAATCCTTACAAGTTTTCCCCTCTTCCGTCACCACGTAAGAACCGAAATATTCATAGTTGCGCGCAATTACGGAAAACGCTTTCATCTCCGCAATGATGCGCTTTGTGTACGTATACAGCGCCGTACGGGAACCGTCAAGGTTGATAAACGCCGCGCCGTCCATTTCGCCCATTGCGCCGTCCTTGTATTTAAAGTCAGGCTTTGCCATATACGTATAGAAAGAATATTCGCGTACACCAAAGCCCATGGCTAAGTTGGTCTGCCAATACATATCGCTTTCGGTCATTCTGCGGTTCTGATAATTGCCGTTCCAAATGTGCGCAAACGATTGCAATACAGCACGGAAAGCCAAACCGCGTTCTTTACACATTCTTGCAACGATTTGATAATTCGGCAAAGTATTTCCGCTGATAATATATTCTCTGCGGAAAGGATATTCGTCAAAATGAATATTATCCGCCTGCGTCATCTCTTGGAAATCACCGATGTATTTTTTATAAATATTCCATTGCGCGCTTTGTTCTGTTGCAACCTTATCCCCTGCAACGTCTTCCTGATATTCCTTATGCGGTATCAGCATCTTTTCGGGCGCAGTCATAGGCAATAAATTGCTCTGCAAGTAAACGCCGGGCAATACTCGTTTTAACGAGCGCATTAATTGTCCGTAGGCAGGGAATTGATCGTACATCGGTTCGTCAAAAAGCTGTATCCCATAAAAGCCCTCTTGCGTACAATAAGGCGCAACGCATTCCGCTACCGCTTCATCCAATTCCTTTTCCGTTGCGAATAACCGCCCCGGGCCGACAAGATCACGTTCATCACGAATCCAATGGTCAAATCTTCCGTCGGTTACCAACAATCTTGTACAACCCGCTTTTAACGCTTCACGGAACACACGTTGGCAATTAGAACCTTCCCATGCTTCGCCACAATACGAGTTTTCACCTCGTACCTGTACCATATTAAAACCACAATCTAAATATTCTCTATATCTTTTTTCCGTCCGGAAATCCTCTCCGTAAAAATACTTATACCCATTCACGGTAAAGTAACCCGAAGTAGGACAATTATAGCAATAAAATAAATATTCGTCCTGTTTTTTCATAGCGTTCTCCTATATCAGAATTTATATCTATAGATCTTAATTGTAAATTTCATTAATCAACAAATTGACAAAGCAAGCCGTCCAGTTATAATCGCTAATAGAGTGTACATGCTCGCGATAATCGGGATTTTTGCGGCGTTCACCCTTTCTCTTTAAATGGAACGGGCAAATCTTATTATCTGCGTCGTAAAATTCGAAAACGGTACCCGTCTCTTCATACCATTTATTCACAGAATCCAAAGCTCTGCGTCTTAATTCGTCCGCAACGTCCGTAAAACCGTACTTTCTTAACCCGAGAATCAGGAAATAATTGATATTCAGCCAAGAGCATCCTCTCCACATATCGATATCGAAGAATTCGCTATCCTTAGGCATTGAAGGCACGGGCATGGCCGTCCAGAAACGTTTTTCATCCAACAGTACTTTCACCATTCTTTCCGCACGTTCCTGAGAACAGATCCCCACAAACATCGGCAAGAACGACGAAGGAGAGGCTACTTTCGTCAACGTTCCATCAAAGGTTCTGTCATAATACAAACCGTCCTCTTCATCCCATAATAAGGCGTTGATTTGTTCCTTCACCCCTTCGTGTACGCCTTTAAAATATGCGTAATTTTCCCGATCATCTAACACATCGTAAATCATAGCAAGATATTTGGCGTCGTTGCAAAGATAGCTGGAAAAATCGATGGCGTCCAAATCCACGTCAAAATCGAAACGGGGATGATTATCCAAGCCCGATTCACCGCATTTGCATTCGGTATAATTTGGCTCGGTAAACCATTCCAAGAGCCCATTCCCGTTTTTATCGCGATTTTTTATCGTCCATATCAAGAATTTCTTCAACGCAGGGGCACATTCTGCTAAAAATGCTTTATCACCGCTTTTTTGATAGAGATTCCAAACTGCCCACGACAAAACCTGCGGTTGGGTAACGTTTGAAAAGCCACCGTATATCCCCATCATATGCGAGATAAATCCATCGTCCTCCTGCAACGAAAGCACCGCGCGTATCGCATCTTTCGCCATAGATAAATCATACTCCGCAAAAGCCATGGAATGGAATGCTGAATCCCAAATCCACATAAAGCGATGCGGCACTCTGTCAGGCGTTGTCCAACGACAGGGAATTTCCCCCTCTGCTGAATATACGTTCTCCTTATTGACAGAAAGACATTTATAATATAATCGTTCGTATTTTTCATCCTTACAAACGAGCATTTTTTCAAAATAAGCCAGCCTATTTTTCTTTAATTCGTCCAACTCCGACTGCGACAAAATTCTCGTATTGCGCACCCGATAAGAGAACGTAAAATAACACTCGCCGTCCTTTTCTTCCGACGTGAGATAAAAATAAGCAAAATTGGTACGGATAACCTCCGTACTTCCCTCGAAAGCGGAACGGTGATCCCCTTCCGTCAAAATAAAGGGCTTAACAGGCGATTTTCCGACGATTGTGTTTTTGTCAAGGAAAGCCACAAAAAAGCCGTCGCCATCCAAAATATCCCCCGTTACCGCGTTAAAACACGCCGATTGCGCAATGGGTATCTTAAGCGTTACCGTTTTATCAAAATGAAAACGAAGCGTGATAGGCTCTGCCAACGTCATCGCTACGAAATCATCTTCACGACTGGTTGCCCCATCTATGCCGCTAAAACAAAATAATTGCCCATATCCGTATTTGTTATGTAGTTTCATATTTCTTCCCTAAAACTATTTGTTCTTTTATCAAAAAGAGCCAAGCGCAAGCCTAACGGCACGCGCTTAGCTTTCTTAACTGCTTTAAGCAGAAAAATTCGTCGTTTGAATATCGTTTATCGTTCTCATAATATTCAACCCCGTATTCTTCTTTTGCGCATGGGAAGTTCCCTTTTCAGGGAACTCCCTTTTGCGCTGTTTTTAATCATTGACAGAATATCACTCGAATGCACAAGGCATGATATAAACTGCCTGCCCTGCCGTGAGAGATACAGTATACGTGTCACCCTCAACCAAGCTTCTGTTGCCACTCTGGTCGTAAACGTAGAACTTCGTAACAGAGCCGTCAAGCGTAATCGTAACAGATTGCGTACCGCCGGAATTTGGATCGATGGTATTCATAACCATATACATATAGTTATAGTTATCTTTATCATACAATTCCGTAACGAGCGTGTATTCAAGACTGGTCGTAACGCTCGTTACCCAACGGAAGGAAGCCGCTGCCGTCAAACTGCTCGACCAAGAAATATGCTCGTTATTAAGATTGCTGTCGTTATTCGAACCGAAAATCTGACTCTTGTTGTAATCGAAGTGCGTGATCGTAGGCGCAAACTTGGTGTTATCCGCCATGATTGTCTGCATGAACGTATACAATGCCGTCGTCGTGCCGTCACGGTTGACAAACGAACCGCCGTCTACGAAATATTCACCCGAAGAGGAGCATGCACGTTTCGTCCAGTAAGTGAAGTAGTTAATCTGCTTCACGCCAAAGCCCATGAGATAATTGTTGAGCCAACGTGCGTCGTTTTCCGTAATTTGACGGATATGCACCGCGCCGCTTTCGCCGCCAGTCTTCATCACGCTCGACTGGGATACGACCTTCACGTCAAGTCCGCGTTCTTTTGCAATTTCCGCCATGAGCTGGATATTGCGAAGCGAGGTAGGATCAACGTAAGGATCCTCTACATCTGACCATTCACTCCAACTCCACTGCTCGGTCGACTTGAAGGGATAATCGTCGTACTGGATATAATCCGTACCCATCGTATCCAAGAAGGATTCTACGTACGATTTATAAGCCGTTTCAATTTCTGCGTTGCTAATACCGCTGCCGATTGAATTTACGCCGGGATAACGATACTGGATCGTGCTGAAGTTATGTTCCAAAGGAAGCAAATTATACTGAACGTAACATTCAGGCATAACGCGCTTTATGGATTTGTAAATTTCACCGTAGCAGTATGCGTTATGATAGGAAGGTTCGTCGCCGAGCATTACGCCATAGAATGCAGGATGATCCTTATAAGGCGCAAGCTGGTCGTATACAAATTTATCCAATGCGTCTCTAGTTGCAAATCTCGTAGAGTCCACAGTGATTCCCAAGGAGCTTAAATATCCAAGGTAATCCCCTGCTGCGCCCGTAGTCGCGCTTGCGTCCGTACCAATAATCCAGGGAACATAGGTAGAATCGCTTGCTGCTGCACCACTGCTGCTCACTTTAATAGGAGTGGAAAGAATCTGCAAATGCCAATCAGTTAAGATAACCTTCAACCCTGCAGCGTACGCCTTATCCATATACGTCTTATTCGCCGACGCTTCCCAAGTAGCCTTAGAACCGTCCGTGCCGATCATATCCTGCGCAAGCAAGATATTAAAGCCTGCATTCTTATACGTGGTGTAACTGCTATCAAGATTTCTATAATCGGTAGGATTTGTTACCTGCTCCGTGCCGTCAAGCGTCCACTGACCGTCGGAAAGACTCGAATATGCGTAGCGATCGAGCGTTACCGCTTCTTCGTCCGAATAGTCAAAATCCTTTTCAACACGATATTTTGCAATCAACGCCTCTAGCGTGGTGTCTTCTTCTACGCCGAATACTTTATCAAGCACCGTGCCCGTACCGAACTGACCGTGCAACATAATGCTGCCTTCAGAGTAAGAATATGCCAACGCTTGCGTATAGTCTACAACAACCGCGCCCGTAACCAGATTGATAACGTAGATACGTGCTTTCGCGCCGTTACCGCCGTTATCCACGTAGCCAATGATTGCTCTGTACGTATCCGTTACAGACTTCAACGGTGCCATACCAATCGGAGAAGGACTATCCGCACTACCGATGGAAGTACGCCATTGCGAAGTACTGCCGTTATCGTCATATCTATACGAAATCTTATTGGAACCTACAAACAAGATACGGTTTGCATGCGCGCCCGTATCGCCGCCATAAGAACTGCCGTTAGGCGCTTTAATACCGTTCGCAATAATCCAACCTCCAACGCTGGTATCATTTGCAAAGTTGAAAATCGTATTTGTAATATCCGTATTGAAGAAGGAAACAAACGGGAAGTTATCGCCAGTGAAGTCGAATACCACGTAGTCATTCAAACCGTAAGTACCTTTGAATGCGATATAAGACATATCTTCTTGATAGCCAGAATTCAAAGGGATGTTGCTTGTCGAACCGACGTGCGTACTTGCCGCAAGCGTCAACTGTTCACCGTCCCAAGTACCGTTATAAACAAGAGTCGTAGGCTTATATTTTGCCACTACCTCGTCTATCGTCTTATCTTCTTCGATAGGATACAGCGCATCTACATACGTTTTTCTGCCAAAATGGCCGTACAACGCGATATCCCCTTCCCAATCTGCCTTTGCAATACTCTTGTTCAGGTTGTAATTTAAGTATTCTTCTCCGTTCGACAAATTGTATACGACCATAACCAAGTTCATATAACTGCCGTTTTCAACCCAACCGACAATCATTCTGAAAGGCGTATTGCTATACGACGCTTGCAAGGTAGGCATCGTGATCGGCGAAGGCGAAGTCGCGTTACCCTCGCTTGCACGAACCTGCGCAAGGGTATTATTCGTCGTATTATCATACAAGCTGGAAATCTTGTAAGGCCCGATAATGTTAAGACGGTTTGCCAAGCTGCTAGTCGAGCCACTGTAAATAAGACCGCGCGCCGTCGTCATACCGTTTGCCACGATCCAGCCCTTCATATCAGCGTCTTCCTCTTGGTTGTACACGCTATTCGTCACTTCGCTCGTGAAGAAGGACATAAGAGGTACGTTGTTGCCCGTGAAATCGAACACGAGGAAGTCGTTCAAGCCGTAGCTACCGTTAAACTTGATATACGACATATCTTCAGTGTCTGCCGTATCTTGAGGAAGAGCGTCGAGGCTAGCATATGTATGCGTACTTGCATCCAAAAGGATGCCTTTACGCACGCCGTCAGTTTCTTCTTCAACCGTTGCATTGTAATGATAAAGCACTTCTTGTTCAGATTCAGGCAAAGGACAGAAATCGTCGAGGTAAATTGTACCTGCCGTACTCCCCTGAATTCTCAGGAACGCACAAGCACCGCCGCTGGTGGCATTGGTAGTGATATCACTTCTGTGTACCGTTACCTGCGTCCATGTATTCGCCCCTATACTAATGCCGCTTTCTCCAAACTTCTCACTGTAACCATTGATGAAGTTGTTTGCGGAGATACCGTTGATTCCTACCGTGCTGTAAATCCAGAAGGTGAAACCGTCCTTCAAAAGCGCGTATGCAGTCGAATCGTTTCTCATCTGAATCGTAATTGCGCCATTCTCTTTCGTAATTGCAAGCGAATAATCGCCGCTGTGTACGATTTCAGAATCAAAACGTACGCTTTCAAGAGGCGAGCCGTTAGCACAAATCGAGTATCTATTTGCCGTATGATCCGCGCCGCCGTAATAATAGAATACATTAGAATCCGCTACGTTATCACGAAGACCGCCTGCGTTTGCCTCAAAACCGAGAGTTGCAGCTATATATTCGTCTTCCGTAACCGAACGGAAGTTATCGATTGCATACGTACTACCCGTCGTATCGGTAATCTTAATAAACGTCGTGTTGTTGTTGACGTAGATTGTCGTCCAGTCGCCCTGTTTAGGCGTTACACCGGGATAAGTTGTCGTCTGATACGTAAGCGTTACGTCAGAGCCCACGGGTACGTACAAATCGAATGCATAGTAACCCGTTGCGTCCATAATATCGGTCTGCATTTGCGTTGTCGTGTTAGTGTTGAAACGCAAAAGCGTCGTCGTATTTGCTGCAGGCGTGAACTGGAATGCACGAATACCGTCGGAAACGATATCGTTCGTGTAGCTGTAAGAGGTAAGCGCCGCGCCAGGCAAAATACCCATCTGCCACGTACCTGCGCCTCTATGCGTATAGAACAACAAGTTGTTGCCGTCCAATCTTACGCCGCCGATTTCGAAACCGTATTCGCCGTCTGCGTACTCTTCTGCCGTTGCTGCCCTAATATTATCAAGGTAGATGCAATCGCCTGCGTTGAAGCCGCCCGTCGCAATAAGGCTGTTGGAGGTAACTCCGTTTGCTACCCAATAATTATAGTCTTCCCTCGAGAAGTAGAAGGTCTTCCAAGTGTCCGCATAAACGCCGTTGTAAGCTACGTCATATTCGTAGGTTACGTTGTTCATCGAACCGTTAGAATGCATCGTATAACGACGGAAGTTGTTTGCTCTGGACGAACCCGTCTTTGCGTTGAACGCAATATAATCTACATTGCTGTCTTCAAAGAAGGACGCCAAGAATTCCACCGTTGCATTCAAAGCGGGCGAAGTGCCGCTTGCCGTCGATTGAATCTTCAAGGCCTTGTTGCCATCCGTCGTATCCATATCCACAACGGAAAGGGATTCGGTCGAACCAGCTACCGTCAAATAGGAAGGCACTATGCCGTTTTCAAAGGATACCTTATCAGAATAGATTGCCGTCAAGGTAACGTTGCTGCCATAGTTCCAAACGCCGCTCGTAGGAATGTGGTTGCCGCTTTCGTCTATCCAACCTAAGAAATCGCGATAACACGTAGGCGTTGCAAGCGTGTATTCAGCGCCGTTTATTACGGTTTGCGTGCTATTCGTTATACTGCCGCCGTTCGCATTGTAAGTAATCGTAGACAAAGCGCTTGCGTCGATGGGTTGAATATCATCTATATAAACCGTACCTGTCCAGCTACCCTGCATAATCAGGAAACGCGTGGGATTCATATCCGCTGCGGTAACAAAAACCTGCGTCCACGTATTTGCAGGAATCGTAATACCTGCGCCATCGTTAAACTTGCCGTTGCAGCCGTTTATGAAATTGTTTGCCGTAGTGCCGTTGATTGCCGACGTACTGTAAATCCAGAAGGAGAAACCGCCGCTAAGCTTCGAATATGCCGTGCTATCATTTCTCATTTGAACGGAAAGATAACCATTGCCCTTATCGAATGCAAGCGAATAATTTCCGCTGTGCTTAATCGTGCTATCATAACGAGGGTTAGTAATTGCCGCTACGTCGTTAGTGCCGTTACCTTCTATGAATGCAAACGAATAGGTTGCCGTTGCATCTGCGCCGCCGTAATAATAGAACACGCCGCTGTTTGCTGTGGCCTCGCCGATTTCTGCCGTACGCAAAACGCCTGCGCCCGATTCGAAGCCATACGCCTTTTCATAATATTCCTCTTCCGTAACAAAGCGAATATTATCGAAAACGTACGTGCTTGCCGACGCATCGGTAAATCTCGACCATTCGTTTGCAGTTGCGTCTACTTTTGCGTAAACCGTATTCCAGCCTTCTTTCAAAGGACTATAAAAACCATTCTTTACGATCTTAGCATCCGAGCCTTCGGGTACGTACAGATCATACGAAACGTAGCCTGCCCCACGCATACCCGTTTCCATCGTAGTATCCGTATTGTGGTTAAAGCTGATTGCGGTATCACCGCTAAGCTTCGTGAACTTAAACGCGCGAACGCCATCGGAAACGATGTCGCTGGTAAAGCCAGCCGTTGTCGAATCGATATTGCTGAAGCTCAATTCCCAGCTGCCGCTGTTAGAGGAATAGAACAAAGGCGAATTGCCGTTGTTGGTACGAACGCCGCCGTATTCAAAGCTGTACAGCGCCGCTGCCTTTTCTTCTTCCGTTACAGGACGAAGATTGTCAATATAGAAGCTTTCGCCGCCATATACCAAGCTACCGCCGATCATGACGAAACGAGCAGAGGTTACACCTTTACTAACCCAATTATTATATTCCGATCTAGGGAAATAATAGGTCTTGAAGGAATCGACGGGAATCGAATCATAACCACCAGTTTCATATTGCGTCCAAGTCGTTGCTCCATTGCCGTGATAATATACCGTATTACCCGTCCTTGTCGCGCCAGACTTCAAATCGAACGCCATATAATCAACGTCAGGGTCTGCGAAGATCTGGCCAAGCACTTCCGTCGTAATGAATACGCCGACGTCAGAAGTAGAAGCCGCCGTTGTCGTCGCTTGCAATACCTTACTGCCGTTCATTTCTACGATAGAGAAATTCTCGATTCTGCCTGATTTATTCGACATATAGTCGGGAACTGTGCTATTCGATTCAAACGTACCATCCAATATGTAGACTGTACAAGTTGCGCTTGCGCCCATAAAGCTTGCAGTGATTGTAGCCTCACCAGTGCCAACCGCTGTTACGACGCCATTTTTATCGACCGTCGCAACATTTTCATTCGAGGAGGACCAAACAGCATGCACCCCGTTATATACGATTGCTTCGCCGTTTTCATTATCACCGTCGTAAAAACTAAGATTTAATGCGCGCTTATCACCTATATTTAACGCAGTGGATTTCTCTTGCGTCTCGTCAATATATATATTTATGTTACCATCGCCATGGTCATCATATATTTCTTGAATAGAAGAATACGTCGTTCCGTCATATTCGTAAGAGAGTTCCTTATTTTCCCCTGTGCCGCTAGACGTTTCTACAAGAGCATCCTCAAAAAGGGTATTGAAATGCGCGCCTAATATGTATTCTTCGAGCTGTGTAGCAGCGTTTTCGTTATCTTTATAATCCTCGTACGCTTCTACAGCCACGTATGCCGCATTTCTTACGTCGTCAACTTCATCGAACTCCGCATACGTATAAGTCGTACCGGAAGAAGTCGTTTCTGCAATATAAGCAATGCCGACAAAGTCTCTGTCAAAATTTTTCAATTTTAAATTCCAGACAACGCCGTTTGCGCGATAATAATCGCCTTCCTGATAAATCTTATTCTTAACGCTATTATCCGCACTGTTATAGAAAACGTGGTCGAGCTTCGTTGTAATATTTTCGTAATTCTTTTCAAAAACACCCGTTGCGCCATCTGAGTATTTCGATGCGTCAGAAAGATAAGAATATGGCATAATAAACATACCCATCTTCTTATCAACGCCAGTTTCTTTCTTCATTAAATTGTCATAAACATCCGAACCGAACTCCGCAATAAAGCGTAACCCATACGGACTTTTTAAACGAATCGCCGCACCGTCTACCATCTCGAATCTTGTGGTTTCCGTTGCCGATTCAGCATTTACCTTCGATGTCAACATATATGTTGCAGTCGAAGCTGTGACTGTTGCCGTTGCAATCAATGTAGAAAGCAACGCGATTTTGAATTGTTTCCTCATTTTGTTACTTTCTCCCTTTTTAATCAAAACAATCGTCTCCACCAACGTCGTTGTCCGCTTGCGAATCAGACGTTGTGATTACATCTTGCACGTCCAGAAAAAACACTTTTATTTCTAAAAAAATGTATTCTTTTTTCATTATAATCTTCCTTTTATTTGCATTACGGTAGCCGCCGTATAGACGGCTACCGCAAGCTTATTTAGTTTTTTATTTTACGGATGCAAATTATTCAGCGTCCGTTGTGGGTAAGGGTTGGAAATCATCCAGATAAATCGTGCCGGCAAAACTACCCTGAAGAATCAGGAAACGGGTAGGATTCATATCAGCCGCCGTAACCGTAACCTGCGTCCACGTATTTGCCTTAATGTAAATACCTTCGCCGCCGTTAAATTTCTCGTTAGCGCCATTGATTATATTCTTCGCGTCCACGCCGTCAATATCTACCGTACTGTAAATCCAGAAGGTAAATCCGTCTTTCAAAAGCTCATATGCAGTCGAATCGTTTCTCATCGTAAGGTACATATAACCTGTGCCCTTATCGAATGCAAGCGAATAGCTACCGCTGTGCGCATTGTCGGATGCAAGACGTACGTTGCTGAGAGCAGCTGCGTCAGTTTCAGCATTGCCTTCACCGATTGCAAACGAGAACGTGTTTGCCTGATGGTCTGCGCCGCCGTAGTAGTAGCTTACACCACCTACAATTTCTCCCTTGTCATTATATTGAACATTATTATCGCCGAGTTCCTTCGTACGAAGACCACTTACGTTTGCTTCCATGCTAAGCGCTGCCAAGTTGTATTCCGCTTCCGTAATAGAACGAATATGATCTACAAAGTACGTGCCGCCCGTCGTATCCGTTACCGTAATTTGATTGTTCTCTTTTACGTAAATCGTCGTCCAAGCGCCTGTCTTAGGCGTTACGCCTGCCCAAGTCGTCGTATGATAAGAAATCTTCGCATCGGAACCTTCGGGAATATAAATATCCACTGCATAATAACCGGTTGCCGTAACGAGTTCGTTGTAGAACGTTCTACCCGATGTAAAGTTGAAAGACAGATTCCCTGCAGGTTTCGTAAATTTAAGCGCGCGGATACCGTCCGTTGCAGTTTCGTTGGTGTAGCCCACATTTGTAAATACGCCACTGCCAACCTGCATATTAAACTGCCACGTAGTTCCTTGATCAAGCATGTAGAACAACAAGGTTTTACCAGCGTCGTTGATACGTACGCCGCCGCTTTCAAGACTACCAACGCCTGCTTTGCGTTCTGCTGCCGTTACGGGACGAATGTTGTCAACGTAAACGCTGTCGCCCTGGTTGAATTGTCCAGATGTGATAAATTTTTCACTCGTTACGCCCTGCGCTACCCATGCATTATAGTCAGCTCTGCTAAAGTAGAATGTCTTCCAAGAATCTGCGCGGATACCGGTGGTAGCATACGTTTCTGCAACGCCATCACCATCGCTGTCATGCGTATACGTCATATCGTGTTCATAACAATCTGTAGCAAACGTGCCGTTTGAACGAAGAGTTACACGACGGAAATTGTTAATCGTCGTCGTACCTGCTGTTGCGTCGAATGCGATATAATCTACGTTTTCATCTTCGAAGTAGGAAGCAAGGAATTCAAGCGTTACCGTCAATGCAGGCGCTCTATTCGCGATTCCCGAACCATCGTCGTTGGATTTAATTTGCAACACTTTGCTACCGTTCAGTTCTACGATAGCAAGAGATTCCGTCGTATCTGCTTTGCCCATATATGCAGGTACTTCGCTAAGCGTTTCAAATGTTAAGCCTTCAGAATATACAGCCGTCAAGGTTACGTCGGAAGCGATGTTCCAAACTTCGCTCGTTACAAAATTACCATCTTCGTCTACCCAACCAAGGAATTCTTGATAGAGCTTCGGTGCGGTTGCCGTTGCAAGCGTGTATTCCGCGTCGTACGTTACTTCCTGTTCGGTTACGTCACAAGTACCGTTGTTTGCATTGTACGTAATCTTATAAGTGTTTGCCGTATAGTTAACAGGCGTCACGGTCTGATTTTCAAACGTATTCAAATCGTATGCAGACCATTCGCAAGAATACCCTACTTTTGAGGGAACTTCGGGAACGGTAATTTCTTGATCTTCAACGCTGAACGTTTCCACTGCGATTACTTCTTCATCAACGATGAACGTAATCGTGTATTCGATTGCCGTATAGGTTGCGTTGACGATCTTATCGCCGCCGTCCAATTCGTATGCTTCCCATGCACCGTTTTCATAATGTGCTTTTGCAGGAACGGTAGGTTCTTCAATTGCTTCGTCTTCTACGGTGTAAGAAACTTCTTTCACCGTTGTGCCGTCAGCAACGAAGCTAACCTTGTATTCGATTGCCGTATAAACTGCATTAACGGTAATATCACCGCCCGTAAGTTCATAAGCTTTCCATTCGCCAGTATAATGATCTTTTTCGGGAACGGCAGGTACTGTGATTTCCGTATTTTCTACAGTGTACTCTACTTCATCAACCGTTACACCATCAGCCACAAACGTAACCGTATAAATGCCTGCGGTATAAATTGCATTTACCGTCTTATCGCCGCCGTCCAATACGTACGCTTCCCATTTAGCGCCATAGCCTTCCTTTGCAGGAACGGTAGGTACGGTGATTTCCGTATCGTCGATGGTATAGGTTTCCGTTGCAATCACTACCTTGTCAACAACAAAGTTAACCTTATATTCAATCGCCGTATAAACAGCTTCAACGGTAATATCCCCACCCGTAAGTTCATAAGCTTTCCATTCGCCAATATAATGATCTTTTGCAGGAACCTCGGGAACAGTAATTTCCGTATCTTCAATCGTATAAGTTTCGGTTGCAATATCTACGTTGTCAGCAACGAAGTTAACATGATATTCGATAGCCGTATAAACTGCATTAACGGTAATATTCCCACCCGTAAGTTCATAATCTTCCCATACGCCTTCTTTATAATGCTCCTTTGCAGGAACGGAAGGTACTGCGATTGACGTATCTTCGACCGTATAGGTTTCCGTTGCAACGTCTACGTCGTCAGCAACGAAGTTAACCGTATATTCGATTGCCGTATAAACTGCGTTTACCGTCACGTTACCTTTGACCAACGTGTAAGATTCCCATACGCCCGTGTAATGCTCTTTTGTGGGTACTGCGGGTTCCGTAATCTTTTTGTTGGCGGTGGTGTAGGTTGCAGTGCCTACTACTTTGCCGTCTGCTTTAAACGTAACCGTGTACTCGGTTTCGTCGGGCTTCGTGCTGGACGAATCCTTAGAGTTATCGTCTGACGGATCTTTGCTAACATCTTCCGAATCATCGGGGGTAATCACCCCTACGCTTTCGAGGATGTCGATCACTTCATCGGGTACATACTGTTGGATCGTATCCAAAACTTGATCCGGTACATACTGTTGGATGTCGCAAGCGCTAGCAGCGCCTGTAACCCCGAGAACTGTCATAAGAGCCAGCAATGCTTTAAATTTGTTCTTCATAGTTTCCTCCCTGAATTTTTATTTCAAACAAATCATCTTGTTTTAAAAGTTCTTAATGAAAATTTTCTAACGCTCTCAAACGGGAATGCTTCCCGTTTGAGAAACGTTCTTGGCTTTATCCCTCGTTATTAAAAAGGAATTACGTAGGTTGCTTCACCGGGCTTATGCTTCAACGTAAGCTTGCTGCCCTTTTCCAACTTCACAACCGTTCTCTCGCCCTTGACAAAGGTTACAGCGTATTTGTACTGTTCGTCGAAGGTAAGTACGGTCGTCTGATATGCCTTGCTTCCTTTATTTGCGGAATCGACAATATTTTGTACCATGTACAGATAGTTCTGCTTGGTTTCATCGTACAATTCTGTTACCAAAGCGACTTCTTTATTGACTTCCACGTTCGTGATTGCCTTTAAATCAGCCGTTTCAATCGTACGCAGCGCATAGCTGGAGTTGAATATCATAGGCATGTTCATATACACTTTGCTAGTTGTATATTCAAAGTTCAAAACCGTCGGTGCAAACTTTTGCTCCTCTGCCATAATCTGCTGCATCCAATAATAGATGTCTGTCTTGTCACCATGCCAGGTAATGAACGAGTTGCCATCGATGAAATGCTCTCTGGTGTTGTCCTGCTTCGTAAAATAGGTGAAATAGGAAATTTGTTTGATACCAAAGCCGACAAGCATATTGTTCAACCAGTATAAATCATTTTGGGAAAGCATTCTAGGATTTGAAACGCCATCCGTCTGGCCGTAAGTTTGGGTAACAAAGTAGAACTCTGCTTCATATTCCTTTGCAAGTTCAGCAACTACCTGCAAGCCGAGTATATAATACTCGTCCGCCTTATCTGCATGTCTGAAAGGATACTGGTCGTACTGAATGTATTTCGCCCCCGTCGAATCCATAAACGAACGAAGATACTTTCTATAGCGCGCAACCAATTCTTCTTCGGAATCCTCCACCGCGCCATAGCCCTCGTCGCCTTCTTCCAACGCAGGGAAACGGAGGTCGATGCTTCTAGCCAAAGTGCCGTCTTCAAGCACCTGCGTGCCCGTCCCTGCCGTAATGGGATTCAAATTGTACTGAATATAGCAATCGGGGCACACACGTTTAATAGATCTAAATACCTGACCGTAAGCCTCCGCCATCAAGTGGAACGGTTCGTCCCCAAGCATGATGCCGTAGAATGCTTCATGATCTTTATAAGGAGCCATGTGTTCTGCAATCGTTGCATCCAACTCATCTTCTGACGCGAACCTCTTACCTTCGCCAATGATACCGCCTTCTGTCTTTGAATAGGTTTGGATACGAGTATCCATCAGGATTACCTTATCCAACCCGGCTTCTACCGCCATATCCAAAGCTTTCTTCGTTTGACTGGTTTCATAATCCTGTCCCCAGTAACCGGCTACGGACTGCGGGAAGTAAATCGTCATCCCGGCGTCCTTGTATTCCTTTACTCTCTCTACCGTACGGAAATCTTGGCCTGCGTTGTACCAGTTACCATCGATGTTCCAAGTACCGTCGGAAGACGCTGAATATCCATAGAAATCGAACTGTAACTTTGAATCCGAATAATCGGGAGCTGCAGCCATGGCCTTTTCATCATTGTTAAAGAGGTCACAGCTACTGAAAGCCATTGTTACCGTGGAGAGCATCGCCATAAATAATGCTAAAAATCTCTTTTTCATTACGTCAATCCTCCTTACGCCAATACTTCGGCAACCTTATCGATTGCATTGATATCAGAAACACCCGTATATACTGCGTAAATCTTATCAAGCGTAATCGGGGTGTTGTATCTGCTATACATTACAATGCTACCACCGTCGATCAAACTCTTAAGCCCTTCCGTAGCCTCACTCCATTCGTATTTCACTACTTCTTCATTGGTGTCAAGGTTGAGAAGCAACAGCTCCAGAACAATTCTACCCTTCGTTGCGCCTTCTTCACGCGCCGTCTTAATACCGATGACATATCTGTAATGCACGCCGTCTTCTAAACCACGAATAGACAAGGGCGATACTGCCTTACCCTCAGCATCTTTCGTACCGTCTGCGTAATATCCTTTTGTGCCGAACTGCTTACCAACACGCCCGTCAGAGTCAGGTCTACAAAATTCCATCTTGTTCGGACCAAGGAAAGTAAGTCTTCCGCCGTCCGTATCCGAAACGAGATCGCCGGTCTTTTTGATCATACCCGTATGCACATACAAGCCCTGATAGCCGTCAACAAGCGACGACGTTACATTATCCACAAAGAGTGCCATCTGCGGTACGTTCTTGCCCGTGAAATCCACTACTACGTAAGAACCTGCGCCATAATTACCGTTATATGCAATATAGGGAACGTCGTCATTCTTCAGATTCCACCATTCACTTTTATAGGTGCCTCCGTACAACGTTGCGCTCATATCAGAGTTGATTTCCTTATAACCGTACGCCGTTATGTTGTTAGCGTCCATAAACGCCTGTACGTTTTCATCAATTTCAGACGTTTCACGCAAGATAAGCTTCACATTGTCAATGTATACGCATTCACGCGCCGTGATCTTGCTGTCGCCCGTCAACGTAATGGCGATGGAATATGCCGACGATTTGTATACGTCGAAATTCCTCATACACATCTCGCGCGTTATCGTCATAGTTGTCCACGTTTCCGCTTCGATTGCACCCGTGTAATCCAGTTTTACGTCTTTACCATGCAACTTATAGGTAAGCGCCCTGGGAGAATATACGTCAAAGGTGATGCCGTCTACTTCGCTTGCAAGGAATATGAAATCCGTAAAGCTCTTCGAAATATACAAAATCAACGTACCCTCGGTGTTGCCATTGATTGCATAGTATTCAATACTCTGCTTTCCTTCGTTGATAAAGTCTTTCTTGGTATTCGCCTTCAAGCCACTGTCGTTGCTTAACAACATTACACCTTCCTGCTCCAAGAAATCCTCAGGCATAGGATTTTCCAAATCGTACATAACGCGAACGCTGACTGCGCTTGCACGAATGCCTTCTATCATAGGATCAAACTTCAAAAGATATTCGCCACTCTTCGTGTACTGGAAGCTTCCGTCTTCTGCAATAGCAACGTTTTCACCATCAGGATCCGTTACCGTAAATTCATAAGCGTTTACAGGAATATCAATGTAATCGCGTACGTTTGCGAAACTATTAAAATTGTATTGTTTCTGATAGGAATCCTTAAATTGCGCAGCCGGATCCAACTCGTAAATATTGTCGATGCCCGTAATCGGCAAATGTACTTTATCGAAGTTAAGATCGATACCGTATCTTCCGTACAGCACGATGCTTCCCTTGAAATAATCATCGTTCCATTTTTCGTCGGTCGCACCGAGATCTTTAAACGCTCCAATCCCCGAAGAAGACGTCAGCCTTTGCGTATAATCAAATACTCTTTCGCCAGTCGTCACGTCGATTAAGAGAATACGAGCTGTTACACCCTCCGTCGAGGCGTCTTGAATACCGATGATATATTTATAAGAATGGCCGTCCTTCAATGCGTTGTAACTCAAAGGACAAGGCTCTGCAACCGAACCGAGCGAAAGCATTCTGCCTCTGTTGTCGAATTCAGCAAACTTCGCTTTGTAGGGGCCAAAGATTGTCAAACGGCTTGCGTCCAATGGCGACAAAAAACTACCGTCGTTAAAGCTAGTACCGTTGGAGAACAACATACCGTTCTTACCGTCGGTAAAGCTGGAAGTTGCTTCATCACAGAAGAATGCAACCTGCGGCAGGTTCTTGCCCGTGAATTCCACCATCATATAGGTGTTCGGACCATAGCCGCCGGATCCTTCCTCGCCGTTAAATGCAAGATAAGAAACGTTATCCTTTGCAAAAGAAGTATAGTAGCCTGCTTCCAAGGAAACCTTGCCATCGGGCGAAATCAGCATATAATCGTGCGCAGTGATGTTATTTTCTTCCATCCATTCTGCCGCACCTTCCGCAAGAACTTGTTGAGGACGTACGTTAATCATCTGCTCAGCAGTCAATTCTTGTCCGTCTTCCGTTAAAATGCCGAATCTAAACGCATGTTTACCTACTTCCTTAAAGGTATACGACGTTTTTCCGTATAATTCCGTTATTTCCCCGTTAACTTCTACCGATTGAACATAAAAATCATAGTTATAATAGGATTTTACAACCAAGTTGAGGTTTCTCTTCAACAAGTTGAAGTCCATCGTATCCCCGGCACGATATACAAGCGTAGGTCTGGAATATTGCCAGGAAACTTTAGGCACGGCGACCAAAATCTTTGTGGAAATCGTACCCTTGTTTGCACCCGAATGAATGGTATACGTCAACGTATACGTACCAGGTTTATCCGTGGTCCATTGACCCAACATCTTCAAATCGCGTTCTACCCCCGTTTCATCACAGGTCAAAATCAACGAATAGTCTTCCATGGAAGTAGGGTCTACATACTCGTCAAGCATAATCGGTTCGCCAAGGGCCACTTCTTCCAAATAACCTTCGTTAAAGGCAATTTTAGAACCGCCAAACAGGCTTCCAATCGAGCAAGACGCCGCGCCCAATACCATGCAGACAAACGTCATACAAGCTAAAAACGCTATCAATATTTTTCTTCTCATTGCGCTTCCTCCTTATTATAATAGGGTAGTACCATTACTCCTTCGCCGGGAGATAACTCTACAGTAAATTCTCCGTTCGTTAAAGCTACCGTACTCCATGTCTTGTTTTTATACACGTCAACAACGTTATACTTTTTGTCAAACGTTAACTGCGTGCGCTGTTTTTCTTTACCATAGATTTTCGTGTAAACCTTAGGTTCTGCCACATTGACAATGCAGTGCATATACTGCCCTTTTTCCTTATCGTACTGCTCGGTAACAAGCACCGTTTCCTTATCCGTCTGTACATCCGCTACCTGCGATAATGCTCCGCCGCGTACCATTTCCAAAAAGGTAGGATTTACACGGAACGGAACGTGGAAAAAGAATGCGTTTGCGCAATAATCAAAACAACTCAAAAGCGGCGAAAGCGCCTTAATTTCCTTGTTGATCTTCTGCACGTGATAATACATCCTGGTTTTTTCGCCACGACGATTCATCAACGCCTTACCGTCGGGGAACATTTCCCCGTCCGTTCTATTCATCTGCTTTGTCCAATAGGTAAAGTAGGAATATTGTTTTACGCCAAAAGCCATCAAAACGTTCTTTTGGTATTGCATTTGCCTCTCGCTAGGAAGATGATGATAATGCTTCCCACGAACGTCCATACCGAAAGATTGCATAACAATGTGCATTTCAACGCCGTATCTTTTACATACGCGCGCAACACATTCTAACCCTGCGAAATAGAATTTTCCCATAGGCGATCTGTCCGGCGATTTGTGAAACGGATACGTATCCATCATAAGATGATCTGTGCCCGTTTCTTCCAAAAACATAGACAAATATTTTTCATAGGAGGAAATTAAATCCTGTCCCGGAGGGCAAATTCTATACGTCAGCGAAGCGCCGTGCATGGGATTTAAGTTGCAGTGCACAAAAATACTTTTATCCACTCTTGCAACGGATCTAAAAATTTCACCGACCGTTTTTAAATAAGGCCAAAACGGCTCATCGCGGAGCTGTATGCCATAAAACCCTTTTTGGTGACGGTAATCTTTAATACAATTACGAATAAAGTCATCCAAATCCGCTTCAGTCGCAAATTTTTTCCCTTCGCCAACCAATCCCTCCTCAATTAAGGAAAGATTGAATATACGCGTATCAATGAGAATGACCTTTTCAATCCCCGCTTCTAAGGCGCGTTCTATCACCGTTTTCGTTTCACTGTTTTCCCAACCTTCACCGTTGTAAGGCGCAGTAGACTGCAAAAATAAAACGTTAAAACCGCATTCGCAGTATTCTTTATACTTCTCTACCGTTCGAAAATCCTCCGTCGTAAAGATAGTATCGTCTATCTGCCATTGCCCGTTGGGAGGCGGAGAGTATCCGTAAATCGGAAACTTTCTGCCTACGTTTTCTTCAAAATATTTCTTATAAACGCTCATCTTAGCCTTTCAAGCCCCCCGTCGTCATGTTGTTCAAAATAAGATTTTGCGAACAAGTATACAGAATGATTACAGGAAGCGACGAAATAACCGCTGCGGCGAAGTATATCGGCATCGAATCTGCAACAAGGAAGGTACTGTCCTTGAACAAATACATACCGTAAGCCAAGTTGGGATAGTTACGCATGTAGAGCATCGAAATGGAATAGTTGTTCCAAACGCCCGTCGCCTGCGTAATGGCAATTGCAGCCAAACAAGGCGTAACCTGCGGAAGAATAACCTTCAACAGAATCGTCATATTGTTTGCGCCGTCAATCTTTGCAGATTCCGAATACGACTTGCTAACACCTTTAAAATACCCGTAAAGGACAATGAACGCGAAGTCGAAACCGCCTGCCCACATCAACCAAATCGTCATAGGATTGTTGACCATATTCAATTCAACCGCTAACTTATAGGCTGCAGGCCCCGCACCGATGATGGGAATCGTATTCGCAAAAATAACGACTGCGTAAAGGAATTTACTCCCAGGGAAACGGAAACGCGCCAAAGCGTATGCCAGCAACGTACTGGACGCAATATTTACAAATACGTTGACAACCAAAATCCACAACGAGTTGAATAACATATCGAAATATTTAAACGGTTCACCGCCCGAAAGAGGCACCGCTTGGAATTCCGTAAATACGTCCAAATAATGACTAAACAGCCATTGAGTGGGGAGTTGCAAGCTGTTCGAGGCGTATTCGTCCATCGTCTTTAAGGAGTTCAGCGTCGCCCAAAAAAGCGGATAAATATACAAAAATGCAAATACCGTAAAGAACACCAAAAAGAAAATATAAATAACCTTTTCGGCAACAGGAACATTTTTAAACTTTAAACTCGTCATCTTACACCTCCACGTTTTCCGATGCTCTTTCAAGCAAGTATTTGCCGATCAGCACCACGGGAAGGGTAAATGCTGTTAAGGTAAAGCCAAGCGCCGCGGGATAACCATATCCCGTAGATCCAGCACCCGTCGACAATCTGTACGTGAGGTTAAACAACTGGAAGCCGATGGTTGACGTTTCGTAACCACCCGAGCCATCCGTAAACAACCATACGTTGTAGTCGCACGTAAATACGCTGCAAAGCGCAAACGTAAGCAAGGTACAAATGGTAGACCAAATACAAGGGATTGCGATCCCAAACATCTGCGTAAAGAAACCTGCGCCATCTAACTCAGCCGACTCAAACAACTCGTCAGGTACACGCGTATACGCGCCCGTCAATACAGCATTATTACCGACGATACCCATTATTGAACGTACCGCCAGCAACGTGATGAACGCCGTATCGTCATGACGCAACAAGCCATATTTCTTCGCGCCAAAAGGTAAATCTACCCCCCACGATATCAAAGCCTTTGTAATAGGACCGGAATACGAAACCATCTCCTTGATGAGCAACGTCCAAATGATAGAGCCCATCAACCCGGGGATATAGTAGATAACACGGAATATGTAATGCCCCTTGATTTTTTTAGTCAATACATAAGTCGTAATCAAGGTAATCGGGAAGATAATCCCCTCGCCGACAATCCACAGAATGAACGAACGGCCCAAGGATTTTCCAAGATTGATACCAAGCATATCCTTATCTACAAATCCTTGATATACCATCTTGAAATTGGCCCACGTAAATTCGCCCATGCCGTCTTGGAAAGCAAGCGCAATCGACGATATATTTACGTAAAACCAAAAAACCAAGAATTGCGCGACAGGGAAAAGAACGAGAAGATACGCAAACGTAAAATCTCGTCTTTCCAGCCGCGAATAATTTTTCTTAATGCTATCAAAAAATTTCATGATTAGTTTAAACCAGCTGCTTCTTTATATTTATCCCAGTTTTTAATGATATTAGCAGTTTCTCCGTTAATCAATTCCTGCGCTGCGGTTTTGTACACGTCAATGCTCTTGCCGTTCTTACCGCCGTCTTCGCTATAAATGGTTGCCGTGCTCTTACTGGTGATATGATCGGGAATATGAGATACCGTCGTAAAGAATTGCGTCAGGTTCATCTGCTTTCTGTAACCGCGAACGCCGCCGAACGTAGAAACCAAGGAGAAGTAACGGTTTGCGGAAATCTTCGATGCGTTACGAACGAATTCATATTGCGAAGAGGTGTTTTCTGCCGAATAATAAGGGCTGCTGCCGTTTGCAGTAGTGATAAACGTTTCGCCGAAATCGTCACTACTCATCATTCTCAAGAAAAGGGATACGATATCCGTCTTGGTAGAACCCTTCGTAACGTAAGCAACGTGTTCAACGCCACGAGAATAGGTTACCCCTCTTGCGCGAGCAACTTCTGCTGCATCCGCTTCGTTAATGTCGATATTCTTCTCTTTTTTAACCGCATCTACAATCTCTTCAATCGACTTGTTTTCATCTACCAAACCAATCATGTAGGAAAGCAATTCGTCGCATGCCGCATCGCTAAGGCCATACGCCGTGTTTGCGCCGAATAATTTCACGCCAAGCGCAGAAACTACGGGGAAGTTGATGAAATCAATATCGTGCAGTTTAGTCGGGTAATTCAATTTTACTTCGTTCAGCATCCAGTCGCCGTTGAACATAAATACCGCACCTGCTTGATCGCCCATAACTTTCGCCTGTGCTTGGTCAACCGTGTTGCTCAAACTACCAGGAGCAGACAAGCTCGTATCGAAAGTCTGGTATGCTACGTTCAGCATTTCCTTGATTGCGGGATGCTTATAAATATTCTTGCATTCTTCGTCCGACAAGTTTTTCACCTGACCGTCTTCCGTGGTTTGGAAAGACCAGAATGTATCATAGAATTCTGCGTCGTACTGCGCCAACATTGCGTACAGGAATACCAAGCCGTAACCGTTGCTACCTGCTACGTACGTAATGGGATAAGTATCGCTAGTAAGCGAATTGGGAACGCCGTTATAACCGCAATAAATCTTATCGAAGCAATCGAGCATTTCGTTCGTTGTCTTCGGTTTTTCCAAACCATATGCAGCTAATTTTCTGGTGTTGACAGCCAAACCACCCGACGTCTTTGCCCAGTTATATGCATAAACCTTACCCTTGGAATCCGTCATATAAGGGAGGACGTCCTCGGAAATCTTTTCAGAGATGAGTTGCGTTTCTTCCACGCCATCATAGGAAATTGCAGGTTTATTGTAAACAAGGTCGTCGATTTCTTCTACCAAAACGCCGTAATCACCCAATTCACCTACCTGATTAGGCGTTGCGCCACTAGAAATATAAAGGTCTACACCCGTTTTGTCGTAACCATAGTACAATTCCTGGATTAATGTATTGTCTTTGATAGAGTTGTCAGGCGTCATAATATGCACCTTGTAACCCTCATCTGCATACGCGCGCTCGAAATGTCCTTTCAATTCGTACAGCCAGTCCGTACCGAAACCTGCTCTTCTACATTTGACAACAATTGTCTTTGCGTCAACTTTCGGTTTCGAGTTCGTAATGCCGCAAGCGGTTAAGCCGCTAAACGCAAGCATTGTGCCAAGCAATAACGAAATTACTTTTGTGCTTTTTTTCATCCTAATATCCTCCTAATGATATCCATTTATTTTTTTCATTTATCTACTCGCCGAAGATTCTCCCTTCCGCGTTATTTCCGCTTTGCGAACCTATTTATTCCAGCATCAACCTTTCAATGTCCTGGAAATCTTCATCGGTCAGCCCCACGTCCGTCCTCAAATAGTTTTTGATGGCGGAAGAAAGCTTCCCGTCCCCTGTCGAATAGCACTCCATCAGACCTTTATAAAGCAGGCCGATTGCTACATAATTATCTAGCACAGTGACGTAACCGTCATCGTTGAAAAAATAATTACCGTCCGCGTCTTGTTCGATATTCGATCTCCAACGTTTTCCTCCCATAGAAAAACAGGTGAGCTCGAAATCTCTGTACAGATCGTCAATATCAACACCCAGCATCCCCTCTAACAAGAATGCGAACGTTCCCGTTCTGTCTGCCCCTGAGGTACAGTGGAATAAAATGGGATAGTTGCTTTCAATGGTGTACATCTTAAACGCTTGATACAATGCGTCGGCATATTCCTGCTTGAACGCAGCCTCGGAATGACGTTTTTCCTCAATCTGTTCAGGTGTCAACGAACTATAAAAGGATTTGTCCTTCAAAACGTAATCCCCTTGCATGATACCTGCCTGCAAAAATTGAATTCCGTATTTTTCAGGAATAACCGATTTCTCGTACCCTTCGTCCGCCCTTAAATCGATTTCTGTTTGAACGCCTAAATGAACAAGCGCGCTACCACTGCTTTCCTTGAGCGTTGCGCTACGATAACTGCGTCCGTATCTGATCGTCTTACCGCTTTCCGTTTTCCACCCGCCAATATCGCGGAAATTTCTAATTCCGTCGACGTCCAACGAACGCACGTAATTGCCTACGGTGAACGTAGCTACGTCGCTTTCCTTACCGACGCTGTCAATCACTTTCCAATAATAATTTCCAGGCAACAGTCCGTCAACGGCAACAAAGGTATCCACCGTCTCCGTTTGATAAACAGGCTCGGAAAGATTTTCATTCTGTGAAACCCATACCAAATATTTGTTATATGTACTCGACGACCTCTCCCATGAGAGCACGACGCTCTGTGATTTCACAACAGGCTTAAACGCCCCTCTGTTGTTGCTTTCCAGCAATAATTTTGCAACCTCTCTCTCATCCGTCAATTGAAGATACGTCTGATAAATAGGCGCAGTACAATCCACAACCTCGCCAATGGGCCCCTTTAATTGCAATTTGTTATCCTCAATGGAACTCTTTTCCCCAAACAACATAGAACAACCTGCAGTGAACATAAATAAGATTACAAACAACAACGAGACAAATCTTTTCATACCCATCGTCCATTTATTAAAATTCTTTTCTAACAATGATTCTTATTTGCTGTGAAAACAGCAAATAGCCCTGCAGGGCTTTCAAAAAAACAACTGATTTTTATGAATATCGGTGAATAAATCCACTGTTTATAAGCATGTTTTTTACATAACACACCATTCTCAATTTGCATTATATCATATTTATTTTTTAATGTCTTGCTAAATTTAATTAAAAAAGAGTGATTTTTACCAATAAACCCTTGACAAATTTTTCTATTATTAATATAATAATAAAAAATGACTGCGAGGTAAAAGTATGGCGACAAATAAAACCCCTGTGCTTACCGAACATAAATTGTTTAATGCAAGCTTTCCCTCTCCTAAAAGAGGGGTTAAGTACAACTGGTGTTATCAAAACAGCACTTCTTTACATGAGCATGACTTCTACGAATTTGTGGTAATTACCGACGGAAAAGTAAAACATCTTCATAATTCCAAAACGTGTATTGCGACAAAAAAAATGCTTTTTTTAATAAAGCCCGGGGAGTTTCACCAATTTCTTCCACATCACAATAATCCCGCAAAACATATCAATTTCGCCATAACGCCACAGGTGTTAGACGATATCTCCTCTAGCGTTTGGCAAGAGAATTTATTACAGAAAATCAACAATTGGGAGCTTCCCAACGATTTGTTTTTACCGCAAAGCGACTTTGAATTTATTTTAAATTCCATCGAACGTCTAAATCAATTTTCGTCGCAGCCGCAAGGCTCGTACCCCATCATTAAAAATATTATCATTGAACTTTTGATTTTCCTTACCTATAAAATGGAATCAAGTGAAATACAGGCGAGTAGCCAAATGCGCCCCGCATGGTTGAATACGTTTTTGGAAACGTTGAGTAATCCTAACGTATTTACCTTGAAATTGAAAGATATATACCCACTTGCTCCCTATTCACAGTCCATGCTGAATATTTACTTTAATAAATACCTCGGCACTACCCTAATTTCTTACATCACCAAATTAAAAGTCAATTACGCCTGTACACTTTTACGTTACACGGACTCTAGCCCATTAGAAATCAGCAGTAAACTTGCTTACGACAGTTTAAGCCACTTCAACAGAGTTTTCAAAAAAATTACAAGCATGAGCCCTGTGGAATACAGAAAGAAAATCGTCCAAATGGATAATATATAACCCTGTACAATTTGCTATTATCGCAAAATAAGCCCTTACGGTAAACCGTAAGGGCTTTGTTCTTGTTCAATTATCATTAAACGAAAGCAATCGCAAGCACGTATATAATAGCTATTAACAATGCATCAAGTCATTTTCTTCCATTAAAACTTTCGCCTTCGCCTCGCGTTAACTTCTATTAAGAGCGACTCTGCACGTAAGCCTCGTAATATGGCAAATATGCTTTCGTTTTTTCCAGCATTTTATCAAACAATTCCCGTGCTTTATCGGCAGATATGCACACATTGGGGTTATTAAGGAACGCAACAAACGCTTTTTCGTAATCACCTGAAAGTGCAGCGTCTACCACCGTTTCCTGCTCCTCAATAATACGCATTATTAATGCGTTCAACGCCGTCGGTACTTTCCCAGCGTGAACGGGCTTTACGCTATCCCCTGAGAAAAAGGCGTTGGTCTCTACAATCGCTCCCAAAGGATTATTTTCAACCTGCCCCATGTTGGGAATATTCACGTTCGTTACAAAATCCCCAAGCCCAAGCAATGCCTTGATTTGACGTACGGTTTCCTCCCCCGTATTGCGCAACTCAAACGGCTTTCCGTTATAATAATCCTTCGCTTTTTGCTTTCTCTGCTCTAATTCAATCTTACGCCAAGCAACGGTCGTCAAAGAAAATCCGTATTGATCTTCCACCATTTCTTTGCTTTCAAGAAACCATTTTCCAGGGCAGAATTCCGCCAAATGGCGATCCCCTGCCGCCGCAATCGCTCCGTAACGCTTAAAAAGAGTAAATTTCACCAGTTCTTTCGTCACGTACGCGCCGTTCGCCCAATGTTTTGCTTCTACGCTTTGCTCCAATCCATCGGGGTGTTCGTCTATATAGGCATCGTAAATCGGCAATAAATCCATCCCTTTGTATTTTGCTTCCGTCAGGAAAGTGAAATGATTTACGCCTATGATATTCGTACGAATTTCATCGCGCGTTGCCTGTATTCCATATTTTTCTTCCAAAATTTTAGCAAGCAACTTTTGCGTGCCAAATACTTCGTGACAGCACCCAAACGCCTTGATTTCGGGGAAAGTTTTGTACAACGTTTTCACGCAAGCGGACATGGGATTTGTAAAATTGATAACCCAAGCCTTGGGGCAATATTCCTTGATCGCCAATGCAAAATCACGGAACATCGGCAAACAACGAAGCGCTCTGATAATACCTCCTGGCCCCGTAGTATCCCCTACGGGTTGATAAATGCCGTACTGTTCGGGAAGATGTACGTCGCTCTCCATTTCGTCAAACGTGCCGGGCAAAACGGAAATGACAACAAAATCCGCCCCTGTTAATGCGTCTCCAATTTTCTCGTATGCCTTATAACGCCATTTGCCTTTAATATCTGAACGCGCCGAAAGCGCATTACCGATTTTTTCATTGATTTTCGCCCCTTCAAGATCAATGTCGTATAAGCGAACGTCGCCCCCGATTTCGTCGTCAAGCGCAAGATCGTTCATCAAATTATGCGCCCAAGCGCGCGAACCACCGCCTATGTACGCAATTTGCACGTTTTTTGTATCTTTCAATGTACTTTGCATAATAAACCTCTCCTTTGAATTGTGTATTTTATAAAATACTTTTTGTTATTTTTTTTGGATCACCTCAGCAAATCCACCGGCAAAACCTGCGTAATCCTCCATAAAAAACTCTGCTCTCTTATGAAACATCAAGCCTGCTTCGTTTCCTTTGAAACCGAACGTCATAAAACAATTCCCGAAATTCGTATCCACAATGTAATTACGGAGGAGTAATTTCTTTTCTTCTATCCAGTTCGCAATAAATAATGCGTCCAACTCACGATTTGCCGGCACGTCTACTTGCTTATCGTAATAATGCGTTTCGGGGAACGTACCTTGTACAAATTCCCCCAATCCAAAGGAAATTTTCTTTATTCCGCGGTTATTTTCATAGGTGAGCGTTGCCCTATCCCCGGAAAAATCGAAACGGAACCACTTCCAACCCATGGAATTCTCTTCTAAACGGTAGCAAACGCCGTCAAGCTCTTTTTCAAAAGAAGAATGCGCTTCGCCAAAATCCTTGCAAAGCTCCAATGTATCCAACTTCTCTTGCAAGAGCGCATACGCTTTTCCGTCCGTTTCAATCGCGCCCTCCTGTAAGTTATCATAAAGGATTGCGCGAACAGCTTCGTAAAGATAGCTCTTCATCTTATCCATAGTGCATTGTGTATCGCCGTTGCAAACGAATAAAAAATCCTTATCGGGGAAACAAAAAGCGAATTGCCCACCCATGCCATACATCGAATATCCTACTTCATTGATCCAAACTTGATATCCGTAGCCCGCCGAAGGTCCCTCCGAATAATCGTTTTCAAATAAGTTGGAAATCTGTTTGCTTGTTGCGCGTTCCATATACTCACGCGGCAATAATTGCTCGCCCTTGTATTCTCCTTTATGCAAAAGAAGTTCGCCTACTTTCGCAAAATCGCGAAGGGTACAAACAACCCCACTACCGCCCCAAGCATATCCATCCGGAGATTTGACGCACCAAATATCTTTGGATACGCCGATTTTATTAAATACAGGACGAAGATATTCCAAGAAAGTTTGTCCTGTCAGCTTTTCAATCAGCACGCACAAAATAAACGTTCCTGAAGTGTTATAATGATAGATTGTGCCGCCCGGCTTTACTGCCTTCGAACGCGTCGGATGAGAAAAGAAAGACCACCCCCATTCTTTATAATCGCGCCCATAATATGTATCCGTCGTGATAGGCACCGACATTTTTAAGGCATCTTCAATCGTTACGTCCTGCATCCATTTATGCAAGCTGCCATCGATAAGCTCGGGAATATACGACGCAATCTTATCCTCCACTTGAACCAGACCTTCTCCCACCATACGAGCTATCGCAAGCGACACAAAAGTCTTACTGCAAGAATACAAGCGGTGCATAAAATCTTTATGGAAAGGCTTATAATACCCCTCCGCAATAATATGCCCATGGCGAATCATCATAAAAGAGTGTAAATTAATTTTTTTATGCTCAACAAACTGTAAAAATCTTAATAGTTTTTCCGAATCCAAGCCCTCTTCTTCGGGAGTTTTGAATATCAAATCGTTTACCATTTGTCTCTCCTGCACTTCAACGAATAAACGCTTCAGAGAATAGTTCCTATTCACGAAGTCTATTATTCATATTATAATCACAACGTTTAAAAAAAATCAATAGCTTTTTTTGCTATAATTATGTGAAATTTTGCTATTTTAGTTGACAAGTTATTCAATTTGTGATACTCTCAAGTTATGAGACGCATTTTGACAGAATATCTTTCAAAAAACGGTATACGTTTTCATCATTCGATTTCCACGCAAGACAACGCAGAGCTGGATACTCTTATCCCTGAAACTCATCATATGTGTGAAATTATTTTACTGCTTTCAGGATCGGTAAAATATAAAATCGAAGGGCAATATTACGACCTTTCACCCTTGGACGCAATTATTATTCATCCAAACAAACTGCACTCTCGTGAAATCGACTCGTCAGCTCCTTATGAGCGAATGGTTCTGCACTTTGCACCCGACCTTTTACCCTCTTTTGCGGATTTAAATTTGCTTTCCAATTATAACGATTCTATCTTACCGTCAGTACTGCCCAAAGCGATTATTGAACAATCCAACTTTTACGGGTTAATGCAACAATGCGAAATGCTTTGCAAAGACAAAAATCGATATACCGATTTGCGCTTTGTCAGCCTTATTCTTCAAATCGTTGAAACGTTGAATGAAATTATGTTAAAGCTGGATGAATCCAATATCTTATTGCCGATTAAGGTTGATAAAATTTCTCATGCTTGCATTCAATACGTCAACCGACATTTGACAGATAAAGATAAGCTTTTGCCTCAAAATTTGGCAAATGAGCTACATATAAGCGTATCCCACTTACAACACACCTTTAAAAAAGAGCTCGGCATAAGCCTACACGCTTATATTTCCAATCAACGAATGCAACTTGCCAGAAAATTGCTATTGCAAGGACAATCTCCGCAATCGGTTGCCAATCTACTCAATTATGAATATTATTCCACATTTTATCACAGTTTTGTAAAAAGATTCGGCGCACCGCCACATTCTTTTAATGAACTGCAAAAAAAATAAGTTGTCGCAAAAAGCGGCAACTTATTTTCATTATAATTCCATTTCATTTACGTGATTGAAAATATACGTCGGTTTCTGCGATTCGTCCACTTTATCCACCTCTTCAATCGTTACTTCACCGCTTAATACACATATAGTATCCACGCCAGCATTCTTACCCGAGGCAATATCTGTATAAAGTCTATCCCCGATCACAACGGTTTCCGCATGAGAATACCCAAATTTTTTCATTACCTCAAAAATCATTGTAGGCTGCGGTTTCCCAATGTATTCGGGCATTTTTCCCGTAGCGCGGAAAAAGCTTTGACACATTGAACCACAATCGGGAATATAACCAAACTCGACAGGGCAAACCCAATCGGGATTTGTGGCGTAATACGGAACGTCCAACTTCGTCAGCATTTCACACGTCGTATATACCTTTTCTCCAGAAAATTCAGGATCGAAAGCCACTAAAATTGCGCCTGCTTTATCCGAAAACTCGGTAGTGATGGATAATCCGCTTACCTTAAATTCATTCACCAAGGAACGCGTACCTTGCACGTAAATTAAATCGTTAGCATGTTTTGCCTTTAAGAGCATCAATGCGGCTTGTGCAGACGTAAAGAAATGCTCTTCCGTTACGTTTACCAAGCCCAAACGATGCAATTTATCCACGTAATCGCAAACAGATTTAGAGGCATTATTCGTAATGAATACGTACCTGCCCCCCTTCTTTTCAATTTTTTCCAATAATTCGGGGACGCCTTCAAAAAGATGATTTCCTAAATAAATCGTGCCGTCCATATCGAACAAAAACAACTTCTTATCTCTAAGCGCCGCCGTATCTTTGCCGTAGTAATCTTTCATGCCTTGTAAATTAGTCGTTATCACAACGCTCCAACGAACGAATAAATGCGTTTTCCATCATAATTTCATTTAAGCGAGTAGACGAAAATTCCTTTTCGGAATTCAACGTTGCGCTATAAATCGTTTGCCCATTTTCTCTGGTAATCACCAATTTATTAAAACGATCCGTACCAAACATCTCTTTAATCTTTAAATTCTCATCCAACGTCTGTACAAATTCGATTTTTACGGAATAGCTTTTTCTCATGTGGAAAATGCGGAAGTTTAAGTGCAAAACGCATTGTGCCGCGATTAAAATTGCCGTTGCGCCAAGCGCCACAATATATAATCTGCCGCCGCAAGCCATACCGATCCCTGCCGTTGCCCAAACACCTGCCGCCGTCGTAAGCCCACGAACTTCGTGCTGACGGTATACGATCATACCTGCGCCAAGGAAACCGACACCCGATACGATTTGCGCCGCAACACGCGCAGAATCCGCATCCGATCCAAATGCATGCATCGAAATAACCATCATAAGCGCCGACCCAAAGCATACGATTGTATGCGTACGAATCCCCGCTTCTTTTAAACGAAACTTCCTTTCAAGCCCAATAACAAAACCGAGCGCAACGGATAAAAGTAAATCCAATAACATTTGTAATTCCGGCATACTTTTTCTCCTTTATACTTTAATTTATTACATATTTTATACTATATGACGCACTTTGTCAAGATAGAATTGAATTTTTATTCCTTAAATTGATAACGGTATAATTCTGCATATAAACCGCCCGACTGTACCAACTCGTCATGTGCGCCGCGTTCGGTGACTACCCCATCCGTCAATACTAGAATCTCATCCGCATTCTTCACGGTGGACAGCCTATGCGCTACAACCAAAGTCGTTCTGCCAACGGAAAGCTCCGCAAGTGCCTGTTGCACCTGCATTTCCGTCATATTATCCAAAGCGCTTGTTGCTTCGTCTAATATCAATATAGCAGGATTTTTCAAAAATGCCCTTGCAATGGAAATACGTTGTTTTTGTCCGCCCGAAAGCTTCACGCCACGCTCTCCCACCTCGGTATCGTAACCGCTGGGCAAGCTCATGACGTAATCATGAATATTCGCACGCTTTGCCGCCAAAATCATTTCCGCTTCCGTTGCATTCGGCGAACCATACATGATATTATCGCGAACACTGCCTGCAAACAGAAATACGTCCTGTGCAACGACCGCTATTTTATCACGAAGCGCTTTCGTGGAAACCTCATTGATGTTCGTGCCGCCAATTGTGATTTGTCCGTTTTCACAAACGTAAAACCTCGGCAAAAGATTGCAAATCGTCGTTTTACCGCCCCCTGAAGAACCGACCAACGCCACCGTCTGCCCCTTTCTAACTGTAAAGGAAACGTTTTTAAGGACTTCACCGTCTTTCCCGTCTTGACTTTTGTAGCCAAAGTATACGTTTTTAAACTCGATATCGCCGTCCAAATCCCTTTGAATCGGATTTTCCGGTTCGTATTCCGACTTGGTATCCATCAACTCGCAAAAACGATTATACCCCGTCATACCATCTTGAATCTGCTCGAATAAGCTTATCATCGTACGAATGGGCGAAATCAGCATATTGATATATAAAATGAATGCAACGAAGTCCTCCACCTCGATAATACGATGGAAGAACAGCAAGCCGCCTGACACCAATGCCAAAAGGTATAAAAAGTCATTCAACGCAGACATACCCCCTTGGAATCCACCCATAGCGCGATAGGCTTTGCCTCTTGCTTGCTTGAATTTCCCATTCACAACGTCAAATTTTTGGCACTCGGTTGCTTTGGCGTTATATGCTTTTGTAATACGTATACCCGAGACAGAAGATTCGATTTCCGCGTTGAGTTCTGCAACCGTTGTACGGGATTCCTCAAAAGCCTTATTCATATTTTCTCTCGCTTTTGCCGCAAAAAGTATCATGAACGGAATGTAACATAATACAATGAGCGCAAGCCAACCGTTTATCGTACAAAGCATAATCAGCGCGCCGATAATGGAAATGCAGGAATTGAACAAATCCTCAGGGCCATGGTGCGCCAACTCGGAAACCTCGAACAAGTCGTTTAAAATCCTTGACATAATGCCGCCCGTTTTATTTTCGTCGAAATAGGAAAACGGCAACGTTTGGATATGTTGAAAAAGCTCCGTACGCATATCCCCCTGTATTCTTACCCCAAGGACGTGCCCCCAATGCCCTACAATGAATGTAAGAACACCTTTTAATGCATAAATGCAGGCAAGCACAATCGCCCACGTAATCAATAATTGCAGGTTTCTGTTGGGCACGTAATCATTGATAATTTGCCTTGCAATCATCGGATAAAACATATTGCATACGGATATCGTAAACGAACATATCAAATCTAATATAAATAATTTACGATGCGGTTTATAATACTTAAAAAATCTTTTTAACTTTTTCATAACTTTTATCCTCTATCCGTTCTATTATAGCATAATTCCCATAAAAAAGCAATGCGCAAGTTTTTATTTTCATAAATTGAAAGCGATTTACTTTAAAACTTTTAAAAAAATTCAAAAATTGCCCTTATTAAGCTTGACAATTCAACCTAATTTCACTATAATAACATAGTAATCATTAATATTTGCTGCTATGGCTCAGTCGGTAGAGCGCGTCCTTGGTAAGGACGAGGTCGGCAGTTCAAATCTGCCTAGCAGCTCCAAAAGAGACACCTTTGGGTGTCTCTTTTCTTTTTTCTGCGATTCAAACCTTAGATAAAAACAGGACCGACAATATGTCGGTCCTGTTTTATTATGCCTTTTCGGGGTGAAGTTTAAGATCAACAACAGGATTGACCAGCGGCTCCATTGAAAATCCGTTAGGGCCGTAAATACGGCATTCCGCCATATCGCCATCCTGAATATGAAACGCTCTGGGGGTTCCGGTGGAAAGAACATCACCTGCAAACCATCCCTGTATGCTGCTGTGAAGTGATATAAGCTTTGCAGGGCGGTGCGTCATATTGTTGACTACATTTGCAGCATATATCTCACCGTTCAAAACGCTTTGGACTTCAAGCTTTAAAACATCCGGCACTTCATCAGGCGTTACCAGCTGAGGTCCAAACGAAAAGAATGTTGGGAAATTTTTAACTATGGTAAGATATCTTGGGT
>JAZNXS010000002.1:0-57927 GCA_045594025.1 Candidatus Scatosoma sp.
TCGTATTCTTTCTTAACCTTGTTGGTGATTTTCTTTTACGCAAGCTCGTAATCCCACTTCATCAAACGTTCGGGGGTCACGTAGTTGGTTCCGGGAGGCAACAGCTTATCATCTAACGCCGCGTTGATGTCGTCCGCATTCCAAAGTTCGGGCATATCCTCCACGTTGACCACCGCGGACAGCGTATCCGCTACGTAATCGTCAATGTAGCCCAAAATCTGTTCGTGCACGTTGCCGCTGCGAAGTACGTTCATACGTTCTTCGTAGATAACCAAACGCTGTTTGTTCATAACGTCATCGTACTGCAATACGTTTTTACGAATACCGAAGTTTCTGCCTTCAATGTTCTTCTGCGCATTCTCCACACCGCGGGAGAACATTTTCGATTGCAACGCCGTGTCTTCGTCCACCTTGAAAAGCGCGTAGAGCGCTTTCATACGCTCGCCGCCGAAACGAAGCACCAAATCGTCCTCCAAGGACAGATAGAATACCGACATACCGATGTCGCCCTGACGGCCCGCACGGCCACGGAGCTGGTTGTCGATACGTCTGGATTCATGACGTTCTGTACCGATGATACAAAGGCCGCCCGCCGCGATAACCTTCGCCTTTTCTTCGTCCGTCTGCTTTTTATAGATTGCGTATACTCTCTGATATTCCTTGCGAAGTTCTAAAATTTCCTCGCTGACATCGGTGATATACGTGCTGATTGCCAGCTCGATATCTTCATGCGCCGCGCCCGTTTCACGCAAGTATTTCTTCGCGAGATATTCGGGGTTACCGCCAAGCAAAATGTCGGTACCACGGCCTGCCATATTGGTGGAAATGGTCACCGCGCCAAAACGGCCTGCCTGCGCAACGATTTCCGCTTCGCGTTCGTGGTTCTTTGCATTCAAAATATTATGCTTAACGCCTACCTTTCTAAGCAAACGGGAAATTTCTTCCGATTTATCTACGGACGCCGTACCGACAAGGATCGGCTGACCACTTTCATGGCGTTGCATAATCTCTTCTACAATAGCACGCTTCTTCCCATCTACCGTGGGATAGAGGATGTCGGGCAGGTCGATACGCTGAATAGGTCTGTTGGTGGGAATTTCGACAACGTCCAAGGAATAAATCGTTCTAAATTCCGCTTCTTCCGTCTTCGCCGTACCCGTCATACCCGAAAGCTTCGCGTACAAACGGAAATAGTTTTGGAAGGTAACGGTAGCCTGCGTTTTATTTTCGCTGCGTACCTCTACCCCTTCCTTTGCTTCGATTGCCTGATGCAAACCGTCCGAATAACGGCGGCCAATCATCAAACGGCCCGTAAATTCGTCAACGATGACGATTTCACCCTCGTGTACGATATAGTCTTCGTCACATTTGAACAGCTTATGCGCCTTGAGCGCCTGCTGAATGTGATGGTTCAAGTCCGCATGCTCGATGTCGGCAATATTGTCAATATGGAAAAATCTTTCCGCCTTTCTACTACCGCTTGTCGTCAGTTCTACCGTCTTGTCTTTACGGTTGATGATGTAATCCCAATCCTTTTCTTCAGCAAGGGACTGTCTACCGCCGGGAGCCGCACGCAAAGCCGCGTCTCTCTTTTCCGCAAGCTCTGCTTCATAGTTCGCCTGTTCTTCCAAGGTCATCTTGGTATAGTCGACAAACTCTTCTTCGTCTTCCTCCAAAACCACCTTTTTCTTCTTATCTTTTTTCTTATTCTTCTTATCGGCGCGAAGCGCTTCCATGCCTGCTTCTTCTACGTCTTTCAGCTCGTCGTCGAAGCCACCGGAAAGGGTACGTACCAGTTTATCTACTTTGACGTACAAATCCGAGGATTTTTCACCGGGTCCGGAAATGATAAGCGGCGTTCTTGCTTCGTCGATCAAAATGGAGTCGACTTCGTCGACAATAGCAAACGACAGATCGCGTTGTACCATCTGCGAAAGATCTTTCTTCAAGTTGTCACGAAGGTAGTCGAAACCGAATTCGTTATTCGTACCGTATACGATATCGCAAAGATATGCTTGGCGCTTTTCAGGATCGGACATACCGGGTACTACAACGCCTACCGTCAAGCCCATGAACTTATGCACCTTGCCCATCCATTCCGCGTCACGTTTTGCAAGGTAATCGTTTACCGTAACGATATGCACACTCTTGCCCGACAACGCATTCAAATACGCCGGCAACGTGGAAACGAGCGTCTTACCTTCACCCGTACGCATTTCTGCAATACGGCCTTGATGCAAACAGATACCGCCGATAATCTGCACGCGGAAATGACGCATGCCCAAAACACGCTTCGCCGCTTCACGCAACGCCGCAAAAGCATCGTAAAGGATATCGTCAAGGGTTTCCCCTGCCGCCAATCTATCCTTGAATACCTGCGTTTGCGATTTCAGCGTTTCATCGTCCATCGCCTGATATTTCGGCTCCAGTGCTTCTACCTCGTCTGCCATCTTGTTCAGCTTCATGAGGCTCTTTCTTCCGTCGCCACCCATCAAATACTTAATCAATCCCATTAGAAAAAACTCCGATAGATTTATTTTTCATTCATTTTCTATTGTACAATATTTTACCAGAAAATCAAAGCATTTTTTAGCGGTTTTCGCAAAAAATCCCCCTATGGGGGATAAATATTTGTCGAATCCTCTTATTTATACCCATTATCCCGCCATTTGACACAGCTTTATTGCATATTTTTTGCTTTTCCTTTGCGGAAACTTTGCGTTTCGTCATAAACCGTTGACAATCCGTGTAAAAATATGGTATACTGTGTGCAATATTCCTTTTAGGTGGAGTAGACTATGAGTAAAGTGATTATTCCGAAACATTATAAACCGGTGCTGGGCATGTACGATACGCAGACGGCAATCGGGCTTTTAAAGCGTACTTTTGAAGAGCGTTTATGCCTCGCTTTGAACCTTAAACGCGTATCTGCCCCCCTCTTTGTCGATCCTTCGACAGGTTTAAACGACGATTTAAGCGGTGTGGAACGCCCTGTAAAATTCGACCTGAAAGAAACGGGAAAGGACGCCGTTGTCGTCCACTCTTTGGCGAAATGGAAACGTATGGCGCTCGCCGCATACGGATTCTCGGAAGGGGAAGGCTTATACACGGATATGAACGCCATTCGCCGCGATGAGGAAATGGATAATCTCCACTCCGTCTATACCGATCAATGGGACTGGGAAAAAATCATCACCAAGGAAACGCGCACGGAAGCGTATTTAAAAAAGGTGGTGCAGGGCATTGTCGGCGCGATTTGCGATACGTTGGACTATCTGAAATGCCGCTATCCGCAACTAGACGTAGAACTTTGCCGCACGGTAACTTTTATCACGTCGCAAGAGCTAGAGGACCTCTACCCCAACCTGACCGCAAAAGAACGCGAAAACGCTTACTTGAAAGAACATAAAACCGTATTCATCATGAAAATCGGCGACAAGCTGAAATCGGGCAAACCGCACGACAGCCGCGCGCCCGACTATGACGATTGGCAATTAAACGGCGACATTATGTTTTGGAACGAGCGCTTAGGCTGCGCATTTGAAATCTCGTCCATGGGTATCCGCGTCGATGAAAAATCGTTAGATGAACAGCTGAAAAAAGCAAACGCCGACGACCGTCGCGAACTGCCTTTCCATAAGGCGCTGTTAAACGGCGAGCTGCCTTTGACGATGGGCGGCGGTATCGGGCAATCCCGGCTTTCTATGCTCCTTTTGGATAAGGCACATATCGGTGAAGTGCAGGTATCCCTTTGGGACGAAGAAACCAAACGCGTTTGCAAGGAAAACGGCATCGTATTGTTATAAAAGAAAACGGAGAGAAAAACTCTCCGTTTTTTGTTTTCAATCCACACCTGCCTATTCCATTTTGCGTGTATCGGATAAGAATACCGCCGCCGAGCACTCGGCGGCGGTATATTAAATTCAAAGATATTTTTTCAATGCGTCAAGCTTGTCCGTTTGTTCCCACGTAAAGCCCTTATAGCCAAAATGCCCATAAGCCGCCGTCTTTCTGAAAACGGGTTTGCGCAAATCGAGGTCACGAATAATCGCATAAGGGCGAAGATCAAATTCCTTCTTTACCACTTCCGCAAGCTGTTCGTCGTTGAGCTTACCCGTACCGTGGCTATCCACGAATACGGAAACGGGGTTTGCAACGCCGATCGCGTATGCCACCTGAATTTCCACTTCGTCCGCAAGCCCTGCCGCTACAAGATTTTTAGCGATATAGCGGCAATAGTACGCCGCGCTTCTATCCACTTTCGTGGGATCTTTCCCCGAGAAAGCGCCGCCGCCGTGCGTACATCTGCCACCGTAGGTATCCACGATGATCTTTCTACCCGTCAAGCCGCTATCCCCTTCAGGGCCGCCGATTTCAAATCTGCCCGTGGGGTTGACGTAAATCTTCGTATTTTCGTCCATCAGTTCCTGAGGGATAATCTCTTCAATGACGTATTTCTTCATATCCGCGCGGATTTGTTCCTGCGAAACGAAGGCATCGTGCTGTGTGGAAACAACCACGGTATCCACGCGCTTTGCTACACCGTCTACGTATTCTACCGTCACCTGCGTCTTTCCGTCAGGACGCAAGTAAGGCAATAATCCACTCTTTCTAACGTCGGTAAGACGCTTGGCAAGTCTGTGCGACAAGGACAGCGTCAACGGCATTAATTCTTTGGTTTCACGGCATGCATAGCCAAACATCATACCCTGGTCACCTGCGCCGAGCTGATCCGCTTCGTCGCCCCCTTCCGTTTTCTTTTCCAAGGAAGCGTTTACCCCCATGGCAATATCGGGGGACTGGGTATGGATTGCCGTGATAATTTTGCATTTATCATAAGCAAACGTACCGAAATCGTAGCCGATTTCCTTGATAATCTCACGCGCTTTTGCTTCGTAGTCGATATCCGCCGTCGTCGTCACTTCGCCCATAATCAACAAAGTATCAAACGCCGCGGCGCATTCGACCGCCGCCCTTGCAGTGGGATCGAGTGCTAAAATAGCGTCTAAAATACCGTCGGAAATATTATCGCAAACCTTATCGGGATGCCCTTCGGTGACGCTTTCGCTGGTAAAAAACTTTTTCATGTAAAAAATCCTCTTTTTAACATAGTTCATCGTTGCAGATGGGATTTACAACGAAGTTTCCACTCATGAAAAGAATATTCTTTCACTTGGGCAATTTATTATACCATCAAATATGCCGTTTGTCAACTTATTCTAACGCCGCTTTACACGCTTGCAAATTTTTTTTATTCATGTTATACTATTATCTATGGATAATATCTTGCTTGAAAACTGCAAAATTTGTCCCGTAGAATGCGGCGCAAACCGTATCACGGGCGTGGGCGCTTGCGGCGTGGACGGTCTGCGCATCGCAAAATATTACCTGCACCCCTTTGAAGAGCCTTGCATTTCCTTTGAAAAGGGCAGCGGTACTATTTTTTTCGCAGGCTGTAATTTACGATGCGTCTTTTGCCAAAACTACGAAGTGTCCCGCGCAAAACGGGGCAAAGCCATTACCCCTACCGAGCTTACGGATATTTTTAAAGCCTTGGAGGATATGGGCGCAGAGAATATTTCTTTGGTGACGCCCTCCCACCTCATTCCGTACCTGGTACGCGCATTTGAGATTTATAAGCCGAAAATTCCCGTGGTTTATAACACAAGCAGTTATGAAAAAGTCGATACGCTAAAACGCATCGATCCTTACGTGGATATTTATCTTCCCGATATAAAGTTCTATTCCTCCGCCCTCTCCAAACGGTATTTGGGTAAGGAAAACTATTTTGACGTGGCAAGTGAAGCCGTTGCCTTTATGGCGAATGCCAAACCCACCGTCCTTACAAAAGCGGGCAAAATGCTTTCGGGCTGTATCGTACGGCATCTTGTGATGCCCCTTGCCACAAGCGATTCAAAATCCATTCTCAAATGGTTCGCACGCGAGTTGCCAAACAGCACGTATCTTAGCCTGATGAGCCAGTACACCCCTTTCGGGAATATCGAGGGCATGAAAGAACTTTCTCGTCCCATCACCGCAAGAGAGTACGACGCCGTTGTCGAAGCGGCAATATCGTTGGGCTTAGAAAATCGGTTATTCTGCCAAGAACGTAACTCCAGCGGCGAACGCTTTATTCCAAAATGGGATTATTAAGTATTATTCATCGAATACATGCCCCTTCCATTTTGTGATTTTTGCTGCTAATTTCGCCGCTTTTTCAGGCGATGCGAACAATATCTCCCGTTCGCAATGGCGCAGCTTTTTATATAAACTTTTTTTATCTTTCATTTGCAAATAACTTGCGCTTTCGGCGCAGATTTTATACTGTGAGGCGTCTATGCTACTTTCTGCGGACAACTTAAATTTTGGATTCAACGGCGGTTCTCTTTTGGAAAACGTCTGTTTTTCCTTGAATGAGGGAGAGCGCGTCGGCTTAATCGGCGCAAACGGCGAGGGAAAAACGACCTTGATCCGTTTGATGTTGGGCGAGCTTGAGCCTGAAAGCGGTACGCTTTTCCGTAAAAACGGCATTCGAATCGGTTACCTTGCGCAAATGGGCGGTTACGATTCCCACAACACCGTTTTCGAGGAAATGCGTGAAATCTTCGCCGCCGACATCCGCGCCATCGCCGCCCTTCGTGAAACGGAAGAGAAAATTGCCCTTTCCGAGGAGGAGTCCTCGGAATATCGCGCGCTTTCCGCGCGCTATGAATCTCTCAACAAACAGATTGCGGCGAGGGATAGCTATAACTATGAAGTGCGCATTCGCACCGTGCTTAACGGCATGGGTTTTGAAAACAATTACGAGCAGCCCATCCATACCATGTCCGGCGGCGAAAAAACGAGGTTGCAGCTTTGCCGTCTTCTTTTGGAAGATCCCGAACTTCTCATCCTCGACGAGCCTACCAACCACTTGGATATGAAAACGCTGTTTTGGTTGGAAGACTATCTTGCCACGTACAAAGGCGCGATCCTCACCGTCTCCCACGACCGTTATTTTTTGGACAAGCTTGTGTCCATCGTCTATGAAATCGAACATAAAAAGCTGTCCGTATTCAAGGGCAACTACACCAAATATAAAACGCTGAAAGCGGAAAAAGTGGCGCATATCCTCAAAGAGTACGAAAAACAACAAGAGGAACGCGCGCACATGCAGGAATACGTGGATAGGAACCTGGTACGCGCGTCCACGACAAAAATGGCGCAATCTCGACGTCTTGCTTTAGAAAAAATGGAGCTCATCGAAAAGCCAGCGCTCCCCCCTACGCCCCCTCGCTTCACGTTCTCGTACACGGATAAGCCTTACGAGCGCGTTCTGGAAGTGGAGAACCTGCATTTGAGCGCAGGAGAAAAACTCCTTCTGAAAAATGCTTCCTTTGCGTTGACGCGCGGCGAAAAATGCGCCGTAATCGGCGACAATGGCACGGGCAAGTCCACCCTCATCAAAGAAATTGTAAAAGGGAAAAATCCTGCAATACGTCTGGGCAGGTTTGTAAAAATTGCCTGTTACGATCAAGAAAACGCAAACCTCGATCCCAACGAAACGGTCCTTGGAGAGCTTTGGGGCAGACACGTCACGTGGGACCAGACCAAAGTGCGTAATATCCTTGCGCAAGCAGGCTTGCCGGCAGAAGATATGGATAAAAAGGTGCGCATGCTTTCGGGCGGCGAACGCGCAAAGCTCGCCCTTGCCGTGTTCGAATGCGAAAACGGAAACTTCCTCATCCTCGACGAGCCCACAAACCACCTTGACTTACCTGCCAGAGAAAGCCTGGAAAACGCCTTAAAGACGTTCGACGGCACGTTGCTGTTCGTTTCCCACGACAGATACTTTATTCGCGCTTTAGCAGGAAAAATTATCGAGCTGGAAAATGAAACGGCAACCTCCTTTATGGGCTCTTACGACGAATACACCGCGCAAAAACAAGCCCTGCGCGCCGCTTTAAAAAGCGCTCAACCCACACCTACCCCCTCTATTTCGACAAAATCCGACAAAAAGGAAAGTTTTTATCGCACAAAAGAAGATCGCGCGGCCGACGCGCGCAGACGCACGCGCATTAAGAAAATAGAGGAAGAAATTATCGCCCTTGAAGAGGAAGATGGAAAGCTTAACGCCGACCTCTCCAACCCTGCGGTAACCGCCGATTTTGCGCTTCTTACCAAAACGTGTAACCGCTTGGAGGAAATTAAAAATCGCTTAGAGTCGCTTTACAGCGAATACGAAAGTTTGGAAAATTAAAAAAAACTTCCATAACCCCCTTGACAAAGATGTTATAATGTGATATCATTTTAATATCAAAACCATAGGAGGTACATATAATGGAAGAAACTATTTTAACAAATAAAAAACACGGCATGAGAACGTTGGCAATTTGTATCCTGATTGAGGTAATTGCTTTTGTCGGCGTGATCTGCGGCGCGTTTATGATGGAAGAAAGCCCCAGCAACGCTTTGGCAATTGCTTTATTCGTAGTCGCGATAATTGTGCTGTGTCTTGCTTGGATTCCCCTTATCGGTCTGCGTGTGTTAAAACCGCAGGAAGCGCTTGTTTTGACGCTGTTCGGTAAATACATCGGTACGTTGAAAGGCGAAGGTTTCTATTCTATCAATCCCTTCTGCGTTGCGGTAAATCCCGCGGCCTCGACGAAGCTCAATCAAAGCGGCGACGTGAAGCATTCGCAACCGCAACCCAGCTTAGAAGCGGCGATTAACGGCGGCTTGACGGCGGCTAACATCGTTGTGGATAAAAAGATTTCCTTGAAAATCATGACGCTCAACAACAACCGCCAAAAGGTAAACGATTGCCTTGGTAACCCCGTTGAAATCGGTATTGCGGTTATGTGGAAAGTAGTAGACACGGCAAAAGCGGTATTTAACGTAGACAATTATAAGGAATATCTTTCCTTGCAATGCGACAGCGCATTAAGAAATATTGTACGCATCTATCCTTACGACGTAGCCCCCGGTATCGACACCACGGGCGACGGCATTGCAGACGAGGGTAGCCTTAGGGGCTCCAGCGAAGTAGTCGCTTCCCGTATCCGCGATGAAATTCAACAGCGTGTAAACGACGCAGGTATCGAAATTATCGAAGCCAGAATCACGTATCTTGCGTACGCGCCTGAAATCGCGGCGGTTATGTTACAGCGTCAGCAAGCGTCCGCCATCATCGACGCAAGAAAGATGATCGTAGACGGCGCAGTGGGCATGGTTGAAATGGCGTTGGAACGCCTCAACGAAAACAAAATGGTTACTTTGGACGAGGAAAGAAAAGCGGCTATGGTTTCCAACCTTTTGGTTGTACTTTGCGGCAACCACGACGCACAACCCATCGTCAATACGGGCAGTTTATACTAAGTAAAGTCGCATAGCCGTTTTGGAGCGAATTGAATCAGCCCGAAGCAAGTCTTTTCGCCCCTTTCGGGCGTAACCTAACGAGAGTCGGGCTCGCAAGCCTTAAAAATGGCTTTTTCACATCTTTCGACAAATGAGTGCTTGTAGTATGACGATACAACTGCGCCCAAAATCATGCGAAAGTACTTTGATTAGGGTGCTGTGCAATTTTCAGCGAAAGTATTTCAGGGATATTCAAGGAGAAAACCGCAGGCAAACCTGTACGGTTTGTCAAGGCTTTCGACAAAGAATGGCACGAAATACATCGCTCAAAATCTGGTTCAACTCACTCCAAAACGGCTCCCCAACCAAAACGAAGAAGGCAGGTATGAGATTATGAACGAAAACGGGAAAAAGCAAGTCCCCTTGCGATTGTCGCCGAAGCTGTATTCCGCGATTGCCGCATGGGCAGAAGACGACTTCCGTTCGGTAAACGGTCAGATTGAATATTTACTTTCCGAATGCGTACGGCAGCGTAAGAAAAACGGGAAGTACGTATCCGATGAAATCGATGTCCCTCCCGAACTGGATATTGAATAAGGTAAAAACCGCCGCAGCGATGATTCGCTGCGGCGGTTCTTCTATTAAACGTTCTTTTATTCTTTTTTCAGGAACTTTTTTACAAAAAAAGAAGGCTTGTGCCTTCTTTTCTTTTTTACTTTTCTTTGGCGTGGAAAATAAGACCAATCGTCCCAGGCCCACAGTGCGCGCCGATGACGGGGCCAACAGGATATACAACGATATCCAAATCGCCAAATTGCGCCTTAATCGCTTCAACAAATTTCTCCGTCTCTTCTTCCGCATCCGCCTGCATAACGAACACTTTATACTTATCCAGCTCCAAGCCCTTCTCTTTCATGTAGCCAAGCAACATCGAGAATGCCTTTCTCTTACCTTTTGCCTTAGCGATATTCAAGATTTTTCCTTCTTCATTGAAATAAAGAATAGGCTTGATACCAAGCAAGTTCCCCACCACTCTGGATACGCCGGAAACTCTACCACCGCGATACAGATAGGTAAGATCGTCTACCACAAAATAGGTTGCGGTATGTGCAATAAGTTCGTCCAAATACGCATCCAACTCGTCCATGGTAGCCCCTTCCTTATATTTCAGAGCCCCATAATAGGTTACAAAACCGCTACCGAGCGAAATCAGCTTGCTATCCTTATAACGAATTTCTCTTTCGGGATACTTCTCTTTGAGCTGTTCGATAACGTTCTTCATTGCATTGAACGTACCACTCATTTGATGGGAGAACGTGATATAGTAAATATCTTCGCCGCGCGCAAGCACGGGTTCGAAGTATTCCATATACGCATACTCGTTCAAAGCCGCCGTTTTCGGCGTACCGCCTGCACGCATTCCGTCAAAGAATTTTTTGAAATCGTGGGTTTCCCCCATATCGTAAAGGCGTTCTTCTCCGTTTTCGACGTAGGGCATGCGAATCAAATTCAACCCCAATTCCTTAATCGTCGTATGCCCAAGTTCACAGTTTGAATCACAGAATAATTGATACATAAGCACTCCTAATGTAACCAAAGCATTATAATAACGACGAGTCGTAAAACGCAAAAAAGACGGCTTTGGGGCTGGTTCAGATTATTGTACTTTGGTTAACCCCATGTTTTAAGATTTTCCACATAATGAGGTTAAAATATGGTTTATTTCTTCATTGCTATAGTTTCATTATACGCCTTTTCACCGTTTTTGTCAATATGTTTAACCAATTTTCTTGTTATTTACCTCTTAACAATTATATCGACTCGCGTCGTTTATTTTTATACGCCAAGTAAGCGAGCAAGGCGCTCGATACACAAATCACAAACCTCAATTTTTTCCTTACATAAAGGCGCGTCCATTTGCTCCACAAGCCATTCGTATTCCGCGTCCGCGCGAAGACGGCTTACCTCGTTCAAATAGCGATCTAACAGCTCTCTCCATTCCCTATCCGGCAGGAAACCTCTGGACTCTTCAATGACGGTAAGCTCCATAGCAAATAAGGCGTGCGCTTCGTTTTGCGAGAGGTTGGAAAACGCCTCCTGCAATCTTCTTTGTTTGCCGCCGTAACGAATCAATGCCCACGCGCCCGTAAGCCCTGCCGAAACCAACGTAGACGGGAAGGACGGGGGCAGGAGAGACATCAAATTGACGCCAAGCATAATCCCCCTTTCCAGATCACTGCCAAACTTTTGCTGAATGGCAGCAAAATGCTCGCAGAACTTTTTATGTAAATCTTCCATGCGCATAAGCTCTTCAAACAATACCGCCGAAACAATTCGAAGCGACTCCATCGGGCGCTGATACGCATATTCGCCGTCCATCATGAAGGTGATGGCAAAACGCATTCTCTCCATGCCATATTTATCCTTTTTCAGCAGCTTTCTATTGATATATTTTTTCAGCTTTTCTACGTCTTTGGATAACGTCAGTTCCTTCGCTTTATGGCTGTTTTCAAAGGCAACGATTTGCTCTAAAGCCACTTTGCGTTGCTCAGTTAACGCCTCCATCGACAATCTTCTTTGCGTATTTTTGAAGTCAACGAGCATATCTTTGAAAAACTTTTTAATGGGGTTTTGTTCCTCGTTTCGTTCCAAGGGTTGATTTTCCCCCATTTCCTGCTCGATCGCCCAAAGATCTTCCTGTAAACGCAAATATGCCAGGTTCGTGTTTATCAAATTTCTTATTTTTTGCTTTCTTTTATATCCAATCATTTTCTAATCTCCTCTTCAATGTAACTTTTTATTTTCGCCAAATCCAAGCTTCTTTCATGTTCTTTCAACAGCCTGAATATATCTTTCAGCGTCGTTGCTTTTGCCCTATTTTCCTTCGCAGAGTGAAAGACAATCGACGCGGAATCAGCACCAAACCAATGGTTGCAATATTCATAAATTTCCCGTTTGGGAATGTTCCCCGATTGTATATTTTGAAACAGCTTTTTCACCGAATACGGAATATCAGAATCATTGCCGCGTTCGAAATCCGAAATGTATTTGTATACCGTCGGGCGACTCTTTTTAAGCGCTCTGGATAACTCCGTGATGGATATGATATCTGTAATTTTCATATCTATTCCCCTCCTTTGTTAACTATACTTTACACTATTTTACACCGCTTGTCAAGTATTTTTCGTAAAAAAGTGTAAAAATGTGTAAATTTTTTATGTGTTACATTTTACACGAACAAAAAGGTGGCCAGGGAATATAATAGCGGAACGCACACGCGCATACATGGGCGCGCATAAAAAGTACATGAAAAAATCATGAAAAAACACGCCGACTCGGCGTGTTTTTCATATGTATTCAGGCAATCAAAGCAACAATACCTCTTAATAAACGTTCTCAAAAACAAAATCTTCTCGTACGTCTTTACGATACGTCTCTACCGTAACGTTTTCCAAGGTTAAGCCGTTAATATGTCGGAAATAGATTCCTTTGGCAGGTAAAATGCGCCCGTAGACGTATACTTCAGGATAATCCTGCGCATCTTCAGGAACGTTTCGATTGTACTCCTTCACGCCGCCGTCTAACTTTAAATGCACGTTTCTCAGCGTGATATTTTCCAAAGGATGCCCTTTTAAACCGCACATATTACTCGTCATCTGCCAATCGCTTTCCGCAGTATTCCCGGACATGGTATCGTCAAAGCTCTCCGCTTTGCCAAATACCCAAGGCAACTGCCAGGTGTCGTTGTCCTTGTAGCTGAAATAATTCCAAGCCACAATTTCGTACGGTTCATACGGGCCTTCCGCCGTGATATTTTCCAAAACAATATTCTTGATTTGGCCGATTTTTCTACCTTCGGGCCCTCTCATACGCTTGCCGATATGGATAAACAACGGTGCGTTGACGTTTTTCATCTTGACGTTTTTAATATGTACGCCGTCCACGATTGCGCCGTCCACACTCTCGATGCCGATACCCGTAATACGCGTTTCGCGAATATCTATATTGTCGATTTCGATATTTTCAAAACCGCCGTTCGTCTCCGTGCCGAATTTGATTGCCGTACAACGGCTCTTAATTCTACAATTCCATACTTTGATGTTTTTGCAGATGTCTATTCTGTTCAACGTATAGGAGCTTTTGAATACGATCCCGTCGTCCCCCGTTTCCACGTCGCAATCGTGAATGCGTACGTTTTTGGAATTATCGGGCGAAATACCGTCGATATATACTTTTAATTTCAACCCGTATACGTCCACGTTTTCACAGCCTGCAAAATATACCGCAAGATCGGTTACGTTGACGATTTCCAAACCGCCGATTTCCACGTTATTACATTCTTTTAAGGCGATACATTTAGGGCCGCGGTGTTTAATTGCTTCGCCGCGCACACCGTCTTCATCCCATACCGAACGCATATCAATTTTACCCTTGCCCGTAATGGAAATATTCTCACAATTTCTTCCCACAAACATCGATAAATCGAAATACGTATGCGACGCGTCCTGATAAATGGGATAGTCGATCTGCTCCTGTTGCGCATAATCATAGAAATTCAAACTACCCAAAATTTCTGTATCCTTAGCAATTTCAATATGGACGTTACTTTTGAGGAAAACGGTGCTGAGCACGTACCTGCCCCCCTCAAAACGTACAACGCCGCCTCCTTGCGCATGGCAGTGGTCTACCGCGCTTTGCACCGCTTTCGTGCAAAGAGTCTCTCCGTCTGCAATCGCGCCAAACTCCAAGACGCTTACCACAACATCATCTTTCTTATTCCATTCCATACAATCACCTCTCACCCGATTATTATCGAAGGTCATTATTTTTCTACGGCGCTAAGCCATACCGTGTATCCGTCTTCACGCTTCTTTCTGTACAAATCGTTAATACGAATACCAACGTTCATCAAGGTCGCCCCGTGTAACAGTTCTCCCGTTTCTTCGTTTCGGTATAACGTTTCAGGATCCAATCCCTTCAGCCGCAACGTCATACTCTCGATAAAGCCCGTCGCATGCAATTCCAAGAACGTGAACTGCGCCTTTTTCTTGTCTTTGGAAACTTTAACGTATGCGCAAAACTTATCGCTTTCGGGGGATATCAATCGGTACAAATCTCCGTTCAAATTCAAATCCTCATCTTTGCGGTACAGCTCGGAATACGATTGAAATGCAGCCTTGTCCTCAGCGCCGTATTTACTTAAATCTAGCTCATACCCATAGGAACCAAACGCCGCAACACGATACCTAAAATCGTAGGTGGACGGTCTGCCCGTCGTGCAATCGCCCTCCGTGAAATGACAGCTGAGCGTCGACGTAGGATATGCGTAGCTTGATCCGTACTGAATATATACACGCGCATAAGGATCGGTATTATCGCTTGTCCAAATCTGCGGCGAATAATACAGCATACCAAGGTCAAATCTACCGCCGCCACCCGAACAGGTTTCAAACAATACGTTTCCTAAGCGTTCTTTTAATATCGCCAAAAGCTTATAACTGCCTAACATCTGACGATGATACACTTCTCCTTGCGGCGTCGAATAAGACGCTGCTTCCGTCGCGTAGCGATTAAAATCCCACTTAATATAATCGATTTCCACGCCCTTCAGCTCGTCGCTAATACGGTCTGCAATTTTATAGACGATATCGTCACGTGTCAAATCCAAAATATATTGATACCTAGATATCAACGGCTTCTTAGAAGTCGATAAAACGCAACGAGGATCTTCCTTGTATAAATCGCTTTGTTCATTGACCATTTCCGGTTCTAACCAAAGCCCGAACTTTAACCCCATCGAATGGATTTTTTCGGATAAGCCTTTTAACCCCGAAGGGAATTTTTCTCTATCCGTATACCAGTCTCCAAGACCTTTTTGATCGTTTGCGCGGAACCAACCGTCGTCCAACACAACCGTATCGATACCACAATCCTTCGCGCTTTCCGCCAAAGCCAACACTTTTTCTTCGTTGACCGTAAAATAGCTTGCCTCCCAGGAATTGATTACGATCGGTCTGGGCGCAAATGCAAATTCTTTTTCAATGATGGTTTGACGGATATGATCATGGAAATTTCTGGACATACCACCCAACCCTTGATCGGAGTACGTCATAATCGCTTCGGGAGAAGACAAGCTTTCCCCAACGTTCAGCGTCCAGCTAAAACCAGTGTCGTCTATCCCTAAAATCACACGCGTGTCACCCAAATTACCTACGGATACTTCCTCCGCGAAATTACCGCTATACAAAAGATTAAATCCATACGCCTCGCCATGATCATCATCGGCATTATGCGTGCAAAGTGCAATAAACGGATTTCTATTGTGCGAAGAAGTACCTGTCAAGCTGTTATTCTTGAATACGCCACGTTTAATCGGCGCGCGAGAAACCTGCGCACGCTCGTAAAGATACATCCCTTCCAGCGTTATCGCATCAAAATCCATGCCGTAAAAATCCAAACACATAGAAGAAAACTTTTGAATAGATACGGACATGGTGCCATTGTTTTTGATTTTTTGATGGCGAGCAATCACATCCGTACTCGCATACACCGAATAATACAACGTCCACTCTATCGTGTTCTCGTCGTCGGACATCACAATCTCCAAGGTTTCCGTTTCCGCGCTCTCACGGGAATACGGCAAGCCTTCTATACCCTTTCTACCCTTGTACATTTTGTGCGAACGGTAGCGCAAGCGGTTGCAATCCACATTTCCATTGCAATCATAAACAACGGAGGGCGTACGGAAATCACCACTGTTGAAAGGTGCAATTTCCAACCCGACTGTCGATGCAGAGAAGGCTCTGCTTTCTCTGCTTTCGTGCGCATGGTGCGCATAGATTTGACGGTTGCTGATATATTTCACATTATCATTAGGAATTCTTTTCCCATAATACAAATGTTCTAATGCGTCAAAATCCGAAACGCAAAAGATATACGAAGAATTCTTCGTATGAATATAAAAAATTCGTTCCGTTTTATCAAAAAATATACTCATAGCGCTCCCTTTGTCGAGGTCGCAATGCCCTCAACCTATGTTTTACTTATTTTCATGAACAAGACATACTTGCCCCGTCGTTCTTGACTTTTCCGCTGCAAGCGCCATCAAATGGCTTTCAATCGAGTATTCCAACGTCGTCCCCATTTCGCTTTCGCCTGCCAACGCTTTATAGAAATCCTTCACCATCATAAGGTCGCCGCCGCCGTGCCCAAACGTATCGTTCAGCGCCACCTTCAAAATTTCTTTAATGCTGAAGAACTGAGTCCCCTTGCCGTAACGGGAAAGACGGATATAATCGTTTTCCTCGTCCATTTCCACTTCGCCAAGCGTCCCGTGGAAGGTCATTTTTCTACCGGGAAGGGCTGTGAAAGCAGTCATGGTTAAGTTCGCCTTAATTCCGTTTTCAAACTGCATCACTACGGTTTGATTATCCACGACGTTATTATCGCAATCAAACACACATCTGCCATATTGATTGTTTTCATATGCGTTTCTAATCGATCCCTCCGTGATTGGACGAGTGAGATCGACCACGTTGAAAGGCCAACCCTGCTTTCTTGCATAATCGTTCACGTCGGGTTTATCCTTTACCCAGTCGAAATCTTTTTTCCATTTCGCTACGTACAGTCTTTCTGCACTGTATACACATTCATTCATATACTTACACGTTGCACAACGGCTCGACGCGCCTTCAGGCTTATTCTCCTTCTTAAAAAAAGATAAATCGCCCACGGAATATACCGTCTTGCATTTCGAATCCGCATAGTATTGCAAAAGATCCAGATCGTGGCAGCATTTTTGCATGATCATCGGCGATGTTTCTTCGTCGTTGCGCCAGTTACCGCGAACGAAGCTGTGCGCCTGATGCCAGTAGGTAACCTGTTCGATCCAGTCAATGCAGACAATTCTGCCGATCTCACCGCTATCGAGCAGCTCCTTGATTTTCAAAAACGCAGGCGCGTAACGCAAAACGTGGCAAACAATCACCTTTCTATTGTATTTTTTGTTCGCTTCCAACAGTTCGTAAAGTTCTTCTTCCACAGGAGAGATCGGCTTTTCCAACAAAATGTCGTACCCCAATTCTAAAGCCTTGATACACATACGAACGTGATCTCTGTCCTGCGTGGCAATCACGAGCGCATCCGAACGCTTTTCCTTAAGAAACTCATCAGCGTCCAAAAAACAACTTTCATCGGGAATCCCCCAGTCTTTTTGCGCAAGCGCAATTTTTTCAGTGTCAATATCGCACACCGAAACAATCTTAAACTTATCGCCGAAATTTTCGCTCATGCACTTTCCGTACGTATAATGTCCGCGAGAGCCGCAACCTAATATAGAAACGGTAAATACTTTTTCCATAATATACTCCTATCTATTTATTATTTTATAATCGCGTTTAAAACGCCTTCCTGCATTTCCACAAAAAGCACGTCCCTATCGCCAAAGTCATAGCTGAATTTCACACCTTTATCCGCGCGAACGTTGAAATGGTACTTACCCTCTTCATATTTCCATTCTACGCAAATTTTACCTTGACATGAACGATATTCGCCTTTGGCAAACGAAAGCTCCGAACTCAGCGAAGGCGCAATGCAAATTCCGCCGTTTTCGGTAAGCTTTATCCCCAGAACGTGGCTGTAGAGCCACTCTACACAAGAGCCTAAGCTGTAATGGTTAAAGGAATTCATGTTGGGCGTTTCAAACCCATGTTCTTCCGTATAACCGTTCCATCTTTCCCAAATGGTAGTAGCGCCGTGCTTTACGGTATATCCCCAAGAAGGATAATCCGTCCGCTTCATGATTTTATAAGCAATATCCGTTTCCCCGATTTCACAAAGCGCAGGAAGCAGAAATTTAACACCGATAAAACCGGTTGTTAGCTTATAATCCGTTCTTGCAAGGGAAGCAATGAAATGCGATTTTATCTCGCTTACGTTTACAAACCCGACCGCGAGGGAAAAAGCATAAACGGTTTGCGAATCCCCTTTGATTTCCCCATATTTATAAAGATAATTTTCCCTAAATGCATGTTTTATTTTTTGATAATAACACGCATACTTTTCAGCATTTTCCTCATCGCCCAAAATAGCAAACATTTTGGATATCAAATTTGCCGTCAAACCAAAGAAGCATTGACTGATTACTTCAGCGTCGTCTGCTCTTTCCACGGAAAGCCAGTCTCCAAACGCATTTTGCACCTTAAGTAAATATTTTTCGCTCTTGGCTAAATAGTACTGAAAGTGTTGCATGCAAAAAGGCAGATTTTCCGTTAAAACGTCCTTATTGCGATAATGCAGATAATGATAATACGGAATGATACAGATCGAGTCCGCCCATCCGGGGACCCCTGCGGTGGAAACGGAAACGGGAATAAAGAACGGTACGAATGACGGCACTTTACCGTCAGGCAAAATATCCGCTTGTATCAGTCGCAAGTAATTGACGAAAAAACGGTTACAGTCGCTGTTGAACATCGCAGAATTGCAAAAAACCTGCGCGTCGCCCGTCCAGCCCAACCTCTCGTCACGCTGAGGACAGTCGGTCGGAAGGGATATAAAATTCCCTTTCTGCCCCCACAAAGCGTTGCGATAAACTGCATTCACAATTTCATCGGAACATTCAAACTTCCCATGATACGTTAAATCTTGCGACAAGACAACACCCTCGATATTCGTTATCTCCACTTCGCCCGAATAACAAATTTCAGCATATCTAAACCCGTGGAAGGTAAATTTGGGTTCGAAGTGATCTTCTCCGCCTGAAAGAATGATTCTATCTTCCGCCTTTGCAGAACGCAAGTTATCATAATAGAGCGTTCCGTCGTCATTTAAAACTTCAGCGTGCTTTACTAAGATTTCCGTTCCTCGTTTTCCTTTGACCGTACAACGAATAAAACCTGCAAAATTTTGTTTAAAATCCAATCTTACAACGCCGTCTTTATCCCATAAAATATCAGGCTTTAAATAATCGATTTTAACCACCGGTTCATAGTCGTAATCCCGAAAGGGTACTTTCACGTCGTAGGATTTGGCAAAATCCAAATCGGAAAAATCGACATGCGCAGGCGTTGTAAAATCCACGGTTTCCCCATCGAAGAAGGAAGATTTTACAATTTTGGAATCCCCTACCCGCCACGTTTCGTCCGTAGATACGGTTTGGTGGGATCCGTCTTTGAAGTCAAGCGAAATTTCTGCGAATAATGCGTTTATTTCGCCGTATACGTCAGGACCTTTCCCATAACCGAGCCGGCCGGAATACCAACCTTCCGCCACCATGATTTCAACGAGGTTTTCCTCTTTTAACCACTCCGTAACGTCGTAAGAACACATATGGACGTATTTATTGTAATTCGTCCAACCGGGCATAAAATATTCCTCTATCTCGCGTCCGTTGATTTTCACGTTGAAAATGCCGAGCGCAGAAATTTTCAAGAGCCCTTTTTTAACCGGTTTTTCAATACTGAATTTTTTATAAAAAACCGCTACGTTTTTATTTGTTTTTTCTAAATCTCTTACTATCCACATAATACAAAGCAAACTATCCGCAAAAAATATAAAATGAGTGTTAGGCTCCCCCTAAACACATAATGAAAATACGCATCCAATATATGTTTCATGGTTTACCTAACCGTTTTGGTAATTACCATTTTTACTATCTTATCACTTCGCATAATTTATGTCAACACTAAACATGAATTTATTTTTATTTTTTTATAAATAAAAAAATGAAAGTATTTTTTTAATGCAAATCCATGCCCCATAAAGCAAGGCGTTTTTCTCTCGAAAAACGGCTCCCACCCTCGAATACCTCTTCAAACCCTATACCCCCGATAATTCGGCCGTACTTCAAGGCCTATTCTGCGCCAACAAAAAGTGCCCCAAAATAGGGGCACTTCGTTGGCGCAGGAAGAGGGAAATTGGCTTTGCCAAAGCGTCCTCGCTGAATAACCCCCGCGTTTCATTCTTATCGCTCCTCTTTTCGCTCGTCGCGCGAACCCCCGATAATTCGGCCGTACTTCAAGACCTATTCTGCGCCAACAAAAAAGTGCCCCAAAAAGGGGCACTTCGTTGGCGCAGGAAGAGGGATTCGAACCCCCGTGGGCTTTCGCCCAAACGGTTTTCAAGACCGCCTCGTTATGACCGCTTCGATATTCCTGCATGAAAAATATAAGTTCTGAAAGTAAACGGATTTTTCAACGCTTACTTAGCTATTATAACGCACACGTGTAAAAATGTCAAACTATTTTTAGGGGGAAAATCAGTTTTTCAAAAAAGCGCGCAACACTTGACATTTCCGTCTACTTTCCACTATAATATACCTATCGTGAGGTAACTATGCAAACGAAATTAAAAGAATTAGCAATCAAACTCGGCGCCGACCTTGTCGGTTTTTGCCAACTACATACCCCTGCAAAAGGATATGAACAGCTCCCCTATGCCGTGTCCATCGGCGTAAAGCTTTCCGACGCCGTGTTACAAACAATAGATACCGCGCCCTCTTTCGTATATTTTCAACACTACCGCACGGCGAACACTTTACTTGACCAAGTCGCCTTCCGCTTGGCGCGTGAAATCGAAAAGAACGGCTATTCCGCCTTGCCCATCGCCGCTAGCCAAAGCCTTGGCAAAAACAATCCCTACTGCGGCGTGTTACCGCATAAAACGGCGGCAGTATTATCAGGACTCGGTTTCGTTGGAAAAAGCGGGCTGTTCCTCTCTGAAAAATACGGAAGTAAAGTCCGTCTTGCTACCATAATCACAGACATGCCCCTATCCAATGAGCTCCCTGTTATAGAAAACGGCTGTGGAAACTGTCATGCTTGTCAAAGCGCTTGCCCGGCAGGCGCAATCTTCGGGGAACTCCCCACAACGGACGGTCAAAGAAACTTCGATGCAGAGAAATGCTCTCGCTATATGAAAGAACATTTCCAAGACGTGGGCAGAGGAAGCGTTTGCGGTATTTGTATTAAAGTATGTCCCAAAAATCAACTGCAATAATCAAAAAAGCTTGAACGAAACCGTTCAAGCTTTTTTCATACAGTTATCTTATAAAATTTCTTTTAAGCGAAGCTTTGTCGCGTAATCAAGCATGGGATTATCCAATTCTGCCAAATATTCCTCAAACGTTGTGGCTTTTGCGATGCGTTTCCACGCCTTTTCCTTTTCGCGGTTATTCCCCTCCGCTTGGGTGAGAATATCTCGCGCGCGCAAAATCCATTTTTGCAGCTTCGGCGTAGGAATATACGAAATCTCCAAACGGTACGTTTTTGCAGGCGAATATGCAAACTTCACTTCCAAACAATCGGAAAGCCGCTTTTCCACCGCAACGTTTCCTCCGTCTACAATCAAACGCACGTGCGCATTTTTCGTATTCTTAAAACAGATTTTCATCTCTCTGTTCTCAGGACAAACCGCATATTCTCCATGCGAGAAAATAATCAGTGATTGCGTACCTACCCCATTGATTTCGGTATATTCGGACTTAAATTCGGTGAAGAGCACCGTGTACTTTTTGTCGTCTAAACCGTCTTCATATAAGGTGTAATTATTCGTCCCTTCATATACCCAAACCTCCATTTTTTCAGGGTTGCGTACCGCATTTTTATTATCTGCCGACAGTGGAATGATCGCGCCGCGCCTTGCCAATACGGGAATGGATTCCAAAGAACGAAGCAATAAGACTTCCTTGCCGCCTGCAGACGCTTCATACTCGTCGCCCGTGAAAATATCCGTCCACTTCCCTTCGGGAATCCATGCGCGAACGCGCGCGTATCCATCGGGATATGCCTTTTGCGTTACCGGCGCAACAAGCAATTCACTGCCGAAACGGTATTCTTCCTTGTACGCATACGCTTGTCTATCCTTCCATTCGTAGTACAGAGGCTCGACAAGCGGCTTGCCTTCCACGCAGTTCAAATAGTTTGCATTATACAAATACGGAACAAGCTTATGTCTGAACCGCAAAAAGTTTTCCGCGATCAAGCCTGCGCCGTTGCCGTAAGCCCAAGGCTCTTTTGTCATGGTATCGTCATTCGTGCAATGCAAGCGCGTAATCGGGCTAAATACCCCGTACTGCACGTGACGAACAAACAACTCGTTGGATTTTTCTCCGAAATTATGGCCGCCGATATCATGGCTCCACCACGTGTAGCCTACGTTGCTTGCCGTCGCCGTAAAGTACGGCAAATACGCAAGCGTCTTCCACGAAATGGTCGTATCGCCGGAGAACCCGATGGGATACCTGTGTGAACCGATCCCCGCATAACGGGACAAAATCATCGGTACTGTGTGTTTGGAAGCATTGTCATAATAGTGATAATGATTCAACGCCCACAGAGGATCGTACTTTTCCTCGATCGGATTTGCCGCCTTTTCCCAAGGGTGTCTACCATCGTGCCAATCAATTTTCGATTGTTGCCAATCAATCCACCAAAAATCTACGCCCATCATTTCGTGGGGGGTATGTCCGAGATCAAAGTATGCGTTGATGAAACGGTCATACGTGAAGTCAAACGGTACCTGTAACCCTTTCGACGCGTCCATGCCCATAGCGTTTGCCATGTTTTCGTAGCTTTCCTCCCACCAACGGAAACCGTCCGCAGGATGCAAATTCAAGGTAACTTTCATCCCCCTTGCATGCAGGGCGTCTAAAAAGCCTTGAGGATCGGGGAAAAGATTTTTATTCCACGTATACCCCGTCCATCCGAGCGCCCATTCGTGGTTGCCAACGTATTCGGGGCCGTCTTTTCCGCTTTCCGCAATGCCAAGCTCTGTTTCAATATTGGACGAATAATGCCAGTCCATATCCACCGTCGCAACGCTGATCGGAACGTTCTTATCTTCAAAATGATTCAATAAACGAAGATATTCTTCATCGGTGTAAACGTGGTAACGGCTCCACCAGTTCCCCAGCGCAAATCTGGGCACGAGCGCCGCCCTACCCGTAAGCATATATAACGCCTGCACCGCGCCGCGATAATCGTCGCCGTATACAAATACGTATTCGTCGCTGCCAACTGCCCTTTCCGGCTTCACCTCGCCGTCAACGCCGAGCGTTAAGGACGTGGAATCATCCAAAACCGCTACGCCCGTCTTAGAACAAACGCCCTTGGAAAGCTGGATATGCTGAGGACGAATCGTATCGTCCCAGGGTACGGAAAAATAATCCCCATCACAGAAATCCAACGTTCTGTACGTACCCAACAGATTGCCATAATTATCCAAGGTGCAACGCTTATCGCCCATTTCAACGCATGCCTGCCCCCGTTCTTTATACAAAACCAAGCGACAAACCGAGGTTTCAATTACGGCATGCGCGTCATCCGCCTGCAACTTAAAATCCTGCGGCGCTGTATTTCTAAACCAGACCGCCTGCGTGGCTTCGTCACGGAACCTCTTCTCCGAATTTTTTTCAATACGGAACAATCTGTCCGTGAGTACAGTAACACGGTAATCCAGCCAATATACGTAATTTTTCTCATCTGCTTTCGGCGCGATCTGCGCAACTAAGCGTTCGTTTAACATACCAACCTCCGAGTTTAATTCCCTATGTAAGTAAATCTTTGATACACCGTTCCATCACGCTCCACTTCCTCATTCCACATGGAAGCAGGGCGCACCCAAACGGACTTTTCGCCGTATAATGCGCGATAGACCACCATTTTTTCACCCGTTTCCGAATGATTGGCAAAGCAAAGCACCTCATATTCGTTCCCTTTAAAGTGTTTATACTTTCCTATCTTAATCTCGTCCATGGCGCATAACTCCTTTTAAAATAGTGTACCACATTCGTCAATAAAATGCAACGTTTCCGCAAAAAAAATTAAAAAATGGCGTAAAATCAATAGCTTTTCCTACGGAAAAGTATTATAATATCCCTCGGCATTGTAAAAAAGGGTGATTATTATGCAAATAGCGAAAAGACATTTTCATTTTCCCATCATTCATCGAGCACAAATTGCAGCGTTTTTGAAAAAGAATGCCGTTTTACTCGTGGCGACGGCAGCCGCACTAATCACGTCGTTTATCATTCCCCCTAACGCGGAATATCTTACCTATTTTGATTGGAAAACGCTGACTTGTCTGTTCTGCGTACTCGCCGTAGTGTGCGCGTTTAAAAACATACAGTTCTTTACCGTCCTCGCAGAAAAGATTGTGGCGCTGTTTAAAAACACTCGAGCGAGCATTTTAGCCCTTTCCTATATCACCTTTTTAGGCTCTATGCTCATTGCCAACGATATGGCGCTTTTGACCTTTCTCCCTTTAGGCTATTTCGTACTTTCCTCCACGGGGAAGAACAAATACATGGCGTTCACCTTTATTATGCAAAATATTGCGGCTAACCTTGGCGGTATGCTCACCCCCTTTGGGAACCCGCAAAACTTGTACTTATATACAAAATTTGAAATCCCCACGGGGGAATTCGTCTTGACCATGCTCCCCCCGTTTTTGATTTCCGTCGCCTTGATTACCCTTTGCTGTTTCCTTTTCGTAAAGAAAGAACCCTTGGAAATCGAAAGCAAAAAAATCGCTTTACCTAAGTGGCGCACCATAGTTTATTCCCTTTTATTTATCCTTTCTATCGTGATTGTATTCCGTATTATTCCTTTCGAAATCGGACTGATTACCGTTCCTTTGGTGCTGTTATTCCTCGATAGAAAAGCCTTGAAAGACGTCGACTACGGTTTACTTCTCACCTTTGTGATGTTCTTCATCTTCTCGGGAAACATGTCGAGAATTCCGCTTATCCAAAGCTTGTTTGAAAGCCTGCTTAGCACTAACACTTTGCTTGTATCTGTGTTCTCTTGCCAGATTATAAGTAACGTCCCCTCTGCTATTTTGTTATCGCAATTTACAGGGAATTATACCGAGCTACTTTTAGGGGTGAATATCGGCGGCGTGGGAACGCTGATCTCCTCGCTGGCAAGCTTGATTACTTTCCGCGAATACGTATCCCATAATCCTACGAAAACGAAAAGCTATTTGCTTCTTTTTTCGGCGTTTAACTTTGCATTCCTCTTCCTTTTGACAGGAATGCAGATGTTGATACTACTTTAATCGGACGGCTTTATCATGAAAAACGAATGGACCATCAAACCCATCGCCTATATTTCTACCGACTTCAAAGAGAAGTTCGGAATTCCTCGCCAAAGCGGCCGAGCCCCCTCACTGACGGCAACCATCGTCTTTGAACCCGAATACCGAAACGGGGAAGCCTTGCGAGAAATCGAGCATTTTTCCCATCTTTGGCTGTTGTTTGACTTTTCATTGGCACATAAAGAAAACTGGTCGGCGACCGTTCGTCCGCCCCGCCTTGGCGGCAACAAACGCGTGGGCGTATTCGCCAGCCGTTCCCCTTTCCGTCCAAACCCTATCGGGCTTTCCCTTGTGACGCTTGTCAAGGTGCAGGATACTTCCAGCGGCAAAGTATTGATCGTTTCGGGCGCAGATCTTTTAGACGGAACACCCATTTTGGATATCAAGCCGTACCTGCCCTTTGCGGATTATGCCGAAAACGCCACCGCAGGGTACGCGGAAGAACATAAAAACGATTGCGTTGAGGTATGTTTCCCCGAAGATTTATTGACAAAAATCCCCGAAGATAAACGCGAAGGACTTCTCGATTGTCTAAGAGATGATCCCCGACCTTCCTATCAAGAAGACGGCAGAGTATACGGCATGAAATTTTCCGAATTTGAAATCAAATTCACGGTAAAAAACGGCGTTTTGACCGTTATCAGCGTGGAATAATAAAATATTGTTTCACGTTTGTCAATAAACAAAAATCACTCGCCTTTTTAAGTCGAGTGATTTTTCTATTTCTATGAAATTATTCTTATGTAGCTGTCTTATCCGTGTATTCGGTAGGAAGTTCGACAACCGTCGTTCCGTAATCGCTAAATTCCCATGTGTATTGCATATTTCCTATTACATTTGCGCCTTCATTGGCATACTCTATGATATCACAACTCACTTCAATCTTGCTAATCAAACCGTCTTTAAACGTTACGCGGCACATATCATAAGTCACTTTACCATTACCGCTTTCAACAACGAAATTTTCCCCATAACACGAATCCGTTGCAGCGTCATACTCCAGATATTCGTACAGGCTTGCAATAGACGATAAAGTCATGCTTAAATAGTTTCCACCCATAAGTCCAGGGTAACGAGTTTCCTTTCTTTGCCATTCTTCATCAGAACTCAAAGAATAGTAGTAGTTCTTCCCATCCTCAACCGAGTAAATGGTTGCATAAGCAGTCGTCTGCAAATCAGTGTATGTATAAGCTGCTGTTTTCGTTATTTTAATATCTTCTGTATAAGCCATTAGAGCAGAATTAGCGTAATACTCTTTTAGCGTATCGCAGTATATAGTTACGTTGCCGAGTTCATATACTTCGCTAAAAATGCTTGACCATTTTTCTGCGCTCATACCCGTTTGCGTAGTGCCGCTATTACCGTTGTTGCCGCCGCTACCGCCGCCGATCGTCGTCGCGCCATAGTTCGTAAACGTGAACGTTACGTCAAATTCCAAAGTAAAGGGCTCGCCATCTTCCGTCGATTCCTGTTTCATATAGCAGGAAATTTCTGCGATATTCTTATTTGCGTCCAGCTTAACCTTTACGTTGCTTGCCGTAATTTTCGTTTCATATTCCATTACGGTAACGTTATAAACAATATCGCCCGTGCTGACAAACGCCATACTTGCCGCGTCGTACGTAAAGTTTTCAAAATTCTCTACAACCGCAAGCGTGGTGCCGACATAAACATTACGCAAATCTTCGTTGGTTGATTGAGGCAAAAGCTCTTCATCGCCTTCTTCGTCTACGTACGAAGCACTAACGCCATCCAGCTTATAAAGCCCTGTGTCCACCTTCGTTTCGCCTTTGAATACAACGGCATAGCCGAACGTTACGTTGTTGAATTTTTCTTCCGAAATCGCGGAATCCCATTCATTTTCCGTTACGCCGCCCGTCGCGTTTCCACTTTGGCTACTATCGGTAGAAGTTCCGCCGCCTTGGCTACTTTCCACGCTCGATTCGCCGCTACTCTCACCGCCACTCACGCTACAAGCCGTAAATACACCCGACAAACCCAAGCATAACATCAAAACCAATAATTTCTTGCTTAATTTCATAATATTTCTCCTTTATTATGATATTATCATAATAACATATTGTTTTGAATTTGTCAATTGTAATGTCTTTATTTATTGAATAGAAAATTTCGATATAAAAAAGAGCGAATTATCTTCGCCCTTTATGAAATATTGCCAGCGTTCCAGAGCCCGAGTGCGCACCGATGACCGTACCTACGTAATTGACCTTGATTTCTACCTTAGGTAAGCGTTCCTTGATCAATCCTTTCACGTATTCCACGTCCTCCATACAATCGCCGTGGCTGATAAAAATCGGATCATTATCCCCTATTTCCATGCCCTCGAAAGCGTTTTCCACAAGTGTATGCAAGGATTTTTTTCTGCCCATACTCTTCCCGATCACCGTCAGTCTTCCCTTTTCGTCCACGTGCATGATCGGTTTGATTTTTAAAATAGAGCCGATGACCGCAGCCGTTCCCGACACTCTGCCGCCACGTTTCAGATGGAAGAGATTATCCACCGTGAATTGATGACAAATTTGCCCTTTCAGTTTTTCCGCATACTTTGCGGCTTCCTCTATCGACGCGCCCTCGTCCGCTTTCTTTACAACGTAGTCAAGAAGCAATCCCTCACCCATCGAGGCGCAAAGGGAATCCACCACCTTGATTTTGCGTTTGGGATAGCGTTTACTAAGCTCCCTTGCTGCTACCAAAAAGCTTCCTGCCGTCCCCGAAAGTGCCGAAGAGAATGCAATAATCAGGACGTCCTCTCCCTTTTGCAAGCAAGGCTCGATATACTCTTTGGCGATTTCCGCCGTCACCTGATACGTTGTCGGCATGCACCCCTCACGAAGTTTTTGATAAAACGCTTTGGGGGTGATTTTTTCGCCGTTTACCCCTTCATAGTTGACGTTATTCATCGTAAAGCCAAGCGGTACGCACTGGATTTTATTCTGTTCGTAATAGTTTTGCGGCATATCCGAACCGCTGTCTGTAATAATTTCAAATTTTCTTTTCCCCATATTTTTCTCCTTTCGTTAAATATTAAACGGCTTTATTTTAAAACGTTGAATTTTTTGATTCTTTCCGCTTGGAAAGAAAGATTGACGGTGTAGATGCCGTTTTTACAAGTCAGCTCCATACGAGGCAATCCGATCAAATCGAAATACTCGTTGAATTTCTCGGCAAAGTCCTGCAAAACAAGCGCTTTGCAGGCGTCGCTCATCACCGATTTATCCGCTTGCAATACGTTGTTCAATCTGGTAAAATCGTCGGTAAAATTTCTCATAATTTCCTCTTTAACACACGGCGAATATTGCCAAAAAATCCACTATATTTTTTCGTGACGTCGAATAGCCGTTTCTTCCCCATCAGCACGTTATGCGCCAATACCTTAAATGCGGGATGTATCCTTGTCACGTCGCCGTTATAGATACCGTATTCTTCGGGAAGCAAGCCGCAAATCGGCGTCTTTAAAAGTTCTGCTACGTCGTCGGGGGTAAGGCATTCGCCTGCCATTAATAAATCCCCCCTGACCTTATTCAATACCACGGATAAGCTGTTTAAATGATAGCTTTTTAACACGGTGATTACCTTATCCGCGTCCCGTAAAGCGGACACGTGCGGCGTCGTTACCACCAACGCTTCGTCCGCCGTCGCAATCGCGCGGTGAAAGCCGTCGTCGATTCCTGCAGGGCAATCGATAAAAATGAAATCGAACTGCGAAGAAAGAGATTCCAGAACCAGCTTTACCGATTGCGGAGATACGTAACGTTCAGGCGCGGAATGACTGCTTGTCAACACGTATAAATTCCCGTACAAGGGGTGCTTGATAATCGCTTGTTTCGCTCTGCAACGGCCCTCAATCACATCCACAATATCGTAAGTGACAAGATGTTCTACCCCAGCGCAAACGTCCACGTTATTCAATCCAAAATCTGCATCGCAAAGCACAACTCTTTGCCCCTTTTGTGCCAATCTCGCGGCAAGATTGACCGCCACTGTGGTCTTCCCCACGCCGCCTTTTCCGCTTGTCACCACAATCTTTCTCGCCACGCCCATTCTCCCGTTTACGTTTTGCATTCATCATTGTAACACGGCAAAGTGAAAATATTTTGTCGAGTTTTTGAAATTTTTTGCGCGTTTTGTCAAAAGCATGCAAAAACGCCTCGACTACACGTCGAGGCGTTCTTCATTTTTTATGTAATTATCTGTTACGCTTGCAAAGTTCTTCGCAAACCTCGGAAATCTTCACGCCCTTTGCGTTGAGCAATACCATAACGTGGTACAAAAGGTCCGCAGCTTCGCTGACAACCACCTTTTTATCATCGTTCTTTGCGGAAATCACAAGCTCTACCGCTTCCTCACCCACTTTCTTACCGATACGGTCGATCCCTCTCACGAACAGGAAACTAGTGTACGCGCCGTCTTCGGGGTTCTTTTTTACGTCCGAGATAATACGTTGTAAACGACCGAACATTTCACCGCCGATATTATTGTACGCGCCAACAATCTGTTCAGGGAAGCAGGTAAACGTGCCCTTTTCCGCATCCGCTTTACCTTTTTGTTCCACCTTGAACAATACGGCGTCTGCATTGTCGTCGAGGAACGCCGCTTTCACTTTTTGAGAATTACCGTATTCGAAGCCGTATTTGGACACTACCTTTTTTGCAGGGTGATAGTAATGCGCATAGCCCGTCGATAACGTTTTTTGCAACGCTTCTTCGTTCATGTAACCAAGCAACAAGACTTCGCCGCTTTCATAATCCTGCGCGATAGCGGGAACTACCCCGTCTTTATTGAATTTCACTTTCTTCAAGTCCATGGTCCTTTCCATAACGTCCTCCGCATCCTCCGTGAAAACAAGCTAGTGCCCCACGATCGGTTGTTCCACATTTATTATACAACACTTTTTTGTAATCGTCAATAGCCATTTACAAAAAAAATCAAACATTTTATCATATTTTTCGATGACATTTTCCGTTTTTTTATACAATTTCTTAATTCAATACAACGTCTTTTAAACTGTCATATTTTTTCAGTGCCGCCTTACGCAGCTTTTCATCTGCATATTGCCCCTCGAACGTATCGTCGGAAAGACGCTTCGCCGCAAAAATGACCTGCGTCGGATAACGCAAATTCTTAATATCCGTCAGCATTTTACCCGATTGCCGCGTACCGAAGAAATCGCCGCTGCCGCGCATCTCCAAATCCCGTTCCGCAATCTTAAACCCGTCCGTATTGTCTTTCAAAATCAAAAGACGTTCTCTCGCCGTCTCCCCTTCCGAGCCCATCAAAAGGAAGCAGTAGCTCTTCTCTGCGCCTCTGCCTACGCGACCGCGAAGCTGGTGCAACTGCGAAAGTCCGAAACGCTCTGCATTGTAGATGATCATAATCGTAGCGTTGGGAACGTCCACCCCAACCTCAATGACCGTCGTGGATACCAAACAATCGTATTCCTTCGCCTTAAACGCCGACATAATCTCCGCTTTTTCCTTGTCTTTCATGCGCCCGTGCAACAAAGCAAACCGCACCCCGGGAAGACGAGCCTGCAACTCTTCGTGCAACTCGGTTACGCTCATGATAGAGCCCTCTTCATCGTCGTCGATTTTGGCGCATACGAAGTATGCCTGCTTGCCTGCCGCCGTCTCCTTGCGGACGTATTCAAGCATATCGTCGTACTTGGATTCGGGAATGATACTGGTGGAAATCTCTTGCCGAGCCTTGGGCTTATCCGTGATCGTTGTCACATCCAAATCCCCATAGAAAATCAAGGAAAGCGTTCTGGGAATCGGCGTCGCGCTCATGACTAGCATATCCACGCCCTCACCCTTTTCCGCCAGCGCATTTCGCTGTGCTACGCCGAAACGATGCTGTTCGTCGCATACGATAAAGGAAAGATTCGGGATCTCAACGTCGCTTTGGAAAATGGCGTGCGTTCCGCACAAAATATCAATTTCCCCATTCTTTAAACGAGTTTTCATCTCTCGCTTTTCCTTCGCTGTCATCCCCCCTGCTAAATATCCGACTCTGTATTCGGGGAAATATCTTTGAAGAACTGCATAGTTTTGCGCCGCAAGCACTTCCGTAGGCGAAAGATACGCCGCCGTGAACCCGCTTTTGACCGCCATATAAATACCGCACAGCGCCACCGCCGTCTTACCGCTACCTACGTCCCCTTGGATAAGTCTGTTCATCTTCGTAGGAGCGTATAAATTCTCGTAAATTTCATTTACAGCGTGCTTTTGCCCGTCTGTAAATTCAAACCCGAACCGTCCTGCAAACGCTTTTACGTCGCTCGCCTTAACCGTATAATTATGCAAACGTACTTCTTCCTTTCCGCCCTTGATGATTTTGAACGCGGAAATGAGAATAAAATATTCCTCTAAGGCAATTCGTTCGGAGGCGACGTCCTTGCTTTGCATATCCGTTGGATTGTGGATTTGATAGTACGCTTTTTCCAACGACGGCAGATCGTATTTTTGCGTAATCTGCCAAGGAATCCTCGTATCTAAATCGCATTTTTGCAACGCTTCTTTAATCGCTGAACGCACCACCTTTTGGCTGAGCGAACCCTTGAGCGAATACACGGGCACAATCCCCTTTAAACGGTAGTTTTTATCCAGCTCCTCAAACGTTGGATTGACGAGGGAAACTTGGCCGAATTTATTCTGCACACGCCCGTAGAACAGGTATTCCCCTGCCTTTAATTTTTGCGCGACGTAGGGCTGATTGAACCAAACGACGGTGAAAGGATAGCCGTCCTGCGAACAAAAGGCTTTTACCATTTTCCGCTTATTGCCGTAGTTTACGGGCATCACACGGTTCACTTCACAAGCCACCAACACCATATCATTATGATAAGCGGTCTTTAACGACGCGCGCTCGGTAAGATCGAGATAGGCGCGCGGATAAAACTTTACCAGGTCTTCCACCTCGTAAATACCCAGCTTATGAAATTCTTTTTCTCTCTTTTCGCCAATCGATTTGAGCGTGGATAATTTCATACCTATTCCTTCTATCTTTCCAAAAATATGGACTCCGTAGATAAAAAAACATAATGGGAAAGCGCCGCCGCCTTCCCACTGATTATGTGTATTTATGCAACTTTTTATGCATTTCTATGCATTATTCCATTGCGATGATATAATAGTATACCGCTTGGCCGCCGTTGTGGAAATCCACGTCGCAATCGGGATACTTTTCAGCGATAACGCCAGCAAGCGCCTCCGCCTCTTCTTCCTTTACGTCCTCACCGTAGTACAGCGTAATCACCTGGTGGAAGTCTTCCTTCATCTTACCGATGAGCTTGAGCGCCGTTTCTTCCAACGAATGGGATTTTGCAAGGATCTTCTTATCGTCAAGCCCGATGATATCCCCTTCCTTAATGGAGAAGCCGTTCAACGAGGTGTTACGTACCGCATACGTGATTTGGCCAACCTTTACGTTGTCCAACGCATGGATCATGTTCGTTTTGTTTTCTTCTGCGCTAGCCTCAGGAGAGAATTCCAGCGCTGCCGCAAAGCCTTGGGGTACGTTCTTCGTAGGAATGACGTGCAACGTCTTGTTTTCTACGAGGTTTTTCGCCTGCTCTGCCGCGAGAATGATGTTTTTATTGTTAGGGAACACGAAAATGTGGTCTGCGTTGATCTTCTGCGCTGCGCTTGCAATATCGCTTGCGGAAGGATTCATGGTTTGACCGCCTTCGATAATACGGTCGACGAGGAGTTCCTTGAAGATTTCCGAAAGGCCTGCGCCCGTACAGATGGAAAGCATACCCATTTCTTTACGTTCTGCATCCATCTTCGCCTTAAGCTGACGATTCTGTTCCAACATATTTTCGATTTTCGGTCTTTCCAACTCACCGAGCTCCAACGCATAGGTCAGCGCCTTGCCGGGCTGGTTGGTATGCACGTGCACCTTGACAAGCTCTAAATCGCCGATACAGATAACGCTGTCGCCGATTGCCATCAGTTTTTCTCTCAATCTGTCGATTGCGGAAAGCGTCGTGCTCTTCTTTAAATTGATAATGAAGAATTCGGTGCAGTATGCAAACTGGATTTCACCGATATCCATCGAAAGGATTGCGGAATTGTCGCCAAATTCGGAATCCCCTGCAGGCGCTGCGTCCATTTCCGTGTACGTGTCCACGATTTCTTCGCCCGTAAGCGCTGCATTAAAGCCCTTGATGATGGTCATAAGACCAACGCCGCCGGAGTCTACAACCCCTGCCTTTTTCAAAACGGGCAACAGTTCGGGCGTGAGCGCCAACGCTCTTTCCCCTTCCTGAATAACGTCTTCCAAGAAGCCTTCAAAATTCTTCTTCTTAGGTGCGATTTTTACTGCGTATTCACCCATCATACGGATAACGGTAAGAATCGTACCTTCCTTGGGTACGGATACGGCGCCGTAAGCGATCTTCGTGCCCGATTCCAAAGCTTTCGCGAACGTCTTCACGTCCACTTCCTTTTCCGATTTTCTAATAACGGTACAAATCCCTTTCAAAATCTGGGAAAGGATAACGCCGGAGTTACCTCTTGCGCCCTTTAATGCACCTTTGGAAATGCTATCACAAACTTCGATAAACGAGCTGGATTGACAAGCCGTCATTTCCTTCACGCAGGACTGCATGGTAAGAGACATATTTGTACCCGTATCACCGTCGGGAACAGGGAACACGTTGAGCGCGTCCACTCTCGCACGGTTGATTTCGAGTTGCTTTGCACCCACGAGAATCATATTTCTCAAATCGGTGCTATTTATTGTTTTATGCATTTTGAATGCTCCTTCTACTTTTGTTTTTTACGCGCGTGCAGCTGAGGATAGCATATATATTATTTAGGAAGCTTACACGCAAAAAAGCGCAATGATAACGATTGCGCTGAATGATCTGAATATTAAAGTTTAACCCCGATAACGTTTACGTTGACGGTATCGACGATCATGCCGGTGAATACCTCCACCTTATACTTAATCGCTTCTTTCAACGATTCAGCTACGGCGCTGATAGAAACACCGTATTTCATGATCACGTATACGTCTACGTAAATTCTGTTTCCGGACGTAGTCACTTTGATACCGCGGCCGCCGCTGTTCTTCTTTAAAAGCAGGGACAAGCTGTCGGTAAAACGGCGAGAAACCATTTCCACGATCCCATACGATTCCATAGCGGTATGGGAAGCTACCTTCGCGATAGCCAAGTCGGATATAGATATTTTGCCGTATGCGTTATTAGTATTAACTGACATAATCTTTCTCCAAGTGCCTCTTCATTGTACACTATTTCATCACATTTGGCAAGTACTTTTTCAATTTTTTCGTAATTTTTTTATTTTTTGTGGTTTTTCGGCATGTTTTTAATTGCTTTTTCTTTTTAGAAATGGTATATTATTTATGCTTGTTTTCACCCCAAATATGCAGGGTGTGGATTTAGAGCGCCTATTTACGAAGAAAAATAACCCAAAAACGGAGGTGTTTAATATGTCCAGAGTATGCAATATTTGCGGTAAAGGCCAGGCTTCGGGGAACAACGTCAGCCACTCCAACCGTAAAACGAGAAGAACTTTCAAGGTAAACGTACAGAAGATTTCCTACGTAGAAGACGGTAAGGAAATGAACGGTTACGTTTGCGCAAGATGCATCAGAACCCTTAAAAAAGCAGACGCAGAATAATTTGCGCCCTTTTTTCAACACGCTTATAAAGCCGACTGTATGATAACAGTCGGCTTTTTGCGTTAAGTTATGTATGCGAACGCGGTGAATTGCAACGCTTTGCGTTGCGTTATGGAACTATTACAATAACGACGGCGAAGCCGTCAATGCACGAAAACATAGTTTTCAATTCACTGAGCGATAGCGAAAATTCACGTCCGCAATACGGACAATTCATTTAAAAAGCCGAGGTCTTCCCTCGGCTTTTCTTTATTCCAGTTCAAATCTTGCCACTCTTGTACAGTAGCTGGTCCCATATTGGAAAGGCTCTTCCATAAAGCTATTCTTTTTCACTTTTACACGCTTGCCCGTATCCAGCCAACGCACGTTTTTTACTTTTTTGTCCGTATATATCTTGATTTCTTTTTTGTCGCCTGCCCTTTGTACGTTTGCGTCCGCGCACATGAATACGTCTTTGATGACTGCATAATAAACATTCCCATCTACAAGAATATCTGCGTTTTCCGCCTGCACGTCCGCCTTTCTCGCACCGTAAATAAAACCCTTATTTGCTTTGATAAACTTGCCTATTTCCTGCAAAATCGCTTTATCCATAAGCTTTACGTCGCCGTTTCCCATCAAGCCGACGTTCAAAAGGAAATTGCAGTTACACTTACGGCAATCCAACAAATTTTCAATCAACTCTCTTGTGGATTTATAGTTACAATCCTGCTTTGCATACCCCCAATGATCGTTGAGTACTTGACACATTTCGCCTGCTCTCGGTCTATCGGAATTGTCCACAAACGCAGGATTTCCACGTTCAAACGTAACACTGTCAATCAACGGATGACCTACCTTTCCTAACTCGGAAAGCCCCGTATTATTGATGACCATCGCATCGGGCTGGTAGGATTTGATCATGGAATATAATCTATCCTCTTGCCAATCCTCCTCAGGCTTCGACCACATACCGTCAAACCAAAATCCACCCACTTTACCGTAATTTACGCAAAGCAGCTTTACGCTTTCGTTTAAGTAATCGATATATTTAGGAAAATCCTTTTCAAAATCGGGATGATACCAATCGAGCAAGGTATGATAAAACATAGGCATAATACCGCCTGCGTTGCATTCTTCCACAAATTCCTTAATCAAATCTCTGCCCGTGGGCGTATGCATCACGTCGTAATCGTTTAATCCGCAGGTATCGAACAGCGAAAAACCGTCGTGATGACGGGTGGTAAGCGTAATATACTTACATCCTGCCGCTTTTGCGGTTTTTACCAGCTCTTTCGCCCAATTTTTCTTGATTTTGAATTTATCCTTCAGTTTACCGTATTCCTCTTGAGGAATTTGATGAAGAAGCTTTGCCCATTCCCCTTTACCCAACACGCTGTAAAGCCCAAAATGCACAAACATACCAAAGCCCAAGCGTTCAAAATTTCTTATGTATTGATAATCCATTTATATACCCTCCTTTAATTTTTGAATCATTTCCGCACGGTTTTCCGCCTTAAAAACCGCACTGCCTGCAACGATAACGTTGGCGCCTGCAGCCTTGATTTCGGCCACGTTTTCCGCCGTTACGCCGCCATCGATTTCCAAATCGATCTCTTTATCCAGCCCGTCAATAATCGCGCGAATTTCGCGTAATTTTTCCAGCGCAGAAGGAATAAACTTCTGGCCGCCAAAGCCGGGAAATACACTCATGACAAGCACCATATCGCAAAGCGGAATCACGTGCTTGATTTTTTCCACAGGGGTATCGGGATTGATGACCGCGCCGCACTTTACGTCCGTCGATTTAATCAATTCCAGCACCTCTTTCAGGTTGTCCTGACAAGCCTCCCAATGCACGGTGATAATATCCGCGCCTGCCTTAGCAAAGCGTTCGACGTACTTTTCAGGATGCACGATCATCAAATGGCAATCCAGCGGAAGTTTGGTGATTTTCCGCAAATCCTCTACCATTTTGATTCCAAACGTGATGTTATTGACGAATACGCCGTCCATAACGTCGCAATGCACAAGATCCGCACCGCTTTGTTCAAGAGAACGTACCTCTTCGCCCATTTTCGAGAAATCCGCCGAAAGAATTGACGGCGCAATTTTAATCTTTTTCATTTTCTATTTCCTCCGATGTTACACTCTTTTTGGAAAATATTTCATATTTAGCAATGGAGGCAAGGTTCGCCGCCAGCTCAAACAAATAGGAAACGATAATAAACGGAACAGCTTGTATCAGCACGTTATACAACACAGATAACACCGTAGGAATTATCACAAGATAACGCATTAAACTGAGATTACGTATTCTAAACACAAAGGCATACGCAATCGCGCCGACAAGGAAAATAATATCCAAAAACTTAGGCGTTTGCAGTATCCAAACGTTGACGATAAAATACGCCGCTATGCTAAGCACTGAAAAAAGGATAGGCCAAAAAACACTTGGATTTTTGTCCTTGATTTCAAAGGTAAAATAGATCAAAGACCGCGCCAAACCGATTCCCAAACCGATCATGACGAAATATTCTTTTGTTAAGAGGTAGGACAGCGCCAAAAAGACAATGCCCGAGCATTGAAATAACAAATAAAAACTTTTTTTCTTAACAAAATAACTGGACGCGATAAGCAACATCGCAATCAAGCCAGCAACAAACGCCCAATCTTCACGAGACATTTTTACTGTTTATCCTCCAAATAATTTGCACGAAGTTGTCCGCACGCTCCCCCGATATCCACCCCGATTTGTCTTCGTAAGGTTGCGGAAAGACCGCCCTTTTCTAAGTGACCTAAGAAACGGTAGGCTTCCTTGTCACTTGTCGATTTTAAAGAGCGCTCTTTCACCTCGTTCAAGCGAATCAAATTCACGTGGCAGGGCTTGCCCTTTAAAAGGTCTACAAGCGCCTTTGCGTGTTCCTCGTCACAATTTTCTCCCTCGATAAGGGTGTACTCGAAATAATATCTCCTACCCGTCTTTTTGAAATAATAATCGCAGGCTTTTAAAATTTCTGCAATCTTGTATGCCTTGGCAACGGGCATTACCCTCATGCGCGTTTCATCGTCCGTTGCGTGCAAGGAAACGGTGAGGTTGAGGGGAATCCCCTCGTCCGCCAAGCGGTACATTTTCGGCACGATTCCGCACGTGGAAAGGGAAATATTTCTGGCGCTGATATGCACGCCCCCTTCCGCCGTAACGCTATGCAAAAACCGCAACACCTCGTCGTAGTTATCCAGCGGTTCGCCGCTGCCCATCAGTACGACGTTGGTGACCGCCCTCGCCTCCTTACCTTGCCCCACGACGTTCTCTTTATGCAAGGCGTTGACCACAAGGATTTGCGAAAGGATTTCCCCCGACGTCAGATTTCTAATCAAGCCGCCAAGCGTCGAGGCGCAAAACGTGCAGCCCATACGGCAACCCACCTGCGTGGATACGCATTGCGTATAGCCGTATTTGTATTTCATCAGTACCCCTTCCACTAGGTTACCGTCAGCGTATTCAAATAAGTATTTTTCCGTGCCGTCAGCAGATACATACGTTTCCTTGATGCGCACGGTTTCGTCTTCAAATTCCTCTAAGAGCCTTTCCTTAAACGCTTTGGAAAGAGAGGTGATGCCCGTAATACTCTTGCCCTGCATCAAGCCTTCGTACAGCTGCTTTGCGCGGAATTTTTTCTCCCCGAGCGAGAGCACCAAAGCCTCTAATTCCGCATAGGATAAATCTTGTAGAATTTTTTTCATTGTTTATCTCCTACGCGTTTTAATTTACATACGTAAAAGCCTGCGCCGTATGCCGTATCGGGCAAAAATTGCAAGCCGTATTTCTTGCGCTCGTACGAAAGCGGACTTTCCAAACTTTCCACCTCGTATTCCGCATGATTTTTCAAAAATTCCGCAACGATTTCATCGTTTTCGCACGCAAACAGCGAGCAGGTGGAATAGTACAACGCACCGCCTTTTTTCACGTACCGTGAAACGGTGGATAAAATCTCCGTTTGCGCCTTTTTAATACCAAGGAAATCCTCCGCTTTTCTAAACAGTTTGATATCGGGATTTTCACTGACTGTACCAAACCCCGAACAAGGCGCGTCGCAAAGCACCGCGTCAAAGCGTTCTTCGTATCTTTCGTCGAATACCGCGCTGTCCTTTTGCATTTCCGTCACGTTTGTAGCGCCCATGCGTTCCTTATACTGACGAATCAATTCCACTCTATGCGCGTGCAGTTCAAACGACGTTACTTGCTGGCATTTTTTTGCAAGCAATACCGACTTCCCACCCGGTGCGGCGCAACAATCCAGCAGCGTTTCACAAGGCGCAACACAATCGCAAATGGCTATGCTACCCACCGATTGAAAGGTGTACTTCCCCTCGTCAAAGCCCTCGTCACGCACAAAATTTTCAAAGATAAGATTGCCGGGAAACGGTGTTTGGATATGCGGCTTGTCCTGATATTTTTCCTCGTCTTTTTCAAAACGAACGGACACCCCTGCCGACTTGGCTTGGGCAATCGCCGCCGCCCGTTGACCGTATTCTTTTTTTAGTAATTTGTAGGCATATAAAGGATAGGAATATTTCACCGCCTCCCCCTCTATGCCCTTAGGGAGCGCCTCATCTACCGCTGTTTTATCAAAACGGCGCAAAAACGCATTAACAAAACCGCTGACGCCGCCTTTCCCCAACTTTTTGCATAAGGTTACGGCACAATCGGTGACCATATACCGCTTTTTATCCATAAAAAGGAGCATATACAGCGAAATTTTCAATAAGATACGCACGGCGAGCTTGGGCGCTTTGGGCGCGTAATGCCGTATGCAAAAATCAAAATATCCGTCGTTTTCCAACACGCCGTATACAATTTTCACCGTACGAGAACGGTATTGTTCTTCGATATAGGTTTCGGCAATCGCTTGCTTAACGTGCGTTCCGTCCGAATAAATTTTACTTAAAATTTGAAAGGGATCATAGACGGGATTGCTTAACATGTAAATACCTGTCCTTTTTGCGCTTTTCTGCCATTCAGGAAATCGCCGCCCGATATCCGTTTGCCGCCTGCAGCCTGCACTTCCGTCAGCTTGATCGCGCCGTCGCCGCATTTGACAAGCAAACCGCGCTTGGGTTTATCCGAAAGTACCTCGCCAAACGCCGAATGGTGGCAAAGCTCTCTTTCCTCGTCGGTGAGCACTGCTTTTTCCGCGCGATATACGTTGATTTTATTCTCTTCCAACACCGCATACGCCACGGGCGCAGGGTTCATACCGCGCACCAAATCCACGATCTCCACCGCCGATTTACGAAAATCGATTTTCGCGTGGTCTTTATTGATTTTACGCACCACGCCAACCCCTTCTTCCGCTTGCGGCGTAAGGGTATACTTGCCGCTTTCCAACAGCTTTAAGGCTTTCACAATCAGTTCTGCGCCGAGAAAAGACAGTCTATCCGAAAGCTCGCCATACGTCTCCGTCGGCGTGATGGGGGTTTCCTCTACGCAAAGTACGTCTCCGCAATCCAACCCCAGCTCCGTCTTCATAATCGAAACGCCCGTTTCGCTTTCGCCGTTTACAATACAGCTTTGAATGGGTGACGCGCCGCGGTATTTGGGCAATAAGCCTGCGTGAATATTCCAAACTCCTTTGGGGAAACTATCCAAAATAGGTTGCGTCAAAATTTGGCCGTATGCGCAGGTCACCAGCAAATCGCCGCCGAGCGCGCGCACCGCCTCTACTTCGTCACGGATTTTTACAGGCTGAATAACGGGGATACCAAGCGCTTCCGCCGCCGTCTTGACGGGAGGAGGCGTCAAAATCCCCTTTCTTCCTTGCGGTTTGTCAATCTGCGTGATTACGCCAACGATTTCAAATCCGCTTTCCTGTATTTTTTTTAAAGGCGCTACCGCAAAATCGGGCGTACCTGCAAATACGATTTTCATGAATTTTACTCCGTAAACTGTGAATGGTCCGCTTTGCGGACGTGAATTTTCGCTATCGCTCAGTGAATTGAAAACTATGTTTTCGTGAATTGACGGCTTTGCCGTCGTTGTAGCAATAATTCCAAAACGCAACGCACAGCGTTGCAATTCACGCGCCTTTGGCGCAATTCTTAACGCAAAACTTTTTTTCGTTAAACGGCGGAGAACCGAGCAGTTCAAGGCGTGTTGAGTACGCCACAGGGAGCGTACTTAGCGTACGTGACCAAGGGACACGGAGACACAACGCAGAAATGCGACGATTATACGTCGTTTAACACTTTTCAATATAAGTCGCTTTGTCTATATATAATATCCCATCTAAATGATCCAGCTCGTGGCAGATCGCTTTCGCAAAAAAGCCTTTGGCTTTCAGTAGATGCTTTTCACCGTTTCTGTCCTGATAGGTAACGGTCACTTTCATAGGACGGGAAACGATACCGCTTTTTCCGCGCACGGAAAGGCAGCCTTCCCAACCCGTTTGTTCTCCCTTTTGCTGTACGATGACGGGGTTGATAAATTCAAAATACCCCTCTTCCACGTCCACAACGGCTACTCTGCGTAATACGCCCACCTGCGGAGCCGCAAGCCCTGCGCCCTCTTCCTTTTTCACCGTCTCTTTCATATCGTCGAGCAGCATCCATAATTTTTCGTCGAACGTCTCCACGGGGAAGCATTTTTGTCTTAATACGTCATCGCCGACCTGTACTACGTTTCGAATCGCCATTCTTTCTCTCCTTTTTATGTCCTTACATCAACTCAAATTCGTCGGATTTTCTTCCACCGACACCAGCGCGTCTTTACTGCGCGCCGCCGCGCAAATCGCATAAATTTCAGGCAATACCGAGGTATCGCACAACCGCATCAATACCTGATAACGGAACTTATTTTGTATGCGCTTTATCGGCGAACGCATCTTGTTGAAGAATAGGAACTTATCCGAATTTTCCGTATATAACCGTTCTAATTCCACGTACACTTCCCTAAGCGCTTCTATACATTTTTTATCTTCTTCGCCCGTAACGAGTACCCGAACGATTTTGGAAAAAGGCGGAAACGCCATCGCCGCGCGCAGAGAAATCTCGTTCTCATAAAATCCGTCGTAATCATACGTTGTCGCAAAGCGTAACACCTCGTTTTCAGGATCAAAGGTCTGCAAAACCACCTTGCCCTGCTCTTCCGCGCGGCCGCTTCTGCCTGCCACCTGCGTAATCAGCTGAAAGGTGCGTTCTCCGCTTCTGTAATCGGAGAAATGGAGGCTCATATCCGCGTCCAAAATCCCTACTAGAGTGACGGCAGGGAAATCGTGCCCCTTTGCAATCATTTGCGTACCGACGAGAATATCCGCTTTCTTTTCCGCAAACGTTTTCAGAATTTTATAATGCCCCTCTTTGCCGCTTGTCGTATCGTTATCCATACGCAAAATTCTTGCCGTCGGATACATTTTTGCCAACTCCGCCGCAATACGTTGCGTGCCCGTGCCGGCATAGGAAAGCTTTTTCCCTCCGCAATCGGGGCAAGCGGAAAGCATATTGTATTTCATGCCGCAATAGTGGCATTTTAAACAACCCTCGTCCCTATGGTAAGTCAACGAAACGTCGCACGATTCGCACTTGGCTACGTAGCCGCATTCCTTGCAAATCACCGTCTGCGAATATCCTCTTCTATTGAGGAACAAAATCGCCTGCTTATCCGCGGCAAGGCATTTTTCCAGCTCCTCTTTCAATGCGCCCGAAAAAGAGGAATTGTTTCCCCGTCTTACTTCCCTGCGCATGTCTGCGATAATAATTTCGGGCAAAGGGCGTTTGTTGATACGCTTTTCCAACCGAATCAAAGAAAATTCTCCGTCCTGCGCCCGTTTATAGGTATCCACCGAGGGGGTTGCGCTGCCTAAAACCAGCTTGCAACCGTTTTTCTTCGCGCGCAAAAGCGCAATATCGAAGGTGTTATAACGAGGGGCAGATTCACTGAAATAACTGGAATCGTGTTCCTCGTCGATAATAATCACGCCCAAATTTTCCAAGGGCGCAAAAATGGCGCTTCTTGCGCCGATGGCGATTTTCGCCTCTCCCGTACGCAAACGCCACCATTCGTCAAAGCGTTCGCCTGCGGAAAGCCCACTGTGCAAAATCGCCGCGTTCTTTCCAAACCTCGCGCGAAGCTGAGAAAGCATTTGCGGCGTTAAGGAAATTTCAGGTACGAGGAAAATAGAACTTTTCCCCTCTTCCAAGCATTTCGCAATCAGGGTAAGGTAAATTTCCGTTTTACCGCTGCCCGTAACGCCGTGCAAAAGCTGCACGGTACGCTCGTCCGTGATAATCGTCTTTACCGCCCTTTCTTGGTCGGCGGTTAATACCCGTTCCACTTTTTCCGCCGTCACCGTCTTGTACGGATCGCGCAAAATCTGTTCTTTTGTGATCGCAACGTAACCTTTTTTCTCCAAAGCGGACACGCCGCCGGGGAAAACGTTATTCAAATACGCGCAATCGGTTTTGCCGTTTTTCGCCAAGTATTCCGCCGCGCCAAGCTGATTTTTCGCCGTTTTTGCAAGCTTCATCTCCTCGACGGGGACTATCAGCGTTGCGTAATTGCGAAGCAGTTCTCTCACTTTGCCCGTCCGCATTTCAGAGGGCAAAAACAGGCGCAAAGTAAGCGCCTTGGGCACGCGGTAGCGCGCCGTAATTTTTTCCGCCAAACTCAAGCATTCAGCATTAAGCGCAGGCAATTCGTCGGGGCAGGGATACACCTTTTTCAACCGTTCCAACGGAAAATCGGAGCTTTCCTTGATCCGCATGACGAATCCGGGCACGGTTTTACCGCCAAACGGCGCGCGAACACGGCTGCCGACGACTACGCTGTCGTCGCAGAGATAATCGTATATTCTATCCGTTTCACTCGCCGCGATATCGACGATGACTTCCGCTACCATGGAATACTCCTTAAAATGATTTGAAGGCAGAGCCTTCGTGAATTTTCGCTATCGCTCAGTGAATTGACGGCTCCGCCGTCGTTATTGTAATATTTCCACAACGCAACGCATAGCGTTGCAATTCACGCGCCGTTAGGCGCAATTCACGCCATTAGGCAATTCACCGCATAGCCCGTTCTCCGATAAAAAACGCCTCGCAAGCGAGGCTGTTTTTTTAGTCTTTTGCAATCACGACTTTGCCGTCTGCGATATCCTTACAAGCGGACAACAGCTCCTTGTCCTTACCTGTCGAATCGTGCACGCCGAGGTTCTTTTCCGTCTCGATAATCTGACGAGCGCGCTTTGCCGCAATCGTGCAAAGAGCATAACGGCTAATCGGTTCTTCCTCCGTGCCAAGTTTTCTAATCATTACGTCTACAGAAGGTTCGTTAATCATAATATTTCTCACTCCTTATTTGTGTATTTTTTTCTTAATTTATTCCGTCATTGCCGTCGACGCCGTCCAAAATAGCGCAAACCTCTTGGATTGCCTCTTCTAAATCGTCGTTGACAATGATATAATCGTATTTATCTTTTTGCGACAGCTCAAATTCCATTCTCGACAGCCGAATTTGCACCGTTTCCTCGTTTTCCGAGCCTCTTCCGATCAAGCGGCGTTTCAGCTCCTCCACCGACGGCGGTACAACCATAACGAGTACGCATTCGGGAAATACCTTTTTCGCATTCAAGGAGCCGACTACGTCGATTTCCATAATCACCGATTTCGTTTTCAGCGTTTCCCGTACAAACGATTTCGGCGTGCCGTAATAGTTGCCGAAATGCTCGTCATATTCCAAAAAGTCGTCCTCTTTGATCCGTCTTTCAAATTCCTCGTGGGATAAGAAGAAATAATGCTTTCCGTCCACCTCGCCCTCACGTGGTTCTCTCGTTGTGCAGGAAACGGATTCCACCACGTCGTCGCGACGTTCCAAAATCGTCTTTACTATCGTTCCCTTGCCTACGCCGGAGGGCCCGGATACAGCCATCAAAATATGTTTCATTTGCACTCCTTACGTTCACTTATTCGAGATTCTGTACCTGTTCGCGAATTTTTTCAATTTCATTTTTCAATGCAAGCCCTGCGCGCGTAATCGTCACATCGTTGCTCTTGGAACAAGTGGTGTTCGCTTCACGGTTGAATTCCTGCACCAGGAAATCCAGCTTTCTGCCCACAACCCCTTCCTCGGCGATACTTCTGAACTGTTCGATGTGCGAACGCAAACGGGTGAGCTCTTCATCGATATTGCTCTTGTCGGTGAACACCGCCACTTCCGTAAGCAATCTGCCTTCATCAATTTGCGCGTCCGAAAGATATTCTTTCACCCTTGCCGTCAGCTTTTCGCGGTATTCCGTGGCAATCATGGGCGCCCTTGCGGAAATTTCTTTCACCAGCGTTTCGATGGTTTTCACCCTTGCCAACATATCTGCCTTGAGCTTCTCACCTTCAACAAAACGCATTTCGTTGAGTTTATCCAAAGCCACGTTCAGCGCTACGTCCAATGCGTGCGTCAATTCCTCGTCCAACGCTACCGTGTCTTCTTGCTTTAACACTTCGGGATAGCGGAGCACGGAAGAAAGGGTAACGTCGTCCGTCAAATCGGGGAACGCCGCTTTCAAAGCCTGCGCCGCCGCCACGTAAGACGCCGCCAACGCCAAATCGGGCGCAAGGTTGGTTTCTCTTTCGCGTTTATCTTTAACGGAAATGAGCACGTCTGCGTGCCCTCTCGTCAGTTTTTTGCGAATGGTGGTGCGGATTACGTCCTCGTATGCCGCAAAAATACGCGGCGCTTTGATAGACACGTCCAAATAACGGTTGTTTACCGTTTTGATTTCGCAGGTCAGCTCTAAGCCGCCCTCTGCATATTCCCCTTTTCCATAACCCGTCATGCTAAGCATAAGCGCACTCCTTTGTTGGCATACTCATTGATTGTACCATTATAGCAAACTTTTTTTAAAATTTCAAGTACTATTGCAACAAATCCCCTCTTTTTTTATAAAAAAGAGAAAATTTTTCCAAAGAACAGAAAAGGAACGGCTTTTTCGCCGTTCCTTACGTTATGATTTCGTTTCCGTTTCTATCATTTCCTTAAAAGTAGCTTCGTCAATGATTTTTATCCCAAGCTTTTGCGCTTTTGCAAGCTTGCTACCTGCCTCTTCCCCTGCCAAAACTAAGGTCGTTTTTGCCGTGACCGAGCTTTGACAAACGCCGCCCCGTTCCTCAATCAGCTTTTGCGCTTCACTGCGCTTAAACGAGGATAGCGTACCCGTGAGCACGACTGCTTCTCCCGAAAAGATTCCTTCTTTTTTCTCGTTCGACCAAACGGGCGTTACCCCGATTTCCTTTAATGCCTGCAATTCCGCAAGGTTGGCTTCGTCTTTGAAATACTCTACAATCGCATTCGCCGTGATTTCCCCTACGTTTTCCAAACCAAGTAAATCGTCCACCGTCGCTTCTTGTAAATTTTCCATCGTTTGAAAACGCGCCGCTAAATCTTTCGCCGCAACCCTGCCTACCCCCTCTATGCCGATCGCGTAAATAAACGCGTCCATGGTAGGGGTCTTACTCTTTTCTATCGCCGTTAAGATGTTTGTAATTTTCTTATCCTTGAATCCATCCAACTGCGCCAAATCCTCCGCCGTTAAACGGTATAAATCGGAAAACTTTTTCACGTTTTTGCGCTCGACAAGTTGCAACGCGGTACTCTCGGAAAAACCGTCGATATTCATGGCGTTCTTACTTGCGTAATGGTCGAGCATCGCCACGATTCTCGGCACGCAATCCCGATTCGGGCAGAACAAATGCGCGCCCGTTTCTTTCAGTCCTGTTCCGCAAGCAGGGCAGACGGTCGGTTTTTCGATGTCGCGACTCTTTTCCGTATGCTCCGTTGCACCCAAAATTTCGGGGATAACTTCGTTGGAACGGCGAACGAGCACTCTCGAATCTATCTTCACGTCCTTACGCAAAATATCGCCGTAATTATTCAAGGTCGCCCTTGACACCGTCGCGCCGCCAAGATCCACGGGATCGAGAAGAGCAAGCGGCGTCAGTTTTCCCGTTCTGCCTACCTGCCAAATCACGTCCTTTAAGAGGGTAGTCACCTCTTCCGCTTCAAACTTATACGCCATCGCCCAACGGGGGAATTTATCGGTAAAGCCCATCTCCTCACGAAGGATTGCATCGTCCACCTTGATAACGGCTCCGTCCGTTAAGACGTCCAACGTTTTGCGTTCCCGTTCCACCTCGGCAATCGCCGCAACCACTTCTTCATCCGTGTGGCATACCTTGAAATACGGGAACACCTTAAACCCCTCGTTTATAAGGAAATCGTGGGCATTCGTTTGAGACATGGGTGCCCCGTCCGACATATAATTGACGTCATAGAAATAAATATCGGGACGGCGAAGCTCGGTCACCTTCGGATCGAGGTTACGGATCGCCCCTGCCGCCGCATTACGCGCGTTTTTCAAAGGCTCTGCCGCCGTTTTGTTGTACGCATCAAGTACAGACAAACGAATGACCGCTTCCCCTCTCACCTCCAACGTGCCTTGGTAAGTAATTTTTAAGGGGAAAGACTTGATCGTCAAAACCTGCGCCGTGACGTCTTCACCCACCACGCCGTTACCCCGCGTCGTAGCGCGGACAAACTGTCCCTTATCATAGGTAAGGCAGACAGTCAGTCCGTCGAATTTGTATTCCACCGTGTAGTCAGGTTGCGCGCCGGCAAGCTTTTTCACACGAGTCAAAAACGCCGTCAACTCCTCCGTCGAAACCGATTTATCCAAACTGAACAACCTTTCGATATGCGTGTGCTTTTCAAAGCCTTTAATCGGCTCGCCACCCACTCGTCTGGTCGGGCTATCGGGGTACACCTCGCCGCTTTCCGCCTCTAAACGGCGTAATTCATCGTATAAGGCGTCATATTCCTTATCCGAAACGGTGGGATTATCCAGCACGTAATATTCGTGCGCCCATTTATTGAGAATGTCCACAAGCTCTCTTTGTCTGTTCATTTCTGTACCCGTTATTTTTTATTTATAAAAGTGAATTGTCCGTAAGACAATTCACGCCGTTAGGCAATTCGCTGCGCTGAACGCGCAACTTCGTCTTGCTTATACAATCGTCAAGGGCGCAAGACTTGCGGATAACTGCTTAATCCCCAACCCCTCAAACGCAATGTCAAGGATCATATTGCTGCCCACACCGCGAACGGAGACAATGGTGCCGTTGCCAAATTTCGCATGCCGTACCTTTACCCCTGCGCGGAATGCAGATAAATCCTTTCCGCCTGTCGCGGTAGGTTTCGTCGCTTTGCCTACGCCGCCATATACGAATCCGCTGTTCTTTTTTTGCGTCGTCTGCGAACCGTAAGCTGCGCCGTAAGACGAACCGTAGCTTGTCGAGCTTCCGTACGAATTTCCATACGAGTTCCCACTCCACGTTGAACGGGTAGCGGAAGAGTTTTGTCTGGAAGAATCCCCGTACGATTTACCGCCATAAGACGAGCCGTATCCGCCGCCAAAGCTGCTTTTTCTGCCGCTGTAATCGTCATTCGACGAATACCTGCCCCCACCGTAAGCGGAGTTCCCATAGCTTTCGGGATCGTCCCAATCGCTATATCCATACATAGGTCTACGCTGTTCCTGCGGCAGCTCCACCACGGAAGCAAGCTCTTTTAAGAAACGGGAACGCGCAGTCGGCTCTCGCTTGCCGTATAAGTATCTGCTTTTCGATCTCGTTAAATACAACCTTTCTTTTGCGCGGGTGATTGCTACGTACATCAAACGGCGTTCCTCTTCCATATCGTCGTCATTCTCTACGGCTCTTGACACGGGCAGAATGTTCTCTTCCAAACCGCAAATGAACACGCATCTGAATTCCAGACCTTTCACTGAATGTATCGTTGCCAAAGTAACGTAATTACCGTCGTCCATTTCATCCGTATCCGAAGAGAGGGTAACTTGGTTGAGGTAATCGGTAAGCGTCGCGTCGGGATTTAAGCGGCTGTATTCTTCCACCGAGTTGATAAATTCTTCAATATTCGCGCGTTTGTTAATACTCTCGTCCGAATCGTCGGCGTATGCTTCACGCATATGCGTGTCCGCGACAATCTTTTTCACCAACTCATTGACGGGTAGCGCCTGACTGTCTACAATCCATTCCTTGACCAAATCACGGAATTCCACCAGCTTTTGCTTCGTCCCCGAAGTAAACCCGATTTCATCAATATCCACAAGCGCGTCGAATACGGAAAGCTCCGTTTGATATGCATAATTTTGCAACGTTTCCACCGTTTTTGCGCCGATACCGCGCTTGGGAAAGTTGATAATTCTCGTCGCCGCCTCGCTATCAAAAGGATTGTTCACCAACCGCAAATAGGCAAGCATGTCCTTGATCTCTTTGCGTTCGAAGAACTTAAAGCCGCCGAATACTTTATAGGGAATCCCATCCCCCGTGAACTCTTGTTCGAAAGATCGGGTAAGCGCGTTCAAGCGCATTAAAATGGCAAAATCGGAATACCGATAGCCTTGACGGAGCAAGCCTGCAATCGTTTGCGCGATATAACGCGCCTCACCGCTTTCCTCGTCCATCTCCTGCACCTTGATCGGCGCGCCTTCGTCATTCTCCGTCCAAAGAGTTTTGTCCTTTCTTCTGCCATTGTTGCGAATAACGGTGTTCGCCAGCTTCAAAATGTTTTTGGTGGAACGGTAGTTGCGTTCCAACTTGAACACCTTTGCGTCTTTGAAATCCTTTTCAAAATGCAGGATATTTTCCAGCTTCGCGCCGCGCCAACCGTAGATAGACTGATCATCGTCGCCGACGGCAAAGAGGTTACCATGTACGGATGCAAGCATCTTTATGATCTCGTACTGCACCTCATTGGTGTCCTGAAACTCGTCCACGAGGATATAGCGGAACTTGCCGCCAAGATACTCTCTTACTTCCTTGTTCTTGCGAAGCAGATTTCTCGTTTCATTCAGCAAATCGTCAAAATCCAACGCATTATTTTCATGCAAGTGCTTTTGATAGCGCGCATATACTTTCACGATTTCGTCAATATCGCGCTCCCCTGCGTATTCCTCGGCGTAGCGTTCGGACTCTAAACCCAGCATCTTCGCATTCGCAATATGCCATTTGATATTTTTCAGCAGCTTTTCATCGTCAAAATCACATTCCTGAAAGGATTTTTTGACAATATTGTTGCGTTCGGTTTCGCTGTAAATGGAGAAATTCGATTTGATACCAGCCTCTTCGGGGAATATACGCAAAATCCGCACGCACATGCTGTGGATTGTGCATACCCACGATCTGGAAACGTCGATAATCTGCCCCAAACGCTCTTTCATTTCGTTTGCGGCTTTGTTGGTGAACGTGATCGCGAGGATGGCGTCCGCAGGAACGCCCAAGTCCTCCACGATATAGGCAATTCTAGAGGTCAAAACACGGGTTTTACCGCTTCCTGCGCCTGCCAATACCAATACCGCGCCTTCCGTTCGAAAAACGGGCTTGATTTGTTCGTCGTTCAGTTGTTCAATAATTTCGTCCAGTTGCATCATAACAAAAATATTATACCACAATTCACCCCGATTTGCAAGTCTATCCAATCGAAAACATACCGTTTGCATAAAAAAACTACGGAGATTCTCTCCGTAGCGTTTTAGAAATACACTCTATTTTGCTTTTAAACTTTCAAATTCGCACTCGGCGCGGAAACGTTCGAGGGCGCGAAGATATTTTTCGCTGAGCGTTAAAGTATAACGCTGTTTTTCTTCATAGGAAAGGGTAGCGTAATACGCCTTATCGGTAAGCCTGCCGATGGCGTCGCTTACTTCGCCTTCGTTAAGCAGCATTTGCTTTACCCGAAGGTAAAATTCGTCCTCTTTCCTTCCCTCTATTTGCGCCTCTACCTGCGTTTTGAAAAAACGCTCGGCTTTGCTTTCGTTAAGACCATGCTCCCTCGCTTTTTCTTTTTGCTCGGTTAAATTGTCTTTGCATTCCTTCCAAAATCCGCTTTTGATTCTGCTTTTTGCTAAGCGCGCTTCTTCACGAAGTGTGCGTCCGTTTTCATTCGACATTTTTCACCTCTTTTCGACAATTTTGCAAGAAAAAAGAGCCTACCAACGTAGACTCTTTTGTGCTTTTAGTTTCTGCTTCTCTTACGAGCAGCTTCCGACTTCTTCTTTCTTCTTACGGAAGGCTTTTCATAGAATTCCTTCTTTCTCAAGTCGCCGATGATGCCGTCGCGGGAGCACTTTCTCTTGAAACGACGCAATGCGCTTTCAACGTTTTCGTTTTCACCAACTCTTACCGTAGACATTTCCTTTTCACCTTCCTTTGCCGATGCGTTTAATCATTTACCACGTAATTATAGCAATTCCGCCACTTTCTGTCAAGCTTTTTTTAAGGCTTTTTCCAACCTTTTTACGGATTTTTCCAAATTATGAAAAGGAGTAAGTCGAATTTTATCAAGATTTGTCGTTTCCTTATTCCGCCGATACTTCCAGGCGAATATTCCCACTTACCGTTTCAATATTCAGCGTGCCGCTACCGTCGCCGTATACACGCTTATCCCCGTTATTCGTCATAGGAAGATCGCTGTAAAACTCGCCGCTGGTCGTCTCCGTCGTGAGGGTAAACCCTGCTGCGTTTTCAGGGAACGTCAACGTGACGTTGCCCGATACGTTATCAATATCGCACGTTTTCGGCGTTGCTTTCAACTCTATCCGAATATTACCGCTGGTGGATTCCACCTCCAAACTCTCGGCAACGCTTCCTTTCAACGTTATATCCCCAGAAATCGCTTCCATCTCCAAATCCTTTGTAAACTCGGACATGGTAGCGTTCACACTCCCCGAAACGTTGTCTACTTCGATATCAGCAACACGAACTTCCGTCAGCTGAACGTCCGTGCTGACCACGTCAAGATCCAAACTTTGCAAAACACATTCTTGGGGTAACGTTACCACTAACGCCTTGGACGGATAATTGCCCATGTGAATCCCTTGAACCGATTGCGCATAGCGAATACGCAAGGTTTCGCCGTCCAACCAATAGTAAAGGCTGGTGCGCTCATTTAAGGGAACTGCCGCCGTTTCCGAAAAAACTACGCCGTCCACGTCGCCATGCTTGATTTCCAGGTCCCCCGACGTCCATATAATATCGAGATTTTTCACATTTTGCGTAAGCGTTGCGCCGCCTGCCGTGTATTTATCCGCATTTTCGTAATGCATGCCGCTATTGCATGCGGTAAAGCCTGCAAATGCCAAAATTACAGTCAATACGATGCCTAAAAAAGAAAGTTTTCTCTTCATTTTTCACCCCACTATTTTTTCAAAATCCTCTTTTGGATGCTTGCACCAAGGACAAATAAAGTCATCGGGAATTTCCTCCCCTTCGTGAACATAGCCACAGATTTTGCAAACCCATTTCGTTTTGCCTGCCGCTTGCGGCTTAGGCGCTTCGGGCTTGGGTTTAATATTGCTTTGATAATATTCGTACGTCACGGATTTTTCCGTACTCAATGTTTTCGCTTCCGTCACTTCCGCAACGAATAAGGTGTGCGTATCGTAATCGTAACAATCGATGACTTTACCGCTAAGCACCGCATTCGTATATTCAGGCAAATAGTACAATCCGTTTTCACTCGTCTCGTACCTGCCCCCTGCAAATTTATCCGTATCGCGCCCGGAAACAAAACCGAATTGTTTGAAAATATCAAACGGCGCACTCTCCGTCAATACCGAAACATTGAAAATTTTCGTCTTTCTGAGTAGCTCTTCCGAGTAGTTGGACTTGTTGACAAATACCACGATTCTTTTGGGATTATCCGTCAGCATAGACACCGTATTCACGATACAGCCGTTCTGTTTTTCGCCGTCCGTTGTCGTCAATACAAACAAGCCGTAAGTTAACTTATACATCGCTTCTTTTTCTATCATGGTATTTATCCTCGTTTTATATGATTTTCCTTATCTTAGTCTTTCCAAAGTCCGTGCAGGTTGCAATATGCGTATACCGCTACCGCCTTATCGCCGTCCGCAAGCTTGAACGCGCACACGGGTGCTTCGTTGGGATTCAAATATTGCACTTGATAACCCTTTTCCGTTTCCAACGCTACCCATTCGATAAAATGTTCCGCCGTCATAGGGTGCGCTACGCTGCCCACGTCTACTTTCACCGTCTTGCACTTCTTTTCTACAACGGGTACGTGCTTTTCCTGCGCCGCGTCCGTGCTGCCTGCAATCAGCTCCTTCCAGCCGTCCAACTTTAATTCCTCTTTCGAGATAACTACCTTCTTGCAATTTTCACATTGATAAAATTTTAACATAATATTTTCTCCTTATTGAGATTTAATCTTATTTGGATTATAACATACTAAGATGTTCTTGTCAATAGATTAAGCAAAATTATTTGAAAAAATTCCAAAAAAAACTATTGGGTTAAACAATTATGTTTATATAATTTCTCATTTAGGAATTCGCAGGCAATTTTTAGCTCTTCAATTTCTCGATAATCATCTTTGTAAGCCTCAATGATAAGCGCGCCGTCAAACCCCACGTCCTTCAAGCGTTTGATCAGCGTATCAAAGTCGAAATCCCCCTTCCCAGGGAGGCACATACCCCTTTGACAAATATCGGACACGTGCACGTACGCAAGACGTTCGCCCATTTCAATAAGATAGCTTTCGTACGAATAACCTGAAATTCTGGCTTGCTTGATATCCAACACCCCTTTCAATTCGGGAATTGCCGTCGCTAATTTCGAAAAAACGCCGGGGCGGTTATACGTGGACCATTCCACGTTTTCAAGGCAAAGCTGCACCCCATGTCCTTGACAAAAGTGCAAAAGCTTCTCAAATCCCTGTATCATACGGGGAAAATTATCGTTTTCGGGATTGCGCGCGGCTTTCTTCATGCGCGCAGTGCCATGGAAGGTATAATAGGGCGCTCCCAAAGCCTTGGCGCTTTCCAGTACTTTTTCAAGCCATGCATACGCGTCTGCCTGCACCCTTGGGTGGGCGTTGAAGAGTTGCGGCTCGAACGCCGTGTTCAAGTCGTGTACGGAATTGACGCGCAAGCCTCCCTTTCGTTCCTGCAAAAGCTTTGCAAACGGATAACCGTATTCGGAAAAAGAGGTCAAAAAGACCTCTACGTTTTTCACGCCAAGCCCGTCTAAAATGGGCAAAGCGTCCTCATTATTCGCCCGCAAAAACAGCGAGGCGGTGGATACTCCCGTTTGCATAGTTTTCCTCTTATTCTACGTAATAAACTCTGTTTTCCTTTCTCGGCTTTTCAGCAGGATATTCCCCATCAAGATAGCCGATGATGCAGTTACCGATCCCCTCGTATTCCCCATCAATGCCGAGCTTTTGAAGCAGTGCTTTTCCCTCCGGCATTTCAAACGTTTCTTTCGCGCGGTGAATCCAACACGCGCCAAGCCCCAAGGCGTGTGCCGCCAACTGCAAATTTTCCATCACAAGCGAGCCGTCGTAAAGATAGGTAGGCACGTTTTTATCCGCAAGGACAACCAGCACCACGGGCGCGCCGTAAAAAGGATCGCTACGGAAAAAAGGATCTTTGCCCGCGTTGAGCTTAGACAGTTCGTCTCGTACCTGCTTATTCGTAACCGCTACAATTACGGGGGATTGCTTGTTCAGCCCCGAGGGAGCATTCAAACCTGCTTCCACGATTTTTTCAATCAGCGCCTTCGGCACGGGATCGGATTTATACTTCTTTACGCTTCTGCGCGTCAACATACATTCCATCGTATTCATTATCGTTACTCCTTATACTGCAAATCTGCAACTGCCCAGTCTTTTAATACCTCAAACATTTCTTTCCCAAGCTGTTTTGCGCCTGCGAGATCGTGATCAAGATAATTGCCGCACTCCTCTTTCTTATTTCCGGGGATTTCCCCTTCAAAGTCACGAGCAAAAGCCATGCTTTCCTTCACGAGTTGAATGGCATTTTCATACGACAAGGTATCCCTCGTTAGGAAATAGAAGCCCGTTCTGCAACCCATCGGGCCAACATAGATGACGTGTTCTCCCCATGCGCTGTTACGAGCATAGGTGGCGAATAAATGCTCTAAGGTATGCGCCGCGCTCATATTTAAATAATCGCCGCCGTTCGGCTTTTTCATGCGAATGTCATACGTGACGACGTCGCCGTCCATACGGGAAACGTACATTCCCTTTTCAAGCGTATCATGATTTACTTTAAAGCTGGCTATTTTCTTCATATTTTCTCCTTATTTCCCAAAAAAATCCCTAAACGCAGGGGGCATGGGCGCGTTGAAGGTGATAATTTCTTTATTGACGGGATGTAAAAACTCTAACCGCGACGCGTGCAATCCAAGACGTTCCAACGGATTTTTCACCTGCGTACCGTCCTGCTTTTTGCCATACTTATCATCGCCGACAACGGGACAGCCAAGCGATTGCATATGCACACGAATCTGATTTTTTCTACCCGAATCAATCTTTACCCTAAGCAAGGAATATTCTCCGTTTTCCTTTATCACCTCGTAATGGGTAATTGCTTTTTGCCCCGTGGGATCGTTGGTGGAATAGACCAAATTATTTTTATTTTCTTTTAAGTAGGTGGTAATCGTGTCCTGCTTTTTTTCCAAAACGCCTTCTACAACGGCGAAGTATTCGCGCACGGAAACAAGCTCGTTCCAGTGCATTTTCAGCATGGAATGAATTTTAATATCCTTGGCGAACACCAAAACCCCCGAAGTTTCCTTATCTATCCTATGCAGAACGTAAGGACGGCTGTTTTTGCCCTGCGCCTGCATATATTCCAAAACAAAACCGTATGCGCATTCGGTATTTTTATCGCTTTCTACCGACAATAACCCAACCGGCTTATTGATGGCGATAAATTCGTTATCCTCGTGAATAATGGCGATTTGCGCAGGACGCTTAGGCGCTGTTCTTACCTTTGCCGTCGGTTTGGCAGTAGCCGTAGCCCCCTCTTTAATCGGTTTTTTCGACAGTTTTACCTCATCGTCTTTCGCAAGCGGAAAGTTATATTGCGTGACCACACTGCCGTTGACGAGCACCTGCCGTCTTACCAGCATCGATTTCACGTTATTGCGAGACGTGCCGCATTTACGCAATAAAAACTCTAATAGCTCGTCACTGTGATTGACTTTGTATGTCGCCGTATACACGGGTGCACCGTTTATACGTTCATCGCGTACCTGCCCTGTCGATTTTTGTCTGTTTTTACCAAAATTTCTTTGCATATCCGTTATCCTTATATTCTATTCCCCTATATTATACACCAATTTTTCCCAGCCGTCAACAGTTCTAAAATAAAAAACGGCTTGGTTGTTACACCAAGCCGTTCGTTTTATTCAAGTTGCCTCAAAAATTAGTTTCTGGGCTTCTTAATGTTCGCCTGAGCAGCCGACAATCTTGCAATGGGCACACGGTAAGGCGAGCAGGAAACGTAGGAAAGACCGATTTCGTGGCAGAATTCGATGGAGGAAGGATCGCCGCCATGTTCGCCGCAAATACCAAGGTGCATGTTGGGACGAACTGCTTTACCGCCGTCAACAGCCATCTTCATAAGCTTACCAACGCCCGTCGTATCCAATCTTGCGAAAGGATCGGATTCGTAAATCTTGTTTGCATAATATGCAGGCAAGAACTTACCAGCGTCGTCACGGGAGAAGCCAAACGCCATCTGCGTAAGGTCGTTCGTACCGAAGCAGAAGAATTCCGCTTCCTTTGCAATTTCTTCAGCCGTCAAGCACGCACGAGGAATTTCGATCATCGTACCAACTTCGTACTTAAGATCTACGCCGCTAGCCGCGATAACTTCGTTAGCCGTCTTTACAACGATGTCCTTAACGAACTTCAATTCCTTCGTTTCACCCGTAAGAGGGATCATGATTTCGGGAACGAGGCTCCAATCGGGATGTCTCTTAATTACGCTGGTCGCCGCCTTGATAACCGCCTTCGTCTGCATTACTGCGATTTCGGGATAGGTTACGCTCAAACGGCAGCCACGGTGCCCCATCATGGGGTTGAATTCGTGGAGACCTGCGATGATGTCCTTAATCTGAGCAACCGTCTTGCCCTGTGCGTTTGCAAGAGCCGCGATATCTTCTTCAGAGGTAGGAACGAATTCGTGAAGAGGAGGATCGAGGAAACGGATGGTTACAGGGTAACCGCCAAGCGCTTCGAAGAGACCTTCGAAGTCAGCCTGCTGCATAGGTTCGATCTTTGCAAGTGCTGCTTCTCTTTCTTCTACGGTGTCGGAGCAGATCATTTCACGGAACGCGCCGATTCTGGAAGGATCGAAGAACATGTGTTCCGTACGGCAAAGGCCGATACCCTGCGCGCCGAAAGCAACTGCCTGCTTTGCGTCTTCAGGGCTGTCTGCGTTCGTTCTTACGCCGAGAGCCTTATACTTATCGGCAAGGTCCATGATACGTCCGAAGTAACCGGAGTTGGGATCTGCAGGAACGGTCTTGATAAGCGTATCGTAGATGTTACCCGTGGAACCGTCAAGGGAAAGTACGTCGCCTTCACGGAAGATCTTACCAGCGAGTTCGAACCACTTTTCTTCTTCGTGCATCTTGATGTCGCCGCAACCGGATACACAGCACGTACCCATACCACGAGCAACAACGGCTGCGTGAGAGGTCTGACCGCCGCGAACCGTCAAGATACCCTGCGCATATTTCATACCTTCGATATCTTCGGGAGAGGTTTCCAAACGAACGAGGATAACGTTTTCGCCCTTCTTACCTTCCACAACAGCGTCTTCAGCCGTGAATACGATCTTACCAGCTGCTGCGCCAGGGGAAGCTGCGATACCCTTACCTACTACGTTGTTCTTATCTGCATCTTTCAATGCCTTTGCGTCGAACTGAGGGTGAAGGAGCATGTCGAGG
>JAZNXS010000003.1:0-114460 GCA_045594025.1 Candidatus Scatosoma sp.
TGCTTCTTTACCAGCAAGGGAAATTTGTTCAGAAATTTCAGATGCAGGCATCAATTTTTCGGACATCGTAACGTTGTAGTCTTCCATATATATAACGTTAAGTTTTTCTGCAATCTTTGGATTCTTACGGATTTCTTCGGAAATATAGCAAATCAATTTAATAATTTTCTTTGCCATATAATACCCAGCCGCCGCTTTTGCCGCAAAGATATACGTCTTAGGTTGCATCGGCGCATCGGGATTTTCCTTCAAAATCAGGTAGTCGTTAATAATATGCAATACGTTCAAAAGTTGACGTTTGTATTCGTGTAAACGCTTCGCCTGCACGTCAAATAACGTGGTAGGATCAATTTTGACGCCTTGTTTTTTCAGGGCAAAATCCGCAAATTGTTTTTTCTTCAACGCCTTGATTTCTTCCAAACGTTTCAGCACGCTTTCATCGTTTTCGAATTTCTTAAACGCCGCCAATTTCGATGCATCTTTTGCATAACCTTCCCCGATGCAATCGTTGAGCAACGCGCAGAGTTCAGGGTTGGATTGATTCAGCCAACGTCTGTGTGCGATACCGTTGGTTACGTTGGTAAATTTATTGGGCGTAAATTCGTAGAAATCCTTGAAAATACTGTCTTTGATGATATCGCTGTGCAAAGCGGAAACACCGTTTACGTGGTGTGAACCATGAACGGACAAGTTTGCCATTTTGACAACGTTATAGGACATAATTGCCATACGGGAAATCTTATCCCAATCACCGGGGAAACGCGCCCACAATTCTTCACATTGACGGCGATTGATTTCCTTCAAAATCATATAGATACGGGGCAATCTTCTCGCGATCAAATCTTCAGGCCAGGTTTCCAATGCTTCGGCCAAAACCGTGTGGTTGGTATAAGCGCAAACAGAGGTCGTAATCCCCCACGCTTCGTCCCAACTCATACCGTTTTCATCGATCAAGAGTCTCATCAATTCGGGGATGGCCAATGCGGGATGGGTATCGTTCAAGTGAATTGCCGCCATTTTCGGAAGCAATTTTAACGAGCCGTATCTTCTCTTATGATCCGCCAAAATGTTCTGCAAGGACGCAGAAACAAGGAAATATTGCTGTTTCAAGCGCAAAGATTTCCCTTCTACGTGATTATCAGCGGGATACAATACCTTCGAAATCAATTCCGCTTCGTTATCGTCCTTCATAACGGACGCATAATCACCTTGCGAGAACAGTTTCATATCGAAGTTCTGGATGCTTTTTGCTTTCCAAAGACGAAGGACGGACACAGCTTGGCTGTCGTAACCGGATACCATCATATCATAAGCAACCGCTTGAATTTCTTTCGCGTCGCGGTAAATAACTTCCATTCCGTGTTCGGTCCATTTTTCTTCAATATAACCGTCGTATTTGATGGTGAAAGTTTTATCGCTGCGCTGCGTCAACCATACTTCGCCGCCGGGGAGCCAAACGTCAGGTAATTCCGTCTGCCAGCCCTCTACAATTTTTTGTTTGAACAATCCGTAATCGTAGCGAATGGAGAAGCCCATTGCAGGATAATCTTGCGTAGCAAGACCGTCTAAAAAGCAAGCCGCTAAACGGCCGAGACCGCCATTCCCAAGCCCTGCGTCGGGTTCGAGCTCGTACAAATCTTCCAACGTCACGTCATACTCTTTCAAGGCTTCATTGTAAACGTCAACAAGTCCCAAATTGAAAATGCTGTTTTTCAAGGAACGCCCCATAAGGAATTCCATGCAAAGGTAGTACACTTTCTTCGCTTTCGCTGCTTTCGTTTTCAAGTGGAAAGCGTGACGTTTTTCCAGCATAATATCGCGGATGCTCATGACAACCGCTTTATACAGCTGGTCTTTTTTTGCCTCCGAAGGCGCTACGCCGAAATAGCGAGAAAGCTTCCCATTGATAAGCTCTTTCGCTTCTTTCTCCGTAAATTGTTCTTTTTTCATATTCATATATCTCCTAAAAAATTTTTTCGACGGTAAATTGAGGATTATTTGCAGGTCTTTTCGTACAGCTTCTTATATTCGTCAGCCGAACGGAACCACGAAAAATCGGTAGTAGCCGCTTTCTTCATTAAGCCTTTCCATTCCTCTTTATTTTTATACGTATCCAAAGCTTCATGGAGTACGTAAAGCATATCGTAAGGATTGCAGGATTTAAACGTAAATCCGTTGCCGCCCGCGCCGAACGGCTTAATACTGTCGTATAAACCACCCGTTTCTCTCACGACGGGTACAGTTGCGTAGCGAGACGCTATCATCTGCGATAAACCGCAAGGTTCGCTGATAGAAGGCATCAAGAAAATATCCGCGCCGGAATAAATCTTTCTGGACAAATCGCCATTAAATGCGATATTGATGGATGCTTTGCCTTCATAGCGTTTGCCAAGCGCGCGGAAGAAGTTTTCGTAAGTGGAATCCCCTGTGCCGAGCAATACAAATTGTACGTCCTCGTGCAAAATATCTTCCGCTACCGTTTTTACAAGCTCTAACCCTTTATGCGAAACCAAACGAGTAATCATAGCGATAATGGGTACGTCCTTTACGGGAAGGCCTAACATCTTTTGCAGTTCCGTTTTACAAATCTGCTTATTATCCAGATTTTCCGGGCTGAACGAGGCAAACAACGCGCTATCCTTTTCAGGATTATAGGAATCGACGTCAATGCCGTTTAAAATCCCGGTAAGTTTGTTTTCATTTCTGCAAATAATCGCTTCCAAACCATGCGCGTACTGCGCCGTTTTGATTTCGTTTGCATACGTGGGACTTACTGTAGAGAATTGCTCGCTGCATTCGATGGCAGCCTTCATCAGGTTGATACAGCCATTATATTCAAGAAGATACGCATAGGAATGATCGATACCGAATAAATCCTCTAAAATATCCAAAGCGTACTTTCCTTGATATTCAATGTTATGAATGGTAAACAACGCGCGAATATATTGATATTCGGGACGCTTGCAGTAAATTGTTTTCAAATAGATGGCAGCCAATGCCGCTTGCCAATCATGACAATGCAGAACATCGGGATAAAAGCCGATAAACGGAAGAATATCCATTACGGCGCGCGAGAAGAACGCAAAGCGTTCCCCATCGTCGAAATACCCATAACAACCGGGACGCTTGAAATACTGTTCGTTATCAATAAAATAGAAGGTTACGCCGTTTTCAACACAGCTGAAAACGCCGCAATACTGATTACGCCAAGCAAGTTGAACAAAAATGTTCCCCAGGAACGACATCTTTCTTCTAAAATCGGGTTTGATATCCGAATACAAGGGTAAAACCACACGAATATCGTAAGCAGGATCTTGCGCTAATGCTTGCGGCAAAGAACCGATAACGTCGGCAAGTCCGCCCGTTGCGATAAACGGCCTTGCTTCAGAAGCAACGAATAAAATTTTACGCTTTTTCGCCATCGTAGGCTCGTTTTCAGGTTTTGTTTCGGGGAATTTAACGGGAATAGTGTCCTTAATTGTCACTCTTTTGACTTGAACGCCCGTTTTTTTTGTCGTTTTGCTTTCAGCCATAAACTTTTTACTCCGTTTTAATTTTAGTATTATGTTACGCATAAGACCTACGTTTAACATAGGTCTCATGCGCCTATAGTGTGCTTAAAGTCTGGTGCCCTTCGGGATGAAGTAAGGCAACGAACTGCAGCCGCTTAATTGCTTTTTATCGCCGATTACGACGTTTTTATCGGTGATTACGCAGTCCAACGCGGCGTTTGCGCCGATAATGTTATCCTGCATGACGATGGAATTGCGTACAACCGCGCCCTTTTCCACTTTAACGCCACGGAATAAAATAGAGTTTTCAACTACTCCCTCGATGACGCAACCGTCGGAAATCAAGGAGTTTTTTACTACGGCGTTTTCGCCATACTTTGAAGGCGCGCTATCACGAACCTTGGTATAGATATCTCGAGAGCCAAACAATTCGTCTCTTACGTCCTTTTCTAACAATTCCATATTATGCTTAAAGTAAGCCGCCATGGAATCGATACCGGCATAATATCCCTTGAAATCGTAACGGTACATTTTCAAGCTGTTCAGCTGTTTAACGAGAATATCGCTTTCAAAACTGGTAAAGCCGTGCGTTACGGATTCTTCGATAATATGTAATAAGAATTGACGATTAATCACCATTACGTTGATAAAGATGTTCGCTTTTGTGCCCTCTTCAAGGTGCGGCGAAAGCTGAATTTCATTCACGCGGCCGTCCGTGTCGGAATCGATAAGCATGAAATCCGAGCGATGCCCTACCTTCCCATAATGAGTAACAAGGGTAATATCCGCGTTCTTTTCTTCGTGGTAATCGAGAATGTCTGCAATATCAAACTTTGCAACGCCGTCACAATCGGTCAATACAACGTATTTTTCATTGCGACGCTTTAAGAAACCGGTCAAAGAGCTGATTGCTTCCAATCTCGTCGTATACATTTTATCGTGTTTTTCAGAGAAAGGAGGCAACAAGATCAAACCGCCGTCCTTTCTTGCCAAATCCCAATCCTTGCCGCTACCGATATGGTCGATCAAGGAACGGTAGTTATTACTGGTCATAAGCCCAACGGTGGTAATGTTGGAATTAACCATATTAGACAGCGCAAAGTCGATTAAACGGTATCTTCCGCCGAAAGGAATGGAGGCCATCGTTCTTCTACGAACGAGTTCGGGAACGTTTTCTTCATGTAAATTTGTGAAAATAACACCAATTGCAGTTTTAGCCATAATTCTTCCCCTCCTTATTCCAAAATATCTTTTTCGTGCTTTTGCCCTTCGCTTACGGTTACGCCGTCAGCAACGGTGAGCCCTCTACCAAGCACTACGATTTCCGTATTCGGATCTTTTTCTTTACCGATTACGGCGTTTTTGCCGATGGTTACGTTTTCATCAATAATGGAATAAGAAACGGTTGCCCCAGCATGAATCACGCTATTTGCGAGCACGACTGCGTCTTTTACAACAGCGCCTTCTTCTACGATAACGTTGCTGCCGAGAATTGAATTTTCAACCGTACCGTAAATTTCGCATCCCAATGCCACCATGGAATTTTTCACTATGCCGTCTTTACCGATATGTTCAGGGGGAGCAAGAGGATTTCTCGAATGAATCTTCCACGTCTTATCCCCTACGTCAAATTCGGGCGACTCGCCGAGAAGATCCATATTCGCCTGCCAAAGCGAAGCAACGGTACCAACGTCTTTCCAGTAGCCGTCGAATTGATAGGAATACATCTTTTCCCCTGCATTCAACATTGCCGGTAACACGTCTTTACCGAAGTCTTTGGAAGAATTCGGGTTCGCGTCGTCTGCTTCAAGATAGCTAAAGAGTTTTTCAGCCTTGAAGATATAGATACCCATCGAAGCCAAGGTGCTCTTAGGTACTTTGGGTTTTTCTTCGAACTGATAAATCGAGCCGTCGGGATTGGTATTTAAAATACCGAATCGGGAAGCTTCGCTCAATGGTACGTTGATTGCAGCAATCGTACAATCCGCGCCCGTTTTCTTATGCGCTTTCAACATCGCAGCATAGTCCATTTTATAAATGTGGTCACCCGAAAGAATCAATACGTATTCGGGATTGTACATTTTCATGAAATTCAAATTCTGGTAGATAGCGTTTGCAGTGCCTTCGTACCAAGAAGAACGAACCTTTGCCTGATAAGGCGAAAGAATATGTACCCCACCGTAGTTTCTATCAAGATCCCACGGCTGACCGTTTCCGATATACTCGTTGAGAATCAACGGTTGATACTGCGTAAGCACACCTACGGTATCAATACCGGAATTGATGCAGTTGGACAGCGGGAAATCGATAATACGGTATTTCGCGCCGAACGCAACGGCAGGTTTTGCGATGTTTGTGGTTAAAGCGTACAGTCTGCTACCCTGTCCGCCTGCCAAAAGCATTGCCACGCACTCTTTTTTTCTTTGCATAAGAAGCCCCCTTAATTTTTATTTATCTTTTTTAAATAAACGCAAGTCAACTTTGGAATATCGAACTCAATCGAGTTTTCTTTGCCGTGACTAAACGTTTTTGACGTAGTATATACCAGCTTTTTGCTGGAGCCGTAACCGCCGTAGCGGACGGAATCAGTGTTATAAATGACGCGGTATTTCCCCTCGGGCAACCCCAAGCGGTAATTTACATAGTCCGAGCCGGAGAAGTTAACGAGTACTACAATCGTATTTCCTGCCCTGTCCTTTCTTTGATATGCGATAAAGTTTCTATCGCCGTCGTCGGGCGCTAGCCATTCAAAACCGTCCCAAGAATCGTCGATTTCATAAAGAGCAGGTGTTGTTTTGTACAGCATATTCAGCTCTTTCACCGCAACGGAAAGTTTTTTATGCATAGGATAATCTTTTAAGAAAAATTCTATGCCTTCTTTATAATTCCATTCTTTAAATTGACCGAATTCCGAGCCCATAAAATGAAGCTTTTTCCCAGGATGAGACATCATATATCCCAAGAACGCCCTAACGCCGGCAAACTTTTCTTCATACGAACCGGGCATCTTACCGATCAACGAATACTTGCCATGCACAACCTCGTCGTGAGAAATAGGCAAAACATAGTTTTCCGAGAACGCATACATCAAAGAAAACGTTAATTTATTATGGGAATACTGACGGTAAACGGGATCGTTTTTAATATAGCTGAGAATATCGTTCATCCAGCCCATATTCCATTTAAAATTAAAACCTAACCCCCCAACGTTCGTCGGTTTCGTCATCATGGGCCAAGCCGTGGATTCCTCTGCAATCATCAAAGGATTGGGGAAATATTCGAAAATGACCTCGTTTAAACGGCGAAGGAATGCTACGGCCTCCAAATTTTTATTTTCACCATATATATTTGGTACCCATTCCCCGGGCTCTTTGTCATAGTCGAGATAAAGCATGGACGCAACAGCGTCTACACGCAAGCCGTCTGCGTGGTAATATTCAAACAAGAACACCGCGCTGGAAATCAGGAAGGACAAAACTTCGTTTCTGCCATAATCAAAGCGGCGCGTCCCCCAGCCTTTATTTTCCATACGGTCCCATTGCGAAGCTTCATATAAGGGTGCTCCGTCAAATTCATACAATCCAAATGCGTCTTTAGGGAAATGCGCGGGCACCCAATCCAGGATTACCCCGATTCCCGCTTGATGGAATGCGTCAATCAAATACATAAAATCGTGCGGCGTCCCCAAGCGTGAGGTTACAGAGTAATATCCCGTTACCTGATACCCCCACGACCCGTCAAAGGGATGTTCAGTCATCGGCATAAATTCCACGTGCGTGTACCCCATTTCCGCAACGTATGCAACAAGCTCGGTTGCCAATTCGCGGTAAGTCAAATACGAGCCGTCTTCATGACGCTTCCAAGAATGGAGATTTACTTCGTAAATGTTCATAGGCGCAGCATAAATATTTGTATGCTTACGCTTGTCCATATATGCCTTATCCAACCATTTATAACCGCTTAAATCATACAATTTTGAAGCGTTTTGCGAGGTTTCCCCCGGCGTTTCCGAATGGAATGCGTAAGGATCCGCTTTATAAAGCGTCCGCCCATCCGACGTTTTAATACAAAACTTATATACGTCGTACTGCTTCAAACCGGGAATAAACAATTCAAACGTTTCCCCGTCGATCATGCGGTTCATGATATGCAAACCGTCGTTCCAACCGTTAAATTCGCCGATGATAGAAACCTGTTCGGCGTGAGGAGCCCAAACGCGGAATACAAAACCGCGTTTTCTTTTGTAAATCGCAGGATGCGCCCCCATCAACCGATAAGCGTGAAAATTTTCACCATGATGGAATAAATGTAAAGGCATATCCGTTTGAAATCTTTCCATGCTATCCTCCAAACGATAAAAATCAGTGAAATTACGCAATATATATACTTAGTATATATCATTATACTACATTTAAACGATTTTTTCAAGACTATTTTCAAAAAAATTGTCAAATTTGTTAATTTTTTTGTGTTTTTAAAGTTATGCAAATTACTATGCAAAACATAGGTATTATGTTTCGCGAAATAAATTGACTATGCCACACATAATACCTATTTCTGGCATAAAACTTGGTAAAAATCTCCCCTATTTCTATCATACATTGCACCTGAATATTATAGATACACTACTTTAATAATAAAAACGACAAATTCCCCTATTTTTTGTCACGGGGAATTCGTCGCTGAATTCAGTAAAATAATTTGTTTCACAAACATTGTTTCACGAAAGCGTTTCCAAATCAAAAATAATTTTCTGCACTCTTTCTTTGATTTCAGAAATAGAACCTTGATTTTCTAAAATGATTGCATTACAATTTTTTAATCGAAGCGCCCCCTCTTTGGAGAAATAATCAAATTGCGCTTCCATTCTTTTTTGAATGGAGGTTTCGTTGAGCCCATCTCGATTTTTTACGGAAGATATTCTTTCTTTCAAGTCGCGTTGAATGACGATAACTTTATCGAATTCTTTTTCATAATTGCCTTCAAATAATAAAGGCACTTCCGCAAAGACAATGTTTGCATCTGCATTTTCCATACGTTTATAAAGTTCTTTCATAATCAACGGATGGGAAATTGCATTTAATTTTTCTCTTGCAAGTAGATCGTCAAATACAATTTTACTTAATATATCCCTTTGCAGTTGACCGTTTTTCACTGCGCTTGGAAAGATTTGTTTTATGCTTTTGATATAGTTTTCACTTAAAACAACGTCATTATAAATAGAATCGCAGGAGAAAACGGGATAGCCCATTTCTTTAATACAATTCAAAACGGTTGTTTTGCCACTGCCGATTCCACCGGTAATAGCAACCTTCATTTTTTGCATAAATTATCCCTCCTCCTACGCATTTTTATTACATGTTTCACATAATATGTTTCACGAATGAGATATATGAAACGTATAATGTGAAACGGTTATTTGGTTTGATACCAATTTTCACCAACGCCTACTTCAACGGTAAGCGGCACTGTGAGCTGCACTGCGTTTTCCATTTCCTCTTGCAGGAGCTTCGTTACTTTTTCCGCCTCGTCTTTGGGGCAATCGATTACCAATTCGTCGTGTACTTGTAATACGAGTTTTGCTTTAAATCCTTCGTTTTTCAAGCGGTTGAATACGTTGATCATGGCAATTTTAATAATATCCGCGCTAGAACCTTGCAACGGCATATTCATAGCGGCTCTTTCCCCGAACGAACGCACGTTATAATTAGACGATTTTATCTCGTTTATGACTCTGCGACGGCCAAGTAAGGTTTTAATAAAGCCATTATTTGTAGCCTTTTCTACGTTTCCGTTCATGTATTGTTTCACATCGGAATACGTTGCAAAATAGCGGTTAATATATTCCTGCGCCTTTTTGGTGCTGATATTCAAATCGGTGGCTAATCCAAACGAGCTAATACCGTAAATGATACCGAAATTGACAGCTTTTGCATCGCGGCGCATTTGTGAAGTTACCTCTTCCAAAGGCACTTCAAACACTTGCGCAGCCGTTGTTGCGTGAATATCCTTTCCCTCGCAGTAGGCTTGTACCAGCTCTTTACACCCAGAAAAATGTGCTAAAAGCCGCAATTCGATTTGAGAATAGTCCGCATCGACCAACACATGATTTGGCGACGCTGTGAACAGCTTGCGCAGCTCTCTCCCTTCCTCCGTACGAATAGGAATATTTTGCAAATTCGGATTCATACTGGACAAACGTCCCGTTTGCGTATTACTTTGATTGTACGTCGTGTGCACCTTACCGTTCTTGATCAACGGCTTAAAGCCCTCGATATACGTAGAATTGATTTTTTGGATTTTTCTATACCGCAAAATACAGCGAACAATTTCCGAATTCTCTGCATATTTCTCTAATTCTTCAGCGGTAGTTTTATAGCTTTTACTTTCTTTGGTCTTTTTCACTCCTGCTGCAATTCTCAGTCTTTCGAATAAAATTTTTCCAAGCTGTTGCGTAGAATTGATATTAAACCGTTCGCCTGCCAATTCGTAAATTCTCTCCGTGATAGAGGAAATTTCGCCGTTATAACGTTGCGAAAGTACATTCAGCATCGTCAAATCTACGCAAACGCCCTGCTTTTCCATATTAAATAAAACGGAAATCAGCGGAAGTTCTACTTCCCGATACAGCTTTAATTCTTCAGCGTTTAATGATTTTAAATAGTATTTATACAGCCAAGAAAGCCCGTAGGCTTTGTTCTTTTCAGGTAAACTAAAATAATTGATGCAAAAATCCACGCCGTCAGCATTGCTCAAACCGTCCGAAAGACATTTCAAAATACCCACGTCGTCAACGGGCGCACTCCAAACCACGTCAAGTTCCGATAAACGGTGCATAATATCCTTGCTGCTGTAGGCAATAATCGGTTTATTTCCTTCGAAAATAGCCTTTAAAAGCGGCTCTAATTCATATTCATATATGCCGATATCTAATAACCCTACCTTTATCGGCAAGTTATATTCGCATTTTTCAATTGCATTGCCAAACGGACAAAACGTAAATCCATCGCTAGTCCAATGCACGGCAATTCCTTCGTAATTGTCAAGCTTGACGACGTCCAATGCTTCTAAAACGTGAGAACACAATACCTCTTTTACGTTGTGCGTTTCTTCTTCTATCGACGTTTCCGTGGGATTTTCAACACTTTCTTCAAAGATATTTTTGGAGAGCAAGCTCTTGAACTCCAACGCAGCGAATTTCTCGCGTACAGCATACGGGAAAGGAATTTTAAGCACGCAGGAATGTAAGGTAACATCCAAGGGAACGTTGACGTCAATAGTTGCAAGCTGCTTGGAAAAATAAGCAGCCTCCCGCCCCTCAGTCAATTTCTTATTTAATGCGCCGCCGATTTCATCAATATGCGCATAAACGCCGTCCAAATCGCGGTATTTTTCCAACAAATTAATCGCAGATTTTTCGCCGATGCCTGCAACGCCGGGAATATTATCCGATTTATCCCCCATAAGCGCTTTTTGTTCGATGATTTGAAAAGGCTCTAATCCGATTTCATCTTTAAAATTCTCAATGGAAAGCTCTAATAACTCACTAACGCCTTTTTTTGTATAGCAAACGTTAGTATTTTGGTTTACAAGCTGATAAGAATCCCTATCTCCGGTGTAAATATAGCTGTGTACATCGAATTTTCTGGACAGCGTGCCAATGATATCGTCCGCTTCGTATCCCTTAAGCTCACAAATGCTAATTCCCATCAACTTTAATACTTCTTTTAAAATAGGCATTTGTACGGCAAGCTCTTCGGGCATAGGCTTTCTTCCTGCCTTATAATCCTGATACATAACATGACGGAAGGTAGGTGCGTGCAAGTCAAACGCAACGGCAAGGTATGCAGGTTTTTTATCAGTAATAATCTTTAACAATAACTTTACAAACCCAAAGACCGCGTTCGTTGGCAGCCCGTCTTTCGTAGTGAAAACGGGCGTTGCGTAATACGCTCTGTTCAGCAAACTATTTCCATCAATCAAAACGAAACGTTCCATAAGCGAATCCTCTCTTTATTATATATTGTACCACGAAATAAAAAAAATCGCAAGAGAATAGAAAAAAAATATAAAAAAAGCCGTATAAATGCTTGCTTTTTTTTAGGATATACATTATAATAATAAAGCTTTCAGTTGAATACGCCGAAGTGGTGGAATGGCAGACGCGACGGACTCAAAATCCGTTGGTAGCGATACCGTGTGGGTTCAAGTCCCACCTTCGGCACCAAAAATAAGAGATATCCTTTGGGATATCTCTTATTTTTACTTTCGTATAATAGGTGGGACTTGAGGGTGGGAGCCGTTTTACGAGAGTAAAACGCTTTGCCTTACTTATTGCTTTCGCATTTGTCTCAAAAAAAACAATACCGCCCCGACCGTCGTAAGAATAATATAAACAAATACAGGATAAAAATGCAGTAATATTTCCGCGAAGTTTCCGCTTATGATTATTCTTTCCAACTCAACCGCGTGGAGAAACGGCAGCACGTTTGCAATTTTTGTAAATATTCCCCCTACCAATTCAAGGTCAAACCAGACACCTGAAAGAAACGCGGACAAATTTGTTAAAAGCGCACCGCAAATTCCGCCCACCTGCTTTACATTGAATATGCTTCCGCAAAGTAAACCAAGCGAAATATAAAAAACGGAAATCGGTATAATCATCAAAATCGCATAGAAAATATTGACTGTTACAGACAAACCAAGTGCAATAGCAACCGCATAGCACACTACACTTTGAGTTATAGCTATAGGAAGTAGCGGAAGCATATATCCCAAGATAAAATCCACCGATTTCAGCGGCGTGGTATACAATCTTTGAAGCAATGCGCTTTCTCTGTCTTTTGCGACCAACGTAGAAGAGAATAGGCTCATAAAAGCAAGTCCAAACACCGTAATTCCCGGGGCAAGCCTTTCAATTTCAAACAAACTCACAGGAACATTTGCTTGAATCGCGCTAAGAAGTAGTAATAATGAGACAGGAAAACCTAACCCAAACACTAAATTAATAGGATCACGTAGAATTTCCTTTCCACAGCGTTTTGCAAACGTAAGCATTTTCATACTTTCCCCTCCTTTACAATCGAAATAAACGCATTTTCAAACTTATCCGATCCCGTTTTTTCCATAAGTTCCTGTGGTGTCCCGACAACCAATAACCTCCCCTTTTTCATAATGCCTATTCTATCCGACAAGGATTCAGCCTCTTCTAAATAATGCGTCGTGAGAATAATGGTTGTGTTCCCTTTAAGGGCACGGATAAGTTCCCAGAGCTCGTTTCTGGCAATCACGTCGAGCCCTAACGTAGGCTCGTCAAGAAAGAGTACGGAAGGTTCGCTAATTAACGCCATAGCGATACTAAGTCTGCGTTGCCAACCGCCTGATAGTTTACCCGCTCTTTTATAAAGAATATCGTTTAAATCTAATTTCATAGCGATTTCATCTATTTTAGCTTGGCTTTTCTCCTTGACAAAACCGTGAATACCGCACATTAGCTCCAAATTTTCTTTTACGGATAAATTTGGAGCAACCGCAGTTTCTTGTGGCGATACGCCGATAACTCGTTTTACGTTCAAGCTCTCGCGTTCTACGCTCTTCCCCATGACGAATGCTTCGCCGCTTGTCGGCTTCGTAAGGCAAGACAGTATTTTTATCGTTGTCGTTTTTCCTGCTCCATTTGCGCCAAGCAGAGAAAACAATTCCCCTTGCTGAACTTCCAAATTCAGCTTATCTACTACAATCAAATCCTTGTATTTCTTACTGAGATTAACTGTTTTAATCGCTTCCATAACATTCTCCTTGTATTCGATTAAAACGATTATATCATGATTACATTTAAAAATATTACGATTTGCTTAATCGGTCATTTTTCCTAGATAACCGGTAAAAAAACCAGGGAATACAAAACTGTATTCCCTGGTTTCAATATAAATAGATTATCTTGAATAAAAAATTTCAATCGTTCCCGTGGATGGAGAAATCGGTTCAATTATAATATCGACGTCACCCTCGATATAACCACCCTTGTCTTCAAGCGTTTCGCCTGCTTTGACGGTAAATAAAAGCTCTTTATCCCAAAGCAAACCGTTATCGTAATATACGTTCACTTCTCCTTCAGTAAGAGTTGCTTTATAATATAAGCAGCCTTCATTTCTACGTTCACGGTCTAAATCCACGCGGTAAGTCCACCAAAGCCCATCTAGCGTCAACGTACATCTGTCTTGCTTTGCTATATAATGCACGTTACTGCATCCTGCTAGTGTAAATATGAAAAATATAGCGATGAAAACGGAAACGATCTTCTTCATAACGTTCTATATTATTTCATAATTTCTTCAATGATTTTACCCATTTGCTCAAACTGTTGTTCCATCTCCGACGCCAAACGGATCTGTGTACGGCAACGAACAAGGTTGTGATCGGCATATTTCGTTGCAAAATAGGTATCACCTGCAAGATAATCGGCTAAAAAACGCATACCGCATTCAATCGTCATCAAATAGGAGCCGTATGGCAACAGCTCAGCTTCGCGCGCAGTGATACTATCCTTTACTGCGCCAACGTAGCCTTCCGCATACGCCTTAAAAAGTTCAATATCAAAATGTACTTTCTCCAAATCCTTTTCGTCTTCCGCTGCAGTCGACGCGCCAAAACGAATGGAATCGCCAAAGTCGAACAGCATCGAACCGGGCATGATCGTATCCAAGTCGATAACCGCCCTTGCTTCCCCCGATTCTGCATCCATAAGGATATTATTAAGCTTGGTATCGTTATGCGTAACGCGCAAAGGCAATGAACCATCCTTTAACCCTGCCATTGCAATCCCGTACGTGTTTTCGTGGGAAAGAATGAAGTTGATTTCTTCTTGGCAATCCTTTGCTCTACCGCAAACGTCAGCCTCCAAAGCCGCCTTAAAATCAGCAAAACGCTTAGGAGTATCGTGGAAACGCTTGATGGTTTCCGTAAGCTTAGATGCATCGAATTCCGCAAGATAATTTTGGAATTCACCAAAGGCTTTACCTGAATTTTTGAAAACCTCTTTATCGGTTACCTTTTGATAGGTAACGGTGTTTTCAATGAAATCATATACGCGGTAGCAAGCTTCCCCTTTTAAGTAGCATGCGCCTTGTTTCGTGGGGATTACGTTAAGGGTTTCGATTCCGCGCGCGGCAAGATGCTCGGTAACGCCGCAAATATTCGCCATTAAACTATCGGGATCAGTAAATACTCTCGTATTCATCTTTTGCATGATATAACGCTTTTCCGTCGTCGTAACAAGCAAGGTAAGATTGATATGCCCTTCTCCGTAAGGCGCAATATCCGTTACTTCACCGATCAAACAAAACTGTTCGGCAACATTTTTATATTCGTTCATATATTCATTCATAAAGGTATCTCCCTTTTTTTCTTCTATTATAACTTTTATTTTTATAAATACAATAGGAATTATTATCAAATTATTTGGGATTCTTTCATAAATAATTATATTGAAATAATAAAATATAGCGTAAAATCGATTTACAATTTTTTTTCCGCTTGTTATAATATGATTATGATGCAAAAAACACAGAAGAAAAAATTTTACATGCACAAGATTTCCAACCTTTTGAACGTCCAAAAGATTGCAACAATCCACTATCAAGCGTTGGAAAAAAATTACGTTTTCCCTGAGGAAGAGCACGATTTTTGGGAAATCAACTACGCAGATAAAGAAAACGTATTTATCGGTATCGATGGGAATAAAATCGAGCTTAAACAAGGCGAAATGATTTTTATCAAGCCCAACCAACCGCACTTTACCGAAAGCGGCGACAAGGAACCCAACCTTTTCATTATCTCCTTTGCATGTCGCTCGGAATCAATGAATTTCTTCGCCGACAAAAAAATATCCGTGCCTGAAAACTACCGATATTTACTGCAAAGTATTATGTCGGAGGCGGCAGATACCTTTGAACTTCCCGATTTCGACCCGAATTTAAATGCGTTAAAGCTGAAAGAGAATCCTAACCTCGGCGGCGAACAGATAATCAAAAATAATTTGGAAACGTTATTGATTTATCTATTGCGTTCTGCGCAAAATATGGCGTCCTCCCAAGAGTTTTTTGTTTCCAAAATTGCCGATTCAACGGAGTTGCAAGACGAAATCGTGCGCATTCTCACTTCCAAGGTATACAGCAAATTCAAGCTGAGTGATTTAAGCGCAGAATTGCATTACGGAACGACCAGGCTTTGCACCTTTTTCAAGGAAAAAACGGGAAAAAGTATCTATCAAACCTATTTAAAATTAAAGATTGACGAGGCAAAGAAACTGATCCGTAAAAAGCATTCGTTTGCGGATATTACAGACCTTCTCTGCTTTGATTCTATATCCACGTTCGCGTTTGTATTTAAAAAATATGTTGGAATGACGCCCAGTGAATATAGAAACAGTATTAAATAAGATAACCGCCGCAAGAATATCTTGCGGCGGCATTTTTTATTTTATCTTAGAAATTTTACCGTTTTCGATTTGCAATATACTGTCAGTAATTTCCAGCGCCGCAGGACGGTGCGTTACGATAATGCACGTTTTATTTTCCAAGTTTTTGATATTTTCAAGCAATGCTTTTTCCGTATCGGCATCCAAAGCGCTTGTCGCCTCATCTAACAACAAAATCGGACGGTTAGAAAGCAGTGCTCTTGCCACAGCAAGACGTTGCAACTGCCCTTCGGAAAGCCCACCGCCCCGTTCGGTAAGTACAGTTTCCAGTTCCTCAGGAAGCTCGAATACGAACTCAGCGCAAGCCGTTTTCAATACCGAATGCAACGTTTCTTCACGAACAGACGCGCCGTCTTGCGCAAAAAACGTAAGATTTTCACGGATAGTACCCGAAAATAGAAAATTCCCTTGCGGTACATAGGCAAACAACCCTCTTTCTTTAGCGGAAAGCGTCTGCCTTTCCCCTGTTTTGCGGATTACCGACAAACTACCTTCGTTGGGCATAAATACGTTGAGCAACAGCTTGAAAATCGTACTTTTCCCTGCGCCCGAAGCACCCGTTAAACAAACGATTTCCCCTTTTTTAATTTCTGCGTTCGCGTCGTCGAAGATTTTATCGCGACCATAGGTAAAGCAAAGATTATCCATCGTTAAAGCTTGCATTTCCTCATACAAAGCTTTCAGATTTACTTGTTTGTAATCAATAGGTTCACAAGGCAATTCTTCCAGCTCGGCAAGCCGTTCACCGCAAGCCAATCTTGCATAATACGCAGGCGGAATATTCGAAATGGAAGACAACGGAGATTGCATCTGCATCAACAACAAAATGGCGGATAAAATCGAGCCGTAATCCATGCCGTTACCGTTTAAAAGGGAAATGCTACACCAAACAACTGCCAAAATCAAACCAAAATTGCTAAGCAACGAATACATACCACTCATCAAAGAGCGCAATACGTTGCGGTTCATGCGCTTTTTATAGTACGTATCTGCATATTCTTGGGCTTTTTCCTTACTCTTTTCTTCTACACCGTAGGCTTTAACCGTCATCAAGGAGGATACGCTTTCTTGCATATAAGAACGGCATTTTCCGTCCGCTTCTAACACTTCCTTATGACGTTTTTTTACTTGTTTTCTAAACAGAGCCGTGATACCTGCAAAAAGACATCCTGCCACCACGTAAACGACGGTAAAGAGCTTATCTATCGTAAACAAACCGAGAATAGAGCCGACAAATTGCACCATCATCCCTGCGATTGCAGGCAATAAACCAACGCTGTATCCGACTACGTCTTGAATATCCATTGTGAGTCGATTTAAGAGTTCGCCGCTATGATATTCTTGCACTTTTGCATAATCGGAAGAAAGAATCTTATGGAAAATGCTCACGCGAAGCTGCGCCGTCATTTTCGCGCGGATTTTTTCTGCAAAAAAGTTCTCTAACGTGCGTAAAAGAATTTTTAAAAGAACGAAGCCTAGCAACACCCCTGCGCAAATCCAAAATACGGACGTATTTTTATCGCTTGCACTATTGATGATAAAGCGCACGAAATATGCAAACAGCACTGAAAATGCGGTTGCAAAAACAGAAAGACATGCCAACAGCAAAATAGACGCGCGGTAAGGCTGCGTCATATTACTTAACCAAAGCTTGCCATTTTCAGTTGTCGTCGCTTTTTTAACCTTCATTTACTTTTTAAATCCTAAAAATTTTAATACTTTTTTCACTGCCCCAACGCACTTTGCCTTTAAAAGCACGAAAAAACGTCTGGTTTTGTATGTTTTAATACGTTTTTCGGCATATTTTACGTACTTTTCATCCTTAACCGTATAATGTTTCCCCTTACGGAAAAACTCTGTTAAAACGCCGATTACATCGCTTTCAGGAATATATTCATCCGAATAACAATTATCCCCTCGAATGACGTATCCACCTTCAATCGGTTGTAAAACACGGTGTAAAACATAATCATTCCCACGTTTATATAAAGCCACGTCCAAACGTTGAAGCCGTTCGGTCTTCGGCAAAACGATAATCGTGTCCCGACGGTTTTTCAGCATCGGAAGCATGCTGACGCCTACCGTTGGACCGATATATTTGCCGTGGATTTGAAGTACTTCTTCAATTGTATACTTTTCTAATTCACTCATTCTTCCAAGAAATTATTAGCAGAAAGAACCTGCGTAAATTTTTCCACGTCAGCAGCTGCGCGTTCTCTTTCCACGTCATATTCTGCGCAGAGTGCGTCAATCCCCTCTTCCAAAGTATGGTCTTCGGTAAAGAATTTCCACATAAATGCGCCCGTATCGTTTAAATTGATCATTCCGTGGAAGGTTTTACTCATTGCGCCAACGGGCACAACTACGTTTTCTCCACCAACTACACGGAGTACAAATCCCTTTTTAATCTTCATAATAACCCCTTATTTTTCTATTTTACATTTGTTAAAGGAAAGTCCAGTCAATGCTTCAAAAGAAGTTTTTACCGCTTCTTCGGAAATGTCGCATTTCAAAAGATATGCAGGTGTTTTGGCAATGAGTTGATCCGCAAGATCCAACGTCGCTACCGCGTTCTCTTCGTCATGAGGCAACAAAATCTGATTAAACAACAGTGCGGATACTTCCGAAGGCGTCAACCTGCGTATCGAATTTTCTTTTGCTTGTTCCAAAAAGCAAAGTCCGCAAAGCGGCGCGCTGGATTTCGTTCCCCACGCTTCCTTACCGTTCCAAGGCGTACCGTGCGCAATAAATTCTTTTTCAGTGTGTTCCAGAATCGGCTTATCTCCGTTGATCATCGTCGGCGTGGAAAGATATTTTTTCCAAAGCCTGGTATGCGTTGATTTTCCCGTACCGCTTCTACCTAAAAATGCATAGCCTTTGCCGTTGTATTCCAAGACAGCGCCATGCAAAAGCATGCGATTCAACACAGGAATTTGCATACAAATACTACGGTATAAGCATATATTTTCGATATATCCGTCAGAAAAGCCCTCAGAAATCTCCTTTTCTGCCGCAAATTCCTCAGTAGAAACCCTCGCTGTTAATGCCACGGGAGAATCCTGATCTGCAGAGAGGTATTCCTTACAGAACTTCGTCGTATATTCGTATGTATTCTCAATTTGGACGCGAAGCCCTGCGATTTCATAAACCATAGTATGCCGTTAATAATTACCCGTCCAAATATCCTCGCTAGAGGTAGGCGGCGTAAAGTCAAAACCGTTCGATAAGCCGATGACGGTAAGTGTGATAGCCAGCGCAAGCAACGCTACAGCCACAACGGAAAGACCGATGATAGCGATTGTGCGAGCGTTAATTTTCTTCTTGGGAGTATCTTGCTTTACAACCCTGTGATTGTTGGATTTAATAACGTTCGTATTATCTTGTTTGCTTTTTTTATTACTCATAATACCTCTGATTAAATGCGAACGTCGCCCGTTTCGCCAAGTAAATTAGAATGTTTTTTCAATATCGGATCGATTTCATTTTGAATAAATTCAACCGTTTGCGAAGGCGCTCTGCCGATGAAGTTTTTCGCATCGAGAATTTCATCAAGCTGACCCCAAACCGCTTTAAACGTTTCGTCTTGTTTAATCAAATCGATCAAATTGTTTTCTCCGCCTTCCACTTTCACGTTTTTCCCTGCTTCCATGGAAAGTACGCGAATGCGTTCGTGTAATTCCTGACGATTTCCGCCTGCTTTTACACAAGCCATCATAATATTTTCCGTTGCCATAAACGGAAGCTCTGCGCGAATATGCTTTTCAATAACCTTTTCATAAACGACTAGATTTTCCGCAACGTTCATATAGATATTCATAATTGCGTCCACCGCCAAGAATGCTTGCGCATTGACGATACGACGGTTAGAAGAATCGTCCAACGTTCTTTCAAACCATTGCGTCGAAGCGGTTATAGCGCTGTTCATCGGCAAGGAAAGCACGTATCTGGCTAAGCCGCCGATGCGCTCCGAACGCATAGGATTACGCTTATATGCCATCGCAGACGAACCGATTTGATTTTTCCCAAACGGCTCTTCAATCTCCTTCATATTTTGAAGAATTCGAATATCATTAGAGAATTTATACGCGCTTTGCGCAATTTGCGAAAGTACGCACAAAACGTTATAATCCAGCTTACGAGGATAGGTTTGTCCGGTTACGCCAAACACTTTGTCATAACCCATCTTTTTTACAACGCGATCCTGCAGCTCTTTCACTTTCTCTTCGTCGCCGCCAAACAACTCCATAAAGCTTGCCTGCGTGCCCGTTGTTCCCTTCACGCCGCGCAACTTAATGCAGTCCTTTGCATGGATTAAATTGACGTAGTCCATTTCCAAATCCTGCAACCACAGGGTTGCACGTTTGCCAACCGTCGTCAGCTGCGCAGGTTGTAAATGGGTAAAGCCCAGCGTAGGTAAATCTTTATATTGTAAAGCAAACTTCTTCAATTTATCCATCACGTTGACAAGCTTTTTCAAAATGATATCCAAAGCGTCGTCCATCATGATTGCTTCTGCATTACAATCGACAAAACAGCTGGTAGCGCCCAAATGAATAATGGGCATAGCTTTTTTCGCGTAAGCACCATACGCCTTTACGTGCGCCATAACGTCATGGCGTACCTCTTTTTCATATTGCGCCGCTAATTCGTAATCGATATCGTCAGCATATGCCTTTAATTCATCCACTTGCTCTTGCGTGACGTTAAGCCCAAGCTCCATCTGCGCTTCTGCAAGCGCAATCCACAGCTTTCTCCAAAGCTTAAAGCGTTTATCATCCGAAAATGCCTGCTGCATTTCTTTGCTGGCGTATCGGGTAGTCAAGGGATTAACGTAAATGCCGTTATCTATCATAACAATTTCCTCTTATGCTTTTACAGGATTAGGATATTTCACCCCAAAGGTTTCCGCCGTTACCTTTTTCATCTTTTGTTCTTCGTAAGGCTTATCGTACCAATCGGTTTTTACGCTTGCAATAGCGTCTACCGTGTCCATGCCTTCAATAACTCTGCCAAACGCCGCATACTGCCCGTCAAGATACTCTGCATCGTCGTGCATTACAAAGAATTGCGAGCCTGCGGAATCAGGATGTTGCGCGCGAGCCATGGAAAGCACTCCTCTTTCGTGTGCAATATCGTTTTGAGGGAAACCGTTTCCAGAAAATTCGCCCTTAATACGATAACCGGGGCCGCCCGTACCCTGTCCGTCGGGATCGCCGCCTTGAATCATAAAGTCCGAAATAACACGGTGAAAAATTACTCCGTTATAAAACCCTTTATTTACAAGGTATAAAAAGTTATTCACAGTGTTCGGCGCTTTATCGGGATAAAGCTCCGCTTTAAACGTTTTTCCATTTGCCATTTTGAATGTTATAATAGGATTTTTCATAATTTCACTCCCCTAAGTCGTCGTATTTTTCCACAATTACGTTTGCTTCGTTGAATAATTGTAAGGAGAAATCATCGGGATAGCCGTTTTTATAAATGACGCGAGTAATCCCTGCGTTGATAATGATTTTCGCGCATATTACGCAAGGTTGGTGCGTACAATAGAGCGTTGCGCCATTGACGTTGATACCCGAACGAGCCGCTTGAATAATGGCGTTTTGTTCCGCATGTACGGCAAAGCAAAGCTCGTGCTTCGTGCCGCTTGCAATATTCAGTTTACGGCGAAGACATTCGCCCTTTTCCTCGCAGTTTTTAATGCCTGCGGGGGCGCCGTTATACCCTGTGGTCAATACTCTTTTATCCTTTACGATAATCGCGCCAACGTGACGGTTTTCCTGAAAACAGCTGGACCAAGTAGCCACCGTTTCAGTAAGTTCCATAAAACGCTTATCCCATTTATTTACAGCCATAGAAACACTCCTCCTATTTTCATATTGATTATAGCATATTTTTTTATGAAAATCAATTCTTTCAACAGAATTTTACACGCATCTGCGCGCAATTCCTTGAAATATTTAAAAAAAATCCTAAATTTTCCATTTTTCTGTTTGACAGTTACCATAAATTGTTTATAATAATACTTGAAAAATATTTGCCCCATGGGGGGGTAACAGATTCGGAGGATTATATATGAATATTAAACCTTTATTCGACAAAGTTGTTGTGGAAAGCGTAACGGTTGAAGAAAAAACCAAGAGTGGTTTCTTCCTGCCCACCTCTGCGCAAGAAAAACCGCAAACCTGCCAAGTTGTAGCGGTAGGCCCTGGCGGTATTATTGACGGCAAAGAAGTAGTTATGCAAGTTAAGGTTGGCGATAAAGTACTTTGCTCTAACTACGCAGGTTCCAACTTCAAGGTTGACGGTAAGGAATTTACGATTATTAAACAAAGCGACATTCTCGCGATTGTGGAAGATTGATTTCAGGAGATTGAGAAGGAGATAATATTATGGCAAAACAGATTAAATACGGCGAAGACGCCAGAAAAGCTTTAGAAACGGGTGTTAACGTTTTAGCGGACACCGTTAAAATTACCCTTGGCCCTAAAGGCAGAAACGTAGTGCTTGACAAAAAATTCGGCGCTCCTCTTATCACCAACGATGGTGTGACGATTGCAAAGGAAATCGAATTGAACGATCCCTTTGAAAATATGGGCGCTCAACTTGTAAAAGAAGTTTCCACTAAAACAAACGACGTTGCAGGCGACGGTACGACAACGGCTGTTGTTTTGGCGCAGGCAATCGTCCGCGAAGGCTTGAAAAACCTGGCGGCAGGCGCTAATCCCATCATCTTAAAGGAAGGCATTAAAAAAGCGGTTGACGTTACCGTAAACCACCTTAAAGGGATTTCGAAAGCAGTAGAAAGCAATAAAGCAATCGAACAGACTGCTTCCATTTCCGCAGGCAACCCTGAAGTGGGCGCATTGATTGCAAAAGCCATGGAAATCGTTGGTAAAGACGGTGTAATTACCGTTGAAGAAGGCAAATCCATGAACACCGAACTTTCTACCGTAGAAGGTATGCAGTTCGACCGCGGTTATGCTTCCGCATACATGGTTACGAATACAGATAAAATGGAAGCCGTTATCGAAAACCCCTATATTCTTATCACAGATAAGAAGATTTCGAGCTTACAGGAAATCCTCCCTGTCATCGAACCCCTTGCACAGCAAGGCGCCAAGCTTTTGATTATCGCTGAAGACGTGGAAGGCGACGCTTTGGCGGCGCTCATCGTCAATAAGTTGAAAGGCGTATTCAATTCCGTAGCGGTAAAAGCGCCCGGCTTTGGTGATAGAAGAAAGGAAATGCTGCGTGATATCGCTATCCTTACAGGCGGCGAAGTCATCTCCTCTGACCTCGGTTTGGAATTCAAGGACGTAACTTTGAATATGCTGGGTAGAGCTGCAACCGTACGTGTAGATAAAGAAAACACGACGATCGTCGGCGGCGCAGGCGAAGCGATTGCAATCAAAGACCGTATCGCTTCCATTAAATCGCAAATTGCAGAGACGAAATCCGATTACGACCGTGAAAAATTGCAAGAACGCCTTGCGAAACTTGCAGGCGGCGTAGCGGTAATCAGCGTTGGGGCTGCTACTGAAGTAGAAATGAAAGAAAAGAAACTCCGCATCGACGATGCTTTGGCGGCTACGCGCGCGGCTGTGGAAGAAGGTTATGTTCCCGGTGGCGGTAGCGCACTCCTCTCTGCCGTTCCCGTTGTGAAAAAACTTGTTGCAAGCCTCAACGGCGACGAAAAAACGGGCGCTTCCATCGTATTGAAGGCTTTGGAAGAACCCATCAGACAAATTGCGAAAAACGCAGGGCTTGACGGTTCGGTTATCGTAGATAAAGTGCTTTCCTCTAAGAAGGCAAACTACGGCTTCGACGCGTTGAATAATAAGTACTGCGATATGGTAGAATGCGGTATTATCGACCCGACAAAAGTTACCCGTTCCGTATTGCAAAACGCTGCGTCCGTTGCGTCCACTCTCCTTACCACGGAAAGCATCGTAACGGATATTCCTACCCCTCCTGCTCCTATCGCACCCGGCGGCGACATGGGTGGCATGTACTAATTGAATAGGAAAATCAATATAAAACGGCTCCTGCGCGGAGCCGTTTTTTTTCATTAAACCATATTTTCTAAAATCAGTTTATCTGCTACCAAAGCGATGAATTCGCTGTTTGTGGGCTTTTCCGATCCTAAGTAAATCCTTGCGCCGAAAATGGCGTTAATCGCGTCAATTCTTCCCCGATTCCACGCCACTTCAATGGCATGGCGTATCGCGCGTTCTACCTTGCTTGGCGACGTGGAAAACTTTTTCGCAATCGACGGATATAACTCTTTGGTGACGCTATTGATGATATAGGGATGCTCGATCGTCATTTTGATCCCTTCCCTCAAATATCCGTAACCTTTAATATGCGGCGGAATACCGATAGAAATAAAAATTTCACTGATTTTTTCTTCCGTCGTAATCGGTTTACGTTTACTGATTTTTAATTCCTTCTTCTTATCCGCGGCGTCTTTCATCACTTCATTGATACGTTCTACTGCCGTAAGAATAGAAAAAGGTTTCACTAAATAATAGATTGCACCTTCCGTCATTGCACGTTCGATCAACCCGTCGTTGGGAATACCCGTTGCAATGATTTTCGCCTCCGGCCACGCCTTTTTTATCGCTCGAATCACACCGCAACCGTCCGTTCCCTTTAAAAACATACCGATAATGACCAAATCAGGCTTGATAGCAAGGATTTTCTTTATCCCCTCGTCTCCATCGTCACCCGAATAAACCACCTGATACAATTTCGTTTCCGTTAACGCTTCTTTCAACTGCGTCAAAACTGCCGAATTAGATTCTAATAATAAAACTGAATTTGTTCTCATAAAATAACCTTTCCTTTCAAAGTTTTTTATCAACGTTGTGCACCTATTATATTACACAATTTTGAAAAAGTAAAGCATTATTTTACAATATTCAAAAATATTTTTCAAAAATCTAAATATTATTGTTCAATAATCGTCGAAATATGTCGAAAGGGCTATAAATAAAGAAAAAGACGGGATAAAATCCGTCTTTTTTCGTTAAAATTTGAATTTTTACAATTATAAGTGCGTTTCGTCGATATATTCGTCGTACGTTACCTGTCTATCGTATACTTTTGTCGTATTGATTTCGATGATACGGTTTGCAACAGTATTCATCAATTCCTGGTCGTGCGAAGTCAATAACATGCAACCTTTATAATTGCTTAAACCGTTGTTTAATGCGGTGATCGATTCCAAGTCAAGGTGGTTGGTCGGTTCGTCAAAAATGAGGAAGTTGCTGCCTTCCAACATCATTTTTGCAAGCATACAACGCACCTTTTCGCCACCGGAAAGCACCTTCGCTTTTTTCAGCGCTTCTTCCCCCGAGAAGAGCATTCTGCCAAGCCAACCTCTTAAATATTCCTCGTAGTGATCGTTGGAGAACTGCGAAAGCCATTCTACCAAATTCAAATCGCAATTCATGAAATATTCGTTATTATTTTGAGGGAAATAGGAAACGGAAATGGTCTTTCCCCACTTCACTGTACCCGAATCCGGCTGTTCTTTGCCCATCAAAATATCGTAGAGCATGGTAAGCGTCGTACTCTTATCCGAAACGATACCGATTTTCTCGTCGCGTTGTACCGTAAAGGATACGTTTTCAAAATACCCCTCTTTTGTCAAATCTTCGACGATCAAAATATCGTGCCCGATATCTTTTTCAAACTTGAAATCGATGTAAGGATATTTACGCAAGGAAGGCTTGAAATCGTTAATCGTAAGCTTTTCAAGCTCTTTCTTTCTCGACGTAGCCTGACGAGATTTGGAAGCATTTGCAGCGAAACGCGCAATAAATTCTTGCAATTCTTTTGCTCTTTGTTCCGCTTTTTTATTCTGTTCCTTTTGCTGACGGGCCAATAACTGGCTGGTTTGATACCAGAAATCGTAGTTACCGACAAACATATTGATTTTACCAAAGTCTACGTCGCAAATGTTCGTACATACCTTATTGAGGAAGTGACGGTTATGCGAAACGATAATAATGGTATTTTCAAAATCCATCAAGTAGTTTTCCAACCATCTAACCGTTTTAATATCGAGGTTGTTCGTAGGTTCGTCCAAAAGCAATACGTCGGGATCGCCAAACAAAGCTTGCGCCAACAATACGCGCACCTTTTGCTTTGCGTCCAAATCCAGCATCAAGGAATAATGCAGTTCTTCAGGAATATCCAACGCATTGAGAAGCTGCGCCGCCTGAAATTCTGCGTCGTAGCCGTTCATTTCCGCAAATTCACTTTCCAAATCGGCGGCTCTTACCCCGTCTTCTTCGGTGAAATCGGGCTTTGCATACAGCGCGTCTTTTTCGTCCATGACTTCTACAAGACGTTTATACCCAAGCATAACGGTGCGCAAAACCGTTTCGTTATCATACATATTTTGGTTCTGTTGTAAAACGGACATACGCTCGTTTTTATCCATGGAAACAAAGCCCTTTTGCGGCTCGATTTCCCCCGAAAGGACCTTCAAGAACGTGGACTTACCGGCACCGTTTGCACCGATAATACCATAGCAGTTTCCTTTCGTAAATTTAAGATTTACGTCCTCAAACAACTTTTTGCTGCCGAATTGCAGGGATACCCCCGTAACCTGTAACATGAACACACCTCAAAAAATTTATTATCTTCGTTAACTTAACCATTATACCATATCTTAAAGGTTTAAGCAAATGTTTTCCACGCTTTCCTTAGGTTATTTCCTTGCAAAACAAAGAAAAAAGGTTATTCCGTCTCTCTTTTCCAAATATATTCGAAATATCCGTACGGGCTTTTCTTGGTAAAGTCATTCCATAAAAGCTCTTCACTAACGCCCTCGCAATTATAATTAAATTGTTCGGTGGAATCCTTCACAACACACCAAAGCGGATTGCCCTGCATATATACACTGGCCGGAATGGAATGACCGTCAAACGCAAATCTTTCAATTACAGAAACCGAGGAAGGAATGGTAACGCTGGAAATCGTATTGCAAGTATGCAAAGCATAACTCTTAATCTTCGTAACCCCCTCGGGAATTTGCAAATGAATGTGCTGCGCCTCTCTGCGGTTGTAGCCGACAAAAATCCTTTCTTCGCCGTCCGTGTAAAGAATATAACCGTTTTCATCAACGTGAACACGGCTTTTAAATCCGTCTACCACCGTCTCGCCAGTATAACTTAAATTGCCTGCGCTATCCTTAACGACTTTGCTTATATAGCCGTTTTCCGTCTTTTCTACGTAATACAACGGACTGACCGTTTGCCCCGTATATCTTCGCGTGGTTAACCCAAAATCGATTTCAGAAGCGTTAAATACCTCAATCAAATTATAGCAATCGGAAAAAATTTGCGTGGAATCCACGCCCTTTTCCGCTTTGACGCCCTCACCGATTTCCAAGCTATACAACCCAAGCTTTAACGCTTTTTCATCGGAAAGCTCATTTTTGTCTAACATATTTAGTGAAATTCTTACGGGAAGGACTTCTCCATTGATCTCATACGTCGACGGAATCACAACGCGGTGCGCCAAACCAACAGGTCTTGTTACAAGCGCATATTTTTCTAATCCGTTTGTGGTGACTTGATACTCCAACTTCGTTAAATCACACCAAATGCATATGCCAAAATCGCTATGATATTGATGATCGACAATCGGCGTTTCTTCTTGCTCTGTTAATACCGTTTCGCAACGCGCGCAACGTACCCCTTCCGACAGCCCTGTGGCTAAACACGTTGCGGGAATTTCTAAAATAGGTTCTTCCATATGGCCCAAAGCGCCGATCGGTTCGGTTTTGTTCACTTCGCAGTCTTCGCATTGTAACAGCATTGTCCCCTCTTCTAAGCAAGTAGGCTCTAAAAGGATAGATTCGATGAAAGAATGCTCATGCGGCGGTAAGATCGGGTCAACGGGGTCAATTGCCTCACCGCCACTGGAACTTTCACTATCGCTTGAAGAACTGTCATCTGTGGAAGACGAACTGTTCGCACTTTCTTGATTTTCCGAAGATTCCGTTGAGGAATTATTGTTATCGGACGAGCTTTCACTACTATTATTTTCCGTAGAACTGCTTTCCGTAGAGCTTTCGCTTGATGAGGGCGAAAAAACAGAGCTAGATTCCTGCAAGGAGCTATTTTGCGAGAATTGCGCGCTGCTTTCATTATTGCTATTATACTCGCCCGTGCTTGTATTTGAGGATGAACTTTCTATGATGGATGAGCTGTTATCACTTATGGAGCTTTGAGGAAGTTCTTTCATTTCTTCCGTCGTACAAGCGCCGAGTAATGTAAATAAACTTCCAAAAAGTACCACAAAAATCAAAAGTACAATCTTATTCAAATATTTCATATTCTTTCGTATATCTTAGTTCAATGTGATAATTAAAAAGCCTTTGGAACAAACTCCAAAGGCATTTCATGTTCGTGCTTTTTATTTTGTAAGCTTTTCGAGTTCTGCAGCAACGTCGGCTACGGTAATCAAAGATTCAACTTCATCATCGGGAATGGTGATTCCGTATTCGTCCTCGAGTTGGCTGAGAAGTTCTACCACGTCCAAAGAATCCGCACCCAAATCGTCTACGATTTTGGCATCTGGGGAAACTTTTTCAACGGGAAGGTTGAGTACTTCGGCAAGCATTGCCTGAATTTTTTCTAACATATTATTATCCTCCGTAATATTACGTCAACTACTGACACTTATTATTGTATATAAAAACGTAAGAAAAGTCAAGTATTTTTCTACATTTTCCAAAGAATAGTCTTATTTCTTGATTTTCATGGACAAACCGATGCGATTTTTCTTTACGTCCACTTCCTTTACACGTACTTGCACAATCTGCCCTACTTTCAATACCTCGGACGGATGGCGAATGTAACGTTCGGTGATTTCGGAAATATGCACAAGCCCGTCTTGATGTACGCCGATATCGATGAACGCACCGAAATCAACTACGTTTCTTACCGTACCCGTAAGCTCCATGCCAACCTTTAAATCCTCAATACCTAAAATATCTTTGCGGAGCGTAGGCGCAGGTAAGCCTTCACGAATATCTCTGCCCGGTTTCATAAGTTCGGTAACGATATCGTTCATCGTCGCTTTATCAAGCTCGGTTTCCTTTGCCGCCTTTTCTTCGCCATAAGCCTTGATTTTTTGGCGTAAATCCGCGATTTTACGCGCTTTTACATCTTCCTTGGTATAAGAGAACAAAGAAAGTAATTTTTCCGCTTTTGCATACGATTCCGGGTGCACCGCAGTATTATCGAGAATATTCTCCCCACCGTCGATACGTAAGAACCCTGCGCATTGTGTATATGCCTTTTCGCCAAGTTTAGGCACTTTTAAAAGCTGCTTTCTGGATTTGAATTTACCGTTCGTTTCACGGTAAGCCACAATATTTTTCGCTACGCTGGAATTTAAGCCTGCGACAAATTTCAAAAGGGATACGCTAGCCGTATTCAAATCGACACCGACGCTGTTTACGCAATCCTCCAAAACACCGGAAAGCGCGCTATCCAAGCGTTTCTCATTCATGTCATGCTGATACTGACCAACGCCGATGGATTTGGGATCGATTTTGATAAGCTCTGCCAAAGGATCTTGCAAACGGCGAGCAATCGAAACGGCGCTTCTTGCCGTAACGTCATAATCGGGGAATTCTTCTGCGCCGAGTGCGCTTGCAGAATAGACAGACGCGCCTGCTTCGTTTACGATCACGTAGCCTACTTCTCTGCCCGTTTCCGCTTTGATTTCCTTAATCATTTCCGCGATGAAAATTTCACTTTCCTTGCTTGCCGTACCGTTACCGCAGGAAATAACCTCAACGCCGTATTTTGCGATCAAATTCTTTAAAATAATCTTCGCTTCTGCCGTTTTATTTTGAGGAGGCGTAGGGAATACAACCGTCTTATCCAGCACCTTACCCGTACCGTCTACAACGCAAATTTTACAACCCGTACGGAATGCAGGGTCCCAACCCATCGTAATCTTATCTTTGACGGGCGGTTGCATTAAAAGCGGTTTCAAATTCAGCTCGAACATCTTAATCGCTTGTTCGCTTGCTTCGTCGAAAAGCTGCGCTCTTACCTCTCTTTCCACGGAAGGCGCAATTAGTCTATCGTACCCGTCTTCCGCTGCAGCTTTCACGATTTTCGTGCTTTCGCCGCCGTCTTTTAAGAAGCTTGCCGCTGCAATTCTCTTTGCAAAATCACTATCAACAACGATAGAAACCTTTAAAAATTCCTCTTTTTCACCGCGGTTGAGCGCAAGAACACGGTGGCTTTTAATTTCGGAAACGGGTTCGCAGTATTCTGCGTACATACCGTACGTTTTTGCCTCGTCCTCATCCGCTTTGCCCTTGGCATAAGCCGACGTGATTTCTCCATGCTTAAAGAAGAAATTACGCAGTTTTTTACGAGTTGCCGCGTCGTCGGAAACGATTTCTGCGATAATATCCTGCGCGCCTGCAATCGCCGCGTCTACCGTAGGTACTTCTTCCGTAATATAATTTTCTGCCTCTTTGCACACGTCAAACGCCTTATCCTGCGCTAAAATCGCATCGGCGAAAGGTTGCAAGCCTCTTGCAATTGCCACGGAAGCGCGCGTTTTACGCTTTTGCTTATAAGGGCGGTAGATATCTTCCACTTCCGTCAGCGTTACCGCTTTCGCAAGCGCATTTTGAATCTCCTCCGTCATCTTGCCCTGTTCCGTGATCGAATTTGCCACCTCTTCCTTTCTCTTTTCCAGATTACGAAGATATGTAAGTCGATCAAACAATTCACGCAAAATCTGATCGTCGCAGCTCCCCGTCATCTCTTTACGGTAACGTGCGATAAACGGAATCGTGTTGCCTTCATCAATCAATGAAACAATGTTCTTTACGTGCGTAGGGTTTAAATTGAATTCTTGGGTAATCGTTTGTAAAATGTCCATAAATCTTACCTTGTTATAACTTATTCTTTATTTTTAAGGAACGTAAATATTCCTTTTGTTCTGTGGTTAAACGATAGCTCTCTATCGCCTTTTGAATGGCTTTATTGTGCGTTTTTACATCAATAAAATGCTTATGTAATAGTGTTATCCCGAAATCGTATTCTTTCACGAGTATCTCAGCAATCAGCCATGCGACCGCCATGTGTACGTAATAGGGCGAAGTATCTGCGCTAGTAATAAATTCTTCCAACACGGAAAAATATGGTTTTTCAACGTATTCCGCAAGCAACACAACCAAAGGATAACGTTGGAAATACTCGCCCCCTTGATGAAAAATCGAACGCAAAATGGGCAAAAACTCTTCTTTCCTTTTACGAATGCACTTGGCTTTAAAACTGTCACAAAGTGCCCAGTTGTCCATTAGCGCAATACATTTGGGTAAACGCTCGATAAACGCTTCGCACGGAAGCATAGAAGCAATCGTAAGCTTGATAAATACCGTTTCGTAATATTCGTTGGGGAATGCAAAAATACTTTCCGCATCCTTATAATATTCTTTGGCAAGCCGACGCAGAGTTTGCGTTCTAACGCCCAAAATCTCGTATTTCGTTTTGATAAGCTTGCGTTGAAAAATTGCAAAATCTATTTCTGCATAGGAAGTCAGACGCTTAAGAAATTCTGAATATTTCATCCAACGTTTTCCTCCATATTTCTTCCGTATAACGAGGGTTTGCAGGGCTTGTAGAAGGCATTTTTACGTAAGGAATTTCCGTGTTGGCATACCCCCTTATAAACAGTTCGTAGGCAAGCGTACCGTTGAGTAAAATCTTAACTATCTTTGCCTTAGAAAGCACGATAGAGAGATCTGCAAGCTCTACGTTTCGTATACTGCTATCGGCGGAGCCTTCGATTTCACACGACGTCGCCATATCCCACAGCGCGATTTTCCTACGAAGCAAAAACTCCGTTTTACCCTCTACCGTTTCGGGAATCGTTTCCCCAAAATAGCCGCAAATCATCTTCCAAAATCGGTTTTGCTTGTTTCCGTAATAGAACTGAATTTGCCTACTCTTTACCGATGGAAAACTACCTAAAATCAGCACCTTACTTTCTTCATTAAAGACGGGCGCAAAACCGAGTTTTCTTTCCTTGCTCATATTAAAGCTGGAAGGGGGTATCGGTGTTGCCTACCAACGCCACTGCTTTATCCGCTTCATTGAACATCACGGAAATAACGTCTTGCGCATCGGCATGCGTCATCGCGTTAATGCGATTGAGCTTCTCTTCAAAATCAAAGATTTTGTTAGAATACAGCATATATCTACCGTATAAAAGCATTTGCGAATTACTGCTTTCGTTGCTGAAGAACATACTCGCCTTCATCTGTTCGCGGCTGCGCATAAATTCATCTTCGGTTATTCCCTTTTCTTTCATGGCTTTTACCACGTCGTGGATAGCGGAATACGCCTCTTCCGCCTTTGCAGGATTGACGCCTGCGTAAATATTTTGTGAAGCGCATTCGGGGAATGCTGAAATATAGGAATATACCGAATAAGCAAGTCCTCTCTTCTCACGCACTTCTTGGAACAGACGAGCGCTCATCGAGCCGCCGAGAATAGCGTTAACTGCGCTGACCACGTCCTCCCTTTCATCTCCTCTGGGCAGGGCAGGATAAGCAATAGCCAAGTGCATCTGTTCGATGGGTTTGCGCTTCACCAAGCTTTTACGGCATTTGATAATAGTCGGCTTGCGCGTTTCGAACGCGCCCTTTTCCAATTTTCCAAAATAACTTTCGACCAATGCCTGCGCCGTAACAGGATCTACGCCGCCCGCAAAAGAAATGACGATATTTTCAGGGCAATATCTTGCCTTTTTATATCTTTGAATATCCGCTACCGTAAAGCCTTTTACGTTTTGCGCCGTACCCAAAATATTTCTGCCGTAATTTTCATTACCATAGAACGCATGCGCAAGCAAATCCAAGCAAAGATCTTCAGGCGTGTCCTCATTCATGGAAATTTCTTCGCACACTACCCCTTTTTCTCGTTCCATTTCTTCTTCGGGGAAGGTGGAATCCAAGAATAAATCGGAAAGCAACTCGAAACAAGCCGCCGTATGATCGGACGTACATTTTGAATAATAGCACGTAAGATCTTTCCCCGTGAATGCGTTTACCTGCGCCCCTAAACGATCGAAGGCGTCTGAAAGCTCGAAGGCGTTTCGCTTATGCGTGCCTTTGAATTGCATATGTTCGATAAAATGCGAAATACCGTCCTCCGCGTCCGTTTCCGCACTTGCGCCCGTGCCAACGAGAATACCCATCGTTACAGACATTAAGCCTTGCATTTGTTTTACTACGAGTCTAAGCCCATTTTCATATCTCTTTTCGTATACCATATGTAGCGTTATCCTTTTGTTTGTAAATTTTCAGAAACAGTAACTGTTTCCAAGAAATTATTTTCGTAATATTTTAAAATATCAGGGAGTGCGTCGACGGTAGCCGACATGGGATGCATTAAAACAAAATCCCCGATTTTCACGTCTTTTGTCGCCCTTGTATAGATCAACGCGGCGTTTTTATCCCGCCAGTCAATCGTATCTTTAGACCACAAAATCGTTTTCATTTGTAAACTGTTTGCGCTTTGTAATGTATAGTCATTATATGCGCCCGAAGGCGGCGCAAAGAGTGTGGGCGATTGCCCCAAAGCCAACTCGATAAAGCGATTACAATCGGTAATTTCTTTTTGATTGCCGACCAAATCCAACTTATCGTGGTCTTTATGGAAATACCCATGATTACCGATTTCATGTCCTGCCGCAAAAATTGCTTTTAAACAGTCCACGTTATCATCCGCCCAACAACCGCCAATAAAAAAGGTTGCCTTTGCCTCGTATCGAGCTAAAATATCCAAAATGTCATATACCTCTTCCGTCCCCCAATATACGTTGAACATCAAAGATATGCCTGACGGATTTTCTTCGGCGCAGCGGTAAATTTCCGTGCCGTTTCCCTTTGTTTGCACCCCTTCGTCCAAAGGCGATAAACAAAGCGCGCCGACAGAAAAAATCAATACCCCCAACACAAGATTAGTTGCTACCTTGAAACGAATGGAACGGCTGTTTGAATGAATATTCATGCCCATACCTCGAAAAAAGATTTTATTATATCCTATTTTTCTTTTTTCGCGGTTATGCAGAATTTATTTAATCTTAACGATAGTTACCCCCGTTTCGCCTTCGCCGTATTTTCCAAGGCGATAGCTTTCCACGTTTCTATGCGTACGCAAATAATCATGAATACCTGCGCGGAGCTTCCCCGTACCCATACCGTGTACTATGCGAACCTCTTCTAAGTTTGCAATGACAGCCGCATCGATAAACGCCTCTACCTCAGGCAACGCTTCGTGCACCGTCAACCCGATGACGTTGATTTCCAAAGAAGGCATTGCTTTGGGCGCAAGTGACTTGCTCAGCTGCACCTTTTCTTTCTCCTTTTGCTGTTGCCATTTGGGTTTCTTGGCATTAGTTTGCGCCTTTCCAGAGGAAATTACCAACGATAAATCGGAAATTTTACTGCGAATACGAATATTTCCGCAAAGAATTTCTGCTTCCCCCTTATTTACACGCACGTTTTGCACCGTACCTTCCTGCCCCGTATTTTTCACAAATACGTGATCGCCGACTTTCAATTTATCGGCTGTTACGGGCAGATATTGAGGCGAATACGCCTCGTCAGAGTCGCTCTCGTAAACTTTATCAACCAGCTTGTTTTTCAGCGTTCTTGCCTTGATTAAATCCGCCTCGGAGATACTCTCTTTGGCAAAGATAGCTTCGATTTCACTTAAAAGCTCTTCCGCTTCTGAAGCCCTCTCATTAATGATACGACGGGATTCTGCTTTTGCCGAAACGTACAGTTTTTCCTTTTCATTTTTCAGTTTTTCACGCTCGTTTTCTAACGTGACAAGCTTTTCCTGCCATTCCGCTTTCAAGCGGTTGGTTTCTCGGAGAGCCTCTTCCGCTTGAATGCGGCTCTCCTCTGCGCTACGCACGATATTTTCAAATTTTTGCGCGTCTTCGGAAAGATTAGAAAGCGCGTCTTGCAAAATACTTTCCTTCAGCCCCAAACGGCGAGAAATTGCCAAAGCATTACTAGAACCAGGCAACCCTATATGCATCACGTACAAAGGCTGCAACGTGTTGGCGTCAAATTCCATACAAGCATTTTCAATCCCTTGCGCAGCAAAAGCAAACTCTTTTAAAGCGGTGTAATGCGTGGTAACTACCCCTGCGCAACCCGTTTCCAAAAGATGCGCAACAATGGCCTTTGCCAAAGCTTGCCCTTCATCGGGATCGGTACCACCGCCCAGCTCGTCAATCAAAACCAAACTGCGCTGATTTGCGCCGTTTACGATATTGATGATATTCGTAATGTGCGAAGAGAACGTCGATAAACTTTCTTCGATGCTTTGCGCGTCGCCAACGTCGCAGTAAATTTCCTCAAACGTGGAAACCACAGCGCGCTTTGCAGGAATAAACAATCCGCACATTGCCATTAAGCAAAACAGCCCGACCATCTTTAATGTAACCGTTTTACCGCCCGTATTCGGTCCGCTTATCAAAAGGAAACGATACTCTTTCCCCAAAGAAAGACTAACGGGGACTACCTTTTTCCGATCGATCAGCGGATGTCTGCCTCGATCGATGTCAATATAGCCCTCTCCGTTGATTTCAGGCTTTACGCAGGAAAGCTTATAGGCATATTCCGCCCTAGCATAATAGCTATCCAGTTCTTCTAAAACCTCAATATCCGTGACGAGCTCATCGCTCATAAATCCAACGCGGCGAGAAAGCTCGCCCAAGATACGCTCCACCTCTTCTTTTTCGTCCATTTGCAAAGAGCGAAGCTCGTTATTCATTTCCAAAACCTCTTCGGGTTCGATAAAGAAGGTAGCGCCGCTTGCGGAACGATCATGGATAAAACCTTTTATATTTCGCTTATATTCTGCGCGAACGGGCAACACGTAGCGATTATCACGCATGGTGATGATACCGTCCTGTAAATATTTCCCTTCGCTACCCGTTAAATACTCCGCTAAACGAGAACGAATACGCTCGTTCAACAAACGAATTTCACGGCGAACGGTATACAGCTTATCGCTGGCATAATCGCTCACCTCCGTATCGCTTAAAATTTTAGTGCGGATGTCCTCTTCCAAATTTGCATCATAATATATGCGATCGGATAAAATACGCACCGTCTGAATTTCCTCGTCGTTGATCCCTGAAATGGAAGTGTGCGCAATACGTGCGGAGCGCAAAAGATTTTCCGCTTTTAACAGCTCTCCGCAGGAAAGCGGCGAGCCCTTTTTCGCCCTTCCAAGCTCATCGCAAAAAGCAGGGAAATATTCGATTTTGGAGATACCGTGTATGAATAACAGCTTAACGCATTCTTCCGTAAGGCGCAGGCGTTCTTTCGCCTGCTTGACGTCGGAAGTCGGCTCCAGACGCGAAAGCATCTCTTTTCCCCCGTCTAAAACAGCAAATTCTGCCGAGAGCGCGAGAATTTTATTCAATTCGGTCTTTTCAATAGCTCTTTGATTCATATAAACCTCTTACAACACACCCCGTTTGAAATGCCCCGAAGTATAGTTTGTGTAGATTTTCTTCTGTTCTTCATCCGTTGTCGCGGAAATCGCCCCGATTTTATCTTCCACCAAAGTCAAATCGTACAATTTTCCCGCCTTCTTTAACCCTTGACCGATCAAATCGGCGCAGTTGTATACCTCAAACCGACAATCGCCGTTTCCACCCAAGTATCTTCTTACTGAGAAGACGCGCCCGTTTTCGTCCGTCAACGTGTAGACAGATTTTTTATCGCAAGATGAGCAGGTTTTCCCAAACGGACAGTAGCAAAGGTCCATAATCTTTACGTTTCCAGACGTCAAAATAAAGGATTTTCCCCCCGAAAGCAAATTGCCTTCCAACGTATTGACTTCCTTGGAAATCGCATAATATTCCGCGTTTTTCAGGCTTAAAAAGACATTTATCGAGCAGGAATTGAACAGATTCAACCCCGTCCCTGCAAAAATCTTTAATCCGTGTTCCTGCGCGAAGAGAATGCCTCCGTAATTTTCGGCATAAATACCGTCAATTTGTCCTTCGATAAGTCTCTTTTCTAATTCTAACCTATCCTGCTGCGTACAAAATGCAGGATAATAGAGATATTTTTCAAAGCTACCGTTTACAAAGCTTTGCGGAAGACTTTCTTTTATATCGTTGGGCTTATAAATGGCAATATCTGCACGCACGCCCTCAAATTCGCTAGCCAAAACCGCCGTTTTATCATGACTTCCTTGCATTTGGGGAATGGAAATCGGCTGATATTCGTATCTTGTTCTTTCTCCATAAACGAAGTCTTCTGTTAATCGATTATAAAAGGCTCTGCGCAGTTCGTTTAATTTCGATTTGGGAATAAAAATATTGCCGTTTACAACTACGTTTTCAAAAACAACCTCGACGGGCAATCCGTCCGTTTTTAAAAAGCAGGACTTCAGCTCGTCCATCGTCAAAGGACGCGCAGACGCCGTTTCCAAAACGTTTTCGGAAACAAGCCTAGTCCCTTCGCCTTCGATTATTGCCTTTTCGCCCTCAGTAAAATAGAGGCTTAAGGAAATTTTACGCTTGCGCTCGCCCTGTAAAACGCGTTGATTTACCGCGTTATCCGTCGTTATGAATACGCCGTCGCCGTTTTTCAAGCGGTATTTGGAAAGGAGAACGAAGCCTCTGTTTTCTACTTTCCCTAATACGGCGCCGCCCACCTCGCTTCCGTCGCGTAAAATTTTAAACGCGTCGCCTTGTGTAGGACGGAATTTACTCTCCACGAAATACTTGCCGTTTACCACCTTTACCACGCCGACCTTTTCGCCGATATGGCCCTGAATAGCCGTGGATAAAAAGCGTTTATCCTGCCCGAATGCCAAGCCTTTCGTATAGTTCCCTCGATTATACGTGCGTTTCAAATCGGATAACGTTTCCATTGCGCCCTGTTTATGATCGAGTAGGGTGCGGTAGTACCGAACGGCCGCCGCAACGTATTCTTTTCGGCGCATTCTTCCCTCAATTTTGAAAGAAACTACGCCGGCACTTATCAATTTTTCAATATCCTCACCCACGGATAAATCGGAAAGGGATAACGCGTAATTCTTTTCCGTATTCCCATTCCTATCGTATGCGTACAGCTTACGGCAAGGCTGTTTGCAACGTCCTCTGTTACCGCTGTTTCCCCCTGCGAACGAGGAAAAATAACATTGCCCGGAAAAACAGGTGCAAAGCGCCCCTTGCACAAACGTTTCCGTTTCAATGATTTTTGCAATCTCCCTAATCTCCGAAAGCGGCGTTTCTCTTGCCAAAATCACACGGGAAAAACCGTAATCTTTTGCAAGCCTTGCGCCGTCTGTATTGCATACCCCTGCTTGGGTGCTCAAATGTAAAACGATTTCGGGGTACTGCTCATGGATAAGTTTCCCTAAAAATATGTCTTGGAGAATAATCGCATCGACTCCCACGTTCCATACTTTGACAAGATTTTCAAAAAAAGCGCCTAATTCCATGTCTTTGACGATTGTATTCATCGCCACGTAGACCTTGACCCCGCAGAAGTGCGCTTGCTTCAAGACAGCAAAAAGCGCCGCTTCGTCAAAGTTTTCTGCGCTTTGACGGGCGGAAAAGGAGGCAAGCCCCAAATAAATGGCGTCCGCGCCGCTGTTAATCGCTGCTTCCGCGCATTCCGCATTCCCTGCAGGTGCTAAAATTTCCAACATACTTCTATTACTCTTTCGTGAAGCCAAATTCTTCAATCACGTAGGCAATCGCACTTTCCTCGTTGGTGTATGCGCTGACGTGATCCGCCTGTAACTTTAATCCTTCATCGGCATTTTTAACGGCAATGCCAACCCCTGCCCTTTCAATCATCGGTAAATCGTTTAGCTGATCGCCTACCGCAACCGTTTTTTCTACGGGAATATTGTAATATTTCGCCAAAAATTCCACAGCTGTGCCTTTGGAATAGTTCGCGTTGACAACTTCAACAAGGTATTGCGCGCTTCTCGTAACTACACACCCAGCAAAACACTCGTTTCCCAAGGCTTTTCTTACCTTTTCGTTATCCTGCGGCAATACCATGGCAAGCACTTTGTAGCTGGCAAGTTTTCTCTCTTTAACGAACGCCGAAAGCGGCTTGTCCTCCACGACTTGCGCCTTGCATTTTACAGCGTTTTCGTATAGCTTTAACGCTTCATCATCCATGTTCGAATAGTATTCCCATAAATCGTAAACATGGATATGTAAGCCCATTTCCTCCATCTTCTCCACGATTTTCAGCGTGGTTTCGTAAGGAATTCTGCCTTCGGATACAACTTCGTTTGTTTCAATATCCACAATAATACCGCCTTGACAGGTCGACACCATACCTTTTAAGCCAAGTTCTTTTGCTCTTGACAAAATCCCAGCCGGCATACGCCCCGTCGAAAGCGCAAAAATGCCGCCTGCCGCGGTATATTCTGCAATCGCCGCTTTATTTTTCTCCGTAATGCTGCCGTCTGCATTTACAAGCGTGCCGTCAAAGTCGGATATAATTAAAGGATAATTGATTTTACGTGCCATTATAACTGTTCCTTAAAATAGCTGCGGATTTTCTTCGCTAACTCTGGGCCGATGCCTTGCGTTTTCGCAAGTTCCTCCTCTGTAGCACCCATAATTTTGTCTATTGTGCCAAATTTTTCCATCAACGCCTTGCGTTTCTTAGGCCCAACTCCCTCGATTTCCTGCAAAACGGAAGCCAAATTGCGCTTAGAATGCAGACTTCTAAAATACGTAATCGCAAAACGGTGCGCTTCGTCGCGAATGCGCTGCAACATTTTTAGCGCGTAATCGCGGTGATCTATACGAATGCTCTCCTCTGAAAAGAGCGTAAATACCTCTTCTTCACGTTCTGCCAAGGAAATGAGTTCAATATCTGTGATTTCAAACTCGTCAAAAACCTCTTTGATCGCGGAAAGCTGCCCCTTGCCGCCATCGATAATGATCAAATCAGGTTTAGGGAAACGTTCTTCCTCTTCCGTGCCGAATTTAGCAAGGCGGCGTCGCATCATCTCCTGATGGGAGGCATAATCGTTTGCGCCTTCTACCGTTTTGATTTTAAAACGTCTGTAACTGCTGCGGTCGGCTTCACCATCGATAAATACGACCATCGAACCGACTTTATCAACGCCGCTTATGTTGGAAATATCATAGCATTCCATACGCTTGGGGTATTTTTTCAACCCCAAAACCTCTTTCAATCGCATGCATGCGTTTTTGGTCATATCGTCCTTATGACGAATCTTATCGATTGATTTGGATAAATAGTCGGCAGCGTTCTTCTCCGCCATATCCAACAGTTGCCGCTTCACCCCTTGTTTTGCACAAATGATTTCCACTCTCTTATCAAAGCGTTCTAAGAAATATTTCTCTAACAATTCCTTTTCGCAAAACTCCTGCGTGATAATCTCGTCAGGGAGCTCATGATTTGTATAAAATTGCGCGATAAACGCCGTTAAAGCGTCCGCTTCGGTAAACGAGCTATCCTCCAAAGCGAAATTTGTGCTGCCCTGCATAATACCGCTACGGGTAACAAGTACGTTGATGGACGAGTAGATAAAATTCGTCTTTAAAGCAATAACGTCTGCGTTGAGCGCACGATTTAACGAAGTGATTCGCTTGAGTTTCAATTTGGATAACATAGCCAGCTTTTCCCGATACTGCATAGCTAGCTCAAATTCCTCGTTTTCCGCAAAGCGAAGCATTTTATCTCGCAAAATCTTTTCCGTTTCCTCGTAGTTCCCGTCAAGGAAAGCGAGGGTTTCTTTCACCTTTATCTGATACTCCTCTTTGGTGCACAAATGCGCACACGGCGCAAGACAACGCCCTAAATGATAGGCAAGGCAAGGTTTTTTCGGCTTTTCGCCGATCGCTACGGAACAATTTCGCACGTTGTAAACAGAACCGATGATGTCAATCAACTCTCCACAGCGTACGCCACCCATAAACGGACCAAAATACTTCCCGTCCTTTTTCTTAATTTTTCGCGTTATGGAAACACGGGGAAATTCCTCTTTTGTATGCACCTTGATGTAGGGATACGTCTTATCGTCTTTGAGAAGGATATTATACTTGGGCTTGTACTTCTTTATCAGATTATTTTCAAGCGCCAAGGCGTCAATTTCCGTCTGCGTGATGATATAATAAAAATCGTGGATATTCTCCACCATTGCCGACACTTTTTCAGGCTTCGCCGAGGTATGAAAATATTGTCGCACTCTGTTTTTCAAAATGCGAGCTTTCCCCACGTAAATTACGATTCCGTCTTTGTCAAGCATGACGTATACCCCCGGGGTTTCCGGAAGAAGATTGAGTTTTTCTCTCAAATGACTCATACTACATTATTATATACCAAAATGCAAAATTTTGCAAGAGAATAGAGGAAAAAACTCTGTTTAACAGCCTAAAAACTCGATACCTTTTAAAATAACGTCGTTAATCGTATCGTCTACAAGGCTGTAAAAGACAATTTTGCCCTGCCGAATGCTTTTTACGATACCTGCGCTTTTTAAAAAACGCAACTGATGAGAGACTGTCGTTTGGTTAATTTCCAAAATTCTGGAAAGATCGGTAACGCACAGCTCGCTGATTGCCAACGCGGAAAGGATTTTCACCCTTGTGTAATCCGCAAAAACAGAAAAAAAGCACACAACGCCCTCTAAGATTTCCCCTTGGGGAACGTAATCCTCGATTAGACTTTGCGTGCGTTTATCTAAAAGTAACATTTGCGACATAATTTCACCTCCGATATTTGAGGATATGATAACATATGCGCATATGTTTTTTCTGTTTTATTTTGTCATACCGCCGTGACTTTTGTCAAATTTACAAAATCTTTTTCACTTCATAACCAGCTTCCGTAATCGCCGACGTCAAGACGTCGTTGGAAACTTCCTTATCTAGCTCTACTATCGCCGTTTTCTTTTTCAAGTTCACTTCCACAGTGCTTACGCCATCTACGCCCTGCAACGCTTTCGTTACGTGCGCAACGCAGTGCTGACACATCATTCCTTCTACCTTTAACGTCTTTTTCATACCGTTTTCCTCCGTTTTTTCTACCTTTTTCTCGCTTCCAAAGGCGGTCAACCGCAATGCGTTCGTCACTACGAACAGCGAGCTTAAACACATACACGCCGCGCCGATCATAGGATTGAGCGAAAGCCCTGCAAACGCAAATACGCCTGCCGCTACGGGAATTGCTATACAATTATAAAAGAATGCCCAGAAAAGATTTTGCTTGATATTCCGTACCGTTGCCTTACTCAGCTCGACCATGGTATTTACCAAACGCAAATCTCCACGCGAAAGAACAACGTCTGCACTATCGATTGCAATATCGGTGCCGCTACCCATCGCAACGCCTACGTCTGCCTCTTTTAATGCGGGGCTGTCATTGATTCCGTCGCCGACCATCGCCACAAAACCGCCTACCGAGCGCACTCTTTGCACCGCTTGCGCCTTATCTTCGGGCAAAGCTTCGGCAAAGTAATCGTCGATGCCAACCTCTTCAGCAATCGCCTTGGCGACGTTTTCATTATCGCCTGTCAGCATACCGATGCGAATTTGCTTTTCCTTTAACTGCGCAATCGCGTCCTTGCTTTCCGCTTTCAACGTATCCGCAAGCGCAAACACCGCCAAAAGTTTTGTAGCCGTTGCTAAAAATACAGCAGTTTTACCTTGCTTAGAGTATTCCTTTTCCGCTTGATAGGTCTTCTTCTCCTCAACGCCTGCCAACAAACGGCGATTACCTAAATAATAGATAGTTCCGTTGTAAATTCCTTTCGCACCCTTACCCGTTTCATAGGCATACGACGTAATTTCGATACGTTTTTCCGTCTCTGCCTCGGCAAAAACACGAACACATTCGGCTATAGGATGGCTGGAATGGCTTTCAATAGCCGCCGTAAGCGCTAAAACTTCCTCTTTATCCCCTTCATAAACCGTAAAATCGGTCACTTTCGGCTCTCCGACCGTCAGCGTTGCCGTTTTATCTAACAATACGCAGTTGATGTCCTTCGCTTTTTGTAACGCTTCAGCATCTTTATATAAAATGCCAAGCGCCATGCCGCGCCCCGTTGCCGCCATTACGGCAACAGGCGTTGCCAAACCAAGCGAACAAGGGCAGGAAATGACCAATACGCTGATTGCATAATTTGCAGCGGTGGATAAATCCTTGGAAACCCACCACCAAATTACGAAAGTGACCATGGCAATCATTGTAACGGCAGGCACGAAAACACTGGCGATTTTATCGGCAATTTTTTGCAAAGGCGCTTTACTTGCCCCTGCTTCTTTTACCATTTTTACAATTTGAGAAAGGGTTGTTTCCGCGCCGACTTTTTCCGCTAAAACCTTGATAAAGCCGCTTTTTACGATATCCGCGCCGGTTACTTTATCTCCTTCTTGCACTTCCACGGGCATACTTTCCCCCGTGATGGCAGCTCTATCGAGAAAACCATGTCCTTCTACAACTATACCGTCCACGGGAACGTATTCCCCTTGCTTTACAATGAGGATATCCCCTTTCATAATTTCGGAAAATGGAAGCTTTGCTTCCACGCCGCCGCGCTCCGCTAAAACGGTGTTGGGCATCAACTTGATAAGCTTTTCAATTTCATCGCCCGTTTTGCGTTTGGATTTTTCCTCCAACCACTTACCAAGCGTAACCAACGTTAAAATCATCGCCGCCGATTCATAGAACATATGCACGTTTTCGCCTACTTTCCCAAAATACAGCAAAATCGTATACACAAAACTATATAAATAGGAAACCGCCGAACCCATCGCTACCAACGTATCCATATTAGGAACGCCCTTTAAAAGCGCTTTTGTGCCGCTGGTAAAAAATTTGAAATCAACAATAATGACAGCTAACGCCAACAGCATTTGTATCGTTACGCCGATTTTAACGCTTGGTTGCGGTAACCAAGAAATCATGCTCCCCATGGAAAAATACATCAGCGGAAGCAAGAATATCAAAGACAACCAAAACCGTCTTTTCAAAAGCTCCGGCTGAGGTTCGCGCGCTTTTAAAACGTTTTCGTCATAAATAGAAACGCCATAGCCTAAATCCATGACAATTTGTATGATATTTTCACGGGAAATCACATTTTCGTCATATTCAGCCGTCATGCATTCGCCCATCAACGAAACGTTCACCGAACGTACCCCCTCCATTTTTTGAAGAGTTCGTTCGATGCCCGCCGAACACGCAGCGCAAGACATCCCCGTCACTGAAAATTTTTCTTTCATTCTTTGTTCTCCAAATTGCTAAAGGAAAATCCTCCGTTAGCATATACTAACATTATACAAAAATTTATATCAAAAGTCAAGAAATGAAGCTCGGGTTGTTACAAAGATTTTTTAATTAGAAAAAAATTGCTTGAAACGCAAAAAGACGGGTGCTTAAAAGCCACCCGTCTGATGATACGCATCAGATGAAAAGTTAGTCTTTCTTTTCTTCTTTTTGAGCCACTACTTCTACGCCGTCATAATAACCGCAGTTCTTGCACACTTTGTGTGCTTCCTTGTATTCGTGGCAATGAGGGCATTCAACGATCGTTGCTGCCGTTGCTTTGTAGTTTGCGAATCTCTTGTTCGTTCTGCTCTTCGATTGTTTACTCTTAGGTACTGCCATATTAACACCTCTTGTTTTTTTTCTTTCAATTTCACTTAACGTTCGGTTTCGCCGTTGTAAGAAATCTCTTTGCAATCCTCTCCGCAGGAAATGCTAAACGGCATACTTGCCATAATCGCATCATCTACAGCTTTCTTTAAATCGATCACGCCGTTCGCGTATCCATAATCCTCGTAATCCTTACAAGGTTGGAAATAAGCGTCCAGCTCGCCGACGACGTCCGCTTTCGCTTCCTTCAAGCATCGGGAGCATTGCCCCTCAAGTTTGTAAGAAACCGTTCCTTTGATTTCAAGGGAATCATCTTCGTATAAATCGTACTCGAATACGACTTTCACTAAAGACGCAAACTTCACAAGCGGAATTTCGATTAAGTTCTCCGGCGCGGAATACTCAAATTCCATGCTACCAAAGTACTTTTTTTGCGCATTGAGTTTTCTAACATCAATTATCATCATAAAACCGACTAGGCAATTATAGTATATTTCTAAAGGTTTGTCAACTTTTTTCGAGGGAAATTTTTGAAATTTTATAATAATTCTACGGTTTCCCTTGCAATTACAAGTTCTTCATTGGTAGGGATAATCAAAACCTTGACCTTGGAATCCGCGCCCGTGATATCGCGAATCGCGCCGTTGTTCTTTTCCAAGTTCTTTTCCCCATCAATAGTAAGCCCCAAATATTGCATGTTTTCACAGATTGCCGCGCGTACGCAAGGCGTGTTTTCGCCAACACCTGCGGTAAATACAATACAATCAACGCCGTTCATAGCCGCTGCATATGCGCCGACATATTTCTTGCAGGCATACGAGAACATATCCAAAGCAAGTCTTGCTCTTTCATTCCCGTTATTGCATGCCGCTGTCAAATCTCTGAAATCGCTGGAAACACCGGATACCCCTGCCATACCGCACTTTTTATTGAGGTAAGTAAGCGCTTCGGAAATGTCCCAGCCCTTTTTCTTTGCCAAATATTCAGCCGCCGCATAATCCAAATCACCGCTTCTCGTCCCCATAGGCACGCCTGCCAAAGGCGTAAAGCCCATGGACGTATCCACACTCTTACCGCCGTTGACTGCCGTAATCGACGAGCCGTTGCCAAGATGACAGGTGATAATCTTCAAGTCTTCAGGCTTCTTGCCCAAGTATTTAGCCGCTTCCTGCGAAACAAACTTATGACTGGTGCCGTGGAACCCATAACGACGGATTTTGTACTGTTCGTAATCGTTATAATCGATTGCATACATATAGGCATAATCGGGCATGGTAAAATGGAAACTGGTATCAAAGACGAATGCCATGGGCGTTTTGGGCATTGCCGCGCGGCAAGCCTTTACCCCGATGAGCGCCGCAGGATTATGCAAAGGCGCAAGATCGCACAATTCTTCCATTTTCGCAATGGTATCTTCGGTAACAAGCGTCGTTTTCTTGAACACTTCCCCAGAAGCGACCGCACGGTGACCTACCGCTTCGATTTCATCCATCGAGGAAAGCACGCCGGAGTTTTCATCCGTCAACGCTTTTAATACGAGCGCAACGGCTACGTTGTGATCGGGCATTTCCTGCTCGAAAACAAATTCCTGCCCTTTTGCTTTATGCGTAAGCTTAGAACCGTTTATACCGATACGTTCGCAAGTACCTTTTGCGATAACGCCTTCCGTTTCCATATCAATAAGCTGATATTTCAAGGAAGAACTACCTGAATTGATTACAAGAACTTTCATGTTTTAATACCTCTAATTAAAGCTGCGTCTGCAATGCAGTGATTGCAATTGCCGCTACAATATCTTCCGATTTACAACCTCTGGACAAGTCGTTCAAAGGCTTTGCAAAACCTTGACAAATAGGACCTACTGCCATGAAACCGCCAAGTCTTTCCGCAATTTTATAGCCGATATTTCCAGCCTGCAAATCAGGGAAGATGAATACGTTTGCTTTACCTGCGACATCGGAATTGGGCGCTTTCAAAGCTGCTACGGAAGGTACGATTGCTGCGTCAAACTGTAATTCGCCATCCAGTTTAAGCTCGGGCGCTTTTTCCTTTGCAATCTTTACCGCTTCCGCTACCATTGTAACGTTATCGTGCTTTGCGCTGCCCATCGTCGAGAAGGAAAGCATAGCGACTTTGGGCTCGATACCTGCAATCGCCTTTGCGGAATTCGCCGTTGCAATAGCGCATTCTGCCAAGCCTTCACTGGTGTACGTAGGGTTCAAGCCGCAATCCGCAAAAAATACCATGCCGTCGGGACAATACTGATTTCCCTGCGGAGGACAAATCATAAGATTGAAACTGGAAACGGAGGAAACACCCTTTGCCGTTTTGATAATTTGCAAACCGGGACGAAGAGTATTCGCCGTAGAATGGCAAGCACCAGAAACAAGACCGTCAACGTCCCCCATCTTCAACATCATAGCGCCGAAATACGTGCCATCCGTCAAAAGCTTCGCCGCCTGTTCGGGCGTCATGCCCTTCGACGCGCGGAGTTCGCAAAGTTTTGCATTATATTCAGGAAGCTTTTCCGACGTCAACGGATCGATAACGGTAACTCCCGTTAAATCTACGTCGGGGTTCGCAGCCTTAATCTCCGCTTCGTTGCCGAGCAATACGATTTTTGCTACGCCCTCTTTCGTTGCGTCCGCGGCCGCTTTTACGACTCTCGAATCCTCACCTTCGCAAAGTACGATGGTTTTTTGAAGCGCTTTCGCTTTCGATTTGATTTCATCAAGAATATTTCCCATAATTTACTCCTCATAAACGTGAAATGCTTTATTTATTTTTAATTTTCGTGTATAATAAATATATTGACGTACATAAAACCGTCATTTCTATTATAACACACATTTTTTTCAATGTAAAGGGAATGAAAAGAAATAATATGAAAATTTGTGCAGTAATTTGCGAATACAACCCCTTCCACAACGGACATTTATACCAGTTGCAGGAAGCCAAAAAGCGTTCGGGCGCGGACGCAATCCTTTGCATTATGAGTGGAAACTTCGTACAACGCGGAGAAGCCGCTGTATTGCATAAGTCTGTGCGCGCTAAACACGCCGTACTTGGCGGCGCGGACGCCGTAATCGAATTACCGACGGTATTCGCTACCTCCAATGCAGAACTTTTCGCCAAAGGCGCGGTTTCTCTCCTTGCTTCAATCCCCTCCGTCACTACCCTTTGTTTCGGTGCAGAAAATGCAGATAAAGACTTGTTTTTTAAGGCAGCAGAACTTCTCAACCACGAACCCCCTTCTGTTTCTGCAAAAATCAAGGAATACGTTGGCGACGGCATGAGCTATGCAAAGGCGCGCACTAAAGCCTGGGCAGGGCTTATCGACGAGAACTTCCTCTCTTCCCCTAACAATATCTTGGGACTGGAATACACCAAAGCCCTTTTAGATAAAGGCGCAAATATCGATATTTTACCCATTCAAAGAATGGGCGAAGGCTATAATAGCGATAAACTGGCAGAAAACTTTTCTTCTGCGAGCGCTATCCGTAACGCTATACAACAAGGGAACGTGCTGACGAGCAATCTTCCCGATTACGTGAAAAAAGATTTGCCCAATTACCTTGAAAACCGTTTGGAAACTTTGGAAAAGTTCGCTATAATCGAACGCCCCTTAACGAAAATTGCAAACGTTTGCGATTGCAGCGAAGGGCTGGAAAATGCATTAAAAAAAGCGGCGCTTCTTGCCGCGCCCTTAACGGAAACGTTAACTTCCGCAAGATATACCTCGTCAAGAATACGTAGAATCGCCCTGCAAAACCTCTTAAAAATCGAGGAAACACTGATTCGGGAAAGTCTTAGCGCTCCCTTATATCTTCGTATTTTGGCGGCAAAGAAAGAGCGTAGCGACATATTATCCGCTTTAGCGGAGAGCAACTTCCCCATTCTCGCCCGTGCACATGATGAAAACGCTTTATCCGACGTTGCAAAGTCCGTCTACGAAATTGATAGTTTTGCGGAAAACGTTTATTTCCTTTTATATCCGCAAAGCCGTAATAAAAATATGTTTATATAAGAAAAAACGCCCGAGCGCACAAGGCAAAGCGTTTTGCTCTCGCAAAACGGCTCCCACCCTCAAGTCCGTCCAGGCATACACAAATCAGAAAAAAAATACCTGCCTTTGAAAGACAGGTATTTTTTTGGAGCTACTGGCCGGACTTGTTCCTTTAGCGGAGACGCCCCGCTCGGCAATTATCAATTGCCGACTTTGCCATCAAATTATCCGTTATCCAAGCGCACAAGGCAAAGCGTTTTGCTCTCGCAAAACGGCTCCCACCCTCAAGTCCGTCCAGATTTACAAAAGCAAAAAAAATATCCAACCCCGCTTGAGGTTGGATATTTTTTGGAGCTACTGGCCGGACTTGAACCGGCGACCTGCTGATTACGAATCAGCTGCTCTACCGACTGAGCCACAGTAGCGTCCATTCGCATGGAACAGCTTATTCATTATACTGAATTAAAAAGAAAAAAGCAAGCATTTTATTGCTGTTTTTTCAATTTTTTTATACTTTTTGAGAAAATTTATTTTCATAATGCAAATAGCTTTGTCAATTTAAGATATTTTATCGCTAAATCACACAATGCATATCGCAAATCTTTCGTATATACAGTATTTTCTGCTATAAAATGCAGTCTTTTTCCAGCAACTTTACACACCTGCGCATAGGCAGGAAAACTTTCCTGATACGCCGCTGCGTTGTATTCCAACACTTTTACAAGTTGCATTAAAGTTCGTTGACACGCCGCTTGGGTCATACCCCCATCTAGCCTATTGATCATTTGTTCCAAAACGGATATTGCACCATAGAGGCTATTGAATGCGCCGATATACCCATCTTTGTTCCGTTTTGCTTCTTTTGATTTGAAATACAAGCGCTCTGCTTGATAGGCAATCAACGAGACGTCCTCTCCAGTATTTTGCAATGCCGTCAATACATTCTTGCAATCCTCTTCGTTCAAATACACCGACATGACAATACACGTTTCATTATTCACGGACAATGGGTAGCCTGCGCCTCCGTTTAAACGAGCGTCCCAACTGCCAACCGCAACGGAATTTGCCTCTGTTACTAGGAAATAAAAGGCTCTACCGTGATATACGCTTTCTACGCGCGCCATAAATGCGGAATATGCCAAAAATAGAATGAAACTTCCAACAAAAATCTGACTAAAGAGTATATAAATCCACCGTTTTTTATAAAAAAAATCCATCTGCATACGTTATTGTATGCGATGGATTTAGTCTAAATACAATATATAATCCTTTTGGGCAATAGATTTTTGCACGTCAATCACACGTTGATTGGAAGAGCCGCGGAATTTCAAACGAATATCCTTTAATTCCTCCACGTAAGGCCCATCGACCAAAACGTCGAACATGGAAATCAAATCCTTGGTAACCGCAGTATTTTTATGGCTTGCCGTCAAAACGCCGCTTTCCACATCCCAAATAAAACCTGTATAACACCAAATCGTTTTATTGGGGAATCTGCTTTTTACTTCCTTGATAAAAGGATATAAGGCCGCTTGATTTTCGGGCTCTAACGGCTCTCCGCCAAGCAGAGAAAGCCCTGCGATATATCCCGATTTCAAGCCTTCGAGGATTTCGTTTTGTATCTTTTCGTCAAAGGGATCTCCATAGGAAAAATCCCAAGCCACTTCGTTGAAACAGTTTTTACAACGGTGGGTGCAACCGGATACGAACAGCGAAATTCGCACGCCTTCGCCGTTTGCAATATCCGTCCATTTAATCGTTGCGTAATTCATTAAAGGTGTAATACCCTATCTTTGATTTCCTGCGTTCTGCCCTGGTTCCAGTACTGCGTACCGATGTAGCCGCAGGTGCGTCTTGCGACGTTCATCTTTGCTTGGTCACGGTTATGGCAATGCGGGCATTCCCATACGAGTTTCCCCGATTCGTCCGTGATGACCTGAATTTCACCGTCGTAGCCGCATTCCTGACAGTAATCGCTCTTCGTGTTCAATTCCGCATACATGATATTTTCATAGATAAATTTCATAACGGAAAGCACGGCAGGAATATTATCCTGCATGTTGGGAACTTCTACGTACGAGATAGCACCGCCGGGAGATAACTGCTGAAATTCGCTTTCAAACGAAAGTTTCTTAAACGCGTCGATTTCTTCGGAAACGTGTACGTGATAGCTGTTGGTGATATAGCTCTTATCCGTTACGCCGGGAATAATACCGAAACGCTTTTGCAAACATTTCGAGAATTTATACGTCGTACTTTCAAGCGGCGTGCCGTACAAGGAGAAATCGATATTTTCCTTTTCCTTCCATTCCTTGCACTTGTCGTTCATGTGCTTCATAACCGCCAAAGCAAACGGCTTCGCCTCTTCATCCGTATGCGATTTTTCCGTCATATATTTCACGCATTCATACAAGCCTGCATAACCAAGAGAGATTGTAGAATAACCGCCAAAGAGCAATTTATCAATCTTTTCCCCTTTCTCAAGGCGAGCGAGCGCACCGTACTGCCACAAAATAGGCGCTGCATCGGAAAGAGTACCCTTCAAACGGTTGTGACGTTCCATCAATGCTTGATAACAAAGCTCTAAACGCTCGTCGAAGATTTCCCAGAATTTCGCTTCATTTTTACCCGAAGAAAGCGCAACGTCTACGAGGTTGATTGTGACAACGCCTTGGTTGAAACGGCCGTAATATTTCGGCTTACCGTTTTCATCTATGTAAGGCGTTAAGAAGCTGCGGCAGCCCATGCAAGTAAAGCAATGTCCTTCGCCGTTCTTATCCACCTTGAATTCCAACATTTTCTTTTCGGAAATATAGTCGGGAACCATGCGCTTTGCCGTACATTTTGCGGCAAGCTCCGTAAGATACCAATACGGCTGTTCCTCGGAAATATTATCGGGTTCTAATACGTAAATCAGCTTCGGGAAAGCAGGCGTAATCCAAACGCCGGCCTCGTTTTTAACGCCCATAATACGCTGACGCAACGTTTCTTCAATAATCAATGCAAGGTCTGCTTTTTCCTGCTCGTTACGCGCTTCATTCAAGTACATAAATACCGTCACAAAAGGCGCTTGACCATTGGTCGTCAAAAGGGTTACAACTTGGTATTGGATCGTTTGAATACCCCTCTTGATTTCATCGCGAAGACGCTTTTCTGCGATGGCTGCAATCTGCTCTTCCGTAGCGTTGAGTTCTTTCAATTCATCCGCCACTTCTTTGCGAATCTTTTTACGGCTGATTTCCACAAAAGGAGCAAGGTGCGTCAAAGAAATACTCTGGCCACCGTACTGGTTGGACGCAACCTGCGCAATAATCTGCGTTGCAATATTACAAGCAGTAGAAAAGCTGTGCGGCTTTTCAATCAGCGTACCGGAAATAACCGTTCCGTTTTGTAACATATCTTCCAAATTGACAAGGTCACAATTGTGCATATGCTGAGCGAAATAATCCGCGTCGTGGAAGTGAATCAACCCTTGATCGTGCGCCGTTACAATATCATTCGGCAATAAAATACGACGAGTAAGGTCCTTGGAAACCTCGCCTGCCATATAGTCACGCTGAACGCTATTCACCGTGGGATTTTTATTGGAATTTTCCTGTTTAACTTCCTCGTTGTTACATTCGATCAACGACAAAATCTGCGCATCCGTCGTGTTTACTTTACGAACAAGCGCACGGTTATAACGATAGGTAATATATTTACGCGCCAACGCAAAACAAAGCGTTGCCATCAAGCGGTTTTCCACCATATCCTGGATTTCTTCTACGTGAGGCGCTCTGCCTAAATTGGCGCACTGCTCGGTAACTACGTCAACAATGGCCTGCAAAGCCCCCTCGGATATACGGTCTCTATCCGCTACTTCATTATTAGCCTTTCGAATCGCCCCAGCGATTTTCTCCTTATCAAATACAACTTCCTCTCCACTTCTCTTAATAATCTTCATTTCTTTCATGTCTCTAACCCCTAACTTCTTCCTTCTATCTTATGTGAAAACAAATCTATCGAAAAAAAACAATATCTTGCGTTAAATCTACCGTCTATAACACAATATATTGTGTACGTGCCGTTTTTCGTGCTTTACTATTATACCATATCTTGTGCCAAAGTCAAGCAACTGAACACAAAATATGGTATAGGAAAAACTTATAGATACAAGATATGGAAAAGCGATTTTTGCCTTAAAATTAGGGAATGTCAAGTAAATTTAACGATTTTTGCTATTGAAAAATAAAATACTTTAATACTTTTTAACAAAAAAACGAGGATTTTTTGACAAAAATTCCCCGTTTTTTGATTTCTTATTTTTATTTTTTTATTTGTTTATACGCTTGCTGTTCCAGTCTGTCAAAATCCGGCGAATCGGACAGCAATTCGAAAAGTTTTGGTGCGCCGTACTTAGGCAAATATTCGCTGTGGATAAATACATTGAAGGATGACTGTCTGAAACCGACCAACTTATCCGTGTATTTCCCTCCACAGGAAGAAACGTCAAGCGCAGGATAAATACGACGTTTTGCTAATTCCTCATCCAAATAGATTTCCAAATTTGCAACCGTGGAAAGCTCGGATTTGAGTAAATCGTCGGCAGGATTACCCGTATCTGTCGCCAAAGCGCCTAAAATGGTAATCGAACCGCCTTTATCCAAGCATCTTGCCGCGCCAAGATACCGCTTTAAATATTGCAACGTTTTGCTTTCTAAGCCGCCTGCTAATACTTTACCGCCAACCGATTGTTCGGTGTCGTTAAACGCCCTCGATAATGCATTGAAGGAATCGACAATGAGCAAGACGTCTTTACCGTTTTCTGCGTAACGTTTCGCGCGTTTTAATAAGAAGTCCGCCACAAATACTTGGCGAGAAGGCTCGTCTTCATACGTTGTATACAATAAATTGTCCGCTTTAATAAATTTTCTAAACTGAATAATGCTTTCGGGCGACTGATCCACCAGCAACGTCAACACTTTCAGCTGCTTATTTTCTTTTATCGCAACCTGCGCCATTTCCAAAAGCAACGTACTCGTCCCCGATTTCGGCGGCGCAAGAACTAAACCTCTTTGCCCTCTTCCAAACGGCAAAATCCACTCGAAAAACTTCGGTAATACCCTTCCGTTTTCTTTCCCACTATAAAAATGCATACGCTTTTGAGGCTCTACCGCCATGCATTCGTCAAACTTATTGCGACGGAAAGTGCCTAAAACCAAATCATTGACGGTCAAAATCGACGTTGCAACCAACGCATTTTGACGCTTTTCACAATAGCAGGTGATGACGTCCCCTTCCCGTAAATCGTGTGCGCGGATCAAATCCACGGAGATAATAATTTTTACGGCGGGATCACTGCAATCCAAAGGCAATAACATCGAAACGTTATTTAACGTCTCAAGCTGTCCTTTAAAAATCTCCCTTATGCCATCCTTTTCCAACTCTTTCGCGTTTGGATCTTCCACCGTTAACACAAAAGGAGTTTCTTTCACTTTTTTTAATCTTGCATCAAAATCAAAAACGTCGCCGCTTTCTTGGGGAGAAGGTACCCCATATAAGACGCGCAAGGTTTGAACATACTCCTCCACCTTTGGATCTACAAAATCGTTTTTAACGGGAGCACCGCGGTTCGAACGGGGTTTCGGCGCAATCTCCCCTGCCAAAACCGCAACGATATCCGCGATAAGCACTCCTTTTGTCTTATCCTTGGTGGGATTGTCCACCCCGATTTTCCTGCCGTATGCACGAAGCGTATTCAGCGCCAAACCGCCAAGAAACTCTTTGCAAGCGTATTTAAATTCTGTAAAATTTTTCTCTGCCATTATGCTTTATATCGCTCCATGTAAATCACTGTCGTTTTTTGCGTTCCGTATGTCGTTTTAGCAATCTGCCATTGTCCGTTTTTGCACGTTAGAACGTTTTCTGCCTTTTGTAAAAATCCGCTTGCGTCCGTAATATCCAAAGCGCCATCCAAAGGACGGTAATGCATGGGAATAACAAATTTCGGCTGATAAGCTTCGATGTATTGCCAGGCTTGCGTGCTATCGATGGTATACGTGCCGCCGATGGGAATCAGCCAAATATCGGCGTTTAATACGCTTTTAGGAGAAATTTGAGACAAATCCTCACCCAAATCCCCAAAATGACAAAGCGATATACCGTCCGCTTCGATATAGAACATGACGTTTGCGCCACGTAATGCGCCGCGCATGGGATCGTGCCAGCTGTCTTCGCCTATAATCTTAACGCCGTGCGTTTCGTAAACGCCTGCCTTGTCTATCACAAGCGGCTCACCCTCAACCGCCTCTACATAATTATGGTCGAAATGCCCGTGACTTATCAATACGACGTCCGCCATCAAGCCTTTCGGCAATTCATAGCCGACCTTCGTGTACGGGTCTGTTAAAATTGTAACGCCAGCCTGTGTTTCTATCAAAAAACACGCGTGACCTAAATAGGTAATTTTCATGCTTGTACCCTTCCTAATATTCGCAGAGACATCTTTTGTACCTCGCCGCCGATAACCAAATCGTATTGCAGCGACAATAACAAGGAGCGCTCTGTAACCGAGTACGCTACTTTATGCGTCACCGTTTGAATTGCGCCGCCAGCGCCGCCAATCCCAATTTCACCGTTTGTAATCTTGCCACGCTCTAAACACAATTTGAGGGTATAATCTCCCTGACGCTCAACGTTGGCGGTTTCCCCTTGCAAACGCACGTCAACAATGGCGTTTTCCTCTCTATACCGTATACGCACGACGGAGGAAGAAAGCTCGATTTCCCCTTTACGGACAATTGTATTTTCCTGCCCGTCTACGTTGGTTGTAATTGTCAGTTCGCACGGTTTCATCCCGATTTTTCGACCTCTTTCGACGATTTTCACATTGATTATATCAAATATTGTACAAAATGTAAACCCGAAATGGAAACTTTTTGAAAAATAATCAAAAATTCCTTTTAATCGTTGCCGCGTTTGATGGTTTCGCGTATTAAACGGCCCTCTTTTAATGCTTCAGAAAGCGATTCCGCATCCCCATTTTTGATGGCTTCTCTGTATACCGATAAATGGGAGATAAGCCCATCCAATTCCGCCAAAATATATTCTTGATTGCTCATATAAAGCTGCGTCCACATTTTTTCATCAACGCCGGCGATACGCGTCATGTCCTGAAAACTGCCGCCCGTAAAACCGTCGCATTGCTTAACCTGTGGACTCTTTACGTAGGCATTGGACACGATATGCGCCAACTGTGAGGTGAGCGCAATTTTTTTATCGTGCTCTTCCGCCGTGCATTCGACGATTTTCCCAAAACGCATTGCCGCAGCGTATTCTTTAATTTCAGCAACGTCTTCTTCCCTCGTTTGCGCCGCGTGCGTAATAATCAGGTTTGCCCCATGGAATAAATCAACGCTTGCCGAGGCAATGCCCGAAGTCTCCTTCCCTGCCATAGGATGAATCCCTACGTAGCGGTAGTTCCGCTTTTTCGAATAAACAACCTTTTCAGGCAATTCCTTTACGCCGCAAATATCCGTTACCAAAGCGCCGTCCTTAAAATTTGCCTTATCGAGATAATCCAACGTCGCCTGAGGCGGTACAGCCAAAAACACGACGTCGTATTCGCTGATATCATTGCCCTTCGCGTGAATATACCCTGCCTGCAAAGCAAATTCTACGGAAGTATCGCTTCTGCCAAAACCGTCCACCGTATATCCTGCCTTTGTCAGCGCTCCGCAAATCGAACCGCCGATGATACCCAAACCGATTACCGCTATCTTTTTCATACCTGCTCCTTAGATATTACATTTTACTTATCATAGCATATTTGTCCGTAAAATACAAGCAATCTAAAGAAAAAACTAAAAAGAAAGAAAGAGCGATTACTCTTTCTTCCCTTGATTTTTTTGACTTTTGGTTTTTTCTACGTACTTTTCCCGTGTAGCGATACCGCCGCGGATATGACGCTCGCTTAAGTTTAATTCCAACACTTTACGCGTACGTTCGTATAAATCCGCATCGATATATTTCAGCCGTTCGGAAACGTCTTTATGTACCGTTGATTTACTGATAGAAAAATGTGCGGAACACGCACGGACGGTACAACCCGTCTCTACGATATATTCCGCACATTGAATTGCTCTTTCTTCAATATATTCCCACAAATCCCCGACCTCCGTTAAATGGTTACGGAATATTCTATGTCGGTTTTTAAGAGGTTATAACTGATTTTAGCTGTTTATTCCCCTTTTTTGTAAGGCATAGGGATTACCTGCAAAATCGAATCCTCCGCATAGCGACTGATCTTCTTCGCTCTTGCGCTTTGTACCGAAATGAAGATGTCTTCACTGGACAATTCGCTAACCGCGTGATTCTTTTCTTCTACCGCAAGCATATACGGCATCGTTACGTACGCCGCCGTCAAGACGCTAGCGCCGTCCTTCAAAGAAACGATCATAGAGCCTTTCTTATAACGCTTCGAGGGCTCGATTTGCGAGGCGATGACTTTCTTAAATTTCCCTTCTGTGGTGGCGATAATAATTTCGCCTTCCTCGCTGATTTGCGTCATTAGAACAACGCAATCGCCCTCACGAAGCATGATACCTCGTACACCCGTTGCGATTCTGCCCTGCGTGGGAATATCGTCCTTCATCGCATTGAGGCAAATACCCTCTTTCGTAACAATGATGATGGTATCGTCAGGATTCAAATCCTCTTCCACGCCGATGAGCTCATCTTCTTCGTTGAGTTTTACCGCTTGGAAGCAATCCTTCTTCTGTTCGTATTCCGACCAGTCAGACTTCTTGATCATACCTTTCTTGGTATAGAACATTAAGCTACCGTAAGGCAAGCGTTCACCCACCTCAAACATAGCAACCACTTTTTCACCCGTCTCCGCATCTTTGCTGAGATCCTTTAAGGTAAGCCCTTCGTCGCTCAGCTTGCATTCCAAATCGGGATCAGAAAGATCAATCTTATGGCAATTACCGTAGTTGGTAAAGGCAAAGACACGTTTATCCGTCTTCGTCTTTAAGAGTTTCGTCGCGATAAGCTGCGGCTTGAACTTTCCATCGATCGGTTTTTCCAAAGCCTCCACTTGCTTACCCGTCAGCACTTTAAAGCAGTCGTCCGCCGTATACGCAAGCATACAGGGTACGCCGGGCTTCTTTTCCGCTGCCGTTGCAATCAATCCGTCCGCTTCGTCGCGCGTGAATACCAAACGGGATTTTCTGGGCGAAGGATATGCATTTTTGATTTCCGTGATTTCCTCTTTGACCACTTGCAACTGCAAATCACCACTCTTGGAAATCGCCGTAAGCTTTTTGATAAGCTTCTTCAATTCCTTCAGCTCGTTTTCAAGCTTATAAATTTCCAACTTCGTCAATCTGGACAGCTTTAAATCCAAAATCGCTTGCGCTTGTTCTTTGGAAATCTCGAAACGCGCCATCAATTTCGATCTTGCGTCCGCTGTACTATCCGATTTCTTAATAATCGCGATCACTTCGTCTATATTTTGTACCGCAATAATCAAGCCTTCCAAGATATGGCATCTTGCCTGCGCTTGCGCAAGTTCGAACGCTGTTCTACGCTTGATGACTTTCTGTTGATACTTCACGTAATGACGAATCACGTCAAGCAAACCAAGCTGTTGCGGCTTACCGTCTGCGATTACGACCATATTGATACCGAACGTTACTTCCAAATCGGTATACTTATACAAGCATTTCAAAATCGCATCGGGATCGGCGTCTTTCTTGATACGAATGACGGCGCGCATACCCGTTCTATCCGATTCGTCCGTTACGTGATCGAGTCCTGCGAGCTCCTCTTTCTTCTCTTCACGAAGATCGACGATTTTACGAAGTAATTGCGCTTTATTGACTTGATAAGGAAGCTCGGTAATAATAAGGTTGGTCTTTCCGCTGTCCGTCTTTTCTACCGCAATTTTCGCACGCAGTGTGATTTTACCTCTACCTGTTTTATAGGCTTGAATTAATTCGTTTGCAATAATCAAGCCGCCCGTAGGGAAATCGGGAGAAGGAATATATTCCATCATCTCTTCCAAAGAAATTGCGGGGTTGTCAATATAAGCAACAACGCCGTTGATGACTTCTTCTAAGTTATGCGTAGGGATATTCGTTGCCAAACCGACAGCAATACCCGATGCGCCGTTGACAAGCAAGTTGGGGAATCGACCGGGCAAGACGTCCGGTTCTTCCAAGCTATCGTCAAAGTTGGGGGAAAAGGTTACCGTTTCCTTGTCGATATCACGCAAAAGCTCCAACGCCAAAGGCTGCATTCTCGCTTCTGTGTAACGCATTGCAGCCGCAGGGTCACCGTCAACCGAACCATAGTTGCCGTGTCCGTCGATCAGGGTTTTCCCCATGTTGAAATCCTGTGCCATGCGCACCATCGCATCGTATACCGAGCTATCGCCGTGAGGATGATATTTACCCATGCAATCCCCAACGATACGCGCACTCTTTTTATGCGGTTTATCGGGCGTTAAGCCCATTTCTTTCATGGTATAAAGAATACGTCTTTGTACAGGTTTTAAGCCGTCTTCCACACGAGGCAGCGCTCTATCGAGAATAACGAATTCCGCATACGGAAGCATGGAAGAATGCAATACTTTTTCAAGAGGTTCAATAAATAATTGACCTTGCGGTTCAATCATTTCAGGCTCGTTTTTCTTTCTCGCCATCTTATTCTTCCTCCTTCTTTTCTTCCGTCTTCTTACGTCTTTCTACAAAGCCGTCTTTCTTATCGAAATTTGCATATTTTGCAAGGAATTCCTTTCTGCCTTCTACCTTATCGCCCATGAGCGTCGTGATCATGCGTTCCGCTTTCGCCGCGTCCTCTACCGTAACTTGAATCAAGTTTCTCGTAGCAGGATTCATGGTCGTTTCCCAAAGCTGATCCGAGTTCATTTCGCCAAGACCTTTATAACGCTGTAATTGACAGCCTTTTCCCAGCTTTTCAATCTTTTCGTCGAGCTCTTTATCGTCATAGGCGTACTCCACCTTATCCCCTTTATATACCTTATAAAGAGGTGGCATACCGATATATACGTGGCCTGCGTTGACAAGCGGACGCATATAACGGAAGAAGAACGTCAACAAAATACAGCGAATGTGCATACCGTCTTGGTCGGCATCCGAAAGAATAATTACCTTATGGTAATTGATTTTATCCAACTTGAAATCGGGATCGATACCACCGCCGATTGCACTGATCATCGTACGGATTTCTTCATTTTCCAAAATTTGAGACAGCTTCTTCTTCTCTACGTTTAAGGGTTTACCTCTAAGCGGAAGAATGGACTGGAACTGCCTTACACGAGCTTGTTTTGCCGTACCGCCTGCGGAATCCCCCTCAACGATAAACATTTCGTTGAGTTCAGGTTTTCTACCCGAACAGGAAGCCAGCTTCCCTATCAGCGTTAAGCCGTCGATGCTGTTTTTCGCCCTTGCGTTGTCCTTTGCCGTCTTTGCCGCAATACGAGACTTCGCCGCGCCTTGCGCCTTTTTGATGATTTCTTCCATCGTCTTTTTATAGCCGCGAACGTTCTTGAATGCATTAAAGCCTTCAATGACCGTCGCTTCTACCGCAGGACGGGCTTCCGTGTTACCGAGCTTGGTTTTCGTCTGCCCTTCAAACTGTACGTTTGCCATTTTGATGGAAAGTACTACCGCCAAGCCTTCACTGAAATCGTCGCCTTGAAAGTTTGCGTCTTTCTCTTTTAAGAAACCGTTGCTTCTTGCGTATTCGTTCAATACTCTCGTAAGCCCCGAACGGAATCCCATTTCGTGATAACCGCCCTCCGGCGTGGGAATGTTATTGACGAACGAGAACATACTCTCTCTGTATTCGCCCGTATGCTGAATGGAAAATTCCACCTGAATATCGTTTTTCGTCGCCTTATAGTAAATAGGCTGCGCATACAGTTTTCTCTTCCCTTCGTTAAGACTTTTTACGTAATCGGAAATACCGCCGTCATATTTGAATACAATGCGATAGGGTTCGCTTTCTAAAGCCAACTCGTCCAACTCGCCAAAGAGGGATTGCTGACCTTCGCTGAAGGTTTCTTCCAGCGTTTCAAGCTCCGTTCCTTCCTCCGCCGACGTTTCTTCCCCTTCTTCCGGCTCGTCGCCTGCAAGCAACATACGCGTGCGTCTTGCGTCCGCCATCGTGATACGCTCGTCAATCAACGTAATTTCTACGCCGCGATTTAAGAATGCCAGCTGACGAAGACGTTCTTCCACCGTATCCAAATCAAACTGCGTTTCCGAAAATACTCTTTCGTCAGGCTTGAAACGAATGCTTGTCCCTTGACGGCTGGTTCTTACCCCCGTATCCTCCAAAGGTCCGTCCGGATCACCCGAAATGATTTTATTCTTATTTTTTCCCGTGCCGAAATGGGAATGGAAGCTCATCTTATAGATACGCTTATTGCGGCAAACCTCAACGGTCAACCATTCAGAAAGCGCATTCGTAACCGACGCGCCTACGCCGTGCAAACCACCCGAATACTCGTAGTTGCCTTGACCGAATTTACCGCCTGCATGCAGCTTCGTGAAGACAAGCTGAACACCCGAAACCTTTTCTTTCGGGTGAATGTCGGTGGGAATACCTCTACCGTTATCTTCCACTGAAGCGCTACCGTCTGTATGCAGCGTTACCTTTACTCTGTTTGCGTAGCCGTTTGCCGCCTCGTCGATGGCGTTATCTACGATTTCCCATAAAATATGGTGTAATCCCTTGATACCCGTCGAGCCGATGTACATACCCGGACGCATACGAACCGCGTCCAAGCCCTCTAATACTTCCAGGTTCTTGGCGCTGTATTCGTCTTTTGCTGTTACGTCATTCTTTTTCTTCTCTGCCATTTTTTCCTCAATCTTACGATATTACGACAACTATTCCCTAAAAAAAGGTCAATTTTCGCCATAATATACCATTTTAACCTTATTATAACACGTTTTTTTCGTTTTTTCAAATGTTTTAACGAAAAAAGTTTTCCACACCGCGCAATTTATTTTTACACAGTCTGTTTATTCCACCACGGCGAGTTCTTTCAACGCTCTGGTATACGCAATATATTTTTCACTCTCCGACATGCCGTTGGGAATCACAGCGACGGAGGTAAACTCTAAGCCCTTGCTTTCATACACGGTCATGATATTGATTTTTGAACGCGAAATTTTCCCCTTGACGCGGATATCGTTATACGATTTACGCATATAATTTTCCTTTTCCGCCTCAGAGCAAATAATCGCCTTTAACCCTTTCTTCTCCTTGAAAAATCCGCTGATTTTTTTCGCAGGAATTTGCACGACTTCGGGGCCGTCGTAACCAATCGATTGCATACCGATATTCAATTCCTTGGAAACGTAGGAAACAATCTGATTGGTGTTACGATAGTTTTGATTCAATTCGTAAATCTCAAAATCAGTAAAGACTTCCTTCCAGTCCTTGACACCTCTCCAAGCCGTAACGTTTTGCGCGATGTCGCCGAATACGTTAAACGAGGCTTTCGCATTGATTTTACGAAGCAAATCGTATTCGCATGCGGAAATATCCTGCCCCTCGTCTACGAATACGTAGGAATAAGCAGGCGAAAGTCTATCGCTGATTCCTGCGCAAATCACGCAAAGCGCATAAGCGTCCGAAGCGTACATATTTTTCGAAGTCATGCCGTATTGCATTTTATATTGTTTGACGGTTTCACGGTAAAAATACCGCGCAATATCGATAAATCCGTTGCCACCGCCGATTTCCGAAAAGGTTTTCTCTCCTTTCAGATACATATAAAATTCAGAAAAAGCCGTGTTGGAATCCCCGACAATACGCACTTTTTCCCGTACTTTGTCGATTTCTTGTAAAATCTCCTTACGACGGGCAATACGGTCTGCGTACATGTATACATCCACGTCGCCCACTCTTTGCTTGAATCGCATCAAATCGGACATTTCTCTTTCCACGTCGACACGCAGCTCCGCAAGGGAATTTTCTGCCTCGGCAATGACTTTCTCCGTCGCACGGACAGCAAACGTCGCGCTTTTATAGAAAGACATCAACTGACGGTAGAAATACTCGGGGGAACGTTCGGTTTGCAGTGTACCGTCGAAGAAATCCTCGATATCCAAAATGCAATTCATCAATTCGCGGAAGGGTTTCGTGTAATATAAACCTCCCTCTTTCCGTTCTTTAATTTCCCCAAGGACAGCTCTCCGTACGCGCATTGACGCATTTTTAATACTTTCGTACGCAGAAAGCTGTTTCTTGCTTTCCCGAATAATATCCTCAATGAAATCTTTGCACTCTTCTCCCGTGAACAAGCCGTAAAGATTATCGAAAACTTTATCCTGTTTTTTCTTGATATCCGCAACGAATTTGGGAGAATATACGTAGGCAAGATAATCCTTGTTCTCCTCCTGCGTCACATCGATTTTATCCGTCAAATCGATTTTCTCGTTTTTGAGAACTTGCAGGAAATACTCGTATGCCGTACTCGTTTTTACCCTTTCTAGCTCCAAGATTTCCGCCAACTCGTCTATAAATGAATTAAACGAATGGCTGGGCGTAATAATCAAGACGTCGCGTGGGCGAATGTTTTCATTATTATACATTAGGTAGCTGAGTCTGTGCAGCATGACCATCGTCTTACCGCTACCTGCACAGCCTTGCAACACAAAATTTCCCTCTTCCGGACGGGTGATGATTTCGTACTGCTTTTCCTGAATGGTTTCAATAATATCCTTAACCGAAGTTTCTTCCTTGCGCGCTTTAATGATTTCCCGAAGATAAGGATCTAAAACGTTTTCCTCGTCTCTATCCGCAATTTCCTCTGCCGAAAGATAGTCTTTCAGGGACAAATACTCGTTTTTGAAATCCAATACCTTACCGCTTTTCGTACGAATCGCGCGGCGAAGTACCGTCTTGTATTCGTATTCATTGAACGTAAACGTGGAACAGCTCTTTTGATAATACCGACGCGCAACGGGAGTACGCCAATCGAGGATTTCCAGTTTAATATCCCCCTTTTTCCCGATATAATAGCTGTTATACCCCTCTTTATTATCAATCAAATCCATTCTTGCAAAATACGGTTCGTTAAAGAATGGATGATAGGTTTCTACCTTTTCATTTTGACGTTCGATTTCCGCAAGCAAATTTTTAATCTTACGGTAGGTTTCCGCGTTGTCCTTTTCTTCCCGTTCCAAACGCGCAATCTCTGCCTTTGCCTCCCGAATCGCATTTTTATGCGGACGGATACGGATAAGACGCAGCATCTGCATCACGGCTTCCATGTGTTCGTCCTCGTATGCGCGCTGTTTTTCGTCATCCAAAAGGGACAGGAACCACTCACGGTCGCCTGCCTTCTTTGGATCAATCATCGAAATCAACTTGTCATACGGGATTTTTTCGGACATTTTGCCCCTCCGAACTTGTACTTATTTTTTATAATAGCATATTTATTTGAAAAAAGAAACAGTTTGAACGAAAATTTTTCCAAATAAATTTTTCGACAAAATTTGCGCTTATATAAAAAAGAAACCCGCCGTTGGCGGGTAATTTCCTTTTATTTCGTTACATTTTATCGGGGATACCGATACCAAGAAGCGCAAATGCGTTTGTCAGCGCTTGCAAGGAAGCTTGCGTTAACGCCAAACGGAAATTTTTCGTCTTTTCGTCTTCTGCTGCAAGAATTTTGCAATCAAAGTAGAATTTATTGAACTTTTGCGCTACGTCCACCGCAAAACGTGCAATCATGGACGGTTCGTATTTCTCCGCCGCGCCTTTGACGGTGTCGGGCAAGGTGGCAATCGCCTTTACAAGCTCGATTTCCTGCGTGGTAAGCTCTGGAATTTCAAAGCTTTCAGGCACACCGCCCTTTTGCAACACCGATTTTGCTCTTGCGCAGGTGTATTGCACGTAAACGCTGGTTTCCCCATCAAAATTCAGCACTTTATCGTACGAGAATACGATATCTTTGATTTTATTGTTATACAAAGCACCGAAAATAACCGCGCCAACACCGACTTTTTGCGCCACTTCTTCTTTATTTTCAAGATTTGGATTCTTTTCGTCGATAATCGTATACGCCTTTTCTATACACTTTTTAATAACGTCTTCCAAAAATACGACGTTGCCCTTTCTCGTGGACATCGTTCCCTCTTCTAAGGAAACCATACCGTACGCAACGTGAACAAGGTCTTTTGCCCATTCCTTTCCCATCATTTCCAACACTTTAAAGAACTGTTTGAAGTGCAAATTCTGCTGGTAGGCAACTACGTAAAGGCATTTGTGGAAATCATACGTCGCTTTTCTATACATCGCAGCAGACATATCGCGCGTGGCATACAAGGACGTGCCGTCCGATTTCAAGATAATGCAAGGGGGCATATTGTAATCGTCCAACAGCACAACCTGCGCGCCTTGGCTTTCCACAAGCAAGCCCTTTTCTTTCAATTCATCGACAACGGGACCCATTTTATCCGAATAGAAGCTTTCGCCTGCGTACGAATCAAAATGAATATCCAACATTTCATAGATTTTTTGTACGTCCTTTAACGTCAAATCTTTAAACCAATGGAACAGAGAAAGACATTCTTCATCCCCTTGTTCAATTTTCTTGAAATATGCGCGCGCTTCGTCGTCATACTCGGGATGGATTTCCGCTTCCTGATGGAATTTCACATACAATTCGTTCAGGGCACGAATACCGCCCTTTTCAATCGTTTCCTTATCCCCCCAACGTTTGTAGGCAGAAATGAGTTTACCGAACTGCGTACCGTAATCCCCAAGATGGTTAATACCCACCGCTTTATAGCCAAGGAAATTAAAAATACGATATAATGCGCCGCCGAGCACCGTCGTGGACAAATGCCCGATATGGAAAGGCTTTGCAATATTAATAGACGAATAGTCAAGGCAAATCGTCTTACCTACGCCCTCCGTCGATGCGCCGTATTTTTCCCTTTCAGAAAGGATTTTGTCAAGCGTAGTACGCACGAATCCGTCCTTGTTTATCTTAAAATTAAGATAACCGTTGACTGCGGATACTTCAGAAAGTACTTTGTCAGACATAATTGCTTCGTCAGACATAATACTATTTTTTAATTCTTCCGCAATCATAACCGGGCTCTTTCTCATGAGCTTTGCAAACTTAAAGCAAGGCAAGGCATAGTCCCCCATTTCAAGGTTGGGAGGCAATGCAAGTAACTCGTACAACTCCGCTTTGCTAACACCCTCTACGTTTATTTTTTCAACGATATATTGCTTATAATCCATAATCGGTACCTTCGTTTGATTTTTACCATATTACTATAACATATTTTTTTAATTTGGGCAAGTATTTTTTCAAATTGGGCGAGTTTAATTTGCCAAAATTTGAATTTTGTATTATAATAGAGCAGAAAATTGATTAAAAGGAATGTTTTAGATATGAAACTTGGTGTTGTTGGTCTTCCCAACGTAGGAAAATCCACTCTTTTCAATGCAATCACACATGCAGGCGCTGAATGCGCGAATTATCCTTTCTGTACAATTGAGCCTAACGTGGGCGTTGTTGCCGTTCCCGATGAACGCCTTGACAAGCTCGCCGCGCTGTACGATAGCAAAAAGGTCACCCCTGCCGTTATCGAATTCGTGGATATTGCAGGTCTTGTTAAGGGCGCTTCCCGCGGCGAAGGTTTGGGGAATAAGTTCCTCTCTCATATCCGTGAGGTAGACGCAATCGTACACGTTGTACGTTGCTTTGAAGACGCTAACATTACGCACGTCGATAATAAAATCGATCCCGTAGACGATATTGAAACGATTAACTTAGAGCTTGTTATGTCGGATATGGAAGCCGTTCAAAACCGTATGAATAAGGTAAAAGTGCAGGCGCGCGGCGGTTCAGATAAAAAAGCGGTAGAAGAATACGCCTTCCTCGAACGTTTATATGCGCATTTGGAAAGCGAAAAACCTGCGCGCAACTTCGATTTTGCAGACGGTGAAGACGAATTTATGAAAAATTGCTTCCTTTTGACTAGCAAGCCCGTTATTTACGCCGCAAATATCAAGGAAGACGATATGGGTAAGGACGAAGATTCCCTTCCCCACGTTGTAAAAGTAAAGGAATTTGCCGCTAAAGAAGGCGCGGAAGTGCTTGTCATTTGCGCAAAAACGGAAGAAGAGCTTTCGCAAATGGATCCTGACGATAAGGCCATATTTATGGAAGAATTCGGGCTTGGTGAAAGCGGCCTTGACCGTTTGATTAAAAAATCCTACGCATTACTCGGCTTGATCTCCTATCTTACGGCAGGCGAGAAAGAAACGAGAGCTTGGACGATTGTAAAAGGCACGAAAGCGCCTCAAGCCGCAGGAAAAATCCATACGGACTTTGAAAAAGGATTTATTCGTGCAGACGTTGTGAACTGGGAAATCCTCGTAACGCTTGGCTCGATCGCCGCAGCAAAGGCGGAAGGCAAAGTTCGCTCTGAAGGTAAGGAATACATCATGCAAGACGGCGACGTTGTAGAATATTACTTCAACGTTTCCAAGAGCAGTAAATAAGAAATAATGCACACCCCCTGCGAAAGAAAATTTCGCAGGGGGTGTATTTTTATAAAATTCCTCTTTCCTTTAGATAATCTTCGACGATTTGCGCCGCGCACGCAACTATATCTCCGCAAGCGCGTTTTTTATAATATTCCGGAGTTCGAGGCTCTGCCTCGCCGCCTATCTCTACCTTTACGTTTGATTTTCGAAGCAGTTCCGCACAAATCAAGCTGCCTTGCGCCTCCTGAAACCGTCTCGCCAACTCCTGTACAATGGCGTACGTTTCCTTTTTATTTTCAGGGGAAACTTCTGCCTTGGCAAACACCATTCCGACAACGGTCGCCATGCCGCTTACCGCACCGCAGGTCAAACGCAATCTACTAAATCCACCGCCGAACGGCAAAGTGATTTTCAATAGAACGTCCTCCTCCAACCCCATAACGTCCGCAAAAGCAAACGCTACCGCTTGAGAACACGCATAACCCTTTAAGAAATTTTCTTTTGCTCTTTCCGCCCTTGACATTTTCCCTTCCTCCTGTTATAATATTGTCGTATTATGGAAAAAATCTTTTATGCTGATACAACTAAATACTCTTCCGAGCTTGCTTTAAGAAAAATTCTTTCTAGCCATTACGGAATCGCTAATGCAAGCATTTTGCGTACGGAGCATGGGAAACCGTATGTAGAGAACGGCCCTGCTTTCTCCGTTACCCACACAAGAAACCGTATGTATATCATTGTGGATAAAGATACTATCGGTATCGATTCCGAGTCCATTTCCCGTCTCCCCTTTTACGACACCATCGTGAAAAAGTTTGCGGAAATCGAACAAGCGGAAATCACCTCCGCGGAAGAATTTTTAAAGCATTGGGTGGTAAAAGAAAGCGCCGTGAAATACTTAGGCAGTACGCTTGCCTTGGATTTAAAGAACTTCACGTACGTCAACGGAAAGCTCACCTATAAAGACGAAGCTTTCCCTGCTACCTTATCCCTTTTAACACATGAAGATTATTTGATATGTATTTGCGGCGCAAAACACTACGAAAATGTAGAGTTTATTGCCCTTTGAAGATTATTATAGCATAAAAAAACGAAAAACTCAAGAAAATATATAGATTTATAGGAGAATAGAGAATATGATCGGTGCAGTAATTGCCATGCAAAGTGAAGCAGATATCCTACTGGAAGAAATGAACGTAATGAGTTCGCTGACGGTAAGCGGAAAGAAAATCCACGTCGGTAAAGCTTATGGGAAAGACGTTGCCCTTTGCGTTTGCGGCGTCGGTAAAGTGAATGCGGCGCTCGGTACACAACTTCTCGTTAGCAAGTTCGACGCAGAAAAAATCTTGAATTTCGGCGTGGCAGGTAGCTTAAACGCCAACACCAAGCTTTGCGAGGTTTACCAAATTTCCGGCGCGGTACAATTCGACTTTGACTTAGTGCAGCTCAACGGCACGAAAATCGGTACACTCAACGAATACACAGAAAATTACCTCTCGCTAAACCTTTTGAAAGGCAATTTTGAAAAGCGCAAGTTGGGCACAGCCGACCGGTTTAACGATTCGCCCGACGATTACAAGCTCTTAATCGAAGAGCTTCGCGCGGATATCCGTGACATGGAAGGCGGCGCTGTTGTACAAGCGGCTTACGCCGCAGAGCTCCCCGTATATTCGGTTAAAGCAATTTCCGACGTAGCGGGTAGCGGTAGCACCACCGAACAATATCTCGAAAACAAAGACAAGGCACTGAAAAATTTGAAAGCGGCGTTGCCTGCGATTTTTGAATCCCTTTAATAACTGAAGAGGTGCGCATATGATTGATTTAGGCGATTGGAATGAACGTCTCGCTCCGCTATTTGCCGACGAGCGTTACATAAAAATCCGCAAATTCTTAATTGAAGAATATAAAAATTACGTCGTATACCCCGATATGTACGATTTGTATAATTGTTTCCGCTATACCCAGTTCAAGGATTTGAAAGTCGTTTTATTAGGACAAGACCCCTATCATAACGTGGGACAGGCGCACGGACTTTGTTTTTCCGTGCAGGACGGAATCCCCAACCCTCCCTCGCTTGAAAATATTTTTAAGGAATTACAGGCTGACATCGGCTGCGCAAAACCTAGAAACGGTAATCTTACCAAATGGGCAAAAGAAGGCGTCCTTTTGATGAACACTTCCCTTTCCGTACGTGAGCATCAGGCAAACTCCCATTCTAAATGCGGTTGGGCATGGTTCACCGACAGCGTGATAAAGCTCATATCCGAGCAAAAAGAACACGTTGTATTTATTCTTTGGGGTGGAAATGCAAGGAGCAAAAAGCCGTTAATCGATACAAGCAAGCATTTGATTTTAGAATGCGCCCATCCCTCTCCTCTTTCCGCTTATAACGGATTTTTCGGGTGTAAGCACTTCTCAAAAACCAACGAATATCTTAAGCAAAACGGACTTTCTCCCATTGATTGGGATTTAACAAAATAGTTAAAAAACGAGGCTCATGCCTCGTTTTTTTCTTCATTTTCTTCCGTTAAGCTCATTCTGCGGATACACATACTTTTCTTTCCGCAGTGTGGGCACTTTAACCAACGACGCGTCGCCGTATGCATTCCCCATACGTACGCCCCCATTGTTGGCATAAAACGTTTTCCGCATTTTGCGCACTCAAAAGCGCCGCTGTGCACCTCTAAAACGATTGCTATAATTAGACCAGTCACTATTGTTACACAACCGATAAGAATCAAGACGACGCGCATCCAGGTTTCCATTTCTAAAAATCCTGAAAGCATAATCAAAGTCAATCCTGCAAAAAACGTAACGACTACCGCCAAAATACCCAGAAAGAGGTTTCTTTTCGCCTCTGCCCTTTCATTAATCAAACGCATAATATTCTCCTCCGCATTCTTTTGATATTCGGAGTCCGTGAGACGCTTCCCCGTTAACAGTTCGTTTACCGTAACACCCAAAAGTTCGCAAAGCGGCATCATTAGGGAGATCTCAGGCAAGCCATTTCCGCACTCCCACTTGGAAACCGTCTTGTCACTGATGAATAACTTATCCGCAAGCTCACGCTGGGTGAGCCCTTGCTCCTTTCGCATTGCTGCGATAAATTTCCCTGTTTTTAGTTGGTCCATCTCACACCTCCTGCTACTATCATAGCACGAATTTGAATCGATTTGCACCCACGCAGCGTAGAATTTACTTATTCTACTTTCCGTAGAGTGCATTTATTTGCGTTTTTTCATCAATAATACTGCCATTGTAATAAAAATGGAACCGAATACACCGCAAGAAGTTACTACCGATATGCAGCCGACCGCTTCCAAGCCTCCGCCGATACAAGAAAGCGGGATCAATATGGCATAAATAAGCATATATCCGCAGGTTCTCGCAGGTCTTTGGTCTTTAGGCTTTTCCGACAACGATAACGTGAATTTTAACTCGCCCTCAGGCAAGCCGTCCAAGGAAAGCGCGTAGCCATCCTCCGTTTTTGTGAAACCAAACTTATCATCCACTAAATAGTACGGCGTATGTATTTCAATATCCAATGCACCGAATTCCTTCCACGTTTTTGCAGGAGAGAGCAAATACGTATAGCCGTAAATTGCAGGCTCGTAATCGGTATTGATGGACGGATACATGGGTGCCGTTACAGCATTAATCACTGTTGATTTTGGCGGAATTTCAATCTCGTATTGATACCAGCGCATAAACTCCCTTTGCGCGTTCATATGCGAATAAGTAATTATACCGTATTCTTCGTTTAAGCACTCATTTAAGGAATGTACGACGGCGTTATACCAATCCAACTGTGAAATTTCTCCTTGCCTTTGGTATTCCCCAAAATAACTTGTATATACAAATTCCTCAAAAGTCATGGTTTCTACTTTTCCAGAATTCACCATACGCCCGGAAATTACTTTCTTTTGCCCCGCGTCCTCATAAAGCTTCCATTCTAAATCTTCTTGCAGGGGCTCGCCAATGACGTACACCTCTATGGGTGCGCCGTTGCTTAACCACTTTCCTATCGCACCCCCTTCGTCTTTCTCTTTTAAACCAGTCGAAACCACCCAGATACGGTTTTTAGAAGCATCGCCGTTATAGATACACGAAGCGTACGCAGAGCGTATATTTTCATCTATCCCCTCCGCAACGTAAACATACCGCGTAACCATTGTTAAAGGAGTATAAAATTCATCTTCTACATACTCGTCGCGTAGCTGAGGCAAATCCTTGCTCACGTCAAATTCGTCAAAATAACCTCCCAACGTATAACGTATTTCCCTTTCGACGGGCTCGCCGTTTAGCGTAATTTCATACTTTTCGGTATCAACGTCCAAATTTTCATCGCCCGTTTCGGAATCGTACATATTCACGTAATACGGGAACTTTCCAAACGGAAAGGCAAGCGTTGCTTTTACCGTGTAATCGGCAGGATTATAGAAAGTATATTCTGCCGTAACTTTAGCATTATAGCTAAGAAATTCCTGCTTGCTGGAATAATAATTTTGAGGGAACTCCTGCAAGTCGAAAATTAACTTTTCATGTTTTACCACAATCGGACAAGTAGCGTCCGTAATCATCGCACCCGTTGCAGATACCCCCTCCCAATGGCGTTGCGCAGAGTTTGCCTCTGCTTGTATAAAATGCATAGAAGGCGTAATCCATAATGCACCGATGATACTTGCAAAAATGCATACTAGACTTTTTTTCATAATAGCCTCCTTTCTCGTGGTGCGGTTATTATAACATACAATATAATAGTTGTCAATATGCATAAATGAGCAAGGCGGTGCTTGCTCATAAGACTTACATCAATTTCTCCAGAATTTTTTTCAAGGCGTACTTGCAGTGTTCATACGTCAAACCGCCTTGGAAATAAGCCGTATACGGCGCTTTGACGGGCGCGTCGGCAGAAAGTTCGATACTCGCACCTTCCACAAAACACCCTGCCGCCATAATAACCTTGCTATCATATCCCGGCATATCCCACGGTTCCAACGTAACAAAGCTATCGACGGGCGACGCTTCCTGCACCGATTGAATAAACGCGCAAAGCTGCTCTGCCGTGTCAAAACGAATCGCCCTTGTAATATCCGCAGGCGTTGTTTCCAGCTTCGGGAAATTCTCATAGCCAAGAGTTTCCATGCATTTCCCGATAACAAGGCTACCTTTTATCGCCTGGTTTACCGTATGAGGAGCCATAAACAAGCCCTGATAGAACAATCTCCAGCCGTAGGCATACGAACCCACTTCATTGCCAATGGACGGAGCCGTCAATCTTCTACCGATTAAATCCACGTACTTTTCGCTACCGACAATATACCCGCCTGTCGGCGCAAGTCCACCGCCCGGATTTTTGATTAACGAACCCACCGCCACGTCTGCGCCGACGTCGCAAGGTTCTTGCTTTTCCACGAATTCCCCGTAACAATTATCAACGAAAATACAGCCGTTAAACCCAAGCGAACGCACAAATGCGCAAACTTCGCCGATTTCCGCTACTGTAAACGCGTCACGGAGCTCATACCCCCTCGATCTTTGAATATAAACCATCTTCAGCCTCTCGCCCAAGCGCTTTATATCCTTTTCTATTTGTGCAAAATTAAATTTTCCTGCTTGATTTAATTCCGTGCAATCAAACGAAATGCCGAAATCCTTTAACGAGCCGTTCTCCTCGCCGAAAATTACGCCGCGAATGGTATCGTAAGGCATACCGGAAACCGACAACACGGCATCCCCCGTCCTAAGCACACCAAACAATCCCACCGTCAGCGCATGCGTACCGCTTAAAAGCGCAGGCGAAACAATGCCTGCCTCTGCGCCCATAGATTTTGCAAATACGTCGCCGAGGACAAATCTGCCCTCGTCCCCATAGCCGTAACCCGTGGATGGATTAAAATGGCGAATTGCAATCGAATGCGCATTAAACGCTTTCAACACCTTTTCCTGGTTATATTCGCTGATTTCATCCGCCAAAGCAAACCGCGGCTTTAACTGTTCTTCACTTTGTTTAATAAGTTCTTCTACCGTCATTTTCAATATTCTCCATTGTGGTTATTATGTCAGACATAGGTATTATGCGTGACATAATAGTCTATTTTAATAATCGCGCAACCTCTTCCACGTTTGCCTTTTCCGGGGTTAAATAGGTATGGTTTTGCATACGTTTGAAGAAGGTTTGCTGGCGTTTTGCGTAATTTCGCGTATTTTTCTTCACAAGCTCCTTCATTTCCGCTTCCGTAGCACCGATACGCAACCCTTCCGCTATTTCTTTATAACCTATCCCCTGCATGCATTGCATATCTTCCGTGATACCTGCCTCCATAAGGGATTTCACCTCTTCAATAAGCCCGTTTTCAAACATTATATCCACGCGCAGGTTAATTCTGTTATACAGCTTATCCCTTGGATAATCAATAGAAACCGCCGTAAAATCGAAACGTGGCAACGGCTTATCCTGCTGCTGGGATTTCGCTTTCCCCGTCACGTCGTAGATTTCCAACGCTCTAATCACACGTTTTAAATCGTTGGGATGCAATTTAGCCGCACTTTGCGGATCTTTTTCCTGCAATACTCTGTGCACATATTCGTTTCCATAACTTTCGGCAAGACGTTCGTATTCTGCGCGAAGCGCTTCATTGGCGCCAACGTTACCAAACTGGCTTTTATACAACAAGGAATTGATATAAAATCCCGTACCGCCGCAAATAATCGGCGTTTTTCCTTGCGCGAACAGATTTTCCAAAATAGGAAACGCTTGCGCTTCGTAATCACTGACAGAAAAGCTCTCGGTAGGCTCTACAACGTCGATCATGTAATGCGGAATCCCTTCCCTTTCTTCCATACTCGGCTTTGCCGTACCGATATTCAAGCCCTTATAGACAAGTAGGGAGTCTGCCGATATAATCTCTCCGTTAAACGCCTTTGCACAAGCAATGGAAAGCGCTGTTTTTCCCGACGCGGTAGCGCCGCATACCACCAGTACCTTTCCCATTAAACAATCCTCTTGAACATTTTTTCAAGCTCGGTACGGCTCAATTTCACGACAACAGGTCTGCCATGCGGGCATTTTAAGCCCATATTGCCGTCCATAAGCACAAACAACGCGTCAATTTCCTCACGCGTTAAATCCATGCCGCCCTTTACCGCCGCTTTACAAGCCGCTGAAGCTAGCTTATCCTTTAAGATATCTACCAGGCGAATGGCTTTATAATTATTAATATCACTGAGAATATCATTAAAAAATGCGGTAAGGTTAATATGCTGCAAATCCAAAGGAATTGCAGTGATTATAAAGGAATTACCGCCGCTTTCTTCCATTTCAAAACCCATTTCACGGATATCCGTCAAGCGCTCGCGAATAAATTCGCTCTCAAATACATTCAAATTCAACTCAAACGGAATCAACATGGGTTGTTGCGCAACTGCACGTTCCGACATTTGTTGTTTAAGGCGATTAAAAATCAAACGCTCGTGCGCGGCATGCTGGTCAATAATATAAACGTCGTCTTTGCATTCGTAAATCAAATACGTATTAAACAGTTTTCCTGCGTATACGCAAGACGAAACGTCGATTCGATTCTGCTTGTTTTTCTTATCCAACTCTTCAAGCAAACGCTTATTTTCCGCAAACTGATCGAATGCCTCCATCGTTTGATGCGCTTGCGCGAACGAGGGATCGTCCACCTGCATTACGTTTCTCTTAAAGAATAAATCGGGGAAGCGTTTTTGCAAATCTTCCGCCGTCTTCTTCGTCTTTCTTGGCGGTTGCACATCGCGAGCATTCGTAGGCGGAACGTAATCCGCAATCTCCTCCATAGGGATAAAGCCCTTAGGAGGCTCTGCTTTTGCTTTCTTTTCCTCAAACGGAAGCTCCCTGCCCTGCTTTTTCATGGTAAACGCAGGCGCACATGCCTCAATCTCCTTTTGCGCCTCTTCATACGTCAAAGTCGTGATTCCGAAAATAGAGTTTTGCTTGGGTTCTTCTTTCTTTTCCGTGCTTTGCGATTCTTGGGTAAACATAGAGGTATACGCAGGCGCACTGGAAGGCTGTAAGCTTTCCTTGGGCGTTTCTACAATAGGAGTAGGCTCTTCCAAGTACGTTGTGGACGTCGGTTGGCGAACGATATATTCTAACGCCTTGGTTTGGCCGTCCAAAATAGCCGAAACCACCGAATAAATGCAACCATAAATCACTTTATTGTCAGCAAAACGAACATCCGATTTATTGGGATGCACATTCACGTCGACAATCTCCGACGGAACGTCGATATGCAGAACGTAAAACGGATACTGCCGTTTCATCGCATAGCTTGCATACGCATTTGTGAGCGCCGCCGCAATCGTCACGTTTTGAATCCATCTACCGTTCAAAAATACCGTTTGATAACTTTTATTTGCTTTGAAAAAGTTTTGATTACCGATAAAGCCGCGAATACGAACGCCGTGCTTCACGGTATCAATTTGATAGCATTGCGCCAGCGTAGACGCACCGTATACACCGACAAACGCCTCTTCCAACCCATCGCCAAACGATTGCAAAATCTTTTTACCGTTCACGTAATAGGTAAACGCAATATCGGGGCGGCTTAAAATAAATCGAGAAACGAATGTAGTAATATCCGCCTCCTCCGCCTTATCCGATTTCAAGAAATCCAGTCTTACGGGCGTGTTAAAAAAGAGCATTTCCACACATACGTCCGTACCGTTTTCCCCCGCCGCTTCGGTGATTTGCCCCAGCTCGCCGCCATCTGAATGGAGAGAATAACATTTCCCATCCTTCGTTTTCGAGGTAATCGTCATCTTCGAAACAGACGCTATGGAAGCGACTGCTTCCCCTCTAAAACCAAGCGTTAAAATCTTTTCCAAATCCTCCGCCTGGGCAATTTTACTGGTCGCATGCGGTAAAAATGCGGAATGTAAATCCTCGCGCTCGATACCACAACCGTTATCCACAACGCGAATCAGCTGTTTACCACCGTTTTCCACGTAAATTTCAATTTCCGTAGAGCCTGCGTCAATAGCGTTTTCTACCAACTCTTTAACGACGGAATATGGCCTATCGACCACTTCACCCGCAGCAATTCGATTGTATACCTTTGCAGGCAATATATTGATTTTCGGCATTATCTATCTCCGTCCAGTTTATCTTTCAAATCGCCAAGCAACATAAATGCTTGCATTGGCGACATGGTGTTTAAATCTACTTCCGAAAGAATTCGTTCTACTTCGGTCAACGTTTTTTCTTCCGTTTTATCCTCTTCGACAAATTCCGTTTGAAGCTTTCCACGCGCAATATCATTCTTCTCCAAAGCGCGTAAAATGCTCTTCGCGCGCGTTGTGACTTCCTTGGGAACGCCCGCAAGCGAAGCAACCTCGATACCGAAGCTTCGGTTTGCGCCGCCACGCGCAATCTTCCTCAAGAACACCACTGCACCGTTGAATTCCTTTACCGTCACTTTGTAGTTTTTCACGCCTTCCAGCTTGTTTTCAAGCTCCGTTAATTCGTGATAATGGGTGGAGAACAACGTCTTCGCCTTGATGTGTTTGGTTAAGAATTCGATAACGGACCATGCAATCGAAAGTCCGTCGTAAGTACTTGTTCCACGCCCAACTTCATCCAAAATCAAAAGGCTGTCCTTTGTGGCATGCAATAAAATCGTTGCGACCTCCGTCATTTCCACCATGAACGTACTTTGATCGAAGATAAGATTATCGCTTGCGCCAACCCTTGTAAAAATCCTATCCGTAAGCGGAATTTCCGCCGCTTTAGCCGGCACAAAAGCGCCGATATGCGCCATAATAACGATCAGTGCGATTTGACGCATGTACGTACTCTTACCTGCCATATTCGGCCCCGTAATGACGGCACATCTGTTTTCTTCGTTATCTAACAATGCATCGTTGGGAACAAAGCGCTCCTTGGAAATGGCTTCCACGACGGGATGTCTACCCTCCGTAATACGAAGCGGTTCTCCGCCATCCAAAATCTTTGGACGCACGTATTTGCGTTCTTTCGCCACCGTCGCAAAGGAAGTCAAGCAATCCAAAAGCGCAACCGCCGTTGCAATCGTTTTGAATTTTTCAATATTGCCCGCAAGCACGTCCAAAAGCTGTGCGTAAAGCTTAGCCTCGATTTGTACCGCACGCTCTCCACTCGTCAAAATTTTCTCTTCAAAAATCTTTAATTCTTCGGTGATAAAACGTTCGCCCGTGGTCAACGTCTGTTTTCTAATATATTCGGGCGGCACTTGATCCTTGAAGGAATTAGAAACCTCGATATAGTACCCGAAAACTTTATTAAAGCTGACCTTTAACGTCTTGATGCCCGTTCGTTCACGCTCCCTCGCCTCGATTTGGCGAAGCACTTCTTTGCCGTCCTTTTGGATCATACGCAATTCATCGAGTTCTCGGAAGAAGCCCTCCTTAATATAGCCGCCATCCTTCATCATAGCCGGTGCTTCGTCGTCGATGGCATCCGTCAATAAATCCGTGATTTCCTGCATATCCAAAAGCCCTTCGTCGATTTCTCGCAAAATCCTCGAAGTAAAGCCCGTAAGCTGAAATTTTAAAGAAGGCAGCATATTCAACGATTTACGAAGCGCAATACAATCGCGAGGATTGAAATTCCCGTTGGAAATTTTACCTGCCAAACGCTCAACGTCACTCATTTCGCGAAGGGTTTCATTGATACCTGCGCGGACAACCGACGCATTAAACAGCTCTTCAACGCCATCCAAACGGTGATTGATACCGTCTTTATCCTTCAAGGGCGATAATACCATACGAGAGAGCATACGCGCGCCCATACCCGTTTTCGTTTTATCAAGAATCCAAAGCAAGGAGCCGTATTTTTTATTTTCAGAATTGTTTCTAACCAGCTCTAAGTTGCGTACGGCATTTCCGTCCAACGTCATAAAGCTGTCTTTATTGATAACTTTGATGGAGCTGATGTTGGCAAGCGAGTGCTTTTGCGTTTCACGAAGATATTCGATCAATGCGCCTGCCGCCGCAACCATGTTCTCTTTGCCGCCCAATCCGTATGCCGCCAAAGACTTCGCGCCAAGCTGTTCCAGCAAGTTCTTTTCCGCGCGCTTAACGTTAAATGCCCAAGGCATATAACAGGAAAACGGCGGAAGCATGTTATGACGAATTTCCTTAATCTCCTTAGCCAAAGGTACCATATCATCGTTACAAATTACCTCAGCCACCGAAAGCTTGATTAAGTGTTCCACCACTTCATATACAGCGGAATCCCCTAAAAATTCTTCCGTGAAAAATTCGCCTGTAGTGATATCCGTCCATGCAACGGCTATCCCTTCGGCAAACTTAAACACACAAGCAAGATAATTGTTTTTACTTTCGTCCAGCATCGTTTCTTCCGTCAGCGTACCGGCGGAAATAATACGGACAACGTCACGCTCCACCAAACCTTTTCCCGGTTTAGGATCGGAAAGCTGATCACAGATGGCTACCTTTTCGCCAAGCGCAACCAATTTTGCAATATAAACGTCGGCAGCATGGTAAGGAATACCGCACATCGGCGCGCGTTCTTCCAACCCACAATCCCTGCCTGTCAACGTTAAATCCAACATTTTCGATACCTTCACGGCATCTTCAAAAAACATCTCGTAAAAATCGCCGAGACGGTAAAACACTACGCAATCCTTATGTTTTTCCTTTACGGAAAGATAATGCGTCATCATTTGTGAAAGCGCCATAACTTTACCTCACTTTCCACTCAATTTTCCATTTCGCCAAACAGCGAAATCCCGTTTGCTTTCGTAATCTTTAACTTGATAAATTGCCCGATTACGTTGTTCTCGCTTTGAAAATATCCCATGCGACCAAACTCGTCGCGCCCCAAATACAAGCCCTTTTTTTCATCATAATCTTCACAGAGAATCTCTACCGTTTTTCCAAGATATTTCTCCGATTTCTTACGGGTAAGCGAATTGACAAGCTCGACAAGGCGCATAATTCTGTCCTTTTGCACGTCTTCGGGGATTCGATTTTCCATCTCTGCCGCTTTCGTCCCCTGTCTTGGCGAGTATACAAACGTGAATGCAGATGCATAATCGACCTCTTTAACGAGTGCTTCTGTATCCAAGTAATCTTCCTCCGTTTCTCCGGGAAAACCGACAATGATGTCCGTCGTTACCTCCGCCTCGGGCAGATGCGATTTCAACATCTTGATTTCATCAAGATATTTCTCTCTTGTATAGCGGCGGTTCATGTCTTTTAAAATACGGTTAGAACCCGATTGTACGGGCAAATGTACAAGCCTGCATATCTTTCTGTGCTTTTCCATCACCTTTACAACGTCTTCGTTGAAATCCTTGGGATGGCTGGTCATGAAACGCACCCTAAAATCCCCTTCCACAGAAGCGACCGCATCTAAAAGCTGCGCAAAGTTCATATCCGTTTTCCCGTCTGAACCGTAAGAGTTTACGTTTTGCCCCAACAGGGTAATTTCCTTATACCCTTCCGCAACCAAAGCTTTCACTTCATTGATGATGTTTTCGGGTTGTCTTGAACGTTCTCTCCCACGTACGTAAGGCACGATACAATAAGAGCAGAAATTATTGCAACCGTACATAATATTCACCCAAGCGTTAGGATAGCTGGTGCGGTATGCATCGGTAAACTCAATAATCTCCCCTTCCTTTTCACGAATGGAAATTACTTTTTTCTTTTGCGATTTCTTACGTTGGATTAAATCGCCGAGCTCCTCCAAATTCAAAGTGCCAAACATGATATCGATAAAGGGAAACTTCTGTTTCAACACGTCCGTCTTTCCCTTTTCCTGCGTCATACAACCGCCGACCGCAATCAGTAAATTTGGATTTTGTTTTTTCAGCTTTTTTAAAGCGCCAATGTTGCCGAATGCATGATTTTCTGCATTTTCACGGATACAGCACGTGTTGAATACAATAATATCCGCATTGTCAACACAATCCGTTTCTACGTAGTTCAGCTTGCGAAGAATCCCTGCAATCTTCTCCGATTCGTGCACGTTCATCTGGCAACCGTAAGTAATGATATGATATTTTTCCTGCATAACTATCTCTTTCATTTTCATTTGGACATAATAACCGAGTATAATATTTTTTATATTATACTCTTTTTTTTGTTTAAAGGCAAGTCTTTCTGCCCTTCTCTAAAAATTTTCAAGGATATTTTCCCCGTTTTGTGTTAAAACCAGGAAAAACACAAATACTGCCTTTGATGAAACTGATTAAAAAAATTTTATGGCTATTCCTTTTATTGCTCCTGCTTGCTACGGCGGCAGGTGTTGGATACTATTACGCCGTCACAAAAAACACGGCTCTTCACCCCGAAAAGCTTGAATTAAACGAGAAAACGATTACGCTTTACGATAAAAATATGCACTCTGTGCGTAACGTTTCCGCATTCGCCGTTGGTGAAACGGTAAAGATAACGCAAATCCCAAAAATGACGCAAATCACCTTTATCAACACCGAAGACAAGCGTTTTTATACCCATCACGGGTTTGACATTCGCAGAATCGGAAAAGCGGTATGGAATAATCTAAAAAGCCTGTCCTTTAAAGAGGGCGCATCCACCATTTCCCAACAGCTGATCAAAAATACACACCTTTCGCAGGAAAAGACGGTAAAACGCAAGCTAAAGGAATGGAAACTGACCAAGCAGCTGGAAAAAGAGTATTCAAAAGAGGAAATTTTAGAAAAATACCTCAATACAATTTATTTTGGTCATAGCTGCTTTGGGCTTCGTTCTGCATCGGAATTTTATTTTGGGAAAGCGCCCGATCAGCTTACTTTGGCGGATTCCGCCATTTTAGCAGGCTTGGTAAAATCCCCAAATAACTACTCCCCCTTTAAGCACCCTGAACGATGCCTGCAACGAAAACGCAGCGTACTTTTACTGCTCCGCAAAAATGAATGTATCACCGAGGAGGAACTGCAAACCGCCTTAAACGAGCCTCTTCCCGTCATGAATGAACGCTTACAAGGCAATAACGGATTTTTACATTTTGTGTTTGATGAATTGAGTTCGATTACAGAAGAAAAGAACCTCTCACTTGGCGGAAATATTGAAATTTTTACGGAGTTAGACGTTGAATTACAACGAAAAACTGAAGAAATAACCAGTGGTCTTTCCGATTGTGATAAAATCGTTTTGGCTCTAAATCCTCTAACGGGGAATTTTAAAGCTTGCGTATCCTCCTGCGGAAATATTCGCCGTTTACCCGGTTCACTAATTAAGCCGTTGCTTGTGTACGCGCCTGCGATTGAAGAGGATATACTCGTACCTGCTACTCCCATTTTAGATGAAAAAATCAATTATAGCGGTTATCAACCGCAAAATTACGATGGAAAATTTCACGGCTACGTCAGCGCCAGAGAATGCGTCGCCAAAAGCCTAAATATCCCAGCCGTAAAGACGTTACAAACCTTGGGCGTACAAAAAGGCGCGTCATATCTTAAAAAACTAAACCTTTCCATTGATAAGGAAGACGAGTCTTTAGCTCTTGCATTAGGCGGCATGAAAAACGGATTCACCTTGCAGGATTTAACGGTAGCGTATTCCGCCTTAAAAACGGGAACCATGCGCGACTGTGGATTTATTACCGAAATCAAAATCGACGGCATTTCCGTCTACAAAAGACCGCAAATTAAAAATCAAATTTTTAGCGAAGAAAGCGCCTATCTAATGACGGATATGTTAAAAAGCTCCGTAAAAGAAGGCACGGCAAAAAAAATGCGCGCGTTGCCCTTTGATATTGCCGCTAAAACGGGCACTGTCGGCACAGAGAAAGGAAATACGGACGCTTACGCCGTTTCCTACACCGAAAAAGACCTGCTTTCCGTTTGGCTTGGCAATGCGGATAATGCCCCTATTCCGTACACAGGCGGCACAATGCCTTGTACTATCTTAGCCGAGCTAAACGAGTATTTATATGAGCAATATAGCGGCTGCATCCCCAACTTTCAAAAGCCGCAAGCCGTGCAAAGCGTCGAGTTGGATAAAATTGCCTATTATGACACACATAATATATTGCTTGCCGACGATGCCGCGCCCGTGGAATACCGATTTTTTGAGTTATTTAAAAAGACCGCTTTACCCACGAAAAAGTCCGATTTCTTTAGCAATCCAAGCATTTCCAGCCCCTCAATCCAATATGTCGATAAGCAGGTGATTATTACCTTTCCTAAAAGCTGCCCTACGCTATATCAATACAAAATCGAACGCCGTGATTATGCGACGCATACTACTTTATATGAGGGTGATTTCATCGAGGAATTTATCGACAAAGATATTAGAGAGGACAAGGAATACGTGTATACCGTTACCCCCTATTATAACAAAAAAGCAGGTAAGCCGATTACGCTACCTGCCATTTGCATCAAACAATTAAAAGAACAAGAAATCCTCAACAAAGATTGGTGGGATTCTTAATTTTAAAAGCTCGCCTAACGACGAGCTTTTTTCTATGGATTAAATTTCGATTTTTTCAATGGACTCAAAAGCTTCTTGAATCAATCCTTCCACGTCTAATTTCCCTTCTTCGTGTAAAATATCCGCCATCTTAGGACGAATTACGGGGAAATCGGGTAAGAATACGGTGCAACAATCTTCAAACGGCAGAATGGACGTTTCATACGCGCCCATCTTCACGGAACGATCGATAATCTCGTTTTTATCAAACCCAACAAGAGGACGAAGCACAGGCAATTTCTCTACTACCGCGTTAGAAGAGGTCATCCCCTCGATGGTTTGGCTGGCTACCTGCCCAAGACTTTCCCCGGTAATTAAGCATTGCGCTTTGATACGTAAAGCGTGACGCTCTGCGATGCGATACATGAAACGGCGCAACAGCGTAACCATATATTCCGCTTTACACTTTTCATGGATCGCCTCTTGAATATGCGTTACTTTCACCGTATAAAGCTTTGTACCGCACGTGTATTGCGAAAGAATTTTCGCCAAATCTACTACTTTTTCTTTCGCCTGCATATTGGTGTATGGATAGCTATGGAAATGCAGGCATTCGATATTCATGCCGCGTTTTGCCATCATGTGACCTGCTACGGGGCTATCTATGCCGCCCGAAAGCAACAATAAACCCTTTCCTGCCGTCCCTACGGGCATACCGTTTGCGCCCTCGATAAATTCCCCAAAGACGAGCGCTTTGCCCAATTCACGAATATCCACGCGAATACTGAACGAAGGATTATGCACGTCCACCTTCAGCTTTCCTTTTCCGTGCGCAAGCAACATTCCGCCCAACGTTTTGCTGATTTCTACCGAGGTTAAGGGGTATTTCTTGTCGCCGCGGTGAGACTCCACCTTAAACGTACCCTCTTCTCGGCACAAAAGCTTTGCCGCTTCAAAGATCGAATCCATATCCGACGACGTTACGTACGCTACGCTCAAGGTATGCAAGCCAAATACTTTCTTTAATTTTTCGACAATTTCTTCCGTGTCGTACTCCGCGAAGTTTTGCACAAGGTATCTTCCGCTTTGTTTGATAAGCTCTGCGTCAACGCCCTGAAGGGCTCTGCGAAGATTGGTTTCAAACGCGCGTTCAAAGAAACCTCTGTTTTTTCCTTTTAAATAAATCTCCGAATAACGGATAATGATAACTTTTTCCATACTGTTTTCCTTTATTTCATACGGCGAGAGAGTTCTCTTCCGATTTCGTTGAGAATTTCCGCCGCTTGCGTAATTTCTTCTTCTTGCGTTTGAGGAGAAAAGCTTAAGCGAAGTACGCCGTCTGCCGTTGTTTCATTGTAACCGCACGCCAAAATGACTTTGCTGTAACGATTTTTTGCATTCGATGAACAAGCCGACCCCGTCCCGATAATAAGCCCTCTATCGTTTGCCATGTGCAAAAGAATTTCGCCGCGCAAGCCGCGCGCTGAAACGGTGAGTATGTACGGCGTTCCCTCCGTGGAAGATAACCGAGTATATACTTCTTTATCCAAAGCGTCCCAAAGCTTTTCACGGCATTGCGTCAAGCGAACGTAATCGCTTTTCATCGTAACAAATTTTTCTTCTGCCGCATAGACGAACTGCATAATACCGAATACGTTCTCCGTACCGCTTCTTCGTCCCAGCTCCTGTCCGCCTCCTATGATATACGGCGGCAAAACCAAGGATTTGCGCTTAATGAGAGCCCCAACCCCTTTTAAACCGCCGATTTTATGCGCGCTGACTGAATATAAATCCACCTCTTTTGCCAGCTTAAACGGGATTTTTCCGTAAGCTTGAACGCCGTCGCTATGAAAAATGACGCGAGGATTTTTTTGTTTGACGAGTTTTGCAATGCGATTCACGTCGTTGATTGCGCCGATTTCATTATTGACGTGCATAATGGAAACAAAGCTTGTTTTGTCATCAACAAGAGCAAGCAGTTTCTCCACGTTTACCCGACCGTCTTGGTCCAAAGGCGCAAAGCGAGGCTCTGCCACGCCCCGATTTTTCAGTTCATGAAATGCTACAGCTACAGCGGAGTGTTCCCCTGCGCTCGTTACCGCGTTACCGCGGCGCGCAAAAGAAAATATCGCTTGATTATCCGATTCTGTGCCACAGGACGTGAATACAAGCTCGAATGCGCTTTCATCGGCAATTTTAGACAGCAAAGCGGAGCGCGCTTTTTTCAGCTCACCCTGCAAAGCAAACCCCTCTTTATATAACGCAGAAGGATTATAAAAATTTTCCGTTGCGTATGCCTGCGCTTTTTCAAAGGCAGACAGCGACGGCTTTGTCGTAGCCGCATTGTCCAGATAAATCATTATTTTTGCTTTTTCTCCTGCATAATATAATCACTTTCCAGCTTCGAACGCGGCACAAATCGCAAAATGTGCATCAACAGCGTTTCACGGCACTCTAATACAAATAACTTTCTCCCATTATATTCCGCAAGAATATACATGAAAAATTTACCCTCCGCCGCGGAGTTATTCGACGTGCAGAACACGGTTTTCACCGTAGGATCGTTACTAAAACGTTCATACGAAGGATTTTCTACGTCGCCTAACTGAATCATATCTTCCGCATCAATACGAGCAACTAGCTTTCTTTTATTGACGTTAAATACCTTGGAAATGCGCAATTCGCCCGAAACGAAGCAATAATCATAGCTAACGTTAAAGTTTCTCTTAAAGCGAGAAAGCAAAAACCAAGTGGCAAACATCCAAATTGTGAAAAAAATCAACGGCAGCAATAAATCCATGGGGAAATTGAAAATCAAAAGAATCCCCATACACCCAAGCGCCAAAAAGACATAGGAAATGATGGATACAATCAAATGCTTTTTCGTATCCTTTTTCGAATCGTGTGCTTGCGAGCTTTCTTCGTAAAATACGTCCATACTCTCCTCCTTATATAAGCCGCCAAACGGCAACCCATGAAAGTTGCCGTGGCGCATTTCATTAAATTTCTAAAGTGCCTTCGTAAACGGTTTTCACGTTACCCAAAAGCTCTACCGTACCATCCGTATGGTAATTGACCGTTAAATCTCCGCCGCGGAGCTTCACGGTGACGTTGGTATCCCGTTCGCAATGCCCTGCAAGCACCGCAGCAACGACTGCCGCGCATGCACCCGAGCCGCAAGCCCACGTTTCGCCGCCGCCCTGTTCCCAAACACGCATCTTGATCGTTACCTTGTTAACAACGCGGACGAATTCGGTATTAATTCCCTCAGGGAAATATTCGCAATTTTCAAAATCGGAGCCGATCGTTTTTACATCGACCGCATCCACTTTGTCACAGAAAATAACGCAGTGCGGACTTCCTACCCTTACAAGCGTTACGTTGTAATCGTTTCCGGAAACGTTAAGCGTCTTTCCAACGATTTGTTCTTCGTTAAACTTGCAAGGAATTTTCTTACCCGAAAGCTCTACTTTGCCAAGGTTAACACTTGCACTGTTTACCTTACCGCTGAAAGAGTAGACCTTTACGTCCAACACCGAATTCGCCATTTCGATCTTCATATCGTTTTTGCGAACGATGTTCTTTTCATAGAGGTATTTTGCGATACAGCGAATCGCGTTACCGCCCATCGGCGCTTCTTTGCCGTCCTTATTGAACACACGGAGTTTCGCATCTGCTACTTCCGACGTCTCAATCAAAGCGATCCCGTCGCCGCCGATACCGTAATGCGGCTGCACGTAATTGACGGCAATCGATTCGGGACAGGTAATCTTTCCATCACGGTTATCGAATACGATATAATCGTTTCCGCAAGATTGCATCTTTGTGAAGTTCAGCTTCAATTTTTCCGTTCTTAAAGCGTTGATATCTACAAGCTCGGTGTTATTTTCAGTAAACTTACTTGCAATAATATCCGCAAGCGCGTCGGCCGTATCCAAAGCCGTAAGCACCGTAATACCAAGCAATATCGCATGGTGATGCAAACGAATGAAGTCGTTGATCGATTCCAAATCCGTCTTACCTGTGTATACGATATAATCGATTTTACCTTCGTCCATCAGCTTGATGACCGTATCCGTTGCAGACAGTCTGTCAACCACCGTGCAATCAAAGCCCAAATCGGTGATGACCTTTGCCGTCCCCTTCGTTGCATACATCGTACAACCGAGGTCGCCAAACTTCTTCGCGATTGCAAGCACGTCCAGCTTATCCTGATCGTTTACCGTCATGTATACGCCGACCGGCTTTCTTTCGGAAGGATGGCACATCTTAAAGCCTGCGGAAACAAGCCCTTTGAACATCGCTTCTTCTATCGTTTTACCGATACCGAGTACTTCACCCGTCGATTTCATTTGAGGACCGAGCTGCGAGTTTACGTCATTGAGCTTTTCAAAGCTAAACACGGGCACTTTTACCGCTACGTACGGCGAGGAAGGATACAACCCCGTTCCGTAGCCAAGCTTTTTCAGCTTTGCGCCCACGATGATTTTTGTAGCAAGCTCTACCATCGGCACGCCCGTTACTTTGGAAATGTAAGGTACGGTACGCGAAGCACGAGGGTTTACCTCGATAACGTACAGCTGCCCTCTATAAATCAAATACTGAATATTGATGAGCCCTTTCGTCTTCAATTCCAACGCAAGCTGAGTAGAAACCTCGATGATTCTTTCCAGCATTGTATCCTCCAAATTGTACGGAGGATATACGGCAATCGAGTCGCCGGAGTGAATACCCGTACGTTCGATATGTTGCATGATACCGGGAATCAATACGTCCTTTCCATCGGAAATCGCATCAACTTCTAACTCTCTACCCATCAAATATTTATCGCAAAGCACGGGGTTTTCAATCCCCTGTGCCAAAATAACGTCCATATAACGACACACGTCTTCCTGCGTAAAGGCAATCGTCATGTTTTGACCGCCGATTACGTACGAAGGACGCAAAAGCACGGGATATTCCAGCTTTTCCGCAGCCGCCAGTGCTTCCTCTTTCGTCATAACCGTAATTGCTTTTGGACGGGGAATGGAATATTTTTCCAACAATGCCTCAAAACGTTCTCTGTCCTCCGCAGCGTCTACGCTATCCGCCGACGTACCGAGAATACGGATACCATGCGTTGCAAAGTAAGAACAAAGGTGAATCGCCGTTTGACCGCCAAACGTGATGATGACGCCGTAAGGCTTTTCAATATCCAAAACGTGCTGTACGTCTTCGGGTGTCAATGGCTCGAAATACAGTCTATCCGCCGTGTCAAAGTCGGTGGAAACCGTTTCAGGGTTGTTGTTGATGATCGCTACTTCATAGCCAAGCTCTTTCAACGTCCAAACGCAATGTACGGACGAATAGTCGAATTCGATACCCTGACCGATACGGATCGGGCCCGAACCGATAACGACGATACGCTTTTTCTTACCGTTTTCCAAGAACGGCTTCGCTTCGTCATGTTCATGCGAATCAAAGGTGGAATAGAAGTACGGCGTCTTCGCAGGGAATTCCGCTGCGCAGGTATCTACCATCTTATAAGCCGCTTTTTTTCTGTACGGCACTTTCTGTCCGCTAAGCGCCGCAATATCTTTATCCAAATAACCAAGGCGTTTGCCTTCGTCATATAAGGCTCTTGTAAGCTTTTCACTTGCTAATCTTTCTTCGTAGGCAATCAAATTCTTGAATTTATTCAAGAACCAACGGTCGATTTTCGTGATTTGGAAGACTTCGTCCACCGTAACGCCCTTTTTGAGCGCCGCGTATACAACGAAGATACGTTCATCCGTCATTTCAGGAAGCTTTGCAAGCAACTCCTCTTTCGTGGAATGCAAGAACTTCTTATAATTCATCGTGCTCGTGGAAATTTCCGCGCCGCGCACCGCTTTCATAATCGCCATTTCAAACGACGTGCCGATAGACATTACTTCGCCTGTGGCTTTCATTCTCGTGCCCAGTTCACGTTTCGCATACAAGAATTTATCAAACGGCCATTTGGGCATTTTTACAACCAAGTAGTCGATGGTCGGTTCGAAGCAAGCGTAGGTATTGCCCGTTACGTCGTTGACGATTTCGTCCAACGTATAGCCAAGGGCGATTTTCGAAGTAACCTTTGCAATCGGGAAACCCGTCGCTTTTGAAGCGAGCGCCGAAGAACGGCTAACACGAGGATTTACCTCGATAACCGAATATTCAAACGAATCGGGATTGAGCGCAAACTGTACGTTACAGCCCCCCTCAATGCCCAACTCCGTAATAATCGACAGCGCCGCGTTACGCAGCATGCCGTATTCCTTCGTGGAAAGGGTTACCGCAGGCGCTACAACGATGGAATCCCCCGTGTGTACGCCAACGGGATCGACGTTTTCCATGGAACAAACGGTCAATACGTTACCAGCGCTATCGCGCAATACTTCAAATTCTATCTCTTTCCAGCCCGCAATATATTTTTCAATGAGTACCTGCGTAATCGGCGAAAGCATTAAGCCGTTATGAGAAATCAAACGGAGTTCTTCTTCGTTATACGCAACGCCGCCGCCTGCGCCGCCAAGCGTATACGCAGGACGAATGATAACGGGATAACCAAGCTTGTCCGCAATCGCAACGCATTCCTCTACCGTATAAGCAATATCGGAGGGTACGCAAGGCTGATTGATTTTTTCCATTGTCGCCTTGAACAGCTCTCTATCCTCCGAACGGTCGATAGCGTCCAGCTTCGTACCGATGAGCTTTACCCCATGCTTTTCAAGAAAGCCCGATTTCGCAAGCTTACAACCCATCGTAAGCCCCGTCTGTCCGCCGAGAGACGCCAATAAACTATCCGGCTTTTCTTTGAGAATGATACGCTGTAAACTTTCTTCCGTTAAAGGCTCCAGATAAATTTCATCCGCAAGCGCCTTGTCCGTCATAATCGTAGCAGGGTTAGAGTTACAAAGGACAACGTTGATCCCCTCGCTCTTCATGACGCGGCACGCTTGCGCGCCTGCATAGTCGAATTCCGCTGCTTGCCCGATAACGATAGGACCGGAACCGATGACCAATACTTTCTTTATATCGCTTCTCTTAGGCATATCACTTCTCCTCCATCCAGCTAAAGAATTTATCGTAAACAATGTTATCGGTATGCCCGATTCCACACGATTCCGGAACGAATTGTACGGTGATTGCTTTCAAAGCCTCGTATTCAATCCCTTCGCAAGAACCGTCGTTTACGTTGACAAAACGAATCGTCCCCTGTTTTACCGTATCGGATACTACTTCGTATCCGTGATTTTGCGTAGAAATATATACTCTGCCGCTTTGCGTGCATTTTACGGGTTGATTGCCGCCGCGGTGACCGTATTTCTGTTTTTGCGTTTTTGCGCCGAGCGCTACAGCAACCAAGTGGTGACCTAAGCCAATACCCAAAACGGGTTTTTGACCAAGCAACTTTTGTACTTCGCCAAGGTATTCAGGAATTTCATTTACGTCGCCGGGACCGTCGGAAATCACTACGCCGTCTACGTCAAGTGCCAAAATATCCTCCGCTGCCGTTACTGCAGGCATACTAATCACGTTACAGCCTTGCGCTACGAGATTTGCCGCCGTACTGTTGGGCGCGCCGAAATTCCAAAGCGCTACGGTATGCTTTGCATTTTCTGCCGCGAAGTAACCTTTTTCCTCTTTTGCCACCGTTTTTACAGCATTTTCAATTTTATAGGACGCCATTTCCGCGATTTCCTCGTTCGTCAAAGGTTTATCGCTGATTCTTGCGTTCATTACCCCTTCTTCACGAAGAATCTTCGTCAACTCACGCGTGTCCACGCCGTAAATGCCGACAACGTTCTCCTCTTTTAAGAATTCCTCCAACTTGCCTTCCATGCGAAAATTAGAAGGCTCGTCGCAAATCTCGCGAACCACGTAAGCGGATACCCAAGCACGATCACTTTCCGCATCTTTACGAATCATGCCATAGTTCCCGATCAAAGGAAACGTTTGCACGACGATCTGCCCGTAATTTGCAGGATTTGTCAAGGTTTCCATATACCCGACCATTCCCGTCGAAAACACAAGTTCACCCGTTACGTTGTCTGCTCCACCAAAGCGGTAGCCTTCAAACATTTTTCCGTTTTGCAACGTTAAATATGCTTTCTTCTTTTTCATATGCCGTCCTTCTTATTATTGATATAATTTTTTTCCGTTTTTATAAAAAATAAGACTGATTACGAAAATCAGTCCTCATAAACAAAAATAAAATTTTGAGAAATGGAAAAACGAACAGCGCCGTCGAAGAATTCTTTCGCCAATTCACGACGGGCCGCATTCATCATCTTCACTTTTGCCATTTCGTTCAAAAACATTCTATTTCACCTGCCATTTCAATTAGTATAGCACAAACAGAACGTTTTGTCAACCTTTAAACCCACCTTTTTCCGTAGGAAAAGTATATTTTTTTCTTCCATTTTTGGAATTATAGTAATTTGGGCGATAGACAACCGAATGCCATAGCGGAATAATTCCCTTTCCCTATTTCCGCTACTATGCCGATTTCATCCTCTTCCATAAGCTTTTGCAAATGATTTTTATCCACCTCAAACGCTATTCCGTCCTCAAATACTACCAGTTGCTCCGTTTCGGTTGCAAAAGAAATCCTAAGCGACGGATAATGCAAATCCTCCGCCGTCGACGTCAACAAATACAGAATCCCTTCCGCGTCTACGTTCCCCGTCAAAAGCATCTGCTTTACGCTTTGCGCATTTAAAAGTTGTTTTGCCGCTAAGCGCGCAATCTGCTTAGACTTTGCGCCCGCCACTTTACAAGTGAACAGCCGCTTTTGTCCATCTCCGTCTTTCGCCAACCGACAGCACACCGAAATTAACACTTCGCGTAATATGTAAACAAATTTCTCATATTCGGTATCTTCTCCCGATATGCGGTAATTCCCCGCCTTACCGTTCGCCATAATACAAACGGTATCGTTGGGAGAGCTAATGCCGTCCACACATAACATATTCATCGAATCCCGAACGGAAGCCGATAACGCTTTTTGTAACATTTCAGAGGAAATATTGACGTCCGTCGTCAAAAACACAAGGGTAGTTGCCATATTCGGGCATACGCGCATATTTCCCTTATAAATACCGCCGATTTTACAGGAAAACGCGCCCAAATCAAACGCATAAGAAAACTGTTTTGCCTCCCCCTCTTCGTCTGCAATCGCCTGCGCAGCATATAAGCTGCCCTCGTCCGTATCCGTCAAGCCTTTATACAATTCTCGCATTCCATCAGCAAAGGGAGCAAGCGTCAAGCCATCTTGTACTTTTCCCGTTGAGGCAATCACCGTATCCGTCGCATCAATATCCGAGTATTGCGCGAGCAATCGGCAAGCCTTTTCCGCCAGTTTTTCTCCGCTTTCCACAAATACGTTCGCTGTACCGCTATTGACTAAAATCCCCTGTGCCAAACCATTCTTAATATGCTTTTTCGTCACTGTCGCCGTAGCGCTTTGCAAAGAATTGACAGCAAAAACACAGGCGGTTGGACACCGCCTTTCTGCCGCAATCAACGCAAGATCCTTCTTCTCCGCTTTCGCAATTCCGCAATGGATGCCGTTCGCCTTGAAGCCGTTCGGTGCGCATACACCGCCCGCTATCACACGCAATTCTCTATTGACACCGTTCTTTCTCATGCCGACGATTTTTACTCCTCAAAACATATATACGCCTGGACGACAATCTCCGAGGCACCGTTAAACCCTTGTGTTAAGTACGAGCCGTCCTCTAATAACTTCCTATAAAAGCAGAGCTTTTCTCCCTCTTTGCATTGCTTTACGTACGTGATGGCAAAGCGACGCAGTTTTCGCCCCGATAACTCTTCCACCGTAAAGCAGTTCAAGCAATAATCCGCATACCGCGTATTGTTGACGTGCATATTATGATCGTATTCGGAATTCGCCACCGTCATGGAAAAGCGAAGTTCACCCTCCTCTTTGATAAAGGTGGGAATTTTCCATTTTACGTCTTCAAACAATTTGGTCGTATTGTACGTGGAATAATCTTGATTATCTATCACCTTTGATTGCGCCAACTTACCCTGCGTCATATCGATCAAACACCAGCGTGAAGTGGCTTTTGCAATCGATTCCCCCTGCTGAGATAACATTTCATACTCTCTGCCGAATATAACCTTCGTAGGCGGCGTCGGCCACGTTTTTAACGCTACCGTTTCCCCAAGCAAAGCAGGACGCGAAAATTCGATAAGAATATTCGAAACCATAAACGCATAGCCGCGAGGTTTGATATACTCATAACCAAAGCCCAACTCGTCCGCACTGGCGCAAGCTACCTCTTCTAACAATGCAAGCGCTGTGGAAATTTTGATTTCATCCTTAAAATCCACGTCGCAATATTTAATTTTGAATTTTTCAATATGTTCGTAAAGTGCCATAAATTCAGTATACTATTTCCCCATCAAAATGTCAATCTGTTATAGAAAAAATATAAAAAAATATAGAATATTCCCTTATTTTTACAGTGAATGTATTGACTTTTGCTTCTCTTTGTGATATAATACTTTATGTAAAGTATAAAAGCGCATTTTCCTTTGAATTTTCAAGGGTTTGAGCGATTTTTAAAGCACCGATTATATCTGACAGAATACTACTATGCCAGACAAAAACAGCAAAAGGAGAACATTATGAGCGAGAACGACGTTTTAAGCGATTCCACCCTCACCGGCGGCGAAGAACAAAGCTTTGATATCAGCTCTGACCTTATTCGCGGTCACATCAACACCATCATTTTGCGTAGCTTATACGATGGCGATAAATATGGGTATGACATTATCAATGAAATCGAAAAGAAAAGCGGCGGCATGTACACCATTAAACAGCCCACCCTTTACAGCGCGTTAAAGCGTTTGGAAGCTTTACGTTACGTTACTTCCTATTACGGGGAATATTCCAACGGCGGCAGAAGAAAATACTTCTCCCTCACCGACCTCGGTAAAAGGGTAACCGAACAAAACCTTTCCGAATGGGAATATTCAAGAACGATCATCGATAGCCTGATTTCAGACGGAAACGCGCATTATGATTTCTCTTTCATTACCGATAAACAGCAGGAATTGACGGAATTAAAACGCGCACTCGCGGTGCGTGAACAAGCGCTTGAAGACGAGAAAATCGCCCTCAATAACCTGAAAAACGAGTTACAGCGTGAACGTTCCCTCCTCTCAGCGCAAAGTTCCTCTCTCTCCTCGCAGAAATCCGACTTTAACGAACTGCGTGAAAAGGTAGAAGCGCAAACGGCAGAGTTGGAAGAAAAACAACGCATTCTCAACGAAAAGCAAGGCGAAATCGACGCGAAAGAAATCGAACTTGCGGAAAAAGAACGTGAAATCGGCGATGCAAAAGCGGATTTGGAGGCAAAGACGGCAGAAATCCGTGAATTGAAAGCCAGACTTGAAGCACAACAAGCCACCTTTGAAATTAAGGAAAAAGAACTGGACGACGCATTGAGCGCCGCACAGGAAAATATCGCCGCTTTAGAAAAACAAAATGCGGATTTGATGGAACAAGCTTCCTCTCTTGCAAGCAGTGAAGAACTGGAAAACACGAAAGCTGAGCTCGCTTCTATGCAAGCCGAGTTAGACGATAAGAAATCCATTATTGCCTCTTTGAATACCGCGATTACTACGCAGGAAAATACAATCCGTCTTTTGAAAGACGAGCAGGAATCAAAGGCTACGGAATACTATAACCGTTCTTTGGAACTTCGCGCACAGCAGGCACAAATCGAATCCCAACGTGAAAAGCTGGAAAGCGATAAGCGCGCAATAGAAGCGCAAGCCGCGCAAACGGAAGAATTAAAACGTCAGCTGGAAGAAAAGGAAACTCTCCTCGCTCTTCGCGAATCGCAAGCCATCGAAAGCGAACAAACGGCAATCTCCGAGGAACGCCTTGCTCTTGAAAATGAAAGAAAAGCGTTGGAAGAAGAACGCGCAGAGCTTGAAAACAGACTTCAAACTCTTGAAGTAGAACGCGATACCCTTCGCATGGATAACGAAACGTTAGAAGAAGCAAAAGCGGCACTTGAAAGAGAAAAAGAAACACTCACCGCCCTGCAAATCTCCTTGCAAGCGGAACGCGAACAGCTGGATAAAAAGGCTTACGATCTCACCCGTCACGAACACATGATCGAGGAACAGCAACGTAACCTTGAAAATAAACAAACGGAAACCACCCTCTCCTCTGAGGTCGTTCAACGTCAAATCGACGACGTGCAAACGCGCGAAAACGACATCATGAAAAACACGCGCAGATTGCAGGAAGAAGAGGCGTCCTTACAACAGCAACAAAAAGAACTTGCCGCAAGACAAGCCCTTTACAACCAGCAGCAGTTGGAATTTATCGCTCGTAAAAATGCGCTCACGGCACAACAGTTTGATTTTGCCGATAAACTGAGCTCCTTCAACGCACAAGTAAAGCTTTTTAATGAAAAACTCGAGAAATTAGAAGAAGAATCCTCTGCCCTCGCGGAAGAAAAAGCAAAACACGAACAGAGCGTAAAGGATTTCGAGGCTGAAAAGGCGAAATTTGAAGAAGAAAAGGAAAAGGCGAACCAAGAATTGATGGCCGCCCAAAAGAAGGTTTTAGAGGATAATACGGGCATTCAGGCACGCATGAACGCCGTTCAGGAAAAGGAAAACGCGCTTGCGCAACGCGAAGCGGCTTTGAAATCGAATCCTTACGATTACAATCAGCCCCACGCACCTCGTATGAGTGGTTACGGAAATCCCTACTACCAAAACACGCCTCGCACAAACGAGCCTTTCAGACCGTTGTACGACAGAGCAAGAGAAGACGGCATTACCCTTTATACGGCGGGCAACGTTGGCTATGTGCCGCACGAAACGGCTGTAACAACCCCTACCGCTGCGAAGAATGCAAAATACTATAACGTTGGCGCTACACTGTTTAAGTCCGCGATTATGATGCTTTTAATCGTGGCGATCGAAAGCCTTATCGTGTTCTTTATTAAAGATTATTTGCAGATTCCTGCTTATTACCCCGCAATCGCGTTTGGCGTTGGGTGCGTTGCCTTTGTCGTATGCGCAATTCTGCATGCACGCGGATATAAATCCAACGTAAAGCGTAAAAAACACCCCTCTTACGTTTTGACTATCGCGATTCTTTTCGTTATTAGCGTGATTATCGTAACGATGATTGCCGTATATTTGAAAGCAGAGCTCGCCAACCCTGCGCAGTTGCTTTCCTACGTAATCATTCCTATGATTTATCTTGCAAATATGCTTGTTTTCATAGCATTCTACTACACGTTCTCAATTCGCGACAGTGTGAATCAGAAAACCGAATAAAACAACGGCTCCCACCTGTGAAAAGGTGGGAGATTTTTTAGATGGAATTTGTTTCACGTGAAATTTTATTTATTTTTTTGAGTGATTTTAAAAGGCAGAATCCCCTTTGTTTTCATGGGTTTGCGCCATTTTTAATATTTAGCGTAAAAACGATTGACGAACGCCAAGTTATTTGTTATAATAGCAACGTAAAACAAATACGGAGGCGTAGCTCAGCCCCGATAGCGTGCTACCTTGACATGGTAGAGGTTGGAGTTCGCGCGAATCTAATGAAGCTTTGATGCAAAGCATCAAAACGCTCTCGCATCCACCACAATTTCATAAACATTTGGAGGCGTAGCTCAGCCCCGATAGAGCGCTACCTTGACATGGTAGAGGTCGGAGGTTCGAGCCCTCTCGCGTCCACCAAAAATGAAGGCCATCAAACGATGGTCTTCTTTTTTGTCGTGTTTTCGTAATTCGAGAGGACTCGAGGGTGGGAGCTGTTTTGCGAGAGCAAAACACTTTGCCTTACATACTATGAAACCGAGCAGCCCGTAGGCAAAGCCCGACGTTGATAACGTCGGGGCGGGGCGTGCCGCTAAAGGCACGAGCCCTCTCGCGTCCACCAAAAATGAAGGCCATCAAACGATGGTCTTCTTTTTTGTATACAATAAAATAGCGAAGAAGTTTTTCTATACTTCTCCGCTATTTTATTTTTAGAATCCGTAACCGGCCGGGCTATAATACGCCATATTCGTCTGTCTTACGTCCAAACGACCGAAGCAAGCCACCACGGGTACGTTTGAAATCACGTGAATCGCATATTGTCCGTAAGGGATTTGATAGCCTTCCTTCCCGATGGGCTTATCTAAACGCAAACAAGTCGTGCGTTCTGCGTTCAAATCAATCGTGATATTATCGTAAGGATCCTTATCCTCAAACAAAATCTTAATGCGAATTTTCGCATTCTTTTTGGAAACGTTGGTAATCATCAACGCTTCGTGCCCAGGAAATTCGGGATTGTCGCCCTTAGGAGGCAAATCCCCATCACAAAACACCCAATTCTTTTTTCCGTACATAATTAATTCTCCTTTATTTTACATAATTGAAAAGTTCTTCTTCAAATTCGGGGCACAAGGGTTCTGCGCCGTTTTCCGTGATCACATAGCAGGTTTCCACACGTAAGCCGTGAAGAGTAGGATGCCCAAAGAAGGATACGTCCACGTTAACAATCATGTTCTTTTCAAGGGCGTCGTCGCTGTTCGGACCGAAGAAAGGCGCTTCCGCTTCCATGAGTCCCATCGTATGCGCAAACGGACATACGAGATATTTCAAATAACCGCCTTTATCGTAGAGCTGCCTGCCTACTTTGTCGATTTCTCTACCTGTATTTCCGATTTTGAGCATACTCTTTGTGAGCTTCATAACTTCGATCATATCAATCAAGCACTTTCTCTGTTCAGGCGTATATTCGCCGCTTACGGGAACGGTATGGCCGAACGTACCCGCATAACCATTGATTCGGGGCGCAATACCGAGCATAACCATTTCGCCGTTTTCCATTACCTTATTCGTTGCCGTGGGGACAACTGCGTTGGAACGGATACCGCTACCGACAATCGTTCTGTATGCAAAGCTATCCGCACCGTTTTCACGGCAAACCGCTTCGCCAGCTGCCGCAACTTCATATTCTTTATTGCCTGCCTTTACCTTAGCCGCCATCGCTTTATATGCCTTGCAAGCAAGCTGCGTAGCTTGACGAGCTTGTTCTACTTCCCAATCGCTCTTGATATAACGGAATTTCAAATAATCGTCCGTCAAATCGACGATTTCGCAGCCTTCAAAACCTGCAACCAAATCTTGATGCACGGCATAAGGCATATCCGTCGTTCCAACAAGCCCAACTTTCTTTACGGGGAATTTCTTGGAAAGTTCTGCGAACAAATCGCTGAAGCTGATAATAGTTGCCAAAGGATACTCTTCATCGGGAACCATGAATACAGGGAAGCAGCGAACGTCGGTAATCGCCGAATCTTGCTTTGCGAATGGTTCGCTTTCAGGACCGCCGAGAAGCATCGTCGTGCCGTCGCGACCGACCAAAACCGCTCCCTTTTCAAACTGTCCGCACCAACCGGTCAAATACCAACCGTTCGCTACGTTCAATTCATCGAAGTAAATGATTGCAATATCCGTATCTTTCTCATTGAGCAGTTTTACGACTTTTGCAACTCTGTTTTCCGTTTCTTGTTTGTTGTAATAAGCCATTGTATGTATCTCCTTATTTTATTTTTGTATTAGGCTTCCCATTCAAAGTCTTCAAGAGGGAACATCGGACGTATAATCCGTTTTAAGTTTAACCGAGCCAACTCTACGCAGCTTGCGCCGTCGGAAAGAGCAAACAACTCTCTGTCCGCATACGGCTTGAGCTCGGTAAATAAATACCCAAGTTTTACCACTACGATTTGATATTCGAGTAAATCTACGTTTGCTTTATCAAAATTCCCTTTTTCGATAAATGCACTGCGCAGTTCTGTAAAAATTGCGTCCACGTTTCCAATGGAAACCGTCAAGCTTCTGCCAATAATTTCTTTTGTCCAACCGAGAATATCGCCGTGCGCCTTGACCGTCGCTTGTAAACCGCCGAAGATAGGCAAGTTTATACTTTCGCCGTCCGCTTTACACCAAAATCGTTCCACGATTTCCGCATGTGTGATACCAGCCACGCAAGTTTTCTTTTTGGGGTTTGCTCGTAACAAAAGTTCTAAAAGTCCCAACGTATCCCCTTCCGCGCCCGCCGTGGTATTATCGCCACTGTCGGTTATGAAAATGCGTTTTTCCTTACCTACTATGGCACGTTTTACACATTCTTCAGGCAATTCCGCTTCACAAAGAAATTTATAATCTCTACGAGTCGCCCAAAGTTTGTTCGCCAAATCTTTTGCAATGCATTCGGCTCGTTCTTTTGTCATCGCGCAAACAACGGTAGACGCGCTTGTGTTCGGCGCGTCTATCCAACAATGCCCCAAAAATAAATTTGCCGTAAATACGTCCGCTTGGCTTTCTAAGGCAAGCGTTTCTTCAATTAAACTCTTTAACGGCTCGTAAGCGGTCTGCAAAGTATCGTTTTTCAAAAGAAAGGGAACTCGTTGCATGTATGCATACGGCTTGACGTTGTTCTTTAAACAATAACAAAGCGTATTTGCCGCGCGCTGTTGACATTCCTTTTGATCGATATGGGGAACAGTTTTAAATCCGCTGATGATATTCGCGTACATGGGTAGCTCGTCCGTGATATTTGCATGTGCATCCAAGGACAGCGCGATCAAACAATCTTTGCTTACAATTTCACGGATTTTCTTTAACAAATACAATTCGCCGCTACCGATTTCTTCCACTTCCATACTTCCATGAAAGAAAATATATACGCCGACTGCGTCCGAATTCTTCCGCACCGTTTCAAGAATTTGCTCGGCGTAATATAAATACGTATCACGCTCTACCGTTGCGGAAGGTAAAGCCACGGCATAAATAGACGGAACAACTTGAAAGCCGTTCTTTTCAAAAATCTCCTTTACAACGAGTTTTTTAAAAATATCTTCGCCTTGAAAATACTCGAAATCCGATTTTTGTGGATGCAATTTTGCCTTACTGTTCGATTCGCATTGAAAGGATGCAACGATAATTTTCATATTTATCTCCTCGTTTAGATTGCTTTTATTATAACACGTACGTATGCCCATAGCAAGGTAAAAAAGATTTCAAAAATGGTAAAAAATAAAACGATTAAAAACTTATTTTATATTTTTACTTTTTTTGCGCAAACACTTGCTTTGCGTTTTTTTCTATGTTATACTGAAACCATGAGAAAATATTTTAACCACAAAATAAAAAAGGCGATCGTCGTAGATAATTTGATTACAATCGAATCGCTTGAAGTGTCTTCGGGATTTACCTACCCCGCCGAAAAGCACGATTTCTATGAATTTGCTTATATTGATAGCGGTGCGCTTTGCTGCCATACGGAGCAGGAATGTGTGGAGCTTTTTCAAGGGGAGTGTTTATTGATTCCATCGCATAAAGAACATTACTATACTGCGATGAAAGACCGTTCCGCGTCTCTCTTTATCGTTTGTTTTCGGTCCGCCTCGGAAATTTTAACCGTTTTTGATAAGAAAATAGCGTTGGGGAAAGAACTGAAAAATCTACTCGCTGAAATCGTACAAGAATCCAAAAATGCATTTGCTTTTCCTTTTAACCGAAAGCTAAAGCTGCTGGACGCGCCTTTGTTTGGGGCTCAGCAGCTTGTGGAAACGAATCTCGAAAAGCTGTTTATCCAACTTGTACGAAATGAAATGCAAAAGAATGAAAGTATCCGTTTCGTTATGAGCAGTACGGAGCTTGAAAATAATCTTGTACGCGACGTCTTAAGCATACTAAAAGATTCTATCTACGGGCGAATCACGCTGGATCAAATTTGCCAACAAACCTTTTACAGTAAAACTTTTTTAAATTCGATTTTCAAGAAAAGCACAGGCTCTTCTATTATGCAATATTACGTAAAACTGAAAATACAAGAAGCCAAAAAACTGTTACGCGAAAACGCTACCCCCACCTCCATAGCAAATCAGCTTTCTTTTGAAAGCCCTACTTATTTCACGAAAGTATTTAAAAAATACGTAGGAATAACCCCTTCGGCGTATAAAAAAACAATTTTGTAGTAATTTCTGCTATTCATTCTTTCTCGCCCACCATACTGAGCTATTGAAAAAGAGTATAAAAAGCACCCTGATGGGTGCTTTTCTCTTATATATCTATTGCATTGTTATAACCTGTAAGGATTCCCTCCTTATACAGATGCGAATCATTTGAAAACTGACACACTCTTGGATAAATCAGTCCCTCGTTATCCTCAAACGCGATTACCGTCACGGAGCTGTGCCCAAAGTCAAAACGAGAACAGAACATAGGATACGGAATATCCAAAAGGCTACTCAAAATCATCATTCCTGCGCCTGCATGCGCAAATAAAGCGACTCTTTCGGGGCTGGGAGCTACTTTCTTATACCCGTTATTCTCCCGATCGTGCGCATATCCCAAAGAAAGCAGCCATTCGTCAACCGCTTGATTAATCCGCTTTATACCTTTGCCGAAATTATTTTCTTTAAAATGCGGATGCTTATACCAATCCTGCCGCATCTTAAGCACTTCGGCATCGTTCAAGAGACGCAAAGTGTCGCGGTCGGAAAAACACCAAGACCCTTTCCCCTCTTTCGTGATAACGTGCGTATCCATCCAAGCACGCGCCTCATCAGCCCAATCGCAAATTTCCATATTCAGCCCAAGCACCTCACAAGTCGGTTGCGCGGTTTGCATTGCTCGGTTAGAAGGCGAGGAATATATTTTATCCAAGCCGTATAAGGAAAATCGCTTCGCCAATGCCGCGGCTTGCTTATGCCCCAACTCCGTCAAGCTATCGGGATCGTAAATCGGATCCCCGTGTCTTACGTAATATAAAATCATAATCGCTTGCTCCAAATTATATTAACAAAGATATTATACCATATCAATCCTTCTTGTTCAAGGCTTTAAAGGCATTGAAATATCGACCGCCCAATTCATACAATGCCGCACGGCAAAAATGAATATCATCGCCGTTTTTGTTGGCTTGGTCGTTGGATAAGAGATCGGACGTTTCTATAAACGCACCATTGCCAATTGTAGCCGTTACATTTTGGATTTTTTCAACGATAGGTATACAATCCTCTATATTCTTGCTCTTCCAGTCCTGCACAAAATCCGCAGCGATAAAAGGCAAATTCGGCGTATTATACCTATTTCGCACGTTGTTTATCACATCTTCTAACTGTTGCGCGAAAATTTGAGGATCGTTTTTCTCAAACGCGTCGTGTTCGCCTTGATGCCATAAAAATGCCACCACTCGATTTTCCGCGTTGAGATTTATTGCGTAATCCATCATTTTCAACACATTTAAATAGGCTACGCCTTGCAATTCCCAATGCCCTTTTTTAAAGCCGGATCCACCAATACCGCAACGGACAATCAGCAACTTCCTATCATCAGCCAACAAACCGTTTTCCAAATATTTTTGTGCGAATGACAAGGCTATGTTACCTAACTTCCCATCACCGGCGTCGTATTCTTCCGCAACGGATAAAATAGGTTCCCCTATAAAATTTATATACAGTTGCTCCGGGGTATGTTCCACCATTTTTTGAATATCCAACTGCATAATGCGAGGATTGGGAACGTACGGTTTTTCCACTTCACCCAACCCGCATCCTTCTGCATTGGACTGTCCCGCCATAATTATAATATCAAATTTATCCATAGCAATCTTTTTCACCTATTATATGACAATGCTTACGTTTTGCTCATCTAAAATATTGGACACATCATAGAAGTTTTCCCTCAAATGATGTGTCCAACTGTTTTTACGCGAATTTTTTACGCAAAAGTTACAATCCTTTACGCTTTCATCGCTTCTTCGATCGCAACTGCGCAAGCAACCGTCATACCAACCATGGGGTTGTTACCAGCGCCGATCAAGCCCATCATTTCTACGTGAGCAGGAACGGACGAAGAACCTGCGAACTGCGCGTCAGAGTGCATTCTACCCATCGTATCGGTCATACCGTAGGAAGCAGGACCTGCCGCCATGTTGTCAGGGTGAAGCGTTCTACCCGTACCGCCACCGGAAGCAACGGAGAAGTATTCAACGCCGTTTTCGTTACACCACTTCTTGTACGTACCTGCAACGGGATGCTGGAACCTGGTAGGATTCGTGGAGTTACCCGTGATGGATACGCCTACGTTTTCAAGCTTCATGATTGCAACGCCTTCGGGAACGGAGTCAGCGCCGTAGCACTTAACCTTCGCTCTGGGACCGTCGGAGAATGCCTTTTCGTAAACTACTTCTACCGTTTCAGACGCGTGATCGAACTTCGTTTCAACGAACGTGAAACCGTTGATTCTGGAAATGATATAAGCAGCGTCCTTCCCAAGACCGTTAAGGATAACGCGGAGGGGTTGCTTTCTTACCTTGTTTGCGTTCAACGCAATCGAAATTGCGCCTTCTGCAGCAGCGAAAGATTCGTGACCTGCAAGGAAGCAGAAGCATTCCGTTTCATCGGAAAGAAGCTTTGCACCAAGGTTACCGTGGCCAAGACCTACAAGACGGTTCTGCGCAACGGAGCCAGGGATACAGAACGCCTGCAAACCGATACCGATAGCAGCAGCCGCGTCGGAAGCCTTCGTGCAGCCCTTCTTAATTGCGATTGCCGAGCCTACCGTGTAAGCCCAAACTGCGTTTTCGAAGCAGATCGGCTGACCTGCGCGAACGATCTTATCGCAATCTACGCCCTTTGCAAGGCAAATATCTCTACATTCTTCAACGGAAGAAATACCGTATTCCTTCAAAACGCCGTTGATTTTATCTATTCTTCTTTCATAACCTTCAAATAATGCCATTTGCTTGTCCTCCTCTATTACTCTTTACGAGGGTCGATGAACTTCACCGCGCCCTGTTCAGCAGAGAATCTGCCATAGTGGCCCATCGCTTTTGCATACGCTTCGTTGGGTTCCATACCCTTCTTAATAAAGTCGGTCATTTTACCAAGAGAAACAAACTCGTAACCGATAACTTCGTTATTTGCGTCAAGAGCAAGACGGGTAACGTAACCTTCTGCCATTTCAAGGTATCTAACGCCCTTCTGCAACGTCGAGTACATCGTACCAACCTGCGAACGATGACCTTTACCAAGATCTTCCAAGCCTGCGCCGATTACAAGACCGTCGTCGGAGAACGCGGACTGCGAACGACCGTATACGATCTGCAAGAACAATTCTCTCATAGCCGTGTTGATCGCGTCGCAAACAAGGTCGGTATTCAATGCTTCCAAAGGCGTTTTGCCGGGAAGGATTTCAGCTGCCATTGCAGCGGAATGCGTCATACCGGAACAGCCGATGGTTTCTACCAATGCTTCTTGAATGATACCTTCTTTGATGTTGAGCGAGAGCTTACAAGCACCCTGCTGAGGAGCACACCAACCGATACCGTGCGTGAAACCGCTGATGTCCTTGATTTCTTTCGCATGAATCCACTTACCTTCTTCGGGAATAGGGGCATTTTCATGACGAGCAACGCCTGCGCCTTTTGCAACGCAGTACATTTGTTGAACTTCTGACGAAATTGTCATTATAAATTCCTCCAAAAAATTTTTTTGTCTCTATGAATGTGCAAAATATACGTTTTTAACGGATTTTAACCGCAAAACCCCGTATACCATTTATCAGTATAGCATATATTTACAAAAATTTCAACCGTAAGACAAGAAAAAATTGCCGTTTTTATAAAAAAAATGCAATTTTCTCTATTTTCAACTTTGTTGCACAAAAAATAAGCGGTCGCCCGCTTACTTATTTGCCTATGTGCGCATCTATTCAATAGAAAATCAATACACGATTAATCCAAAAAATCTTCGGATTTTAGCCTTGTTTGCAATTTTTGAATTGCGTGCTTTTCTATCCTCGAAATATAAGAACGCGATATCTTCATCACGTTGGCAACCTCCCTCTGCGGAAGCGGTATCCCCCCTTTCAACGCATAACGCAAACAGATAATCGTATATTCCCTTTCCGTTAGTATTTTTTTGATTTGCTCTAACAATTTATCACGTTGAACAGAACGCTCCACTTCCTCAAAGACACAATCCTCTTTTTCAAAGAGGAGATCCATCAGAGTAAGCTCGTTCCCATCCTTATCCGTCCCGACAGGATCAGACAAGGAAATTGTAGCTTTATGCCGCTTATTCGCACGTATCAACATTAAAATTTCATTTTCAATGCATCTTGCCGTGTACGTCGCAAGCGCCGTACCGTGCCCCGGTTTATAAGTGCCTATCGCTTTAATAAGTCCAATACTCCCCACCGAAATCAAATCGTCCGTTTCTGCCGCGCCCGAATATTTCTTTACAATATGCGCCACAAGCCGCATATTATGCTTCACCAAAATATCCTTCGCCTCCTTATCCCCTTGCATAGCAAGCGCCAAATATTTATCTTCATCCTCCTTGGATAATGGCTTTGGAAAAGAATTTTTCGTTCCAATCGCCCCGGTGAAAAATACAATTCGCCCCAACAACGTCCATAAAAAATCTAAAAACATACTAAATCACCTCGCTAGAATATCGTATGAAAAGCAAGGTTTGTACTATACCAAAAAATCCTTTTTACTTCTTGTTATTATGTCTGGCATAGGTATTATGTGTCACGTAATACCTCGAAAAATAAGGGTTTTTGGGGGCTTATTATGTCTGACGTAGGTATTATGCCTGATAGAATACCCTTCATTTTGAACAGAAAAAGCCCTCTCTATATACGAGAAGGCCTTTATTTAAAGTGACTTGAGTCTGTCTGTAAGCCGAGTTCTGTCGTGTACGGTCATTTATCTAGCCTTACCGTCACCGATAAGTTCAAGCGATATTAACGGCATTCTGTCGGACGGACAGCCCTATTGACAGACGCCCAATCTTGCTGCGAGTGGGGTTTACATGGCATACCGTGTTACCACGATATCGGTGAGCTCTTACCTCGCCTTTCCATCCTTACCGCAAATGGGCGTCCGAAGACATCAAGGCAAAGCCAAGCCGTTTGCGGCGGTTTATTTCTGTTGCACTATCCCGGAGGTCACCCTCGCCTGACGTTATCAGGCACCCTGTCCTATGCAGCTCGGACTTTCCTCATGGTCCTTTAAGACCCCGCGACCGTATAACAAACTCAAATCTACATCATATTATACCACTTTACTTAAAAAAAATCACTCATTTTCCTTGCTTTTTTTTATAAAAAATAGTAAAATAGATATGATTTTTGATTTTTTGGTGCAACCAAAGTAATGTTTGCTTTGGTAGCCATTTTGGATCGAATGGAACCAGTCCTAAACTAAACGGTTAGCCGTTTCACACCAAATGTTTTACAATGAGAGGTTTTATATGAAAAAGACTAAAATTATATGTACGTTAGGTCCTGCAAGCGATACAAAAGAAGCTTTCGCAAAAATGGCAGATGCAGGGATGGACGTTGTTCGTTTAAACTTTTCCCATGGCTCGCATGAAGATTTTGCAAAAAAGATTGCAATGATCAAAGAGGTTCGCGAAGAAAAACGCCTCCCCCTTCCCATCCTTTTGGATACGAAAGGTCCGGAATTCCGTATTAAAACATTTAAAGACGGTAAAATCGTTTTAGAGGACGGCGATGCGTTCACATTTACGACGGAAGATATTGAAGGCGATCAAACCCGCGTTAGCGTTTCCTATTTGGGTATTTGCGAAGATCTGGCCCCCGGGGATAAGATTCTTTTGAATAACGGCATGATTGTATTCCGCGTTACGGAAGTCAAAGCACCCAACGTACACTGTATTGTTGAAATCGGCGGCGTACTTTCCAACCGTAAATCCATGTTTTTCCCCGATAAAGAACTGCATATGGAATTTTTATCCGAGCAGGATAAGGCAGATTTGCTATTTGGCATCAAGCAAGAGGTTGATTTCGTTGCACTGTCCTTTGTTTCTAAGGCGCAGGACGTCATTGACGCCAAGGCATTCCTTGCGGCGCACGGCGGTAGCCACATTGACGTTATTGCAAAGATTGAAAACCGCGCAGGCGTAAACAATTTGCTTTCGATTATGGACGTTTCCGACGGCATTATGGTTGCCAGAGGCGATCTTGGTGTGGAAATCCCTTACGTCGAGCTGCCTAACGTGCAAAAGCATATTATTTCCGAATGCCGTATCCACGGTAAACGCGTTATTACCGCTACGGAAATGCTGGAATCGATGATTCATAACCCCCGTCCCACCAGAGCAGAAATTTCCGACGTTGCGAATGCGGTATACGACGGTACTTCCGCCGTTATGCTTTCGGGCGAAACCGCAGCAGGCGCGTATCCCGTACAATCGGTTGCGGCGATGGCAAGAATTGTAGAACATGCGGAAACGCATATCGAATATATCCAAAACATTGAAAACTTTGAAATCGAAACTGCATCGGAAGCTTTGTCGCACTCTGCGGCTACGCTTGCAAAAGATTTAAATGCCAGCGCAATCGTCGTATGCACCAGAACGGGCGATACGGCGCGTAAAGTATCCAGATTCCGTCCGAATATCAACATTATCGGCATCACAACGGATATTCATGCGTACCGTCAACTGGCGCTCAGCTGGGGCGTTTTGCCTGCAATTACCGACGAATATAGCTCGATTGATATTCTGTTCTATTTTGCAAAAGAAATCGCTAAAAAGAGTGGTTTGGTTAAGAAAGGCGACACGATTGTTATCACGGGAGGCACGCCGAACGGTAAGAGTGGTAATTCAAACCTTATCAACGTAGAAACAATTTAAACATTTCTTAAATGCAAAAGAGACGCCTCATCGGCGCCTCTTTTTATTTGTAAAATCGTTTAGCCTTGCTCTATGGAATGATTCAATCTCTGGCTTGTATTTCGCACAATACAATATACCGTCAACCAAACGATCAGATATACCGCGATAAAGATTCCCGTGAAAATTGCAAGGACTTCCCATGCAAAAGGCAACCAACGATTGACCAAATAGCACGTTACGTACACCACGTATAAGCTTAAAAAATGTATACCCATACTTTTGGCGATCGGCCAACCTTCAATTTGATTGAATACGCTAGAGCCTGCCTGCACAAACGCTAAAATGTAGGTGGAACAAATCGCTATCAAAACCTCTGCGCCCGTTAAAACCACTGGAACGCTCGCAAGCTGTAAAACCCACAACACAATTCCTGTCACAATAGGTCCAAAACCCCCAAATACCAAACCTCGCATTAAATAATCTTTTACGTATTTTTTCATAATCCAAATCTCCTTTTTATATTCGATAATTCGCGTCGAGCCACGTAATCGCTATATCCGTTCTTTAAAACAACCTTCAACGCACCGCCGAAGGAAGCGGTAAACTTCTGAATTTGATTTACGTTTACAACACAGCCTTGATTAATTTTGATAAAGGAATCGTCTACAAGCTCCAACACTTGTTTGATTCGAAGCTTCGTGGCATACTCTTTCTCCTCAATGCTCGCAAAAACCTTGCCGTCTTTCGTAAAAAAGCATGCTATACGGAAAAGCTCCAAAGGCACAATCTCATTTTCACTATAACCGTATAGAAGCTCCGTTTGCTCATCGAAATCCTTACAAAGTTCTTCGATTTTCTTAACTGTAGCGGTAACCTTATCGCAAACTACAGTCACTGAGGCTTCCCTCTCGTCATCTATCACCAAATAAAATTTCATGTTTTCTCCTTTTGCGCGTTAACTGAAGTGGACGCGCGCCACTCCCTAGGTAATTACATTATATCATTAAAAAGCTTTTTGTGTAGCACTTTTTATTATTCGGCAGAATTTTTTAAATAATCGTAAGCCGAGCCGCTATTCTATATATGAAAAAGGAAAACATTGCCTTCCTTTTTCCGTGATGCAGAGAAAGGGATTTGCGCCTTTAGCGGCGCGCCCCAGTGAATAATTATCAATTATCCAGTTTGCCAATATGTTTATCTTTCCCCTTTCTTCGTACGGCAAACCGTTTTGCTTTCGCAAAACACCCCACCCTCAAATCCCTTGCATATACATTTGCATCTAACAAAAAAGGATATACCAGAACGTATATCCTTTTTTTGTGTGAAGAGTGGACAACCTACACCTCTGCCTAATTTTTAAGGGGTGAGTTGAACTTCTGCCTTTATCACACCTGTTGTTTCTTTTATCTTAAATGGATTTTTAATTCCCCCGTCGGTGCGGATATTTTATATCCAGTGGAGCTTTTTGCTACTTCACCGTCCACCGTAACTTCATAAGCAAAACCATTGTGCGTATAAACGAATATATTGCCCGTAACTGTTAAGGTTGTCAACGCTTCCATTATTCCCAAATTCAAAGAAAGAGAACTACAATGTAAAAAGGTTATTTCTTTTTCCGAAAACTGAATTTCGCCAACTGTATTATCTACAAATCGCAGGATAATCGACAAAGTTTTCTCATCTTTTTTGGAAACGTCCAAATGAAGCACTTTTTTATCTAATACTAACCGACATTCTTGCCCTTCCTTGCTCCACAATAACGAATCTAGAATGGGCAAATTATCATATCTTGCATCCCAGCTTTCACACGCTTCATCTAAATATCTTTCCTTATAAAGTTCGTCAAATTTTGTTATATCTCTAAAAAAAACTCGCCGTCTTTCAACAATAAATTTGCTCTATAATATTTGGAAGAATACCAAATAGATTTCAAATTATTCGCCGTCCAATCGGACAACGCCATTAAAACGGAAGGTGGCGTTGTTTCAAAAGTTTTTTTATACGCTTCGCCTGTATCCCCTAATTTTTCTATCGATAGAATACCCTGCTGGCGGAGCTTTGCTAGTTTTTTAATTTGCATTACGTAGCCTTCGCCGAATATATCCCAACCGAACGAATTCTCTTGCCCTGTTGTCGCATGCGTATGTGAAAGATAGGGATTTGTGTAATACTCCTTGAAATACCAATCCATAATTTCTGACGATTGTCCACTTGCCCAAGCGGGCTCCATTGTATAGCAACCCATATCCTCCGTAGCAGGATGATATTTCTTTTCATCATATCCGTAGATTGGGTCGATACCGAGCATTCTAAATAGCGGAGCATTTATTTGATTTTCTTTGGTTTGTGCGGGGCAAAGCATATTATACTTCGAAGGATAATACCCACCGCTATAATAACCGCCCCAAAGGCTATATGCATCCACCGCCCATTGTTCTCGGCAACAGCAAAACGCTTTAATATCATATTTTTTGCACATATACGCCATAGAATAGCTGTCAAGCAGCCAAGAGCCGACAACGCAAGGGAATTCTCCAAATATTTCCTTATACAAACGGAACACTTCGTCGATTATCCGCTCTCTATGTGACGGGGAATACGCTTCTAAAAAGCCTGGATTTACATACCAATCCCAATCATATCCTTTACGCCCATTCCATTTTAGGCCAATTTTCTCAATCAAAGCGCGGCAGTTTTCAAACCAAATTCCAATTTCCATATTATCGTTTCTTTTGGATAAGAAAAGCTGTTTTATATCATCACGCAACATAGCGTCGTATTGCAATAAAAAGGTATGCGGGATGTTGTATTGGTTATTGATTTCAATTTGTTTTACAACAGGTGTGAGCAAATCCATTTCCCATCTTGGTTCGCATCCTCTTACAAAATTAACAATATTCATTATCCGCTTATTCATAAATATTCCTTTTTAACAATTAATTCTTTTATAATTATACTATATTTATGAAATTTTTACAATGATTTTACATCATAAAAATAAATTGAGAAGTAGGAGTACAGTGCGCTTATAATATATGGCTACTCCCGTACAGGCGCCAAAAAACAAGCGTTTTCCGAACCCTATGGATTCGCCCGACAGAAGCATACAGCAAAAAAGGATATACCAGAAGGTATATCCTTTTTTGTGGTGCAGAGAAAGGGATTTGCGCCTTTAGCGGCGCGCCCCGGTGGACAATTATTAATTGTCCAGTTTGCCAACAATATTTCATTGTTTAATGCGATCAAGGCAAACCGTTTTACTCTCGCAAAACGCCTCCCACCCTCAAATCCCTTTCATATACATTTGTATCTAACAAAAAAGGATATACCAGAAGGTATATCCTTTTTTGTGGCGCAGAGAAAGGGATTTGAACCCTTGTATACATTCCTGCATAACACGATTTCGAATCGTGCGCGTTCAACCGCTCCGCCATCTCTGCAACAGCTTATTTATTATATATTATTCTACCTAAAAAATCAACTGTTTTCGACCGAGTTTTTGAAAAAAATATCCGCCGCGCTTGTAAAATGCGCGGCGGAATAATCTTTTACATTAACGTAATCATCAACTGCGATGCCAAAACTACCAATACCAAAGCAATGGGATAGGTAGACGCATAAGCAGACGCTACGTCGTCCGTTTTTGCCGTAGCTATCAACGTCCCCAACGCAGGAGTCGACGTCATACCACCCGTAATCGAACCAAGATTATTAAGCAAAGGCAATTTCAATACGTATCTGCCAAGGAAATAACCGACAACCATGGGAGCAACCGTCATCATCAAACCGCCGGCAAAGCCCCAAATTACGATTCCTACACCACCGTTAGCGGAAACTTGTTCTACAAGCGAAACACCGCCGTGAACGCCTGCACCAAGCAAGAAAAGCGCCAAACCAAATTCACGCATAACTTTCAACGTTCCTTCCTTTACTTCCAAAGAAAGCTTGCCAATGTGACCGAAATGCCCAAATACCAAGCACATAATCAACACACCGCCCGTTGTGCCAAGCGAGAAACAAGGTCCGTTGTAGCCCTGCCCCGTCAAAGGAATGGTAATCGAACCCAGCAACAAGCCTGCAATTACTGCAAGCGCAAAAGGCATGAATCCGAAATCTTCCACTTTAAAATATTTAGAATAGTCTCTAACCTCTTCTTGCGCGCCAACTTTCAAATAACTTCTTTCCGTTTCCATATCCACTTTCAGGAATTTAGGCAACAACTGTACAAACAGTACCACGCCTACAACGCCCATGGGATACGCGATTGCGTGACCAAGCGTGATTAAGGATTCAAAGCTTGCGTCCGCAGCGTCCTTCGCCGCCGAGAAACCAGGCGTGGACGTAAGTGCGCCGGAAAGTACACCAGCCCAGTATTCAGGACCGTAATCGGTGCAAAGCGTGCAAAGTACCGCAACAAGCGTACCCGTCAAAATAATCACTGCACCCAAAACAATGTACGTTTTGAAGTTTTTAGCCAAGTTCTTGAAGAAGTTAGGTCCGGCAATAAAACCTACGCTACCTACGAACAAAATCAAACCGATGTTCTGAATAGGCCCTTTTAAATAAGTTACAACCGAGGAAGTTTCCGTAAGATGAAACCCCGAAAAAACACCTGCATCTTCAGGCACAACCGTACAAAGGTAACCAACCAAAATCGCCATTAAGAATACGCCTGCCGTACCCAATGTAACGCCTTTAACATTGACACCACCAAGCAAGTATCCCACGCCGATGACGAGAAATGCAATTGTAAACAAAACGAACGTGCTGTTAAAATTCAATATATTTTCAGCACCTTCTTTCAATACCACTGTTTGACCTAAAACCGTTCCCGACTTCGGGTTATTGATTGCGGATACGATGCACCAAGCAGCAAGCGCAACCACTACAACAGCCGCGATGGCAATCCAAAGCCATTTCCGGCTTTTCTTCTTTTCTTTTTCCACTTTTAATCTCCTTTACGTCTTTACGGACGAAAACGCACAAAGCGTACCCTCGTGCGTTTTGTCCTCTTTTTATTTTATTTTCCCTATATTAGTTTGCTTTTCTTCTATAGTCGGGAAGAAGTTTAGGAGAAGCTACTTCCGAAGAAATACCAGCCTCTTCAAGCTCTTTCTCGAATTCCTTTACGTGATCAAGCGTAAGCTCTTTGAGTTCTACGCTCTTCCACTTTTCCCCTGCTTGCTGACCTGCATTTCTACCGAAGACAATAATATCAAGCAAGGAGTTGCCCATCAAACGGTTGGTACCGTGAATACCACCGACCGCTTCACCTGCAACGTACAAGTTTTCGATACACGTCATGCCGTTTGCGCCGATGTCGATACCGCCGTTTTGGTAATGCAACGTGGGATAAATCAAAATAGGTTCTTTCCTAATATCAATACCGTATTTACCAAACATACGCAGCATTGCGGGAATACGCTTTTCAATCGTACCCTCGCCGTTGAGGATATCGATCAGCGGCGTATCGAGCCATACGCCTTCACCATCCGTCGTTTTAATACCGTTGCCACGCGCCTTGCATTCGCGAATAATCGAAGAAGCCGTAACGTCACGAGTTTCCAACGAATATACAAACGCTTCGCCATCCTTATTAACTAGCTGTGCCCCAAGCGAACGAACCTTTTCGGTAACGAGCGCGCCGTAGATTTGCGTAGGCTCTGCAGCGCCCGTGGGATGGTATTGCAACGTTTCAGGATACAAAAGCTTTGCGCCTGCTCTGTACGCAAGCACCAAGCCGTCTGCCGTTGCACCATAGTGGTTGGACGTAGGGAAGCCCTGATAATGCAATCTGCCTGCGCCGCCCGTTGCAATAACGACCGTCTTTGCTCTTGCAATAAGGATTTCCTTCGTTTCCATGTTCATAAGCACCGCACCAGCTACTTTTCCATCGGTGTCCTTAATGAGCTCAATCGCCGCCGTGAAATCCACCACCGTAATCTTGCGGTTGAATACTTCATCGCGGAGCGTTCTCATGATTTCCGAACCGGAATAGTCGCGGCAAGCGTGCATACGCTTTCTGGACGTACCGCCACCGTGCGTCGTAACCATCGTGCCGTCCTCTTCCTTATCGAACATAACACCAAGGTTATTGAGCCACAAAATCGCTTCGGGTGCTTCGTTTACGAGCTTATACAAAAGCTCGGGCTTATTCTTAAAGTGTCCACCGCCGAGCGCGTCAAGATAATGCGTTGCAGGACTATCGTTGGGCTTATCAGCCGCCTGAATACCGCCTTCTGCCATCGCCGTGTTGGCATCGCCAAGACGAAGCTTGGTAGCGATCATAACGTTTGCGCCTCTTTGATGGGCTTCAATTGCTGCAGAAGAACCCGCGCCACCGCCGCCGATAACCAAAACGTCTACGTCGTAATCGATTTTCGTAAGGTCAATATCCATATTTGCCACGCGGGAATGTCCTTGCAATAAATCCGCAAGCTCGTGTAAAACCTTACCGCCTTTATTCTTCCCTACTTTCAATTCTTCATACGCAGAAGTGATATAGTCGGGATGAAATTCTGCCAAAACAGCGTCTTTTTCTTCCGCCGTCATGCGCGCGTGCAATTTTTCAATACGAGAAGCGCGGCTTGCTTCTACTTTTTTCATCGATTCAAGTTGTTCTTGAGTATAATGATACATACGCTTCTCCTTATTTCTCGATTTCTCTATTGTTATAGAGATGCTTTTGTTCTTCCAAAGGCGTGTTCATAATTGCTTCCAACGCCGCTTTGCAATCCCCAGCGTCGATCTCCGCAACACGGTTGATAAGATGCTCGGTTTTAGGAGCAAGGTATTTGCCCGTAAGTCTGCGCGTAAGCAATGCAACCTGAGGATGGGAAATCCCTGCAGGACAACGGGAAGAACATACGCCGCACATTACGCAGTCGAAGCTTTCTTCCGCTGCCTTTTCGTATTCTCCACGCTGTGCGTATGCGATATACTGCATAACGTTAAGTTCCTGCGTGCAGCTCTTTGTACAAGCGTTACAGCCGATACAGGAGTAAATTTCGGGATACAACTGCATCATAACAGTCTGGTCAACGGGAATTTCGTTGATGTTGTAAACTTCTTTAACAAGAGGGAAGAAAGGAA
>JAZNXS010000004.1:0-9064 GCA_045594025.1 Candidatus Scatosoma sp.
GCCTTAATCCAAGACTGAATATAAGCAACGGAGTTTGTGAACGTTGACGGCGTTTCTATATTCAGTAGATTAAGCAAGCCTGCCGAACCGATTTCCGCAACAAGTTCTTCCTTGCTGTAATCCTCTGAACCGAACCCTGCAAAAGAGTTCAAGCGGTCAAGGCGTTCTTTGTGTCCTGTGCTATGCACGATTTCGTGAAAGGCTGTCGAATAAAATTCGCCTGCTTTCTTTCCAAATTGGAAACGTTCGGGAAGTTGGATAAAGTCCTGCATGGGCGAATAGAAAGCGGAGTTACCGCCGTAGCGGATTGCGATTTCCTCACGTTCCGCGTATTCGTTCATCAAGTCTTCGGCTTGTTCTTCGGGGGCAAAGGTCGTTTCGGTTGGCTCTTTCACTTCTTCAAAGGTCAAGGGCTTTACGCCGTCCACGTCATCGATATGGAAAACTTGATAATAACGCAGGTAAGGGATTTTGACGAGCTTTTCCTCGTCGGTGCTTTCGTCCTTCGTGACGTTCTCCAACCACTTCCAAAAGACAACGATTTCAGCCTTCGCGCCTTTCTTGATTGTACCGCCGACGTCCTTCCATTGCTTAAAGCTTGCATACTCGCCTGCACGGCTCAACAGCATTTGATTTAACGCGCTGTAAGCGGTCTTGGTAATTCGATTAAAAGCAACCTTCCTGAGGTCGGTTGCGCCCTTAATCGATACGCCCGACATTTTCCAAGGCTTGTGCCAAGGGATAATGCCTTTCTCTAACTGCTGAATAATGCGGTTAGTAACTTCTTCGTAGATGTCAAATTTCATAGTGCTTGCTCTCCTTAAAAAAAAATAGAAATAGAGGTGTAAGGTTGCCCTTACACCTCTTAATGAGGGGTAACCACATTCATAGTCTTTTACCGTCAAGGGAAAAATCTTGTGATTTTGCAAGATTTTAGATAAAAAAATTGTGGTAAGCTACGCATTAAGGAACAATTTTTTTACGACCCTTTACTGTAAAAGCGAATGTGACACGAAAAAAGCTACGGTTACGCGGAAAGTAAAAATAAAAGACGATACTATCAACAAAATAGTTGACAATATATAAAAATACTGCTATACTTTATTCATCGAATAAAAGGAGCGATAAAAAATGACTGCAATAAAGAAATTAAAAATGGCAATGACGGCATTAGACATAAACCAACGTGAATTAGCAACGCGAGTAAATCAATCGCCTGCAAATCTTTCCAAAAAGTTAGTGGCAGACAATTTACGAATAAGCGAGTACGCAACCTTGGTTGCGGCACTCGGTTGTAAATTGGATATAACAATAACACTACCTGACGGAACGATTTTGTAAGCAAGAAAAAAGAAAAAGCGGATAGGCAACACAAGCGGTTTAGCGTGTGCCTACCGCTTTTCTTTTTTGCGAAAACTCCGCAGGAGATTATGACAATACAACAAGGGAGAATCAAGAAATGCGAACTTTTAAACACTTGACGAAAACACAGCGATTACAATTAGAATCGCTATTGAAAGCAAAACTTTCAAAAAAGGAAATCGCCCAAAATTTGGGCGTACATATTAGCACGATTTATAGAGAATTGCGCCGTGGAGAATATCGGCATAAAATTAACGTTTACGATAAATATTATGGTGGTAAAGTCGGTGAACGTTTTGAAACACGGTACAGCTCGGATAAAGCTCACGAAAAATACCTTATGCACCTTAAAAACAAGGGCGCGGATATTAAGCTTGGGAAAGATTATGAATACGCTGAATATCTTGAAAGAAAGGTTATCGATGAAAAACTTTCCCCTTTGGCTGTTCTCGGAGAGATTAAGCGAAAGGGATTGAAATTTAATACTTCAATCAGCGTAAACACTTTTTACAAGTATATCGAAAGAGGTTATTTCAGCAGGTTAGAATTAAAACACTTGCCTATGAAAGAAAAACTGCAAAAACAAAAAAAGCGCGGTGTCGTTATTAAACGTGCGCCACGCGGTATTAGTATTGAAAAACGACCTATGGAAGTTTTAGAAAGAAGAACGTTTGGGCATTGGGAAATGGACTGCGTATGCGGTCCTACTCTCAATACCCTTTTAGTGCTGACCGAACGTTTAACGCGTAAGGAAATTATATTCCCCATGCCGAACCAAAAAAGCGAAAGCGTGTTACGCTGTCTTAATCGGTTGGAATACCGTTACGGAAAGAATTTCAAAAAGGTATTCAAAAGTATTACGGTAGACAACGGTTCGGAGTTTTCAGACTTTACAGGGTTGCAACGATCTATTTATAACGGACAGCGCACGACGATTTATTATTGTCACCCTTATTGCAGTAGCGAACGCGGTACAAACGAACGTATTAACCGTGAAATCCGTAGGTTGATTCCAAAAGGAAGTGATTTATCCAAATATAGCGTTGAGGATATCCAACGCGTTGAAGATTGGGTGAATAATTATCCTCGGCAGGTATTAGACTTTGCAACGTCAAAAGAGTTGTTTGATAAGCAGTTATTAACCGTAGCGTAAAAAGAAAAAACGACAAAAGAGAAAGCAAGCGAAGTTGGCTTGTTCTTTTTGTCGTGCAAAAAAGGTGCATATAAGAGGTAAAAGGCGGTGATTTTCACCGCCTTTTACTATTTGTTGGGCTTAATTATAGCACATTTATACTTTTTTTTATTTTTTTTGAAAAATTTTCGCAATTACTCTTGACATTTTCAAAAAAAGTTTTGGAAGGCTTTGCATTTTTTACAAAAAAGAGAAAATGGTAAAATTTTTTGCAAAAAAGACAAAAAAATCGCAAAAAAATGCCTCAGAACTATTCCCTTTTTCGTAATTATGTGTTATAATATTATGACTAATATTATACATAGTGCCGAATTATACCCTAGAGAAAGGAGAGAAAGGAATGCTGTCGGATATCGAAATTGCAGAAAGCGCCGAATTGATTGACATACGTGAAGTTGCGAAAAAATTGAACCTCACGGAGGATAATTTAGAGCTGTACGGGAAATATAAAGCAAAGATTACTTTGCCTAAGGACGCAAAACGCGGCGCCAAACTGATTTTGGTGACGGCAATCAACCCCACGTCCTCGGGCGAAGGGAAAACGACCGTTTCCATCGGGCTTGCGGACGGCTTGTCCAAGATCGGTAAGCGTGCGTGTCTTGCTTTGCGTGAACCTTCTTTGGGACCCGTATTCGGTATCAAAGGCGGCGCGGCGGGCGGCGGTTATGCGCAAGTGGTGCCCATGTCCGAAATAAATTTACATTTCACGGGCGACCTGCACGCGATCACGGCGGCAAACAACCTTTTGTGCGCCTTGATGGACAACCACATTTTCCGCGGCAACGAACTGAAAATTGATATCAACAATATCTATTTCCACCGTTGTATGGATATGAACGAACGTCAACTGATCAACGTAACGGTCGGCGGCAAGGGTAGAGGGGTCGAACGTGAAGACCACTTTGACATTACGGCGGCAAGCGAAGTTATGGCTGTATTGTGCTTGGCGACCGATATCGACGATTTGAAAAAACGTTTGGGCAACATCATCGTTGGGTTGAACACGGACGGCGAATACGTCCGCGCAAAGGATATCCCCGGTGCGGTCGGTTCGATGGCGGTGCTTCTCAAAGACGCGATGAAACCCAACTTGGTGCAGACCTTAGAACACACCCCTTCCATCATTCACGGCGGGCCGTTTGCCAATATCGCGCACGGCTGTAACAGCGTGCAGGCAACGTACGCGGCGATGAGCTTGGCGGAATATGCGGTTACAGAGGCGGGGTTCGGCGCGGATCTCGGTGCGGAAAAATTCTTGGATACCAAATGCCGCGCGGCGGGGATCGAACCCGATTGCGTTGTCATCGTGGCAACGGTAAAAGCGTTGAAATTACACGGCGGCGCGGACAAGACCACACTTTCCGAAGAGAACTTGGTTGCTTTGGAAAAGGGTATGCCCAACCTCTTGAAACACATTGAAAACATCAAAAACGTATACAAAAAACCCGTTGTGGTGGCGATGAACCGTTTCTTCACCGATACGCAGGCGGAGACAGATTTTGTCATTGAAACGGTGAAAAAAGCAGGCTCGACCGCGGTATTTACCGACGTCTTCCTCAAAGGCGGCGAAGGCGGAAAAGAACTGGCTGAAGAAGTCGTCAAAGCGTGTGAAATCCCTTCGAAGATGGAATTCCCTTATGCTTTGGAAGAGGGAGTTTGTGAAAAGATCGAGCATATCGCGCAGAAAATTTACGGCGCAGACGGCGTAGATTTTTCAGACGAAGCTTTGGCAAAGATCAAGACGATCGAAGAAAAGGGCTGTGGAAATTTACCCGTCATCATAGCCAAAACGCAATATTCTTTGTCCGACAATGCAGAACTTTTGGGCAGACCCGAAGGCTTCCGTGTTACGGTGCGTGACATTGTTTTGAAAGGCGGTGCGGGCTTTATCGTAGCCATCGCAGGGAAAATCATGCTGATGCCGGGGCTGGGTGCGCATCCTGCGGCGGAGAAGATTGACCTTTTAAGCAATGGCATAATTGTAGGATTGTCGTAAAACGCATATATACGTCGCAATACTTTGTCGGGTTTACGTTTTCCCTCGGTCATGTACGTCTATGTACACTCCCGTCGGGAAAGCCGCACCCTCCTCGTCTTGCTCGTATCTCTGCATTTTACCAACCTGACGTTGGACGCAGACATAGTGTCTTTGCATACGTGTTTATAGTCGGCAACGTATTGAAACAATCACAGAATTCTCTTATCTTGTATAAAACCTAACTTTAACTGCTTGAAAAATTCTATAAGTGAGAATACAATATGAAAACTATCGAGGCAACAAACTTTATCGAACAAATCATCAATGACGATATCGAAAACGGAAAAATTTCCGCAGTGCAGACTCGTTTCCCGCCCGAACCCAACGGATATTTGCATATCGGGCATATCAAGAGTATGCTTGTCAATTTCGGTACGGCGAAGAAATACGAGGGCAAATGCAACCTCTTTTTCGATGACACCAACCCCTCCAAGGAAAAGACGGAATTTGTCGATGCTATCCGCAAAGACATTTCGTGGGTAGGGTATGATTGGGCAAAAGAGGTATATGCATCCGACTTTTTCCCTATTATCTACGAATATGCAGAAAAGCTGATCACGGATGGAAAAGCATTCGTTTGCGACCTTTCTCCCGAAGAAATCAGCGCGACCCGCGGTACCTTAACGGAAGCGGGAAAAGAAAGCCCTTACAGAAACCGCAGTGTGGAGGAAAACCTGCAACTTTTCCGTGAAATGAAAGCGGGGAAATATTCCGACGGCAGCAAATGCTTGCGTGCGAAAATCGATATGGCGTCGCCGAATATGAATATGCGCGACCCTGTCATTTACCGCATTTTACGCTGTACTCATCACCGTACGGGGGATGCTTGGTGTATCTATCCTATGTACGATTACGCGCACCCCATTTGCGATTACTTGCAGGGGGTAACGCATTCCCTTTGCACTCTCGAATTTGAAGATCACAGACCCTTATACGATTGGGTGGGGATCAACCTCGGTTTTGCACCGAAACCTCGCCAGATCGAATTTGCGCGTCTTGCAGTCACCAACACGGTAATGTCCAAACGTTACCTTAAAAAACTGGTAGAAGAAGGCCACGTACACGGTTGGGACGATCCCCGTATGCCTACGGTGGCAGGGTTGAGAAACCGCGGTGTTCCCCCCGAAGCATTGTTGGATTTCTGTACGAAAATCGGCATTGTAAAGGCCAATTCCGAATGTCAGCTTTCTTACCTTGAAGCTTGTATCCGCGACAATCTCAACGAAAATGCCGAACGTGCTATGGCGGTGTTAGAGCCTTTGAAGGTAACCATCACCAACTACGAAGGGGAAGAGATGCTGGATGCGGCGATTCATCCCTTGAAACCCGAACTCGGCACCCGTCAAGTGGCGTTTTCCAACACGGTATACATTGACAAGGCGGATTTCTCGTTGGATCCTCCGCCCAAGTATCAGCGTTTGAAACAGGACGGTTACGTGCGTTTGAAAGGCGCGTATATCATCCATTGCGACGAAGTGGTTCAGGATGAAAACGGTGAAGTTATCGAACTCAAATGTTCGTATGTACCCGAAAGCAGATCCTCCAACGATACCAGCGGATTGAAAGTACGCGGTACCATTCAATGGGTGGACGGCAAAACGGGTGTGGACGCCGAGATTAGAAAATACGGCGTACTGTTAAAGGATGCGGATTATCCCGGTCAAGATTTTGGCGAACGTATGAATTTGGACAGTGAACATATTTTCCAAGGCAAGGCAGAGCCTTATCTTGCAGAAAGTGCAGACGGTAAGCAGTTCCAGTTGATGCGCATTGGGTATTATAAAAAATGCGTAAACGAAAACGGAAAATTGGTATTGTCCGAAATCGTGTCCTTGAAAGATAATTTTAATAAGTAAGGCAACGACGGCGTAAGACGCCGTAGCATAGAAGGAGAAGAAATGATGATTTCTTTACATTCAATATTAGCCATAGCGGATACTATGAAAAAACTGCCCACGATTGTTGCAATCGCATCGGGTGCTTTGATGGCGCTTGCATTTATCATAGGCTTTTTAAAGGGTTTCCGTAAAGTGGGTTGGAACGGTCTTATCTGGGCGACTGCCGGGGCGGTATTTTTACTGATCAGCCGCAGTATCAATCCAACGGGATCGGTTACGAGGAAATTTGTTTACGCCATGCTGATTGCGCTTGCTTGCATAGCGGGTGCATTGGCGTTGTACGGCGTTTTGGCGTACTATCTTCGTCCGAAAGTCAGATGGGTAAAGGATAACGTCAACGGCGATACAACCTTGGCTGAATACGGCTTAGAATTTGAACCTGAATATCTTGATTACGATGGGGAAAACGAGTCGAATCCGTATGGAAAACGCATTCAAAGAACAGGCTTTACGCCTCCCTGTTTTGCGTTTAGATTGTTGGGTGGGATCACCTGCGCAATCAACGTAGGGGTCATCTTGTGGGCGCTTGCTTCGTTTGTATTGTTGTGTATCAATGCAACCAGTCTTTCTCAGGAAAATGTCGGCTTGGTATTGCAAGAGAAAAACGTACAGAAGTTTTTAGAATTTGCTCAGCTTGCATTTTTGGAAATGATGTGCGTTGGCGTAGTGATTTTGGTTGCCAAGAAAGGGTACACAAACGGGCTGATAAACAGCTTGCGCGTGATCATCATTACGTTTGGTACGTTGGGACTGATCGGTTTATGTTTCTATCTGCCCTTCTCTGAATATGCATCGAGCACAGAGACCGGTTGGAATTTCCTTACCAACTTCACCAATAGATGTATCAAGGCGTTGGATGGCAAAGTTCCGTTCTTGGATAAAGAACTTGGGCAAATTCTTGCAGGGGCATGTATGTCTTGTGTGGTGGCTGTGATTATGGTCGGATTGAACGTCGTATTGAAAAAATGTTGTCGTTTCGTTAGCAAAACTGGGCCGACAAAACTTGTCGATATGGTGCTTTCTTGTGTGTTGTATATGGCAATCGGTGCGGCGGTTTGCGTGGCAATTTGGTTTGTTCTTGCAACGATGGATCATTTTGGATTGTTCCATATCAGCGAGGTGCTTGCACCTAAGGCACACCTTTCCAACGGGTTGTATAATTTTGGAAAATATCTGTTGGATAAATTGTTGGCGTTATAAAAACAAACAAAAAAGCCTCAGAGCTGTTTTATGCCTGAGGCTTTTTTTGGGATAAATATTGAAAAGTAAAGGGCATTTCACCTCAAAAGCTTTGACAGTATACGTTAAAGTGGTAGAATAAAAAGGAATACTTTCTAGGAGTGAATTATGAAAAAAAAGAAAACTTTTAACTTTTGTAGGGGTACTTACTTCTACACTGTGTTTATCGATAGGCGCAGCGGCTTGTAATTTTGTTGGGGCAGTGCCTGACAACAATGATACACTTTTTAACAGTGTCGAAAACTCTAGTGGTGCAGAACAAACGGAAATGGAGCAAATTTACGTCAAATACGTGGTTTATGCACAAGCAGAAGGGATAACCCCTTTGTCTTATGAGGCTTGGCTTGCAACCGTTAAAGGGGAAAAAGGGGAACAAGGCCCCCAAGGTGAAAAAGGAGACAAAGGCGACCAGGGTAGCGATGGCGTAAGCATTACGACTACATTTTTAAATAATAAAGGCGAGTTGATTATCATTCTTTCTACTGGGGAAAGTATCAACCTTGGGAAAATTACCGGCGAAGATGGTCAAGATGGTAAAGATGGTGTAAATGGCGAAGATGGTCAAAACGGTACGGATGGGAAGGATGGTATTGATGGCGTAGATGGTAAATCCGCCTACGAGCTTTATTGTGAGGCTTATCCCGAATATAAGGGTACTTTAACAGAGTGGCTTGCCAGTTTAAAAGGCGAAAAGGGCGACCAAGGTGAACAAGGGGTTGGCATTGAAAGCGTTTTATGATTGCGATGCATTAACGAGCATAAAAATCCCAGAGTCAGTGAAAAATATGGGAGTTGGGGTATTTGAGAATTGTGATGCATTAACTATTTTTTATGTAGGGTGTTATCAGCCAAGTGGATGGGACGAAAATTGGAATCCATCCGATTGCCCTGTTATCTGGGATTGTGATGGAATCTACGGCGGTGCTATTGAAGATAATGATGATTATATCGATTCGCCCGACGTATTTGAATAATAATCTTATATTTTACTGGAAAACAATATTTATAAAGAGGGGCAGGTATGCGTTGAACGCATACCTGCCCCCTATCTTTTACTGTTTTTATTCAAATTGGTTGGCTAAAATATCAGCGGTTAAACGCGCTAAGTTCATATCGCTGCCATCCATTTTTGCGCCGTCTTCCTTGGAAAGTACGGCAACCGCCCCAAGACAGTCTCCGCCCGATACAATGGGCACGATGACCTGTGCGGTGATTCCTTCCTCGTGATTGTTGGTAATGGGTACGATGTCGCCGCCTTCCGCTGCGTTGGCAATATAACTGCGTCGTTCGCGCAAAATTTTCTCCATATCTTCGGAAAGCCCTTTTCCGTCCAAA
>JAZNXS010000005.1:0-27696 GCA_045594025.1 Candidatus Scatosoma sp.
CGGCTGGTTGAGAGTATACGTCAACGTTCCTGCTATGATGGACAACAATGACGTATCTAACGTAAACAAAATTTATTTAACCGTTCACAGCACGAACGCTGAAGCAAGCGGCAATTTGGAATTCTATCTTGATAACCTTCATTTTGAAACGTTGCCTACGTTTACCGTAACGTTTAAGGATTATGACGGCAGAGTCATTTCCAGTGAAGAATACAAAGCAGGTTCGGCGGTAGCAGTACCTGCAGATCCTACGCGTGAAGCAATCGCAGGAGAATGTTCTTACGTATTCGCAGGCTGGGATTATGAAGTGACCGCAGTAACTTGCGACGCAACGTATACGGCAACTTATACCCTTGCAAACGTTGCGGATTTGTGGAACTGTTCCGTTGAAAACGGCGGTATTGACAGTATTACAAACGATACGGAAGTAAAGAGTGAAAACAGCTCGCATTCCTTGAATATTGTAGAACCTATTGCAGGCGGAAATATGCCTTACTTTGCAATTACGCTGGATAAGACTTATGACTTGACGGGCAAATACATGGTATTCGACTTTAAGAATATCAGTAGAGACGGCTGGCTTGTTGTGTTTGATTTTGTGAATAACGACAGCAAGCTGGGGCTTTGGAATATGTTGACGCTCAACAGTGGCGTAAACGAAGCAACGCATAAGTGTGAAGATTTAGGTAACGGCTGGCTGAGAGTTTACGTAGATGCAGATGTTTTGAACAACTCGTTGAACAATGTAAGCAAGATTTACGTAACATTGAATGCATCTGACGGCAGTGGAGAGTTGAATTTACATTTCGACAATCTTCATTTTGAAGAAAAACCTGAAATACCTACTTATACAATTACCTTTAAGGATTACGATGGCAGTGTGATTTCCAGTGAAGAATACGAAGCAGGTGCAACGGTAGCCGTGCCTGCAGATCCTACGCGTGAAGCACTTGCAGGCGAATGTACGTATACGTTTGCAGGTTGGGATTATGCGGTAACGGCAGCAAACTGTGACGCAACCTACACGGCAACATATACAGTGGCAAGCATTGACGACTTGTGGAACTGCAGTGTTGAAAACGGCGGTATTGACAGTATTACAAACGATACGGAAGTGAAGAGTGAAAACAGCGCGCATTCGTTGAAGATTGTAGAACCTTTTGCATCGGGCAACCTTCCTTACTTTGCAATTACGCTGGATAAGACTTATGACTTGACGGGCAAATACATGGTATTTGACGCAAATATCAGCAAAGACGGCTGGCTTCTTGTCTTCGATTTCGTAAACAACAATGCAAAGCTTAATTTGTGGAATATGCTTACAATTAAGAGTGGCACGGAAGAAAGCACCCATACTTGTAAAGATTTAGGTAACGGCTGGGTTAGAGTTTACGTGGATGTGGACGTTTTGAACGCGTCGTTGAACGGTGTAAGCAAGATTTATGCAACAGTCAACGCTTCCGATGGTAGCGGTACTTTGGAATTTAATTTCGACAATCTTCATTTTGAAGAAAAAACTGTTGAACCTGACGTTCCCGTTGAACCCGAAGAACCTACGCTTACCGAAGCGGATGACAGCATCAGCGGTTGCGGCTTGATAGCGGTAAACGGCGGTACGGCAAGCATTGATACGAACGTCGTAAGTACCTATTCCGAAAAATCTGCGAAATTCAACGTTCCCGCAGGGAATAGTGGGGTTTGGTGGAATTATGACGTTGATGTAACGGCGTTACTTGACGGAAAGGGCGCAAACTTTAGCGGAAAAACCATTACGTTCGACGTGAAAATCGTTGGTAATATGACGTGGGTTGGCTTTACAGTAGCAGACGGCAACGGCGCTTATGCTACCCCCAACGGCGAAAGCTACGCATGGATGAATTTGAGTGACGGTTGGTCTGGTTTCGGTATGTCGATTGCGGCAATCGATAACGGTTGGTTTAGGGTTAGCCTTACGGTAGATACCATGTTCAGCGGTGCAAGCTCTAACCTTGCGAAACTTCGTTTCTTGGTAAATCCTCAAGACGCTAACGAAGCAAGCATGTATGTGGATAACTTATATCTCGGTGAATTAACGGCATATGTAGAACCTACCCGTACCGAAGCGGACGATGCAATCGGTAGCTGCGGTCTTGTAGCTGTAAACGGCGGCACGATGTCTTTAGATACGAGCGTTGTCAGCACGAACTCTGAAAAGTCGATAAAATGCAACGTACCTGCAGGGAATAGCGGCGTTTGGTGGAATTACGACATCAGCTTGGTGGAAGTAAACGGTGGTGCGGCGAATTTGAGTGGTAAGACGATTACGTTCGATGTGAAAATCGTCGGCAATATGACTTGGGTAGGCTTTACCGTTGCAGACGGCAATGGCGCTTATGCAACGCCCAACGGTGAAAGCTACGCATGGATGAATTTGAGCGACGGTTGGTCGGGTTTCGGTATGTCGATTACGGCAATCGATAACGGTTGGTTTAGGGTTAGCCTTACGGTAGATACCATGTTTAGCGGTGCAAGTTCTAACCTTGCGAAGCTTCGCTTCTTGGTAAATCCTCAAGACGGCAATGAAGCAAACATGTATATTGATAACTTGTATCTTAACTAAAAAAGAAGTAAGGTTGACCTGGAAAAAGGTCAGCCTTACCCTCTAATCGAAAAGGAGTATATTCATGAAAGACATTTATGAAGAACCTAATGTAACAATACTCATCTTGCAAGATGAAATCATTAGCACGTCCACAGGGAAGGACCCGTTTAACGACGATTACCAAGATTTTGGTGATGGTAATTAAGGAGGGAAAAATATGAAGAAGTTGTGTAAAAGAATTTTAACAGCCTTAAGTATTGCATGTTTATGCACCGTGGCCTCTGTTGTCGGGGTAAAAACGAGCGATTCCGTTGTTGCAAGCGCGGAAGAGTTGGGCACGTATAATATCAGCTTGAACATGAACGAGTATGATTTGCGTGACAACGGTGTAGCAACGGATAAAGGCGAGAAATACTTGTATTTAGCAATTGAAGGGGGCGATTCGATTCCGTACAGCGGCGATTGGAGCGTTTCCTATACCTCAGATACTGCTGTCACGGTAAACGGCGTTGTACAATCTGCCGCTATGATTAAAACGGATGCGCAGCGTGTAGCATTTCCGTTGAAAAATAGTGCACTGGATTATGGCGATTTGCAAGCAGGAACAGCAATCACGATCGACGGTACGTTTGCGAACGCTGAAAACTCGTTTACGGTAAACGAAGCAACGTTTATCTATGACGGCTATACGTGGACGGAAGAAAACGATGGCTATGAATTGCAGTATTCCGCAGAAGCAAACGGCGCGCCCCAAAACGGTTTATATGCGTCCATGGCGCAAAACGATATTCCTTTTGACGCGGGTTGGAGTATATGGCTGAACCCTTGCAGGGACGACCAGTTTGTTTTGACAAGCGGCGGCACCAATACGGCGTTTAGAGGCGGTTTGTGTAAATACGGCGCGGCGGATTGGTACGTGACGTTTAACAGCGATTCGACGGGACTGTATAACAGTGGTAATAGTACGCCTACGGAAGGGGATGTAATCACCTTGGGCGGTTGGTTCTATCGTGGAACGGATTTTATCTATATCGAGAACGCACAGTATCAGTTTACAAGTGGCGCTTGGACAAATGTAACGCCGTCCATTAACGTACAGTTAAACGGCGAAACAGTTGATGGAGATATCATTTCCGTTATGCCAAACACGGAGGCGAGTGTTATTACGGCAAGCTCTTCTTCTGGAAACGTGGCTACCGTGTACGAAACGAATGCCGTTTCAGACGGGAAATTCGTCCTTCGCAGCGGCGAAGGTATATCGCATTACCGCGCGAACTTTATCGTGGAAAAAGATTGTGGCGTAAGAAAATATTATTTCACAAAAGAAATGGTGATTTGCGTAGGCCTTGAAGATTTTGTCATGGAAGAGGGTGCGTCAGTGCGTGTGAACGGCGATACCGTCAACGGGCTTCGTTTTATTGCAGAAATGTCGGCGGAAACGTATGAAAGCCTTATGGCACAAGATGCACAGTTCGGTATGGTCATCGTTCCTCGCGATTATATCACGGACGGATATGAATTGACGGTGGCAAATCTGTTTGGCGCAAACGCGAAATATTCCGAAACAGCGACAGCGGGCGCAAGTCAGGCTGTTCGTAGAATGTTGCATTTAGATCAACTCATTCCTGCTGATCATGATAAAGACGGAAAATATGAGGTGCGCGGTGCGATCACAGACATTTTAACGAACAATCTCACCCGTGAATTTGTCGGCGTGGCGTACGTGAAATTAGGCAACGAATACATTTTGGCAAGCTATTTTGCTGATGAAATGGATAACAATGCTCGTTCTATTTATTACGTTTCGCAAAAGGCAATTGACGCTGGTGATAACGCAAGTGCGGTACAAACCAAGTACATCGATACATACAATAAATACGTAAGCGATGCAGGGAAAACGTACAATAGAACGTATACCGTAAACTATATCACGACTATCAACGGTAAGAGCAGCGTAGAAACGGAAACGGTTACGGCAGAGTTGAACTCTGCAATCAATCTTACGGCGAAGGAAATTAGCGGTTATACGATTACGTCGGCTTCCACGATTAACAGTAAAGTTTACGCAAATAAGGAAAACGTGTTCAACTTCTATTATACGGTAGAAGGCGCGCCTGTGTTTGACAACGTAGCATGGTATCACCCTGAGTTGGATTCTTCCAACAACTATGACAACACGCACAACGACACCGTAGCGCAAACGATGAAAGCGGCAGGCTTTACGACGGTAGTGCTTGGCGGTGGTGACTACGGCGTACAGCTTACAAGTGAAGCAAATATCGCGGTAACCAGAAATATCATCGATATGTTCTATCGCAACGGTATCAAGTCCATCGTTTGGACGGGCAACTGGTCGGATACGGAAGAATATGCATTTGAAACCTTGCCTGACTTCTCGAATCACGAAGGCTTTGCAGGTTTCTTCACGTGGGATGAACCCAAACCCATGACAGCGGCGATGAATACTTTGGCGGAATATGCAGACTGGTATAAGGCTGCATACGGCGCAGATGCGGCTCCGTTTATGGTAAACTTGTTGCCTTCCTATGCTTATTTTGAAGACAACGATTATGAGTCCTATTCCGCTTACGTAAAAGCATATTGCGATATCGTACTCTCCGAATTTGACGGTACGGAATATACAAAATATCTTTCCGTAGATAGCTATCCTATCAAAGCGGACGGAACGCTTAGAGATACTTTCCTTTACGATTGGGCGGTATTGAAGGCGTATGCTATGCAGTACGGTGCGGAAATGCACACTGTTTTGCAGGGCTGCGGCTTTGAAGATGACTCCAACGGCACGACTTATAACAAAGCGCCCACGGAAGAACAAATGCGTTTGCAGCTTTACACAGCGCTTGCGTTTGGTGCAGACTCCATTTCTTGGTGGTCGTACTATCCTTTGAACGTCGTAGTGGACGGTGCGTTGAATGCAGACGGCACGACGACGGAAGTTTACAACGATATGAAGACTGTCAACAACGAGCTGGCAACCTTTGGCTCGCTGTTTAAGAACTACGACTGGAAGGGTGTGATTATGAGCAGCCCCGACAGCGGCTTCTTCGGAATCAACGCAGACGCGCAATATCAAGCGTATAAAAAGGTAAAAAATGAAAGCTTGTTCTCGCAATACTTGCTTTCGGCAAGCAATACTTCTTCTTTCTCGTCTATTTCGGGCTCGGGCAGTAACCATATCGTTAGCGTCATGGAAGATGCGGACGGTAACGAAGCATTCGTAGCGGTAAACTATGCGGCAGTAAAAGACAGCAAGACGCTTTCGCTTACCTTTACGGGAAATACCATTGGTCAATACGCTATTTATAAAAACGGCGAAATGGAAACGGTTACCATCGGCACCAGCGGTTATACCTTGACGCTTGCTCCTGGTGAAGGTGCGTTCATCGTAGAAGCGAATAGTGAACACACCGTAACGTTTAAGAATTGGGACGGCACGGTATTGCAGGAAGAAACCCTCACGTTTGGTAGCGTTCCCGAATATAAGGGCGCAACGCCTACAAGAGAAGGCTATACGTTCACGGGTTGGACGCCCGAAATCGGCGCAATCAGCGGTGATACCGTTTATACGGCGTTGTTTGAAGAATTGCCTAAGTATACGATTACCTTCAAGAACGACGACGGAACAGTACTTTCGAGCAAGGAATATTATCAAGGTGCGACGGTTGTAGAACCTGCAACGCCTACCAAAGCAGCGGTTGAAGGTGAATACAGCTATGCATTTGCAGGTTGGGATTATCCCGTAACGACGGTTGGTTGTGATGCAACGTACTGCGCAACCTATACGAAGGTGCTTATCGACTTATTCAACTGTGAGCTTGAAAACGGCGGCATTGACAGTATCACGAACGATACGAATATGAAGAGCCAAGGAAGCACGCATTCCTTGAATATCGTTGAATCGATTTCTTCGGAAAATCTTCCTTACTTTGCAATTACGTTGGATAAGACCTATGATTTGACTGATAAATACATGGTATTTGATTACCATGCCGTGAATGCGGATTGCTGGATTGTTAGCTTCGACTTTGTAAATAATAATGCAAAGCTTAATTTGTTTAATGCGTTTAGCTTGAACGCTAATGTTAGCGAAAGCACGCATTACTGCGAAGATATCGGCGACGGTTGGATTAGAGTGTACGTAGACTTGGATTCTTTTGGTGCATCGTTGGATAACGTAAGTAGAATTTATGCAGTGCTCAATGCGGCGGACGGTAGCGGTCAACGCAATCTCCATTTCGATAACTTGCATTTTGTAACCACGCCTACGCATACGATTACGTTCAAGGATTGGGACGGTAGTGTGATTTCCAGCGCAGAATATGCGCTTGGCGCAACCGTAAACGTACCTGCTAATCCTACGAGAGCAACAGATGCAGGCGAATGTTCGTACGTATTTGCAGGTTGGGATTATACGGTAACGGCTGTTCAAAGAAACGCAACTTATACGGCAACGTATACGAAGACGGACATGGTTGACTTGTGGAACGGCGCGCTCGAAAACGGCGGTATTGATACGATAACGAATGATACTACGGAAAGAAGCGAAGATAGCACGTATTCGTTGAATATCGTTGAATCCATTTCGTCGGGCAACCTTCCTTACTTTGCAATCACGCTGGATAAGACCTATGACTTGACGAATAGCTACATGGTATTCGACTTCAAGAATATCAATAGAAGCGGTTGGCTTGTCGTATTCGACTTCGTGAACAACGGCGGTAAGCTTGGTCTTTGGAATATGATGACGCTCAATAGCGGTATCGATGAAACTACACATTACTGTGAAGACCTTGGCAACGGATGGTTGAGGGTTTACGTAGACGTAGACGCTTTGAACTCGTCGCTCAGCGGTGTAAGCAAAATTTACGCAACGCTTAATGCATCGGACGGCAGCGGTACGTTGGATCTTAATTTCGATAACTTGCATTTCGAAAAGAAACGCGTATACACCGAAGCGGACGACGCAGTGACGGCTTGCGGTTTGACGGCTGCAAACGGCGGTACAATGACAGTGGATACGAGCGTTGTAAGCATTAATTCGACGAAGTCGGCTAAGGCAACCGTCCCCGCAGGAAACAGCGGCGTTTGGTGGAATTACGACCTTGATTTGACGAAGATCACGGGCAACGCACTGAACTTTAGCGGCAAGACGATTACGTTTGACGTGAAGATCGTCGGCAATATGACGTGGGTAGGCTTTACGGTAGCAGACGGCAACGGTACTTATGTGCAAGTAAATGGCGAAAACTATGCCTGGATGAATTTGACGAGCGGTTGGTCGGGTTACGGTATGTCGATTGCATCGATTAATGACGGTTGGTTTAGAGTTTCGCTTACTGCAGATACATCGTTCAGCGCTTGCAGCAGCAATATTACAAAACTTCGTTTCTTGGTAAATCCTCAGGACGGCAACGAAGCAAGCTTGTATATCGACAATTTGTACCTTGACGAAGTGATTACCTTGCCTACGGAAGCGGACGATGCTAGCACGGCTTGCGGCTTGAGTCCTATAAACGGCGGTTCGATGTCTGTGGATACAAGCGTTTACAGTGTATTCTCGACGCAATCGATTAAGGCAAACGTACCTGCAGGAAACAGCGGCGTTTGGTGGAACTATGACCTCGATTTGACAACGTTCTTCGGCAGCGCGATGAATATGAGTGGCAAAACGATTACGTTTGACGTGAAGATTGTCGGTAATATGACCTGGGTAGGCTTTACGGTAGCGGATGGCAATGGCACTTATGTGCAAGTAAATGGCGAAAGCTATGCCTGGATGAATTTGAGCAACGGTTGGTCGGGCTATGGTATGTCGATTGTATCTATCGCTGACGGATGGTATAGAGTTTCGTTTAATCCCGATACGTCGTTTAGCAGTGTAGGCAGCAATATCGCTAAATTCCGTTTCTTGGTAAATCCTCAGGACGCTAACGAAGCAAGCTTGTATATCGATAACTTGTACGTTGCAAATTGCATTCCTACCGATTATATCGGTCAGTGTGGTTTGGTTGCGGTCAACGGCGGTAGCATATCTAAGGATACCGAAACGGTTAGCAAGCTTTCCACGGAATCCGTAAAATGTACCGTTCCTGCGGGCAACAACGATGCGTGGTGGAATTATGACGTTAGCTTGAGAGAAATTGCAAACGGCACGTTGGATTTGAGTGGTCAGACAATCAGTTTTGATATGAAGATTGACGGTAGCATGGGTTGGGCAGGCTTTGCCGTATCTGCCGACGGGGTTACTTATAGCGATTATGCTTGGACGAATCTTTCCGACGGTTGGTCGGGGTACGGCATTTCCGTAAAAGCCATCGGCGATGGTTGGATGAGATGTACGGTCACGTTGGATACAAATTTCAGCGCGTACAGCGGTGCTGTTGGGGTACTCCGTTTTATGGTTCATCCCACGGATGACAACCAATCGATTATGTATCTCGACAACTTGTATCTTGGTGCATAACGAAACAATAAAAATACACGTAAGGTTGGCCTTTTTTACAAGGTCAGCCTTACGGTGTATAAATGCATTATCAAAAATAGAGAAGAAATATGGGAAATAGAAGAATGATTTTACCCAGTGAATCCTATCACGAACGGGTAAATAAGCTTATTTTACAATTACAGAGCAATATTATTGTAAAACAATATCCTTTAGAAGGGTTACTTTACAAACCGACGACCTATAAAACGGGGAACATAGTCCCTAGCAAAAACGAAGATGGTTGGTCTGCTTTTGAAGGCGGTGCGCTTTGGGGTGGAACGCCTGATTTTCACGCGTGGTTTTATACACACGTTTCGTTGGATAAAGCGTTTGTCGGTAAGACGTTACGTTTTCAATTCAATACCGATTATTGCGGGTGGGCTTTTGAAAATCCGCAATTTTTGGTGTATATTGACGGGAAAGTCGTGCAGGGGATTGACCTCAATCACAGATATTTTGAAATTAAATATACAACGGATTTCGATTTGCATATTTACGGCTACACTAGCTTTGACTGTTACCGTACACTGCCTTTCTTTATCAACGTATGCGAAATTGACGAAGACACGGAAAAATTGTATTACGATTTGAAAGTGCCTTTCGATATTTTGTCCTTTACCGATAAAAACAGTAAGGAATATGCGGATATTCTTCATTATTTGAACGAAACTTTGAAGTTGGTTGATTTCAGAATCGTAAACGCAAAAGAATATCACGATTCTGTGAAAGTAGCTTTGGCGTATATAGAGAAAGAATTTTATCAAAATTATTGCAAAAAACAGGATGTTTCTTGCGCGTGCGTAGGGCAAACGCATATTGATATTGCGTGGCTTTGGACGTTTGCGCAAACGAGAGAAAAAGCACAGCGCAGCTTCGCAACCGTCATAGAAAATATGAGGAAATATCCCGAATATACTTTCTTTTGTTCACAGCCCTACCTCTATCAAGCGGTTAAGGAAGAAGATCCTTATCTGTATGCGCAAATTCAAGAAAAGGCGAAAGAGGGTAAATTTGAGATTGAAGGCGGTTTGTGGTTAGAAACGGATACGAACTTGCCCAGCGGTGAAAGCTTGGTTCGCCAAATTTTGTACGGCAAAAAATTCTTCAAAGAGGAATTTGGTGTGGATAGCCATATCGTTTGGCTGCCTGACGCATTTGGGTATTCGGCTGCTTTGCCGCAGATTTTTAATCTGTCGGGAATTGACACCTTCGTTACCTCGAAAATTTCTTGGAACGATAGGGATACGATGCCCCACGACGTATTCACTTGGAGAGGGATAGACGGGTCGGATATTTTTACCTATTTTATCACTTGTCAAAGTATCCATTCTAACAAGCAAAGACTGACGACGTATAACGCAGAAGCTACGCCCGATTATTTAGCAGGGGCATACGATAGATTTAGCGATAAACAGCTTTCCGATAAAGTGTTGGTGGCGTACGGCTACGGAGATGGCGGCGGTGGCCCGACGGCGGAACAGTTGGAAAATATCCAACGTATGAAACGCGGTATTCCTGGTTGTCCCAACGCGGAAAATTCTACGTTGGAACAATTCTTCAGTGATTTGAAGAAGAGTGCAGATGGTAAATTGCCGAAATGGGTAGGAGAACTTTACCTTGAATTCCATAGAGGTACATACACAACGATAGGTAAAAACAAACGTAATAACAGAAAGATAGAATTTTTACTGCACAATATCGAAGCCTTGGCGACAATGAATCATTTGTTAAATGGCGCGGAATATCCCTATGAAACGCTTGATAAGATGTGGGAGCAGGTTTTAAATTTGCAATTCCACGATATTTTGCCCGGCTCGTCCATCAAGGAAGTTTACGACGACAGCGATAAAATATATGCAGAGCTTTTCGCGCAAGGAAAGGCGTTGTTGGATAGCGTTACGCAGGATATTTCCAAACAAACAAAATCGGGCGATTTAATCTTTAATATGCAGCCCTTTGGCGGCGTTTCGGACGTGGAGCAGAATGGACAATATTGCGCAAAGAACGTGCCGTCCTACGGCTTTGTCGTAGACAGCTTGCAAACGGAAAAGGGTGCGGTCAGCGTCACGGAAAAACGTTTGGAGAACAAATATTACTCCATCGAATTTGACGAGAATTACGAAATTATCAGCATTTTCGATAAAGTAAACGAGCGTGAGGTATTGAAGCCGAATGCAAGAGGCAACGCATTGATTGCATACGAGGACGTTTCCATTGAATACGACGCTTGGGAAGTGCGTGATTTCTACACCGAAAAAGCATATCCCGTCAATCATGTGAAGAATTGTGAATTTGTGGATTTAGGCTCGAAAAAGGGTATAAAAATTTACAGGGAATTTTTAGGCTCGACAATCGAACAGACAATTCTTTTGTCGGATACAAATCCCCGTATCGATTTTGTAACGAACGTGGATTGGCAGCAAGAACATTTGATGTTAAAGGTGAAATTCCCTGTGGACGTTTTTGCGGATAAGGCGACCTTTGATATCCAGTTCGGTAATATAGAGCGTCCTATTTATGGCAACACCTCTTGGGAGCAAGCGAAATTTGAAACTTGCGCACATAAATACGTGGATATTTCCGAAAACGGCTATGGTGTGTCCTTATTGAATGATTGTAAGTACGGTCACGACGTTTTAGACGGCAACCTTGGTTTAACGCTGCTGCGTTCGCCTACGTGGCCGTATAAGGACGCGGATAAAGGGAAGCATACGTTTAACTATTCGTTATATGCGCACAGCGGCCGTTTGGCGGATGGCGATACGGTGAAGCTTGCCTTTGATTTGAACAATCCTTTGTTTGCGATGAAATCAGCCGGCGGCGGAGAATTAGCTTCCTATTCCATGGTTTCGTGCGAAAATGCGAATATCGTGGTAGATACGGTAAAGATGGCAGAGGGAAAGGACGGCATTATCGTGCGCTTGTACGAAACGCAGCACATGAGGACAAATGTAAACTTAAAGCTTGGTTTCCAATATAAAGAAGCTTACGTATGCGATTTGATGGAAAACTGCATTTCAAAATTGAATTGTTTTGATAAAAATGTAGAGTTAACAGTCAAGCCTTATGAGATTGTTACATTGAAATTTGTTTTATGAAAAATTTAAAAAGGATGATTTGTTTAGGGTTAGCGGTGTTTACTACGGCATTATCTGCTTGTTCTATCGCTAACTCTAACAAGATACAATGTATTGCGCCGACGGATGGGACGGCGGAGGTCGCGTTAGTCAATGCGGAAATGAGCGACTTCCTTTCTCAAAAATGGACGAGTGCTTTGTGTGACAAGTATTACGAGGATGGTTGGTGCCATTACGAGCCGTGTTACGTCGATTTCAAGTGGTCGGGGAACGCAGATGCGTTTATGCTGTCCAAAAGTGCAGATATGTCCAACGCTGTTCATTATGAATGTGAAGGCGACACTATTTCTCTTCGCGGATTAAACATTAATACAATGTATTATTGGCAGGTTGAAAATGCGGACGGCAAAAGCGACGTGTTTACTTTTACGACGGAGCAAACGGTTAGGACACTTTATATAGGCGGTGTTACCAATTCTCGCGACATGGGCGGCTGGTCCGTTTATGATGAAGAAGGGAAAGTTTGTGGCGTTATAAGGCAGGATATGCTTTTCCGTTCGGCTACTTTAGATAATATTTCTGCGGCGGGTATTGAATATCTTACCAACGATTTAAAGGTAAAAACGGAATTGGATTTGCGCGGAGAATCGGAAACGCTAAATAGACCGATTATAGACGGCGTAAATTATATCAATATATCTTGTCCGCAATATGCGTATAGCGGTATGGGAATTTTTGAATTTGGCGATAGGCAAGGTATCAATACGGTGGACGCAGTTCGGGATATTATTTCTGTTTTTGCAGATGCAAATAATTATCCTATTGATTTCCATTGTGCAATTGGTAGGGATAGGACGGGAACGATTGCGTTTTTGTTGGGTGCGTTATGCGGTATGAGCGAAGAGGACCTTTGCAGGGAATACGATATTTCTTACTTTGCAGGGTTGGACAGTTCTACGCCTTCTCAGATGCATCAAAAGGCGTTTATACCGCTTTTAAACAGAATGAAAAATTACAGCAATGGGAACAATTCTTTGGCTTATAATACCCGTCAGTATTTGTTGGATATTGGCATAACGCAGACGCAAATGGACGCTATATATAATATACTTGTAGAGAAAACGGAAGTATAAAATGGAACAAAAACCTATGGAAAATCAGATAAAATTTAAACACTTTGGAACAATGATCGATTGCTCTAGAAACGCAGTCATGAACGTACAGTCTTTAAAAAAATGGATTGACATTACTGCAGATTTGGGGTATAATACCGTTTGTCTATATATGGAAGATACCTACGAAGTGGAGAACGAGCCGTATTTCGGGTATTTGCGAGGCCGATATTCCAAAGCGGAGTTGAAAGAAATCGACGCCTATGCGAAAAAATGCAATATGGAAGTAATCCCTTGTATTCAAACGCTTGCGCATTTAAACCAGATTTTCCGTTGGCCCAAATACCGATCCTACAACGATGCGGACGATATTTTGCTTGCGGACGAGGAAAAGGTTTATACGCTGATAGACCGTTGTTTTCAAACGCTTGCCGAATGTTTTTCTTCCAAAACCGTCAATATTGGTATGGATGAAGCTTTCATGTTCGGGCGCGGGAAATATTTTAACCTGCACGGCAACGTGGATAGAACGGAGCTGTTTTTAAGACATTTAAATAAGGTGGCTACTCTCGGTGAAAAATACGGGTTCACCATGCTGATGTGGTCGGATATGTTCTTTAATCTGCTTGATGAAAAGACGGATAATCTAGCGGAAGTAAGAAAAAAAATTCCGGATAGCGTCAAGCTCATATACTGGGATTATTACGCAACGGAAAAGGAAAATTACGACAAGAAAATTATAAAAAATCAACAGCTTTGCAAGGAGGCCTGGTTTGCTGGCGGTTTGTGGAGCTGGACGGGTTTTGCGCCTCACAACGTGTATAGTATTGAAACGACGAAAGCGGCTTTTGAAAGCTGTATCGAGCATAACGTTTCCAACGTTTTCTTGACTCTTTGGGGGGATAACGGAGGGGAGTGTAGCCGATTTGCGTTGCTTCCGTCCTTGTTTTATGCGTCGGAGCTTGCCAAAGGCAACAAGGACGAAGAAAGTATCAAACAAAAGTTTGAAGAAAAATACGGCGTTTCTTTCGACTGTTTTATGGCGGTAGATTTGCCTGTTTCTTCTTACGATCCCACGAAAAGGACCTGCAATCCCGATAAATATATCTTGTACAACGATTGTTTTGCCGGAATCATGGATTCGGCGATATGGGACGATTGTGTGCTCGATTATGAAAAATGCGCCCAAGCCTTCAACGGTTTGACCGAGCATAAGGATTTTGGTTTCGTTTTTAAGAGTCTTAAAGCCTTGTGTGAGGCTTTAAGGGTAAAGTGTAGGTTGGGTATCCAAACGCGCGATGCATATAAAAAGGGGGATAGAGAAGCCTTGAAAGGCTTACTTCCCCATTACGACGAAGTGATGGAAAAGGTGGAAGCGTTTTACCTTTGTTATAGGGCGCAGTGGTATCAAGAAAACAAACCCCACGGCTTTAACGTGCAAGATATAAGGCTTGGCGGTGTTATCATGCGTTTGAAACACTGTAAAAGCGCGTTGGAAGCTTATATAAACGGCGAACTTGATACAATTGCCGAGTTGGACGAGGAATTGCTCGATTGCGCGGATGGTGAAGTAGAAATCAAAAAAGCGGTTACTTTTGCAAGATGGGACGAAATGACGTCCGTTTGTAAATTTTAAGGGCGGAGGTGCTTATGCCGATTGTTTTTAATGAAAATTGTAAAACCTTTAAGCTGGATACAAGTATATCCAGCTATATTATTAAGATATACGAAGGGGGGTATCTGCTCAATCTTTATTATGGGCGAAAAATCCCCGAAACTACCTTGGAGGGATTTGATATAAGGGCGAAAAACGCCTCGTTTTCCCCTGCGGATGCGTTGATGGGAGAGGGGATTTTTGCACCTGATTCCGCATCCATTGAATACGGCTGTGACGGAGCAGGAGATTTTCGAATTTCCGCAGTAAAGGTAAGAAATCATAACGGCGACAGCGTGACGGATTTGCGGTACGTATCGCATAAAATTTACCAAGGAAAGCCATTCATCAAAGACATGCCTGCCACCTTTGCTGAAAAAGAGGAGGCAACCACGCTTGAAATCACAACGGTCGATAAGGTGACGGATTTGGGAGTGACCTTGGTTTATACCGTCTTTGAACAGCTTGGCGTAATGACCAAAAGCGTGAAAATAAAAAACAATTCCGATAAGGATATGTTTATCGAAAGAGCGTTCAGCCTTTGTAACGATTTTCCGACCATGGAATACGATTTGATTTCCTTGTACGGTAGGCATTATTACGAACGCAATATCGAAAGACGGGCTTTGGCGCACGGTATACAAGGCGTGGAGAGCAATCGCGGTATTTCCAGTCATTGTCAAAATCCTTTCGTTGCTTTGGTTTCCCATGACGCAGATGAAGAACGGGGCGAGGCGTACGGCTTTAATTTGGTCTACTCGGGCAATTTTTCCGCGCTTGTCGAATGTGATTATAACGATTCCTCAAGGCTGATTATGGGGATAAATCCCAACGGTTTTACGTGGAAACTGTCGGCAGGAGAGGAATTCTACACGCCCGAAGTGGTTTGTGTATATTCCCCGAACGGCATCGGCGAAATGAGCCGAATTTTCCACAGATTTTACAATAAACATCTGATAAGCGGAAAATATAAAACGGAAAAAAGGCCCGTGCTTATCAACAGCTGGGAAGCGGCGTATTTTGACATCGACAGCGAAAAATTGCTCGATTTTGCGGTTGCTGCAAAGGAATTGGGCATCGATATGCTGGTGATGGATGACGGTTGGTTTGGACATAGAAACGATGATAAATCTTCGCTCGGCGATTGGTACGTCAATAGGGAAAAATTCCCGAATGGCTTGACGCCGTTTATTGATAAAGTGCATGAAATCGGCTTAAAATTCGGGATTTGGTTCGAGCCAGAAATGATTTCTCCTGATTCCGATTTGTTTAAAGCACACCCCGATATGTGTGTGCACGCAAAAGGCAGAGAACCGATGCTTGGCAGAACGCAGTATGTGCTCGACGTTTCGAGAAAAGACGTAAGAGATTTGGTTTGGGAACAGCTTAACGCCATTCTTTCCACGAACAAAATTGATTACGTCAAGTGGGATTTTAACCGTTATATCACGGATGCGGATTCCGCTTTGCTTCCTGCGGATAGAAAACAAGAGTTTTTCCATCGATTTATCCTCGGCACGTACGATCTTATGAATCGGGTGAAAACGAATTACCCCGATATTTTGCTGGAAACTTGTTCGGGCGGCGGCGGTAGATTTGACCCTGCCATGCTCTATTATTCTCCGCAAATTTGGACGAGTGATAACACGGACGCTATCGGTAGGCTTTCCATTCAATTCGGTACGTCCCTTTGTTATCCTGCATCGACCATGGGTGCGCACGTTTCTGCATACCCGCGTGCGTTTTACGGCACGAAAGCGGACGTTGCGCTTTGGGGTTCGTTTGGGTATGAACTGGATATTAGAAAATTGACGGACGAACAAAAGGCGGAGTTTAAAGGGCATATCGCCGAATATCATAAGTATTACGATTTAATCCATTTTGGGGATTTGTACCGTGTGCTTTCGCCGTTTGATAAGGGCTATAAGGTGGCTTGGGAATTTGTCAGCGAAGACAAGTCGCAATGCTTATTGACTGTGATATGTTTAGAGGAGCGCATTCCCGAAAACTTTATTTTGAAATTGAAGGGTTTGGACGAAAATGCCTATTACAGAGACGAGGAAAGCGGCAAAATTTATTCGGGCGCGCTTTTGACGTATGCAGGGTTGAATTTAAGCAATCAAATCAATTACACATACGGCAGTAAAAAGTGGTTTTTTACAAGAATAGAAAAATAAGTTGAGGCATGGCTATGGATTTCATTTGGGCAGGCGACAGACAAGCGGTCAATCAGCAGAGAAATTTTTACTTAACGTTAGAAAAGGCGGTGGATAGGCTGGAAATTTGTGCCGTGGACAATTATCAGGTATTTTTTGACGGTAAATTTGTCTGCTACGGCCCTGAACGCACAGCGGCAGGCTATTCGAGGAAAAAGATTTTGCCCTGTAAAGGGGTTTCGTTTGTGGAAATCAAGGTGATTTCCCACGGCGTACCCGTTTATATGTGTGATTTTCAACCGCCATTTTTCGGGGCGGAAATTTATAATGGCAATAGGTTGGTATACGACAGCCAAGATTTTTCTTGCCGTGTGGATTTGTTGCGTGATGAAAAAATTTGCCGTTACAGCCGTCAAAGGGGCTTTGTCGAAAAACAGCTTTTAGACGAAGCTCAATATATAGATTTGGAAACGTATGCGGTAGATTCGCCCATTATTTTAGATGGAATTGGGGATACGGCGACTTATGAAAAAATTGCCTTCGAAAAGATTACCGAAAAGGATTTTAACGGCTTTGATTTGCTCACAAAACCTTGGTGGGAGGATATCCCTGAATACGTAACCCCCGACGGGCATTTCAGCATAGAAAGGGATTTTCTGACCGAAAAAGCGGGCTATAAGGAAATTTTACTTGCCTTGCCCGCCGTCAAAACGGGTTTTTTAAGCGTAGAGGTGGAAAGTAACGGCGAAAGCGAAATTTATATTGTTTTCGACGAAATTTTAAACGATGGAAAGTGGAATTTTAGACGTTCCGATTGCAACGATCTGTTTGTATATACCTGCAAAAACGGGCGGTATCAACACCTTTCCGCTGAGCCTTATACAATGAAATATATCAAGGTGATTTATAAGGGTACAGTTACCGTAAAACCTTCGCTTATTTTATATGAAAATACGCAGTTTGATTTCTGCTACGAGGGGGATGAGAAAATCGTATCGATTATCGAAGCGGCGAAAAATACGTTTGCGCAAAACGCCGTGGATATTTTCACCGATTGTGCAGGCAGAGAAAGAGCAGGTTGGCTGTGTGATTCGTATTTTACGGCAAAAACGGAACACTTTTTTACGGGCGAAAATAAGATAGAAAAGAATTTCCTGGAAAACTTTATTTTGGGGAAGACGGAAGAGCTGCCTGAAGGTATGCTGCCCATGTGCTATCCTTCGCAACACGATAAAAATTCATTTATTCCCAACTGGGCGATGTGGTACGTCGTGGAATTGAAAGATTATTTCGATAGAACGCAGGATAGGGAGTTTGTCGATAGAGCCAAAGAAAAGGTTTACGGCGTGCTTCGGTATTTTGAGGGCTTTCAAAATAGCTTCGGCTTGTTGGAAAATTTGCAAAGCTGGATTTTCGTGGAACATAGTATCGCAAATACCCTCGATTACGTAAAAGGGGTCAATTTCCCTTCGAATATGGTGTATAGTGCTATGCTGAAATGCGCAGGGGAATTATACGGGGACGGGGCTTTGTTGTCGCAAGCAGAGTCGGTAAAGCAGCAGGTCATCGAACATTCCTTTAACGGTCAATTTTTCGTGGATAATGCCGAAGTGGTGGACGGAAAAATTGTTCCGTTTTCCGACCATATCAGTGAAACTTGTCAATATTATGCGCTGTTTTTCCATATTACAGAGGACGAAAAATTTGCTGCATTTATTAAAGAAAATTTCGGCCCGAACAGAAAGGACGGTTTTGATTATGTAGGCAAAAGCAACGTATTTATCGGCAACTATTTGCGACTCTTTTGGTTATATGAGCAAGAAGAATACGATATGGTTTTAAAGGAAGCCGTTGAATATTTCTATGGAATGTCGAAAAAGACGGGTACTCTTTGGGAACATGACCAAGCGAAAGCAAGCTGTAATCACGGTTTTGCTTCCGTTATCGCCGTTTTATTGTTACGTGCGTTGACAAATAAAAATGATTAAAAACTTTTAAAGGATAACACAATACAGCAGAAAGAGGAAAAGCTAGTTAATAGGCTGCCGACTCTCATGAGATAGAAAAAGTCATTACAGAATCGTTTCTGTAATGACTTTTTTCTTAATCCCATCTGAATCGTATCGGTCTTTACCCATTGTTCACTTTTTGTCCTTATGAACAAAAATATAGGGATTTTTTGCATTTTTTCGACGAAAAATACGCTCTTTGTATGAAAATAGACAAAAAACAGCGGAATCCCATGGAAATAAAGGGGTTCCGCCGTTTTTAAGCTTACTTCAAAATATTAAATTTCGTCGGTGTAGAAGCCAAGCCCGAGGACCTGCGATACGTTGGACATAACCGCAAACGAATCGGGGTCGATCTGTTTCATGATACGCTTTAAGGTGGCTACCTGTCTGCGGTTTACCACGCACAGTAACATTGTATGCGTAAATTTCGTATACATACCCGTTGCAGGGATTGCCGTTACGCCACGGCTGAGCTCCTTCATCAAAGCGTTTGCCATTTCGTCAGGCTTGTCGGTGATAATACGGAATTCTCTTGCCGATTGGAAACCGTTGGTTACCGATTCGTTTGTTTTACTTTCCATGTACGCTTCAAACGCCGCCAACATGATGGGGAGTAAGTTATAAGCCAAGGTAAGTTTGCTGTCGTAATATACGAAAAGAGAAGCGCCGATAACCAGTACGTTGAGAATGAACAGCATCCAAGCAATCGACGTTGCGCCCACCTTCTTTTGAATCATTACGGCGATGATATCCGCGCCGCCCGTACTGCCGCCGACCTTGAAAGCAAGGGCGATTGCAAGTCCAACCAAGATGCCTGCGGCGATTGCCGCAAAAATCTTTTCCGCTTCACTGCCGTTACCGTCTGCGTTAAATTCAATTTTAAAACCGCTGAAAAGCTGTTCTAAAATCAACAACCAAATGGATTGCAAGCCGATGTTCATGGCGGATAATACCGCAAACCGACGCTTCACAAAGAAAAACGCCAGGACGATCAAGGGAAAGTTGATGCAAAGCACCAACGCACTTTGCGGAATTTTCGTTTTATAATTGACAAGAACGGCAATACCGCTGACGCCACCGATGGTGAAGCGGTTGGGGGCAATCAAGCTATGCGCCGCGATGGAGATTAACAAAGAGGAAAGTAAGGTATAGGCGATTGCGCGCAACCATATTAAAATTTGTCCTTTCTTTGTTGCAGCATCCGCTGTGAAATGCTCTTTCGTGATTTTAGGAGGAAGGGGATGCGATTCCTCCGTTATTATTTCTTTTTCTTCCATAATATCCGATTTATACTAATGCAAATTATAAGCTTTCTACCACAACGGTGATTTTTGCGGACACGCCTTCCATGAAACGTACTTCCGCAGGGTAAGAACCGAGATTTTTTACTGCGTCCATCTTGATTTTCTTTTTATCGATGTCAAAACCCATGCTTGCAAGCGATTCCGCTACGTGCAGGGAGGTAACGCTACCGAACACCTTACCGTTTTCACTCACCTTAATTTTCACGGGGACGGACTTGCCGTTTAACGTTGCCGCAAGTTCCTTCAGCGCTTTGATTTCTTCTGCTCTGTGAAATTCCTGTGCGGCTTTCTTTTGCGCCGCTTCATGTACGTTGCTAGCAGTGCCTGCTTTCGCCATGCCTTTTTTGATTAAGAAATTTTTGCCGTATCCATCCGCCACGTCGACAACGTCGCCTTTTTTACCAAGGCCTTTTACGTCTAATAATAATATAACTTTCATATACATATCCTCCTTTTCTATTATTGTACAAGAAATTTATGGAATTGTCAATAATCTTTTGCAAATTTACTCATACTGTTTTTACAAACCAAAAGGAGGTTTTTAAAATTATGATGATGAAGGATAACGAACGTGAAGTAAACGCAAGCATCGGTTGCGGAGTGACGGAATGTAAATATAACCGTTCCGGCGATTTTTGCACGTTGAAAAAAATCCACGTAGGCAATACTTGCAGTTGTGATGCGGAAAGCTGTACCTGCTGCGATAGTTTTGAAAGAAAATAAATCCGTGGGAATGAACGCCGCCGTTGCTTTAGTTAGCAACGGCGGCGTTTGATTATAAAAACCGAATAAATAGTTAAAAATTATCGAATCAATATTTTTTTATCGATTTAATGTAAATCGCTTGATTTTTATCGATTAAGGGTATATAATGGAATAAAGAAAGCGAAGAGGTATGCTTTTATGGAAATGGAAAAGAAAGTAAGCGTAAAAGAAAAATTTCTTGCGTATGTAAAGGCGCTTCCCAAGCGTTGGTTTATCACGGCGTTTTCCGGTATGGCGCAAGGTTTGTTCGTTACCTTAATCGCAGGCACGATTTTGGCGCAGATTGCAGGCTGGATAGGGGATAATTACATAGGAAATACCTTATTATCCATTGCGAATATTGCGAAGTTTTTGATGGGTGCAGGGATCGGTGTAGGCATTGCGCATGCGCTTGGAAAGAATAAGCTGTTAATTTTTTCGTCGGCGGTAGCCGGTATGCTCGGCTCGTTCGCAGGGCAGTTGATAGTGGACGGCGACGGATTGCTTGGCGTTTCGGCGTTAATTTTGAAAGGTATCCCAGGAAATCCCATCGGCTCGTACGTGGTAACGATGCTCGTGGTGGAGCTTGTGGAGCTGTACGCAGGGAAGACCAAACTGGATATTTTGCTCATACCTTTGGGGACGTTATTGCTCGCCTTTGGCGGCGTATTTGTTGCCTTTCCGTTTATTTGGCTTGTCAATCAGTTGGGCGAACTCATCGCGATTGCAACAACGGCAACTCCTTTCTTCATGGGTATCATGATAGCGGTGATTATGGGCATACTTTTGACCATGCCTACCTCGTCTGCTGCAATTTGGACGGCTCTTGCTGCCAACGTAACGCTTGAAAATCAAGAAGCGATGTTGCTTGCAGGCGGCGCAGCAACGGTAGGGTGCGCGTGCCACATGATCGGTTTTGCGGTTGCCAGCTTCCGTGAGAACGGCGTGGGCGGTTTGGTTTCGCAAGGGATCGGCACAAGCATGTTGCAAATTCCGAATATTATGAAAAAGCCGATTACAATGCTTCCGATGATTATTTCCAGTGCGATTTGCGGCCCGATTTCCACCTGTGTATTCGGGTTGAAATGCGGCGCGGCAGGCGGCGGTATGGGTACGAGTGGTCTCGTTGGCGTGTTCGGCTTGATCGAACAAGCAAGCGGCGCTTTGGAATACGTAGGTATTGCATTATTGATGTTTATAGTACCTGCGGTATTGAACTGGCTGATGTCTGAGTTTATGAGAAAGAAAGGCTGGTTGAAAGACGGTGATTTGAAATTAGACGTATAAAATAATGTGAAATAATAAAAAGCGACCGAGTAGGTCGCTTTTTTTGTACGTTTTATCGTTTATGCCTTTTGATTTGTTTGCGGATTCCGAATATTCCCAAGAAGAGGAATAGCAAAGAAATTCCTGCAAATACGGCGGCGGCAAGAAATTCCTTCAACCCGACTGCGAAATAGACGCTCAAGCCGATGGAGAGCAGGAACAAAGCACCGCAAAGGACGGATATGACGATGATTTTGGCTTTTAGGGAAACTTTAGGACTATCCAAGGCCTCTTCCGTTGCTACACCGAGAATATCTAAAATCAATTCAATGAAAAAATCCATAGTGTTATGCTTGTTCGGAAACGATGACGTATCTTTGCGGTTCGCAGGTGAGGTGCATTCCCAAAGCTTTGAAGGTGCGTTCGTCTACGTGCGCTAACATAACGGTGGAGTGGATTTCGCAATATTTCAGCTTTTCCAGCTGCTCCATCGCTTTTTTGGCTTTTGGATCGTCCACGGCACAAATGGCGAGTGCCATCAATACTTCATCCGTATGCAAACGGGGGTTGACCGCACCCATGTGCTTGACCTTTAAACGTTGTAAGGGTTCGATAATAATGGGGGAGATAAGTTCGATTTTATCGTCGATACCGCCAAGCGTTTTCAAAGCATTCAAAAGGCAAGCCGCGCTTGCGCCGAGCAAATTGCCCGTTTTTCCCGTTACGATGCGTCCGTCGTTGAGTTCGATTGCAACGGCAGGGCCGCCCGAAGCTTCCGCTTTTGCAATGGCAGGCGCAACGGCCTTTCTATCATCTACGGAAATGCCCGATTTCCTCATGAGAAGTTCCAGTTTTCCAACGACGTCTTTGGCGATTCTGCCTTTTTTTGCATCGCAGAGCGCTGCGTAATAGCGGCGAATAATTTCATTTTTCGAGGCTTCGCGGCAAGCGTCGTCGTCAACGATGCAGTTGCCTGCCATGTTTACGCCCATATCCGTAGGGGATTTGTAAGGGCAGAAGCCGAGAATTTTTTCCAGCATAGCGGATACGACGGGGAAAATCTCCACGTCACGATTATAATTGACGGCAAGCGAGCCGTATTCCTCTAAATGGAAGGGGTCAATCATGTTGACGTCGTTCAAATCGGCGGTAGCCGCTTCGTAAGCGACGTTTACAGGATGAGAAAGGGGGATATTCCAAATGGGGAAGGTTTCAAACTTCGCATAGCCCGCTTTCACACCGCGCAGGTTTTCGTGATAGAGCTGAGAAAGGCAGGTAGCCATCTTACCGCTACCGGGGCCGGGCGCCGTAACAACGACGAGTTTTCTCGTGGTAGGGATATATTCGTTGCGTCCATACCCCTCTTCTCCAACGATTTTATGCACGTCGGAGGGGTAGCCGTCGATGGGGAAGTGTTTATACACTTTGACGCCGAGGTTTTCCAAACGTTTGATAAAACCGTCCACGGCAGGCTGGGGCTGGTACATGGTCATAACAACGCTACCTACATAAAGACCCTTGCTCTTGAAAATATCAATGAGGCGAATCACGTCGGCGTCGTAGGTGATGCCGAGGTCGCTTCTATACTTATTTTTTACGATATCGTTTGCGCTGATGACGACAAGGATCTCCGCAATCGATTTCAGCTTTAACAGCATTTTAATTTTACTGTCGGGCTCAAAGCCGGGTAACACGCGAGAAGCGTGATAATCGTCGAATAATTTACCGCCGAATTCCAAATACAGCTTGTCCCCGAAGGCGTCGATGCGTTCTTGGATCTTTTCCGATTGCAGGGACAGATACTTTTTGTTGTCAAACCCGATTTTGTTCATTCGTGCTTCTCCTTGCGTACTATCTTCTCTATTGTAACAAAAAAATAGAGAAAAGTCAACGGCGTGAAAACGAAAAGATTGTATTTCAAACAAAAAAAATGAAGCGGCACCCTTTTATAAGGGTGCCTTTTCGATGGTTTAAATTTTCTTTTTCAGTTCGCGAATGGCGTTGTTTAAGAAAAATTCTGCCGTGGTGTTCTTTCGAATGAGCTGTGTTGCTTCTTCAGGAGAGCACCAACGCGCTTCTGCGATTTCGCTTAACTGTAGTTTGATGGGCTTTTCTTCGACAATGACAATGAAATTCAACATCAAAAGCTCTTTTTTTGCATGGTAGCGAGAGGACATATACTTCGCTTTCACCACGTCCAAACCAAGCTCTTCCTTAATTTCTCTGGGGATTGTCTTTTCTGCGTTTTCGCCTTTTTTGATATACCCTGCAAACAAGATGAAATCGTCGTCTTCCACGTGCTTTGCAAGCAGAATTTTGTCCTGCGCGCGATTAGTCACGACCATCGAAACTGCAATGGGAAATTGCGGAAACATATAGGCGCTGCACTTTTCGCAATAGGGTATTAAGCCTTCGTTTTCACAAAATCTGAGGGTAAGTTTTTCTCCGCATTCTCTACAATACATCCTTTTCCTCCTTCAGCCCCTCTTTATCTTCGTTAACTTAAGGGCTAATATCATATCATAAAATCTATATTATAATACTATTATTTTCTAAAATTGTCAATACCAAGCGGAGAAATTATTTTAAATTTCTTCTTTTCGAGGGATTTGAGGGGTATTATTGCTTGACAAGGTGGGGGAAATGGGGTATAATAAATTGCAAATAAATGCGTTGAAGGGCATTTTTTGCAAGATTATGCAAAGAATGCTCGTTTTTTTTGCGAATGAAAACAAAAGGAGAACGTATACATATGCTTACATCCATTTGCGGTATCAACTGGGGTGACGAAGGCAAGGGTAGAATGGTAGACTTGCTCAGCGAAAAATTCGATATCGTTTGCCGCTACCAAGGCGGTAACAATGCGGGACATACCGTTATCAATGAAAAGGGTAAATTCGTATTGAATTTGCTTCCCTCCGGAATTTTGCGCGAGGACGTTGTAAACGTCATGGGCCCCGGTATGGTTATCGATATTAAGCACCTTTGCGGAGAAATTGCAAAATTGAGAGAGGGAGGCATTGAAATTTCCCCGAAGAATTTGAAGATTTCCGATAGGGCAGTAATCACCATGCCTTATAACGTATTGCAGGACTGCTTGGAAGAAGACCGTCTTGCAGGGAAGAAGTTCGGCTCTACCCGTAGAGGGATCGCGCCCGTGTATGCGGATAAATATTTCAAAAAGGCGTTCCGCATGGGTGAACTTTTGAATACCGAACGTCTTTACAAGCGTGTAGCGGACATCGTGGAATGGAAAAACCTCACAGTTGTCGGCGGTTATCACGCGGAAGAAATTAAAACGGAGGACATGATTGCTTATTTCGAAGAGTTCGGTAAGGCATTAGCGCCTTACGTTTGCGACGTCGGTTTATACCTTACGCAAGCACATAAGGAAGGGAAAAATATCATGTTCGAAGCGCAGCTTGGCGCGATGAGAGATATCGACTTTGGTATCCATCCTTATACCTCTTCCTCTTCGACGATCGCGGCGTACGCACCTATCGGCGCAGGCGTTCCGCAGTTGCAGCTGGATAACTCCATCGGTATTATGAAAGCGTATTCCACCTGCGTAGGGGAAGGCCCTTTCACGGCGGAATATTTCGGCGAAAAGGCAGAAAAGCTTCGCGCGCTCGGCGGAGAATACGGCGCGGCAACGGGCAGACCGAGAAGAGTAGGTCCTTTCGATATTGTAGCGTCTCGTTACGGCATTCGTTGCCAAGGCGCTACGGAAATTGCGCTGACGAAAATGGACGTTTTGTCCGATTATGAAGAAATCGAGGTTTGCGTAGCGTACGAATTGAACGGCGAAATCATTCACGAATTCCCTTTCATTGACGTTTTGGACGAATGCAAGCCCGTATTTAAGACGGTGAAGGGTTGGAATTGCGACATTTCCAAGTGCCGTAAAAAGGAAGATCTTCCTAAGGAAGCGTTAGATTACGTGAAGTATTTGGAAGAGACTTGCGAATGTAAAATCAAATACGTATCGGTAGGCGCAGAACGCGACGCATATATCGAAATGTACTAATTGAACAAAGACATGGGTATGCAGTTTTGCATACCCATTTTTTTAATGTTCCATGTAAACGATATTATAATGATAATAAAACGATATTTTTTATAGCCAGCGCTTGAAAAAATAAAACGCATATGCTATAATAAGAAAGAAAATTAATATCAAAGAGGTTTGGATATGAGTATTCGCATCGGTATTTACGGCTACGGCAATTTAGGTCGAGGGGTAGAGCTTGCCATTCGGCAGAACCCCGATATGACGGCGGTAGGCGTATTCACGAGAAGAGCGCCCGAAACGGTGAAAACGTTGACGGGTATTCCTGTATATGCAGCGGACGAGGCGGTCAAAATGCAAGGGGAGATCGACGTGATGATCCTTTGCGGAGGCAGCGCCACCGATTTACCCAAACAGACGCCGTACTTGGCACAGTATTTCAACGTAGTGGATAGCTTTGATACGCATGCGAATATTCCTCAGCACGTGCAAAACGTAGACGAAGTGGCAAAGCTTGCAGGGAAGACGGCTTTAGTTTCTGCAGGTTGGGACCCGGGCATGTTCTCGTTGAACCGCTTGTACGCCTCCGCAATTTTACCGGAGGGCAAGGATTATACCTTTTGGGGGAAGGGGGTAAGCCAAGGGCATTCCGACGCCATTCGCCGTATTGAGGGCGTGGCGGATGCAAAGCAGTATACCATTCCCGTAGAAGCGGCAATCGAGGCGGTAAGAGCAGGAAAAAATCCCCAGCTTCGCACCGATGAAAAGCATGAAAGAGAATGCTATGTCGTCGTCAAAGAGGGGGCGGATAAAGCCCGTATCGAGCAGGAAATCAAGACGATGCCCAACTATTTTGCCGATTATCATACCACTGTGCATTTCATTTCCCAGGAAGAGCTGAACGAAAAGCATAGCGGACTTCCCCACGGCGGCGTAGTCATTCGCAGCGGCAAGACGGGGAATGGAAATCAGCACGTGATTGAATATTCGTTGAAGTTGGAATCGAATGCGGAATTTACCGCTTCCGTTTTGGTGGCTTGCGCAAGAGCTGTGGCAAGGCTGAATGCGGAGGGGATTGTCGGTTGCAAAACGTTGTTCGACGTACCGCCCGCGTATTTATCCGCAGTGAGTCGAGAGGAATTATTAAAAACGATGTTATAATAAATATCCCCGCGTGAAAACGCGGGGTATTTCATATGCGGGCAAAGCCCTATGCTACCAGCCACCCTCTACAAGGGTTTTGAGGTCTGCCATTTGCATATTACTCCTTGAACGG
>JAZNXS010000006.1:0-51656 GCA_045594025.1 Candidatus Scatosoma sp.
GATGGAAGCGATCTTCGGGGAATGAAGAGGATAGGTTTTTTCTACGCCTACGCCGTAAGAAATGTGGCGTACGGTGAAAGTTTCGGAAATGCCGCCGTTTCTCTTTGCGATTACGACGCCTTCGAAGTTCTGTACACGTTCTTTACCGCCTTCGATGATCTTGTAGCCAACCTTAATCGTGTCGCCTACGTTGAATGCGGGAACTTCGGATTTCATGCTTTCAGCGTTGATAGCTTCGATAATTCCTTTCATTTTAAGACTTTACCTCCGTAATTTACGAAACGTTCATAACCCGCTGCGTGATTCCTCATCACGCCCAATAAAAAGGCAGCGGAACGCTCGAAGTCGACAATAATTATATATGATTTCTTTCTTAAAGGCAAGCGTTTTTCACTCGTTTTTAAGATTTTTTTTCTTAATTTATGAAGATATTCCGTCCCATTACAACTGTGTTGCGAACAAGTAGACGTAGTACCCCACAAAGCAAGCGAGCATCACGATACCGCCCCAGCGTTTCACCTTGTGATCCTTCATATACCCAAATACCGCCAACAGAGCCGCCGCGCCAAGCGCAATCAACCCATCGACAACAAACGAAGCGCTAAACGCAAGCGGAATGATCGCCGACGATAAACCGAGCGTTCTCAATACGTTAAACACGTTGCTGCCGACAATATCACCCACTGCAATATCCGTTTCCCCTTTCCTTGCCGCTACCACGCAGGTAACAAGTTCAGGCAAGGAAGTACCGATAGCAACAACGGTAAGTCCGATTACGTTTTCGGGAATACCAAGCTCCGTTGCGATTACTTTCGCCGCAGGAATAACCCCAAACAACGCGCCTACAACGACAAGCGCTAGGCCAACGAGCGTGATAACGATCAAGAACCAAGCATGCGCTTTCATTTTCGTATACCAAGCGCCAAATCCTTTTTCGTGACTTTCTTCCTCAAACGCCGTTACCGTATGCGGAGCGTCGATACCGCCAAATTCCGTTTGCTTTTTGCTTTCCTGAACGGCATACCAGATTAAAAAGCCCATATACGCGAGGGAAAGAGTGAACATAATCCAACCATCCAGGGCACCCAGGTATCCATCTATGCCGCCCAAAAGGAGCACAAGAACGCTTGTTCCCAGCAATACGGGGAAGTCAAATTTCAGCGCGCTTTTTTGCACCGTCAAGGGACAAATGACCGCCGCCAAGCCCAAAATAAGTAAAATGTTGGTGATATTGCTGCCCAGTACGTTACCGATGGCTATATCGCCGCTGCCCTGTGCCGAAGAAATGATCGACGTAGCAAGCTCTGGCGCGCTAGTGCCAAAAGATACGATGGTAAGCCCGATAATCAGGGTAGGCACGCGCAATTTTTCCGCAATGCCTGCCGCGCCGTCTACAAACCAATCCGCGCCCTTTACCAAAAATACGAACCCTATCAATAAAGCAGGAATGGCAACCCAAATACTCTCAATCCAATCCATGATTATCCTCCAAAAACTTCCTTTCACTTGCGATTATACCATATACTATGGAAAAAAGAAAGCATTTTATTTTTACTTTTTCTTTTTTTCTCTTGACTTTCACATTTTATTATTTTATAATAACTGTGTTGTGAAAAAATATATTTGGAGGCTTTTATGGACTTTCTCTTAGAAGGCTTTAAAGCGATAGGCGAAAACCCCAAGATGATCGCAATGTGGCTCATCGGCGGACTTTTGATCTATCTCGCCATCAAAAAAGACATGGAACCTGCACTCCTTTTGCCTATGGGCTTCGGCGCGATTCTTGTCAACTTACCCCTCTCGCCTGTGATCGGTAGCGGCACAAACGGCGAACATCTCGGTATTATTACTTCGTTGTTCAAGGTCGGTATCGAAGCCAGCGAAGCAATGCCTTTGCTCCTTTTCATCGGTATCGGGTGCATGATTGACTTCGGCCCCTTGCTTACAAACCCCAAATTATTCATTTTGGGCGGCGCGGCGCAGCTGGGTATCTTCGTTACGATTATCCTTGCGGCGATGATCGGTTTCCCTTTGAACGACGCGGCTTCTATCGGTATTATCGGCGCAGCGGACGGCCCTACGGCAATCCTCGTTGCAATCCAGCTTGCTTCGAAATACGTTGGCCCGATCATGGTTGTTGCTTATTCGTATATGGCGCTTGTACCCATCGTACAGCCTGCCGTTATCAAAATGTGCACCACGAAAAAGGAACGCTTGATAAGAATGAAGTACAACGCAAAGCAAGTACCTCAGCTGATGCGTATTCTCTTCCCTATCATCGTTACCATCGTTTCGGGATTGATTGCTCCCGATTCCCTTTCCCTCGTTGGTATGTTGATGTTCGGCAACTTGCTTCGTGAATGCGGCGTACTCAAATCCCTTTCCGAAACAGCGCAGACGACCTTCTCGAATATCATCACTCTGCTTCTTGGTATCACGATTTCTTTCCAAATGCAGGCGGATGCGTTCCTTTCTTTTGAAACGCTAATCATTATGGTGCTTGGCTTGTTCGCATTCGTATTCGATACGATTGGCGGCGTTATGTGCGCAAAGCTTATCAACCTGTTCTCCAAGGAAAAAATCAACCCTATGTTGGGTGCGGCAGGTATTTCCGCATTCCCCATGGCATCCCGTGTCGTTGCGAAAATGGGTACGAAGGAAGATCCTTCCAACCACCTTTTGATGCACGCTGTCGGTGCTAATGTCTCCGGACAAATCGCATCCGCAATCGTAGGCGGTTTGATTATCGGTATTCTCGGCCCGTTCTGCGGTTTATAAGGAGGTAGCGTTATGTTAAATTTATTATTAGCATTTGAAAATCTTACCCCTATGAATTGGGAAGTCCTCAAGCATGCGCTCAATTTCCTTTGGCAGGGCTTGCTTGCCATCTTCGTGGTAATCGGTTTGATTATCGTTTCCGTAAAGCTCACCGCACTTTGTATCGATAAGGCGGCGGCTTGGAAGAAAAAACGCGAGGAAGAACAATCTTCTGAAAATCAATCGAAAGAAAATTAACAAAGCGATACATAGGAAAACTGACCGTCTTCATATACTAATTCGGTCAGTTTTTTATTCGGAGTAATTATGACAAACTTTCTCATTCGACTTTTTGTCGGGAAAAACAAAGACGTAACCGATCCTGCCGTGCGTCAAAAATACGCCTCCGTTTCGGGATTTACGGGGATCGCCGTCAATATCCTGCTGTTCATCGGCAAGTTGGTTTTGGGTATTATTGCCGGCTCACTTGCCATTATCGCGGACGCGTTTAACAATATCATGGACGCAGGCTCTTCCGTCGTTACCTTAATCGGTTTCCGCATGGCAGGAAAACCTGTGGATAAGGAACATCCCTTAGGGCATGGCCGCATTGAATACGTTTCCGCGTTTATTGTGGACGTACTCATCATCCTTGTCGGGTTCGAGCTTTTAACCTCCTCTTTCGAGAAGATTTTAGCCCCTACCCTGCCCAACGTTGGCAACGTTACCCTGATTTTGTTGGCGGCGGCAATCTTGGTGAAATTATGGCTGTTTTTCTTCTATAGAAAAATCGGGAATACCATCTCCTCGGCGGCAATCAAAGGTGCGGCTTTTGATAGCTTAAGCGACTGTATTGCAACCCTGCTCGTACTCGTTTCCGCAATCGTGGCAAGGGTAAGCAACGTTGGCATCGACGGCTATGCAGGTGTTTTGGTAGCGGCTTTCATTCTCTTTACGGGCGTGAAAGCAGCGAAAGAAACCATCGACCTTTTGCTCGGCTCTCCCCCGTCTAAGGAATTTATCGACGGCATTTACGAATACTCGAAAAACTACCCCAGCGTGATCGGTATCCACGACGTTATGGTGCATGATTACGGCCCTGGCAGACAGATTGTTTCTTTCCACGCAGAAGTGCCTGCCGATTCCGATATAAACCACGCGCATGAAGAAATCGATCAAATGGAACGAGACATGCATGAGGCGTTTGGCTGTATCGTAACGGTACACCTCGATCCCGTTGTCACCAACGATCCGTTCGTGGACGAAATGCGTACTCTCGCCGCCCAAGCGGCAAAAGCGGTCGATCCCGAATTCTCCATCCACGATTTCCGTATGACAATCGGCGAAACCAGTTTTAATTTGATTTTCGATTTGGTAATCCCAACCGATTGCAAACTGTCCGCACCAGAGGCGGAAAAAGCAGTTGTGGAATACATAAAAGAACGCAAGCCCAACTGTTTCTGCGTGATTCGAGTGGAACATCCTTTCGTGTAAAAATGAAATAAATAATACGCCCCGAACCAAGCTTCGGGGCGTACTTTTTTATCCTTTTTTCTTATTTGCTTTCGTGTGCCTTTTCAATGCGAGCCTCTGCCGCCGCCTTTCTGGCGTTGGCTTCGGCAATCTGCTTTTCACGGTTTTCCTGCATCTTTGCCTGTCTTTGCGCAGGCGTCATTTTTGCCTCTTCCCATTGCGCTTTCGATTCCGCTTTGATCGCCTCAAAATTCGCTTTATCCACTTTGTGCTGCGCCTTTGCGCTCTTCTTCATGTCGCTAAATGCCTTCTTAAAAAATCCAATTAATCCCATCTTTTTTTCTCCTTTTAATTCTTTATAATATTTAGACTATGTCACAAAGACGATTCATTTGTGACATAGCTGATTCCACCATTATGCGTTCAGGATCTGATTACTGAGCGCAAGAATTTCGCTTGCATATTTTGTTTTACGATTTTTTAAAATCTTTTCATAGAGGAAATAGTTCACGCTGACCATACCGATACCGACAAGACCTACAACAATACCCAAAGGCATTGCAAATGCCAAAGACGTGCCGATCATCTTCATCGCGAGGCACATACCCGTACCCAGCACCAACGAACCCACCGTACCAAAGCTGTATGCGAAAATTTCTGCAGGGCTTTTTACCTTTCTATCCAGTTCTACTAACTCGTCAAACTTTGTCTTCTTTCTCTCCGTGTATTGCTCTCTGATCGAGCTTGCCATTCTCATTTCGTTATTCATGTTATAATCTCCTTTGAAATTCGTTTCATTGATTTTGTACTTGTATTATACGTCGCAAATATTGATAAAACGCTAAAAAACGGTAAAGGCTTCGTAAACGTTTTGTAAATAAAATGTAAAAGCGGTGGAAATCCACCGCTTTTTGCAACGTATTATATCAAACTCGTCTTTTCCAGTACTCGATTGCTTATCGCGCCAAGCCCCACGGCAAACAGCATGCCGCCCACTAAACATAAGATCACTTCCACCGCCGTAGCGTTTAACGGACTGACGATCGGCACGATCATGAACAGGAACATACCCACGCCAAAAGATAAAATCAAAGACAGCCATAACTTCTGTTTTGCAATCACGCTCATCAGCAAAAAGATAGCGACGAAAATTAACGCCAAGAGCATTTTCGCAAGCAAGCATGCCACCAAATTCCCTGCGTTAAAGCCGTCCATGGTAAAGGGTAAGCTTGCCACGCCGCCACCGATGAGCGCCCCGATAAAGAATGCGAGTATCATCGAAGCGCCGCCGATAAAACCCACCACCGTCTTAGAAATGACGTAATCCGTTTTCTTTGCACGGACGGTAAACAAGTTTTTCGCGTAACCGCTTCTGAAATCATCCGCTACGAATACGCATACCAGCACCGCCATCGCAAAATACATCATATTGATATTGCACATATCGGTGATGCCCATGCTCACTCCGGCCATACCCCCTGCATTTGCGCTTGCGTCGGCGCTTTGCACCATCATACCGCCGCCCACTGCGCCAATGATCTGCCAAACGTTGTCAAATCCTTCCAGCGGCTCCGACGGAACCCCCGTTTGCGGATTGACAGACACCGTGCCCTCCATCATCGTCACCATGACAAGCACAAGAATAGGAACGACAAAAGCAACGCCTACCATGATATAGTAAAGATAGGTGGTAAACAATCTTCTTACGTCTACCTTTAACATACTAGTCACTCTTTTGACCAAGCCGTTGCGTTCAAATTTCTTTTCCATATTATCTATCCCCCTTTTCTTTCATCAGGTCGATATAATATTCTTCCAAACCGATCTTATCCGTTTTGAGCTCGTTGATCAAAATACCGTTTTCATACAAATACGTAACAAGCTCCTCAGGTTTCACACCATCGTATACGCGAAGATATCCACTTTCGTCCTCTTCCACACGAGAATACTTGCAGGAAAGCAAAGCTTTCGCCCGCGCACTTTCCTTCGTCTGCAACGCCACGTACGTGCGGCAGCTTGCTTCCAACTCCGCCGCCGTCATTTCGCATATCATTTTACCGCCGCGAATAATACCGTAATGGGTTGCGATTTTTTCCAGCTCGCCCAAAATATGCGAGGATACGACAACCGTACAGCCATGGTTTTGCGTAACGTCTACGAGCACCTCGCGCATAATACGCATACCGTCCGCGTCCAAACCGTTGATCGGTTCGTCCAAAACGAGCAAGGTGGGATTACCGAGCAGCGCCATCGCAATACCGATACGCTGTTTCATACCGAGGGAGCAGTTCTTATATTTGTTGGAAGCCGCGCCCTCCATTCTTACCGTTTTCAGTACCTTTCTAATCTCCTCATCGGCGTTAGGAATACTTAAATTCGCCGCTTGCAATTTCATATTGTTCCATACGCTGTAATTCGGAAAACAGCCGGGTGCTTCGATCAGCACGCCGATTTTCGCCCGAACATCTGCGTCCGTATGCGGCTTTCCAAACAGTTTTACTTCTCCGCCTGTAGCGTGGATCAATCCGCAAATAATCTTCTCCGTTGTGGACTTACCGCTGCCGTTTTCCCCGATAAAGCCGTATATGCTACCCATGGGGACGGTCATATTCAGTCCTTTTAACGCCTGCTTTTCTCCGAAATTTTTCGTTAAATTTCTAATCTCAATCGCGTTCATACTTCCCTCCTTAATACACGTCGCTCTTAGAAAGAACGTACGTGCCGAGCACGTTGTAAATCCCCGTCCAAGCCACGGAAACCGCCAAACATACGATAATTGTCCAGACGTTGCTGGTTAAGCATGCGTACACGGACGAGCCGTATAAGAATACGTTCAGTAGCGGAGAATTCCCTGCGATTGCGCCAACCCCTACGATCAAAATACCCGTACCGAAGAAGAAGGACGAAGCGATAGAAATCCCGAAATATCTTCTGAAAATAATATTCAAGAATGTGTACAAACTCGCCCAGCCTAAGCTCATCAGTATTTTACCGACAATCGCGCAAATCAAAGAGCCTGCATTCACCTCAAACGACGTTTGCACAAAGATCCCTGCGCCTACCGCGCCCAACAAGTACGTAATACACATACAAGCCATGGCAAATGCGCAGGTCAGCGTTTTGGAAATCATATAATCTTCCTTTTTGGCATGCGCAGTAAAAAGCTGCTTTACGTATCCGCTTTTATAATCGTGCCCGATAAAGATGGATACCATGATTCCGCCGAAGATGAATACCATGTTCATGTTGGCATATTCTGCAATATCGGAAACGGCGTACAACGGTTTTTCCGCAGCAATAATATGCCACGTGTTCGTATATAGCTGCGCGGAAACCTCGCCCGTTTGCGGATTTTCCATGCCCATCGTACCCAAAATCATAGCAGGAATAATCGCAGCAATCGCCAAAAAAATATAAAACAGCGGGGTATGGAACAGACGATAAAAATCTACGCTGAGCATTCCTTTTATCCTTTGGATAAAACTGGGAGATTCAAATTGTAACGTACGGGATTTTTCCATGTTATACTTCCTCCTTTTGACTCATCAACTCTACGTAGTATTCTTCCAAGCCGATCTTATTCTTCTTGATTTCACTGACAACATGTCCGTTTTGAAGCAAGTGCTCTACAATGGATTCCGTATCCTCCACGTCGTACACGCGAAGGTAGCCGTCCTCCTCCCTTACGTTGCCGAATTTTGCCCTTAAAACCAGCTTCGCTCCCTGCATATCTTCCGTCTTTAAGGAAACAAACACACGGGCTCTGCCCTCCATTTCCTTTGCGGAAATTTCCTGAATCATTCTGCCCTGACGGATAATTCCGTAATGGGTGGCTATCTTTTCCAGCTCGCCTAAGATATGCGAGGAAATCAACACCGTACAACCGTACGTTTGCGTGATATCGACAAGAATTTCTCGCATAATGCGCATACCGTCCGTATCTAACCCATTGATAGGTTCGTCCAAAATGAGCAGGGCAGGATCGCCGAGAAGCGCCATCGCAATACCAATGCGCTGTTTCATGCCCAGCGAACAACTTTTGAATTTGATCTGCGCAGAATCTTCCATACGGACAATTTTCAATACGCGCATAATTTCTTCATCACGGTTTTCAAGCCCTAAATTGAGCGCCTGCATCATCAAGTTCTGATACACGCTAGAGCCGGGAAAACAGCCTGCGTTTTCAATCAAAGCGCCTACTCGCACACGCACCCCTGCATCCGTATAATCTCTGCCGAACAGCTTGATGTCCCCACAATCGGGCACAAGATGTCCGCAAATGAGTTTTTCCGTCGTGGATTTACCGCTGCCGTTTTCCCCGATAAAGCCGTAAATCGCCCCAACGGGAACGGTCATGTTTAAATGGTCGACCGCATACATTCCGCGGAAACTTTTTGTTAAATTTCTGATTTCTATTGCGTTCATAATTACTCCTCCGTAGTCGTCCATGATACAGTATATCGTGTGAATTTTAGAAAAACGCTAAAAAAATGTTAATAAAATGTAAAAACAGACGCTTTTTGCGTCTGTTTCCAAATTTTATTCTCTGTTTTCGTTCAAAATCTCATCGGTGAGCTGTAAAATCTCTTTGCGGTACTTGTCCTTTAACTTCGTATGATATTTTTTATATAAAGGATACGCAAGCGCTATGGGAATCATCCCGAGCAGCGCAATAACCGTACCCCAAACGTATAAGCTTGCTTCCAAAATCATCGATAACCCACCGCCAAAAATTAACGTTCCGATTACCCCCAACGAAAAAGCCAAAATCTGCGGCGGATTTTTTACTTTGTTATCCAGCGCACGCAATTTTTCCACTTTGCTTTGTACCTTGGGTTCTTGCACGGCGTACTGCCTTCTCAGGCTCTCCACCTCTTTTCTCTCACGCTCTGTAGGCGCCGTATACGTATATTCAAATTTTCCGTTATTCTCCGACATGATTTTCTTCCTCTTTAATTTGCTTTAATCTTTTGTTTCCTTTTACAATCATAAATATGCCCAATGTCAATACCACGGCGCATACCGCCGCACCCGTCATGGCGTTGAACAAGCCCACGTCCGCGCCCGTAGCAAACGAATGAAACATCGCCGTTTGCAACGCCAAAATGGAAACCGCCGCGTCTGCCGCGCTCACGCAACGAAGAGCCTCTACCGTAACGTCGTCCTGCTTTTTCGCCTTGAAAAAATTCACAATCGCCATCGTCACCTTCACAAACGTATACGCCGCCGCTACGTAAATCATGAGGCCCGGTTTATCGAAAGCCGCGTCCGCCTGCACCATCTGTACAATCGCCGCGGAAAGAGTGGTGATCAGGGCGCATAATACGATACCGCTGTTGCGGTATTTTTTAATTTCCGTCATCTCATGGCGTTCTGTCTTTTTGCGGTAACGTTTTCCGTGGTAGAGTAAAATCCCCCCACGCATACACGCAAGCGATATGTAATAGGTAGCCAACGCGCCGTACCATACGGGCATGAAACGGGTAATCGCTATCGCGCCGTTATAAATACCGAACGCCGTTGTCAAAAGCATCGAACCCGTTGCAAAGATGATGGTACGAAATCCGTAATTTTTCATCAATGGCCCCGTCCATGGGTGCTCTCTTAGCGCGCTTTTCACGTTCCTTATCATATTGGGCAAAACTTTGATTAAAGTGTATACCGTATAAGCAAGCGTAAGTGCCGCAAAAGCATAAGACACGTAGGAAACGATTTCCAATGCCAGATTTGAATGATTTTGCGTCAGCACCAACATCGTCAGCGCCCAAGCAATACAAAGCACTGTCAGTATATACGTTACGATTAAAATCCCTTTACTCGGCTTTCTCAGTTTTTCAAAGATTATTTTCCACATATGCGAACCTCTTTACGAAATCAAATATTGCTCAGCTTTCGTATCTTTCTTCGTCATACAATACCACTGTAAACGTCGTTCCTTCCCTTAGTACGCTTTCCACAGAGATTTCCCCGCCTAAAATATCGATTACTTTTTTCACAAGCGCAAGGCCAAGCCCATTGCCCTCCTGCGCATGCGAGGTGTCCCCCTGATAGAATTTATCGAAGATTCGCTTTCCCGTTTCCGCGGAAATACCACACCCCGTATCCTTGACCTTTACCACGGCGGTATTCCCTACCTTTTTCAGCGTAACCTCGACCATGCCCCCTTTCTCCGTAAATTTTATCGCGTTGGAAAGGAGATTATTCCATACGATTTCCAAATACCCTTGTAAGGAGAATATTTCCACCTCGTCCAAATCGCATTCCAAAGCGATGCCTTTGGCGTCGATTCGCTCTTCCATGCCGATGATCGCTTCGGCAATGCTTTCGTGCAAGCGCACTCTGCCTTTTTCGGGTTGAATTTTTTCATTTTCCAGTTTACTCAAACGCAATACGTTGGTGACCAAATCACTCAAACGCTGCGAGGCTTTGATTAAGATTTCCGCGTATTCCTTGCGTTTTTCCTCGTTCTTTTCTCTTTGCAATAATACGGCGTAGCTTTTGATAACGGCAAGAGGCGTTTTCAACTCGTGCGAAACGTTAGAAATAAAATCCGTCTTTAAAACCTCCGATTTTCCAAGCGCCGACGCCATCACGTTTAGGTTTTCCATAATCGCGTCATATTCATCGTATTCGTCGTACCCATGTCTTTGTTCAAGCCTTACGGAAAAGTCGCCCGAAGCGATTCTTTCCGTCGCGTCCAGAATTTGATCGACCGGTTTATCGATCATCATTTTTCTGCGGAAAATATCGATAATCGTACACGTTGCCGATAAAAACAGAATGACCAAAAACATCACCAGCGCCACAACGTTGGAATCCCCACCCGTCTGCTCGTCCACGTATACGTACAAGAGCACCGCAAAGGTGACCACGAAAGCAATCGTAACGAAAAACAGCAACGATCCCAAAAAACTCCAATGCGAGCCTCTACGTCTCATTTCAGCACCGCCTTATATCCCAAACCGTGTACGGTGACGATTTCGAAGCCGTCGCAAACAGAGGTTTTATCACGGAGTTTTGCCATGTACACATCCACCGTCCTCGACGTCGCTGAGGAATCGTAATCCCAAAATTCGTCCATGAGCGCCGAGCGCGTAAACGTCTTTTTGGGGTAGGATAAAAATTTGAACAGCAAGTTGAATTCACGTACCGTCAAAGCAAGCTCTTCGCCGTTCACGTACGCCGTGTGCTCCTCTGCGTTCATTTCTAAATTTCCCACCGTTAGCGTTTTACTCGCTTCGATACCTGCTCTTCTAAGCATCGCGCCCACCTTGAGGATAAACACGTCCATGTCGAAGGGCTTCGTCACGTAATCGTCTACGCCCAGCTTATATGCATAAAGCTTGGAAGGCTTGTCGTCCTTCGCCGTCATAAACAGAATGGGCACTTGACTGTTTAAGAGACGGATCTCTTCCGCTAACGCAAAGCCGTCTTTTTTCGGCATCATAATATCGCTGATGACCATGGAATACGCTCCTTCCGCAAAGGCGTTAACGCCTTCTTCGCCATCGTAGCAAGCCGCAACGTCATAGCCCTCGTCACGAAGATAAGAACAAACCAAGCCGTTGATTGCTCTATCGTCTTCTACTACTAAAATCTTTACCATAGCGCCCTCCTCGATTTTTCTTTATTTTACACGGTGACCATTAGAAAAATATTATCAATTTGTTAAAGTTTTGTAAAACCATACAAAAAGCACCTTTTATTCGGTGCTTTCGTAGGTGTTAAATAAACTTAACGGATGAAATTCGTCATGATTTTGCGTTCGCGCTCAGGCGCAAGCCCTGCTTGCTTACCCAGCTCGATACATTTGAGCAGCCATGCCATGTTATTACCCAACACGCGCATTGTCTGTAAACCTTCCTCGTCCTGTGCCGCTTCTTCGGCGGTATTGCCGTGGATTTCGTTCCAGTAGTTCGAACCAACAATCTGCATATTGTTGATCGTGAAATATTTATTGATGACGTCGAACGTGGTACTAGCGCCTGCTCTTCTGCAGCTGACTACCGCCGCCGCAGGCTTGTATGCGAGGTTCTTGCCGCCGCTATAAAATACTCTGTCCATAAAGCTGACGAGAGCCCCTGCCGCCGAAGCATAATATACGGGAGAACCGAATACGTAGCCGTCGAACTCGGCCGCCTTTTCCACAAACTCGTTTACGCCGTCGTCGATCACGCATTTTTTGATTTTCTTACACGCCCAACAGCCGTTGCAGCCACTCGTTTTATTTTGGCCGATCCAATAGATTTCCGTTTCCACGCCGTTTGCGTTCAACGCCTTCGCTACTTCCGCCAAAGCGGTATACGTGCAACCCTTTTCGTGCTGACTGCCATTCACAAGCAATACTTTCATTTTCTATCTCCTTAATTGAATATCGAATTTATTTTCCAACCAAGAAATATCCGTCACCCAACCGACTACGCGGTTTCTTCTCAGATACTCCTCATTAGCTTCACCAAGCGCCGCATGGAAATCCATTTGCGAACACCCGTTAACCTTCATAAAGTGCGTCATCGCATCCATGCCCCTGCCCATTAGCTGAGTACGGCTGATATGTTTGACTTCATGGCAACTGTGGCAAAGCGCCACAACGTCCTCCAATTTTTGCAGAGCTTGCTCCTCGTAATAACTCCATTTTTCGTGCGCTTCCAAACGTTTTGTCCATCTGCCGCAAATCATACATTTGCCGTTTGCCCTTGCGTAGGCGTCGCGGCGAACGGTATCCCAATCCTTGGGCTTTAAGATACTGCGGAGGTTACTATACCAGCATTCCTCAGGCACCATTTCAAACGTCAATTTATACCCTTTCATCTTCCCTCTTTTAAAATCCCCAAGCATTGCTTAAACGCCGTGGGCAGAGATATCGTCTCTTCGATTTCCTCTATGGTGTACGTATCGAAAGGAGCGCTTTCCGCGCGCACCCATACGCAAGTAATATCCCAACGAATATGCGTGAAAATATGGACGTATTTCTTACGAGAAACCTCCGTAAACCCGTACATGCCCCACTCGTTTAATATATTTTCGGGAGTACTTTCTATGATTTCGGAGGGGAATTCGTTCATACCCTTCAAAACGCCTTGTTCTCGCCGACGAATGCAAAATCCCTGCGGTGTTTCAATGAGAAAAACGGCTACGTTTTCCTGCCGTTTCGCCTTTTTTTCGGGCATCACGGGGAAGAGCGCCTGTGTGCCGCGGATTGCTGCCTTGCACAGCGCGCGTAAAGGACAAACCACGCAATCAGGGTTCTTCGGCTTACAAATCAACGCACCCAGCTCGAATATGCTCTGCGTAAATTCAGCGCAAGCTTTCCCCTCGTTAGGATACACCTTGGAAATTTCCGTTTCCAAGTATTTTCGATATTTTAAGTCGGAAATCGGGGTAGGATTTTCCTCTAACCTTGCCGCCACGCGGAACACGTTTCCGTCCACCGCTGCAACGGGCTTTCCAAAGGCGATGGAAGCAATTGCCCCTGCCGTGTAGCTGCCGATCCCCGGCAAGCTTTTTAACGTCTCCACGTTCTGAGGGAACTCTCCCCCGTAGTGGGAAACAAGAATTTTCGCCGCCTTTTGCAAATTCCTCGCGCGGCTGTAATATCCCAAGCCCTCCCAAAGCTTAAGTAGCTTTTCTTCCTCGCAATCCGCAAGCGCCTCTACGGTAGGAAGTTCTTTCATAAAGCGCAGGTAATACTCTCGCACCGCCTCCACACGGGTTTGCTGTAGCATGATTTCAGACACCCATACGCGGTACGCCGTGGGATTTTGCCTCCAAGGCAAGTCACGTTTATATGACCTATACCACGAAAGCAAGTGGGCAGGTATTTGTTGAAAATCGAATTTATCGAATTTTTGCATTATTTTTCCACAGGAATGGAATTCAAATAAATAACCGTTTCCATAATCGACGGTTCGCTGGGATAAGTGATAGGCGAAGGCAAGGTCAAGGACGAATCGTCGTTGACGTAAGTGACGTCCGCTTTGCCCACTTCGCGCGTGGTAACTAAGCAATTCCCCACGCCAAGGAACGCACCGGGGTATCCGGAAAAGATACTGCGCCCCAAATCCACACCGCAGATAATTTCGACACCGTCCTTGCGAAGCAGCATGTCGAAGACGTTGCGGTATTCGATAAGATCTCCGTTTTTGTTGCAATCGGGAAGTTCATCCAAGCCGTCCAAAACTAAAAACAAACGAGGATATCCTTTTCCGTTTTCACGCATATACATCAATTCCTTGATGGTTTTTACCGCCTCGTCCAGATCGGCTTTTTCACGGATATACGGCGCAGTGACGTCCGCAGAATGCAAGCGGAGCAATTCGCCGTACTCACTGCGGGGCGAGAGCACGAAAAAACAAACCTCGTCCTTATGATAAAGGCAGGAAACGGTGATAAGCAACCGACGGATAAAATTCGTACGGCCAACGCCTGTTACGCAGGTATTGCGCACCGTCAACGGCTTTTCCCGTTTTTGCGCCAACACAACGTTACCGCTTACGTCCTCGCCAAGCGGCAACCCCATCCTGATACGATCGAATTTTTCCGTTTCCTCCGCATAAGCGGACACCGTTTTGATAAAATCTTCCGTGCGCATAAGTATCGTTCTCCCTAATTCCATGGGCATACTGCCCTACTCTATCAGTATACTACAAAACGCTGTGATTGTCAAGCGTTCGAAAATAATCGTATTTATCGCCGTAGAATACGATGCCTCTATGCACCGTCATATAAAACGACGACCTCACTGTACCCGATTGCATTTTGGCTTTGCCAAAGTTTCGTTGCTCGATATTCCCTCGCCTTTGTTTCCCACTCAACAGTTTCCGCAACTCGCGCGAACCAACGATAAACGTCGCTTCTTTCTACCAAATACGCCAAAAAGAGGGACTACCTTGCGGCAGTCCCTCTTTTTGGCGTACCCGATTGGATTTGAACCAACGACACCAGGCGTCGGAGGCCTGTGCTCTATCCAGCTGAGCTACGGATACATTAGATTTCTTGAAATTTACTATTACATTTTACTATTTTTTACTTTCCTTTTGCAAGCATTTATGATATACTATTTCTAAATTGAGAAAAATTTTTTCGCCTATTACGGTTTAAATTTAGGAAAAGGAGGGAAGTATGTCGAAAACGGTCGTGGTCGGTATGAGTGGCGGCGTGGATAGCTCGGTTGCGGCGCTTTTATTAAAACAGCAAGGCTATAACGTCATAGGTCTTTTCATGCTCAACTGGGAAGAAAATGACGAAAACGGCTGCTGCACCGCAGAAGACGATTACGCGGACGTGCGTAGAGTTTGCTCCGTCCTCGATATTCCCTATTACACCGTCAATTTCGCTAAGGAATACATGGACCGAGTGTTCTCCTATTTCCTCGCAGAATACAAGGCAGGCAGAACCCCTAACCCCGACGTGCTTTGCAATAGGGAAATTAAATTCGGGCCTTTCTTGGAAGAGGCGAAAAAGCTGGGCGCGGATTATATCGCTACGGGGCATTACTGCAAAATTTTACACGAAAACGGCATTCATTATTTACAAAAAGCCAAAGATCAAAACAAAGACCAAACCTATTTTTTAAATCAGCTTTCCCAGCGTCAGTTGGAAAACGTGCTCTTCCCCTTACAGGATATAAAAAAGCCCGAAATTAGAAAAATTGCGTTGGAATACGGCTTGGCTACCGCTAAGAAAAAGGACAGCACGGGCATCTGCTTTATCGGCGAAAGAAACTTCAGAAAGTTCTTGACCACATACCTGCCTGCCCAAAATGGTAAAATTTTAGATCTCAACGGCAAACAGGTAGGCGAGCACATGGGGCTGATGTATTATACGCTCGGTCAACGCAGAGGCTTAGAGCTCGGCGGCATTAAGGGCGAGGCGGAAGGCGGCAGATGGTTCGTTGTAAAAAAGGATCTTGTAAACAATATCCTCTACGTTTCCCACGGCGACGAAGCCCCTCTCTATTCCAAATCTTGCGAAGTAAGCGGATTTAACTGGATTCCCTCTCTTCCACAGAAAAAGGAATTCGATTGTATGGCGAAATTCCGCTACCGCCAACCCGATCAACCCGTCCACGTCCGCATCAAAGAAGACGGCGGCGTGCATATCGAGTTCGCCGAACCGCAACGCGCGGTGACCGAAGGACAGTATGCCGTTTTATATGACGGAATTAACTGCCTCGGTGGCGGCGTAATCGAAAGCGCGGAATATTAAACTGTATTCAACACATACATGGTATGCATATTTTAACATAATGGAGAAAATTTATGGGTAATTTTCAACAAAAAATTGAGTTTGTCAGCGTCATTTCTAAAAACCAAGTCAGCTTTTTCGAACAGCTCCTTGCGGCATTAGACGGAAAAATGGTGACGCCCACCTTATATGGGTGGTACCATCTTTTATGCCTTGCAATTATGGCGGCGCTTATCGCGCTCGTTGTTTGTAAGGCAAAAGGAATCTCGGATAAAAATTTCAATCTGGTCATTGGCATTACGTCCGGAATTTTGATTCTTTTAGAAATCTATAAACAACTGAATTATTCCTATTCTCATACGACGGATACTTGGTCCTATCAATGGTACGCATTCCCGTTCCAGTTCTGCTCCACCCCGATGTACGTCATGTTGCTTGCAACATTCTTGAAAAACGGCAAAGTGAAAACCTGCTTATGCTCGTTCTTGGCTACCTACGGCTTGTTTGCAGGCTCGGCAGTAATGCTGTATCCGGGTGACGTGTTTATTAGAACCATCGGTATCAATATCCAAACGATGGTCCACCACGGCATGATGGTCGTAATCGGCGTGTTTATGTACGTCAGCGGCAGAGTAAAGCTCTCCCATAAAACCATACTTCACGCTCTGCCCGTGTTCGCTTCTTTAGTGGCAATCGCGTTAACGGCAAATCTGCTTTACGGCGCATTCGGCGATCCTGAACAAACCTTTAATATGTTCTTTATCTCCCCGTATTATGCTTGCCATTTGCCTATCCTCAGCGATATTTATAACTCTGCTCCTTATATTGTATTCTTGCTGCTTTACGTCTTCGGGTTTTCGGCGGCTGCTTACGTTATGTCGTTACTTGCAATGGGTGTAAACGCGCTTAGTATCAAAATCCAAGACGCATTTCGTTCGCATCAATTCCATTCAATCTCTAAAAAGTAATGCACGATGCTTAACTTATTGGATTCTTCGGCTTTGACCTTTCTCGAACGAATCATCGCCACTTTGGATATAACCGTAACGCCGCCCACTTGGTTCGGCCCATACCATATCCTTTGTCTCGTTGTTATTTTTGGACTCTGCGGTCTCGTGATTTGGAAAGGGAGAAACGTCTCGGATACACAATTTAATCTTACCCTCGGGCTCTTGGCAGGCGTGCTGTTACTACTTGAAGCGTACAAGCAATTGATTTATGCCTATGATGGCCCTACGGATACTTGGGCGTATTGCTGGAATGAATTTCCCTTCCAGTTCTGCTCCACCCCCATGTACGTAATGCTGGTTATTTCTCTTTTGGAAAACGGCAAAGTGAAAGATTCCCTTTGCGCGTTTATGGCAACGTATAACCTTTTTGCCGGGCTCGCCGTTACCGTATATCCAGGCGGCGTATTTATCGAAAATGCAGGCATCAACATTCAAACCATGGTGCATCACGGTACTATGCTGATTATGGGCGTGTTCATGTACGCCAGCGGAAAAGTCAAGCCGAGTCATACCACTGTTTTGAAAGCTTTGCCCACCTTCCTACTTTTGCTTTCTATGGCAATCGCAATGAACACCTTATACGCGCAGTATGGACCGAAAGAGTATTATTTCAGTATGTTCTACATAGCGCCCGGCTTGGGATGTCCGTTCCCCGTGTTCGACGTTCTTATCTTCACTGCGCCCTATCCCGTATTCCTGCTCACCTACGCAGGATTATTCACCTTAGCAGGCTATCTTTTATCCATGACCGCATACCTGGTTATGCGTTCGCGTAAAAAATATACAAATTATCATACAGAGGTTTATTATGGATAATACCCCTACGAAAAAGAAAATCGCAATCGTTACAGGCGCATCCAGCGGCATCGGTAAAGAGTTCTTTCGTTCCCTGAACGACAGAAAAAATGAATTTGAAGAAATTTGGGTGATCGCAAGAAGCAAGGATAAGTTGGAAGAACTTCGCTCCCTTACAACGCTTCCCCTGAGAGTATTTGCGCTCGATTTATCCGACGCAAACTCTACCGCCGTGCTGGCAGCTGCTTTTCAGGAGGAAAATCCCTCTATTCAATATTTGATTTGTGCTTCGGGCTTCGGTCGTTTTAACGCGATTGTCGACGACGAGGTGGAAGTATTGGAGAACATGGTCGATTTGAACTGCCGTTCGATTGTCGGCGTTACACGCGCGGCATTCCCTTATATGGCAAAGGGCGGTTCGGTGCTGCTCATCGCGTCCATGGCTGCCATGCAGCCCATTCCTTATATCGCAACCTACGGTGCGACGAAAGCGTTCGTCCTCTCTTACGGGCGCGCGTTGAATAAGGAATTACGCGCAGCGCGCGGCGCTCGTTGTTTGTGCGTATGTCCTTTTTGGACAAAAACGGCGTTCTTCGATCGTGCGTTTGCGGAAAAGACGATTGTGAAAAAGTATGCGGTTATGTATCGTCCCGAGCAGATCGTCAAATCCGCTTGGAAGGACCATAAGCATAAAAACCGCGACGTTTCCATTCACGGCGGAACAGCAAAAGGACAAGCGCTTCTTGTTAAAGTTTTTCCCCACCGTTTCGTAATGTGGGTATGGATGAAACAACAGGGTTTAAAATAATAGGTATAAAGATACCGCCTCGGCAAAATTGCCGAGGCGGTTTTTTATGATTATGTTAACTTATGCAAATACGCCGTATTCTAATAATACGTCGGAAAGTTTTGCCAGCCGTTGCGGCGAGAGCGTTTCCCCACGCGCCTTTTCCTCTACCCCCGCCTGCGAAAGAATTTCCTTCGCCTGTTCACGGGTAAGTTTGAAAAAATTGACAAGATTATTTTCCAAGGTTTTTCTACGGTTCATAAAGGCACATTTAACCGTTTGGCGGTAGGCTTTTTCATCCTTCACCGCGATCCTACCTCTTTCAAATTCAATTTTCACTACTGCGGAATCCACGTTGGGACGAGGATAAAACATGTTTCTGGATACACGTTTTACGACCTTCGCCGAGCCCTTTAAGGCGATTGCCGCCGTAATGGAACCGTACTCCGGCGTGTCCTCTTTGGCACAAAATCTATCCGCCACCTCTTCCTGAACCATGATAGAAAGCCCCTGCACTTTATCGCTCTCTTCCAACAGCTTGGTCACAAGCGGCGTCGTGATATAATACGGTAAGTTTGCAACGACGGTGTATTCCTCGATTTCCTTTTCGAATTCTTTTAAATCCATCTTATTGAAATCGCGGAAGATGACCTCAACGTTTTCCAATCCCGACAACGTTTCCGCTAAAACGGGCTGCAAATCTCTATCGATGTCAAACGCATACACCTTCTTTGCCGCCTCGGCAATCGCGCGAGTCAGCGTACCTGCGCCGCAACCAATTTCAACAACCGTCGTTTCTTTCGTAATCCCGGAGGCCTCTACAATCGAACGCAAAAGATTACCGTCGGATATGAAATTCTGCCCGAATTGCTTTTTAAAATGAAAGCCGTGTTTTTCCAACACAGAGCGAAGCTCCTGCATGGCGCCCTCCTAATAAGAATTTGCGTCCACGAAAGCCGTGAACGCATACATGGGTACTTTAAAACAATAATTTAATTAGGAATCTGTGATATATTTTCTAACGTAAAGCGGTATTTTAACGCTTTCTGCCAAACGCTTACAAGCCTCCACTTCCTCTTCGCCGATACAATCGACAATCGAGAATCGGCAATCCACGCCGTTTTTACGGCAGAGCTTTGCAAACTCGATCAACCCCGAGAATCCAGCCTCGCCAAATTGCGAACGGCAGATGGGCTGATATTTTTCCACACAGGAAGCGTTGAGGGAAATGTTCACAAAATCAATTTTATCCTTCAAGTCGGGCACAATATCCCGCTTGTTGATCAGATTCCCTTGACCGTTGGTATTTAAACGAGTTTTTAACCCCTTTTCGTGGAAGAAATCGCAGAGCGCTACCATTTCGGCAACCTTATACGTCGGCTCGCCAAAGCCGCAGAATACGACCTCTTTAAAGCGTTTTAAATCACCGAATCCGTTCGCTGCCACAATCACTTTCTCCACCGTGGGATCGCCGTTTTTAAGCCACAGATAATTACCGTAATAGCTCGAACGCTCGTTACGGACACAGAAATCACAGCCGTTAGAGCACTTATTCGTCAAATTGACGTACAGATTGCCATCCAACGTGTAAAGATAAGTGTCTTTACGATTTTCTTCTTTATTTCCGCCCTTACCCCCTTGGTTTTGCATATTCTTCCCATGAGATTGCTGCTGTTCCTGGGGCTTTTGCGGCTGATTTTTCTGTTTATTCTTTTTCTTCCCACTCTGCTGTTGTGGCTGTTGCTGCTGTTGTTTTTGGCCGCCTTTTTGCCCGTTGGGTTTTTGTTGACCTTGTTGGTTTTGCTGATTTTGAGCCTTTTGCGGCTTGGGATTTTGCTGCGTTTGCGCATTCTGTTGTGCTTGCTGCTTTTGCGCGTCGTTACCGCCGCGATTGCCGCCTCTATGTCTTCTGCGTCTTTTTCTGCCGCCCTCCTCGGGCGCTTTTTGTTCCGTTAAATTCTTATTTTCTTCCATAAATCATTTCAGCTTAAAAAACAACGTTCTCGCGTTAGCAAGAATTTGCGTTTTAAGCGCCTCCACGTTTTCATTTCGAAGCGCAGCCATGTTATCCACGACGTGCTTCACGTTTTTCGGCTCGTTGGGGAAAATCCCTCTAAAAGGCACGGGGGTTAAATACGGGCAATCCGTTTCCGATAAAAGCAGGTGGGCAGGTATGCGTTGAACACATTCCTGCACCTTTTTTGCATTCTTAAAGGTGGACGGACCGCCAAAGGAAAAGCTAAGCCCAAGCGCCATAAAATCAGACGTCATTTCAGGGGAGTAGGAATAGCAGTGCATCAATCCGCCATGCTTTAACAGATGCTGATGCTTTTGTAAAATTTCCAGCGTTTCCTGCGCCGCATCTCGGCTATGCAAAACCACGGGTATCCCTACTTCGTCCGCCAAAGCAAGTTGACGGATAAACATCTCTCTTTGCGTTTCTTTGGGGGGATTATCGTCGAAATGATAATCTAAGCCGATTTCGCCAAGCGCCACGCATTTTTCATGCAAACACAGCGCGCGGATTTTCTCTAAATCGCCCTCTTTGTATTTGTTCAGCTCACTAGGATGAAAGCCTGCGCAAAAATATACGTTTTCGTAGATCTCAGCAAGCTCTTTTGCGATCAAGGAAGAATCCAAGTCAAACCCCGAACAAATCACAAGCCCGACGCCGTTCTCCTTAGCGCGCTGTAACACGGCGGAAATACCGCCGATTTCCTCATACTCGTCACCCGTCAAGTGACAATGCACGTCGATATACATTTTAACCTAAGCGCGTACCGCTGAGCACGTCCTTTTCAGGCGTCACCAACGACAGCGTGCCGTTTTCGTCTTCCGCCGCCAAAATCATACCCTCGGACATAATTCCGCAAACCTTTCTAGGAGCAAGGTTGGTAACGAATACCACCTTCTTGCCTACCATTTCTTCCGCGGAATAATGCTTTGCGATACCGGAAACGATGGTACGAATTTCTTCGCCGAATTTAACCGTTTCCTTTAAGAGCTTATTGGACTTAGGTACGGGCTCGCACGCAATAATTTCGCCCACGCGAAGCTCTACCTTGATAAAATCGTCAAACGTAATTTCAGGCACTTTTTCTTCCTCTTTTTCCTCTTTCGCAGCACCCGTGTCTGCGTTCACTGCTTTTTGAGGTTCGTTTTTCGCCATTTCCGCCGCATAGGCAGCCGCCTGTTCCGCGCGGATTTTCTCAATCTCGGGAGCGAGCGTTTTAAAATCGATACGCGCAAACAAAGGCGAAATCGCCGTTACGGTTACACTTTCACGCAGACCGAATTTTCCGCAGTCCTCAAGCGATCTTGTTTGTCCGCCGTAAGCGGAGAAAATCTTTTCGCTGGTTTCGGGCATAAAGCTATCCAAAAGACTTGCGCCGATTTGAATCGCTTCCGCCAAGTTATACAATACGTCGTTCAAGCGCGCTTTCTTCGTTTCGTCTTTCGCAAGCACCCAAGGCATCGTTTCGTCGATGTACTTATTCGCGCGTCTAAACACCGTAAACACTTCGGAAATCGCGTCCGCGATACGCAGCTCGTCTGCCTTTGCCTGCAGCTTAGCGGCTACCGCCGTCACCGTCGCTTTAAATTCGCCATCGGGATCCTCCTCATTTGCTGGCAAGGACTTCGTCACTGTACCGCTGAAATATTTATCGATCATGGCGATCGTACGGCTGACCAGGTTACCAAGTACGTTGGCAAGATCTGTATTGAAACGTTCTGCAACGAGCTCCCAAGTGATCTGACCATCGTTATCAAACGGCATTTCATGCAATACGAAATAGCGCACGGCGTCCACGCCGAAAAGTCTCGCCAAATCGTCCGCATAAATCACATTACCCTTGGATTTACTCATCTTACCGTCGCCCTGCAACAGCCAAGGATGGCCGAATACCTGCTTAGGCAGAGGTTCGCCGAGCGCCATGAGAAAGATGGGCCAGTAAATCGTATGGAAACGGAGAATATCCTTCCCGATTAAATGCAAATCCGCGGGCCAGAATTTCTTATATTGCTCGGTATGATTTCCGTCCACGTCATAGCCGATCCCCGTGATATAGTTGGACAGCGCGTCCATCCAAACGTACGTAACGTGCTTGGGATCGAACTCTACGGGAATCCCCCACGTGAACGAAGTACGGGAAACACACAAATCTTGCAACCCTTTCAAAAGGAAGTTGTTCATCATCTCGTTTTTACGGGATACGGGCTGAATAAATTCCGGGTGCTTATTGATATGGTCGATCAAGCGGTCTGCATATTTACCCATCTTGAAGAAGTATGCCTCTTCTCTTGCAGGCTTTACGTCTCTGCCGCAATCGGGGCATTTGCCTTCCACAAGCTGACTCTCTGTCCAGAAGGATTCGCAAGGGGTGCAGTACATGCCTTCATAGTATCCCTTGTAAATATCGCCTTGGTCGTAGAACTTTTTGAACATCTTCGCCACTTGCTTAACGTGGTCTTCATCCGTCGTACGGATAAATTTATCATAAGACGTACCAACAAGATCCCAAATCCCCTTGATGTCGCCTGCAATCTTGTCTACGTAAGCCTGCGGCGTAACGCCTGCAGCCTCTGCTTTTTCCTGAATTTTTTGACCATGCTCGTCCGTGCCGGTCTGGAAGAATACCTCGTAGCCTTCCTTACGCTTAAACCTTGCAATTGCGTCCGCTAAAATCGCCTCGTAGGTGTTCCCGATATGGGGTTTACCCGAAGTATAAGCAATCGCTGTCGTGATATAATAGGGTTTCTTTGCCATAAAAACCGTCTCCTTTGCTCGTATCGTATCCATTATATACTTTTTTATTAAAAAAGTAAATCGTTTTTTACGCGTTTTTCCCACCTCGGATTATCTTTATGAATTTTCTGCCGCGCGCACTCATACATTTATGGTATGAATATTCTTTTTTCTATCCTATTTTTTATATGCACCTTTTTATTGTTATGCACCTCGCCCGAAAACTTCCTCGCCGCCCTGCTAGACGGCGCAGGAAAAGGCGCTACCGTGTCCGTTTCCCTCATCGCCACGTACAGCGTTTGGCTTGGGTTAATGCAGGTATGGGAGGATAGCGGCGTGTCAAAAAGCATTTCCAAACTCGTCAAACCCCTTGCAAAAAAACTGTTTAAAATCCAGGACGAAGAGGCGCTTTCTGCCATCAGCATGAATCTTTCCGTAAACCTTTTGGGCATCTCCGGGGCGGCAACACCTTACGGCATCAAAGCAGCCCAGCTTCTCGATAAAACGGAGAACGCCGAATACGCCTCCGCCATGCTATTCGTTTTAAACGCCACCTCTCTACAGCTCATTCCCACGTCGATCATCGCCGTGCGCGTCGCTATGGGCAGCCAAGCGCCGAATAACGTCGTTATCCCTACCCTGCTTGCCACCTTGCTTTCTACCGTCTTGGGCGTGATTTTAACAAAATTGTTTATTCCCGTCAAACAAAAAGAGTGCACCATGGCCGACTTTATCCCAAAACAACAAAAAATGGGGAGGGCATGTACGAGATGAATTTAATCTTAGCCCTTATCATACCCCTTATATTTTTGCTCTCGTTTGGCTATGCCATGGGAAAAAAGGTGAAAATATACGACAGCTTTACCAGCGGCGTCAAAGGTGCAATTCCCCTTATTCTTTCCATCTTCCCTTATATTGCCGCCGTGACGATGCTCTGTAAGCTACTGGAAGTCAGCGGCTTGGAAGATAAGCTAAGCGAGTGGATTTCTCCGCTTTTTTCCTTTACGGGAATCCCTGCGGAGATTTCCTCCCTCGTCCTTATGAAGCCGCTTTCCGGAAGCGGATCGATCGCGGTTTTAACGCAGATTTTAGAACGCTACGGCGTGGATAGCTATGCGGCAAGATGCGCGTGCGTTGCTTACGGCACTTCAGATACCATTTTTTATATCGGCGCCGTGTACTTTGCAGGTATCAAACGGCAAAAACTCACAGCGGCGCTTATTATATCACTGGTTTCCTATCTTGCCGCCGTTATTTTTAGTTGCTTTCTGTGCCGAATTATGTAAAATTCGTTTTTTGAATCGGTATAATTCACAAAAATACTGTCATTTTTTGTGAAATTGTGAATTTTTAACACTTTTTGTACTAACGTATTGTTTTTTTGCTCTTTAAAAAATTTTAATTATTTTTCTTTACTTTTTGATATGCACATGCTAAAATATACTTGTAAATCGGTTGTGGATAACCGACTACATAACAAAGCTCATCATTTTCCCCCTTATCATATAGGTAACCGCCCTGAAATCTTACGATTCCAGGGCGGCTATCTTTTTATATTTTTATTATACATCAACGAACGGAATTTCCCATTTCATAGGCGATTTGCATCAGCTCTTCACGCTTGCGCACGTCGCCTTTTTCGTATACGCCTTTACCGTACAGCACGCCTTTTTCCTCATAGCCGTCCACACACATCGCAAAGCCGTGCAAGGAGGCAAGGGTAGAATCCATCGTATCCTCATCGTCGTCTGCTGACGTCATAATATAGAAGAGGTCTTTGTTAGCGATTTCCGTCCAACGCGCCACCGTTCTATCAATAACGGTTTTCAACTGCGCGCACATGGAATAGAAATAAACGGGGGTTGCAAGCACCAACACGTCGCAATCGATAATCTTTTGCAAAATATCCCCCATATCATCGTTGAACGCGCACCTGCCCCCGTTGTTTTTACAATAATAACAACCCGTGCAAGGCGCTATTTTCTTTTCAGCAATGCGGATTTTCTCCACGCTATTCCCTGCGTCAAGCGCGCCTTTTGCAAACTCGTCGCATAAAATATCCGAATTCCCTTCCTTTCTAGGGCTACCGGATAAAATCAATACCTTTTTCATGTTTTTAACTCCTCAAATTTTAAGAGAATCAATCGATACGCATCTATGGGATTTTCCGCATTCCAAACCGCTTGCTCCATGGGACAGAATCCTGTATTATCGCGATTGCGTATCGCAGGCACTTTTCTTTCATACTCGCACGAGATTCCAAAACGGCGAAGAACCTCTTCCGCTTCGTGGCTCACCACCTGGGCATAGACGGCTTTCACCTTAAGCAAAACGTAGAGAAATGCAGCCGCTTTTCCTACGACCTTATCCGCCGCCAGCGCTTGCGCGCAGTCTGCGCCACTTTCTAACCAAGCTTTCAGCGGCGCTATTCCTCGCTCTTTGGAAAGAAGAACCTGATCCCCTTTCACGATCGCGCAGGTGTAGCCCTGTTCTAAAAATGTGCGCGTCTTTTCCATGAGCATTTCACTCATTTTGTAAGCTCCGCAAATGCAGCAAGCTCATCCGCTATGCAAATTTTTTGCGGACAAACTCCTTCGCAAACCTTACATTGCAGGCAATCGGACGGACGTTTTCCTTCGGGAATACGAAGAATAGAACGCTGCGCCATGATACCATCTAACGAGAATTTATATTCGTTGTACATGTTTAAAAGGCTTGGAATATTCAAGCTTTGCGGACAATATTCCACACAATATCTGCAACCCGTACAAGGGGTTAATTTCTGCATAAATTCGTCTACGATCCCGTCCAAAACCTGCAATTCCTCTTTGGATAAGGGCTTATGCTCGCAATGGGTTTGCACGTTTTCTTTGACCTGCTCGAAATCGGACATTCCCGAAAGCACCATCGTGCAATCAAGCTTCGTCTGCAAAAAGCGGAATGCCCAAGCCGCCATACTTTCATCGGGGCGCAACGCTTTAAGCCGCGCTTCATATTCAGGTTGTAAACTTGCCAATTTGCCGCCGCGGACAGGCTCCATTACCCATACGGGGATATTATATTCCTGCAAAAGCTCCACTTTTGCTTTTGCGTTTTCGTAAGTCCAATCCAGCCAGTTGATTTGCAGCTGGCAAAATTCCATATCCTTGCCGTATTTTTCCAAGAAACGGCGCATAGTATCAAGTTCCGCATGCGCAGAAAAACCGAGATGGTGAATTCTGCCCCTCTGCTTTTGTTCCATTAAGTATTCGAACGTCTTGTACTTTTTCCCTTCGTCGAGATAGTATTCGAGGTTATTTTCACACAAGCAATGGAACAAGTAAAAGTCGAAATATTCCACCCCGACCTTTTGCAACTGTTCTTCAAAAATTTCCTCCACTCTGCCGAATGCGGAAATATCCACGCCGGGGAATTTATCCGCTACGTAATAGCTTTCACGCGGATATTTTTTCAAAAGCTTCCCAACGATATACTCTGATTGACCGCCGTGGTACATATACGCCGTGTCAAAATAGTTTACCCCGTGTTGAATTGCATAATCAAACATTTTTGCCGTGGTTTCTTCATCAATTTTTTTGAAGTCTCCGTCCAGAATCGGAAAACGCATACACCCCATGCCGAGCGCAGAAAGTTTCTTTCCCTTAAAATTCTTATAAATCATACCTTACACCTCTCGCCCAACCAGCTCGTCTAAGCTGATTTTATAAAAATCTGCAAGCTTGATACAATCTAAGACGTTAGGAATATTTACCCCCTTTTCCCATGCGCTGATTGTCGATTGCGGAATACCCGTTGCCGCCGCCAAACTCACTTGCGTTAAACCATGCATTTTTCTTTGTTGTTTTAAAGCTTCTTGTATCATAGTTTCACCTCTTGTATAAAATAATAACAGAAATCTGCTAAAAATGCTTGACTTAACAGAATTCTGTTATTATAATAGAATAGTAAAGAAAGTGAAAACTATGAAAAATTTGAAGAAGCCTTACCCCAAGAATTAAAAAAGTCTTTTAATGATTTTATTGAAATAGTGATGTTACATGAATGCGACAAATCGCAGGAATTGTTTGAGCTTGGTTTTTGATTAGGCGCGAAATTTACTTTGACCGTATTCAACCCATAAAAAACTCCCGTTGGGAAATCCAACGGGATTTTGTATTTTCTATGAAATTATTTTGCGCAGTTTGCCTTGAGGATTGCAAGGTTATCCATGATTTCCTTAGGCATCTTATCGCCAAAGTTTTCAGCGTAGTAGGAAGTGATTTCCTCTGCTTCCGCTGCCCAACGCTGCTTATCAACAACAAGGAGCTTTTCAAGCGTTTCTGCGGTGATGTCGCAGTTTTCGATGTTGATATCCTTAGCATAAGGAAGGTAACCGATAGCGGTTTCCTGTGCGTCTACATTGCCTTCGCAACGATCGAGGATCCAATCGAGAACACGCATATTGTCGCCGAAACCAGGCCACATGAAGTTGCCGTTTTCGTCCTGACGGAACCAGTTAACGTTGAAGATCTTGGGCTGCTTTTCAGCGGGAACCTTAGCGCCCATATCGATCCAGTGCTGGAAGTATCTGTCAACCGAGTAACCCATGAAAGGCTTCATAGCCATGGGATCGTGACGGAGCACACCGGTAGCGCCGGTAGCAGCAGCCGTCGTTTCGGAGGACATGATCGTACCTACGAACGTACCGTGGTTCCAATCTCTGGACTGGTAAACAAGCGGAGTCGTCGTTGCTCTTCTGCCGCCGAAGATGATTGCAGAAAGAGGTACGCCTGCAGCCGAGTTGAACGCGGGCGAGATGCAAGGGCAGTTTTCAGCAGGAGCCGTGAAACGGGAGTTGGGGTGCGCTGCATTGCGACCGCAATCAGGCGTCCAAGGCTTACCCGTCCAGTCAATAAGGTTAGCAGGAGCTTCCTTCGTAAGCTTTTCCCACCAAACGGTGTTATCTGCAGGGTTCAAAGCAACGTTCGTGAAGATCGTTCCCTTCTTCGTAGAAGCGAGCGCGTTGGGGTTGGACTTTTCGTTGGTACCGGGAGCAACGCCGAAGAAACCGTTTTCGGGGTTACATGCCCAAAGTCTGCCGTCTTCACCAACACGGATCCAAGCGATATCGTCGCCTACGCACTGTACTTCGTAGCCAGCGTCAAGGTACTGCTTGGGAGGAATCAACATTGCAAGGTTCGTCTTACCGCAAGCGGAAGGGAACGCTGCTGCAACGTACTTCATTTCCTTATCCTGAGGACGCTTTACGCCAAGGATAAGCATGTGTTCTGCCATCCAGCCTTCCTTCTTACCAAGGTTGGTAGCGATACGAAGCGCGAAGCACTTCTTACCGAGCAATACGTTACCGCCGTAAGCCGAGTTCACGGAAATAATCGTGTTGTCTTCGGGGAAATGCATGATATATCTCTTTTCGGGATCTACGTTACACTTTGCGTGGAAGCCCTTAACGAAATCGCCGTCTGCGCCAAGCTGATCAAGGCACATTTTACCTACTCTCGTCATGATCATCATGTTGAGTACAACGTAGATGGAATCGGTGATTTCAATACCGATCTTCGAGAAAGGAGAACCTACAACGCCCATCGAATAAGGGATTACGTACATCGTTCTGCCTTTGTATGCGCCCTTTGCAATATCGTTAACCATTGCATAAGCTTCTTTGGGAGCCTTCCACTTTACGATGGAATGAGGAAGCGCATCCTCTTCGTTTTCACAGCAAATAAACGTTCTGTCTTCTACACGTGCAACGTCGTTTTCAGCCGTTCTATGATAGTAGCAATCGGGAAGAAGTTCTTGGTTGAGCTTAATGATTTCGCCCGTAGCGCAAGCTTCTTCTCTCAAAGCGTCTCTCTGTGCATCGCTGCCATCGATCCATACCACTTTATCGGGCTGCGCAAATGCTTGACAGTCAGCAACGAATTGAAGCACTTTCTTGTTGTTAGTCATTTTCTTTATCTCCTTAAATGATAATATTTTTTTCTTTTTTTAGCGGTGAATCCGTGCTTTCGCGTTCCCCTCATAAAAAATTATAGTTTTTTATGGAACGAAAAAGCTTTTTTAGTTGCCCAAATTTCACCAGCTACATTATAGCATAAATCTTTTCACTTGTAAACTGTTTTTTGAAAAATTTTTCCTCAAAAGCTATTTTTTACCCTTTCTTCATGGGATTGTCATTGATTCCCCTGCGATGATTATACTGAAATAAACGATTAATGGAAAGAGAAATATCCATTGTTTTCTTATCGATTTTTCGCGTTTCCTCTTCCGTATAGCGGATATTGGAGTAAAACAGCAGCGCTATAGAGGAATACCCCGTCGCTACAATCAGGAAAACAGGCAAAATCCCCCCTTGAAAAGTCAGCGAAATCACCAAAAGCAAGGTGGAAAACACAATCTCCTTCCATTGAAACCTAAGCGCGTACCAAAACCCAATTTTTTTCGAAGATTTCGGGGTGACGATGAACTTTGCTTTCTTACCGAAAATCCCTAGCATTGCGGACACCAACGACGTAGTAAGCATGGAACCGTAGAGCATCACAACAGACACGGTGTATAGCAGTGTTCTAAATATATGCAAACGGAACGCCCACGTAATGAAATCGTTGAGCATGGGCGAGAAAAAGAAAATAATCGTGGGGATAATCATCCACAAAGCATACGCCGCACCTAAATCAATACCCAAAAGGGGCGCAATCATCAAATTTGCAAAGATGAAAAACGCAAACACCGCCGTTAAGGGTAGATTGTAAGTGAACAGCACGATGTCCATTTTCTCAAACCATTCCATCTTGGATTTTGCAATTCTGCCCGTATACTTTTTGATAAACTCCAAATTCCCCTGCGTCCATTTCGAATGCCTTTTCTTAAACGCGACGTAGTCGATGGGATATTCCTCTCGGCAGACGATATTCGGCGCAAAAGCGACGTAGTAATCGGAGCTTCTCGCCTCGATACTCAAACACAAGTCCTCCGCAACCAAAGGCGGAAAACCGCCTGCTTTTTCATAGCAATCCCTTTTGATCATCGCGCCGTGTCCCAGCATGGTGGAAAACCCGTAAAAATGTTTCATCGTTTGATAGGTGGGCCAATGGGAATTAACGCCGATATGAAACAGCTTCATGAAAAAGTTTCGGTTTCTGTCAGATACGTGATTCGCCTGCACGATTCCCACGTTGGAATGCGCGTAAAAATATTTCAAACTTTCGTAAAGATAATTATGAGGCAAAATTTCATCCGAGTCCAAAATTACGTAATAATCGTACCCCTCCTCTTTACAAGCTTTACTCATAAAATAGTTGTTGATATTGCCTGCCTTAAACCCTTCACGGTTATCCCGTCGAATCACTTCCACGCCGTGTGCTTTGGCAAATTCGTCCACCGCGCGTTTGTATTCCTCGTCGGTGGAGTCGTCCAAAATCACCGTTTTCACGTTTTTATACGTTTGTTTCATGCTCTCTTCAAGGCTTCTACCGTCAAAGTCGTTACAGGTGCAGTACGCCATCAAAATTTTATCGTTTGCGCGGCTGACGTCCGTGTCAATCACGCTGTAATATCGCTTATACATCTGCTTCCTGAATACGTAATACCAAATCACGTAAATAAAATCCTTTACGCCGTTTAACCAAAAATAGGAAATAAACAACCCGTTAAACGTCAGCAATACTCGTGCGGCAATCGATACCCACAGCGTAACCGTCTTACCTGCCATAAACGGAACGTTGACGATTTTCGGCAGGAAGTTTACCCATAAGAACACCGTCAATACCGTCCATATCACCAACATTGTAATATATAGCGCAGGACTTTTCCGCATTGCGTCCCTTTTCTTTTCCATGATAGAATCCCCCATATATCACATATTTTGTGACATTTTAGAAAATTCATTCCATAATAAGTACTTTTGCGCAAAGAAAAACGCCTTGCGCAATTTCAAGGCGTTCGTTTCTATAGTATGGGAATTCCAAAAAATTCCGTTTTTCCGCTTTGGATTTCCGCATTCAAGAGGGAAGCGATAAATTGCCGCCTTTCCTCTAAAGTCGGTTTTTTGAAGAAGTGCTTACGATGGAATGCTTTCCATTCCTTAGGAAAGAGTAACTTTAAGGAAGGAAAACCGTATGCACCGTCAACGTATGTGACGATATTGATTTCATCGCCGCCCGATACCTCTCGCCAGTCCAAAAAATTGCGTCCTTTTTTGAAACGGCAGATGTACACGCAGCTGCTGTCTCCGCCCTTTTGATAAAGGTATTCAAAAATAAACCCCTTTTCCAAAATCGGCATCGTCAACTGTTTGATTGTTTCTGCTGATATCACTTCATTCATAGCCATAGTCAAATAATCATTCAGGGGACGTTTTCACGTCCCCTGCCTTATTTCATCTCGTACATGGTACCTGCTTACGATTCAAGCACGGCTTTTATTCTACGGATACCAGAACCGCAGCTTTGTTCCTTTTGAATCTTAAATTTGCCAAGTTTACCCGTCGATTCCACGTGCGGGCCGCCGCAAATTTCCTTGGAAAAATCGCCGATAGTATACGTTTTTACCACTTCGCCATACTTGCTTTCAAATAAGCCCGTGAAACCTTCCGCTTTCGCTTCTTCCAACGTGATTTCCTTCATAACGACGGGAATATCCGCCTGAATTTTTTCGTTGACGAGGTCTTCCACCGCCTTGATTTGTTCCGCCGTCATAGGCTGAGGCAGATTAAAGTCAAAACGGAGTCTTTCCTCGGTGATATTCGAGCCCTTTTGGTTGACGTCGGGCGAACATACCACCTTCAATGCCGCATGCAAAAGATGGGTCGCTGTATGCAAAGCGGTGGTCGCTTCCTTATGGTCTGCAAGACCGCAAGCAAATTTCTGTTCGCTGCCTGCCTTACTCTTGCTCTGATGTTCTTCAAACGCCGCTTTATACCCCTCTAAATCTACGGAGAAGCCGCGTTCCTTTGCCATTTCGTCCGTGATTTCCACAGGGAAACCATAGGTGTCGTAGAGGTGGAACGCCTGCTTGCCGCCGATGCGCTTTTCCGCAACGTAGGAAGGATCTTTTTGCGCCATAAACGCATTCTTACGTTCAATACCGTTGATACATTTTTCAAATTCTTTTAAGCCCTGTTGCAAGGTCTTGTTGAATTTGGTTTCTTCCTTGATCAATTCTTCCGCAATCTTCGCGCGGTTGATATTCAGTTCAGGATAAACGTCCTTATATTCTTCGATAAACGCTTCGGAAATTTTCGCAAGGCTGCCCTCGGGCAAATTGATCTTTCTTCCGTAACGCACTGCACGACGAATGATTCTACGCAAAATATAGCCTTGGTCCGTGTTGGAGGGAACAATGCCCTTTTCGTCGCCGAGCATAAAGGTCGCCGTACGCGTATGATCGAGAAGCACGCGGAATGCTTTCGTCGTTTCCTCGTCCTCGCCGTAGCTCTTACCCGTAAGCGAAGAAATTACCTGAATCGCATTCTCGAAAAGGTCGGTTTCGTATACGCTGGATTTGCCGTTCAAAACGCACAGCGCACGCTCTAAGCCCATACCCGTGTCCACGTTCTTTTGCGCAAGTTCGGTATACGAACCGTCCGCTTGCTTGTTAAAACGCATGAATACGTCGTTCCAAATTTCCAGGAACGCGCCGCAGTTACAATCGGGATTACAGGTAGGCGAACACTTAGGTTTACGAATGACGAACATTTCGGTATCCGTACCGCAAGGGCCGGTCAAGCCGGCAGGGCCCCACCAGTTATTTTCACGTGGCATAAAATAAATATTTTCCTTTTTAATGCCCGCTTTTTCCCAAAGCGCCGCCGCCTCATTATCGCAAGGCAACGTCTCGTCGCCGCCGAATACCGTCACGGCAAGCTTGTCCGAGGGAATACCCAGGTATTTCTCATTCGTCAAAAATTCATAGCTCCAAGGGATCATTTCTTCCTTGAAATAATCACCGAGCGACCAGTTGCCGAGCATTTCGAAGAACGTACAATGTCTTTCGTCGCCAACGTCGTCGATGTCCCCCGTACGCACGCATTTCTGCACGTCGGTAAGGCGAGTGCCTGCAGGGTGCTTTTCCCCAAGCAAATAAGGCACAAGCGGATGCATACCTGCCGTCGTGAACAGTACGGTAGGATCGTTTTCGGGAATCAACGAAGCGGACGGGATCACTTTATGTCCACGGTCCTTAAAGAAACCCAAATACAATTCTCTTAATTCTTTTGCTTTCATTATCTATATCCTCATGTTTGTTTTTCAAAATAGATTTATCGGGTAAAGCCCGTAGCTTTATTATTATAAAGCTTATTTCGCGTTTTTGTCAAGCAATAGCAGGCGTTCTACCTTAAATTTTCGTCAGTTCGTAGCCCGTTTTGCTATCCTTAACCGCATAGCCGAGCTGCGCAAGCTTGTTTCTCAATTCATCACTCTTTGCCCAGTCGCGATTTAATCTCGCCGCCCAGCGTTCTTCCGCAATCGCTTTTACGTCCTCGGGAATTTCCGATACGTTCTGCGCTTCATACCAAGCCTTGTACTCTTCGGGGTTTTTCTTAAACAAGCCAAGAAGAGCGTACGTCTTACGGATTTGCACCGCTGCGCTTAACGCTACGAAAAAGCTACCCGTTTTACCTTCCGCCAACCATTTCTTAATATCTTTGAAATACCCAAACAGGTTGGACAACGCCAACGCCGTATTGAAATCGTCGCTCATGCAAGCGTTAAATTCGGTTTCCACCCTTTGCGCGTATTCCGCCGCGCAAGCCGCGTCCTCGCTTTCGACCGTGAGTTCCATGCCCTTGCAACCGTACATCACCTTTTCCACCACCGCAAGCAACGAGTAAAAATCGTATAAATGCTTTTCCGCATCGGGGAATAAATCGTCCGTAATGTTGATATCGTTACGATAGTTGGTTTGTAACAGTGCAAATTTCACCGCTTCATCAGAGTATTTTTCCAATAAGTCGGCAAGCAAGAGGCTGTTACCTAAGGACTTACTCATCTTCTGTCCGTTAACCTTAATCAAGCCGTTGTGCGTCCAGTATTTTACAAACTGCTTCCCTGTCAAGGCTTCCGTTTGCGCAATTTCGTTTTCGTGGTGCGGGAAAATCAAATCCCTGCCGCCGCCGTGAATATCGATCTGTTCCCCGAATGCCTCTCGGTTCATTGCCGAACATTCGATATGCCAGCCGGGCCTGCCCTTACCCCAAGGGGATTCCCAGTAGATTTCCCCGGGTTTTGCACTCTTCCAAAGCGCAAAATCGTATGCGTTCTTCTTTTCTCCGTCGTTATCCACGCGCACGCCGTCTAAAGCGTCCTCGATGTTGCGGTTGGAAAGCTGTCCGTAAGCAGGGAAGGATTCCACGTCGAAATACACGTCGCCGTTCTTTGTGGGGTAGGCATGTCCCTTTTCAATCAACGTTTCCACAAACCCGATGATGTTTTCAATATTCTCCGTTGCCTTCAACCATACGTCGGGATCGTCCACGTGGAATTTTCCCATAATTTCGTTGATATTTTCAATCATCTTTGCCGCATACTCGTCCGCAGGGATACCCGTTTCCTTCGATTTTGCGATGATTTTATCATCTACGTCCGTATAGTTACGGGCATAAGTGACGTCATAGCCAAGCTTTTTTAAATATTTACGCATGATATCGTAAATCAGCGCCTGATAACCGTGGCCAATATGCGCCTCGCCGGACACCGTGATGCCGCAGGCGTACATTTTTACCTTATTCCCCTCCAAAGGGATAAATTCTTCCTTTCTTTTGGTTAGAGAGTTGTAAATTTTCATAATCTATCTCCTATTTCTCTTTTTATCTACTCATGAATTTGCGGCGGACGGAGCCGCACTACTCTGGCAGGAATTCCCACCACCGTCGCATACGGAGGGACTTCCCGAAGCACCACCGCGCCTGCGCCAATCTTCGCGCCCTTGCCTACCGTGAAACCGCCAAGCACCTTCGCGCCGGCTGAAACGACAACGTCCTCCATAATCGTGGGATGGCGCTTGCCTCGCTCCTTGCCCGTGCCTCCTAAGGTGACGCCTTGATAGATCACTGCGCCCTTGCGGACTTCCGCCGTTTCCCCAATCACCACGCCCATGCCATGGTCAATGAATACGCCGCCCTCGATTTTCGCCGCAGGATGAATTTCTATCCCCGTAAAAAACCGAGCAATTTGACTGATAATTCTCGCCAACAGTTTCAGCTTGATTTTGTAGAAAAAATGCGCAACTCTATGCCATGATAACGCATGCACTCCGGCATAGGTGAGCCACACCTCAAACGAGTTTCTCGCCGCCGGATCGTTCGCTTTTGCTGCTTGAATATCCGCCCTGAGATTTGCAAACCACATACCCAACCTCCTTGGCTACGCGGTTTTCGCGCTATGCGAGAAGAAAAAAAGCCCTCATACTACGTAGTCGTATACTACATAATATAAAGGCGTCATGACACGCTGTTCCACTTTACTTCAAAAAATCTTACGATTTTTCCTTTTTGCCCGATAACGGGGGCCGCCGCAGAGGATTAGTCTGTCCTATAACGCAGAAACGCACTTTCCCAATCCTCTTCCACCTACCGCGCTTTCAGCCTAGGCGCCGTTCTCTGTTCTGGCGAGAAAAAAGGTACTCTTTTCCTGCTCGGATATTCAATTTTTATGGGTTACGTCGCAGCAGATGGCTTAAAAATAAACCGATTGCTGTAACAGAGCCTTTTTATTTATTATAGCACGTTTCTTCGAAAAAAGCAAATAAATTATACCCTTCTCGTTAATAAACTATACCAAAGCTTATTTTATAAATAAATTGTCGACCTTGTATTCTGCCAAAGCCGCCTCTACCATATCGCTATTATACACCTTCGAGGTAAGCAGGTACGCGATCACAACGTCTTTTACGATAGAATAATCTAAAACGTAGCCACAGCATTCCAAAAGGAAAACCGTGTCGTCAAAGGAAAAATGCAACGTCAAGGCAAGCGAAAAAATCAGGTTTTTCGTCATGTCGAATTTTCCCTTGCAGATCCCCGTCCAAATCTCGTTGGAAACCGTTACCCCTTCCAGTGCCTCCTGCGGCGTAACGCCGTACTTTTCCAATAGCCTCAACAGCGCTTTTTGCTGCGTTTCCTTTCTAAACAGATTAGCAATTCTTCTAAAAATAGAATTCGGAATAAACGAGAAAGAGAACGTAATATCCACCATACGCTTTTTAAGCTCGGCAAGAAGTTCTGCCTTCTTTTCCTGCTTAGCTAAACTCATTGTATCCGCAGGCAGAGTATACGCATACGTTCTGCCGTCCTCACGCACCTCCGACCGTTGCATAATCGGCATATTATAGCCGGGTAAAATACACAGCTTATCGTAGTTGGCGTATTTTTCACAGAAATACCCGTCTAAATCGGTCAAAAAATCGTACATGCGCTTCTCCTAAAACTTTCTTTCCTTTATTATAGCACGCCGCAATGGAAATCGCAAGTAAAAATGCGTGAAAATTTTTTCATGAAAGACGCTTTAACTTGAACAAAATTTACATTCCTTTTTTACATTTTCATTAAAATTTTGTGAAAATGTTAGAAAAAATGAAAATTCCATTCGTCGTTTGCTTGCTATTTTTTTAATTTTGTGATAAATTTGACTTACAAAGACATTTACGAAGGAGAAGACCGATGAAAAGAGAACGTATCCTTGAAATTGCGGAACTTTTAGACAAGCGCGGCAAACTCACGTTGGAACAGTTGGAAGAGCACTTCCCCCACGTTTCCCAAATGACGTTACGTCGCGACCTTTTCCAGCTGGAAGAAGAAGGCAAGATCATTCGTATTCGTGGCGGCGCGATGTCCGTCCGCGAAGTGCAAAAGACTTCGGGCGAGCCTTACACGAAGAAAACGACCATTCACACGGACGAAAAAATCGTGATCGCACAAAAAGCAGCCGAGCTTATCGACGAAGGTGCGTCCATTTTTATTGACGGCGGCACAACGGCATTGTATTTGGCTAAGGAAATGCCCGATCGCCCTTGCAACGTATTCACCAACGGGCTTGCGGTAGCCACCGAGCTTGCGAAAAAGAAGCACGTTGTCGTCAATCTGCTCGGCGGACAGCTCATCAAGGAAAACCTCGCGACGGCGTCCGCGTTCTCCTCTCTGTATTTCACGGATACGAATTTCGAGCTTGCCATTATTTCCGCGGCGGCTTTCACCCCTGAAAATGGATTTTCCTGCAGTTCACAAGTGGAAGCGGAACTGCTCCGCGTCATTTGCAAAAAAGCAAAGTTCCTGTACATGATGCTGGACAGCTCGAAAATCGGAAAAATCAAACCCTATACCTTTGCAAGGGTGGAGGATATCAACGTATTGATTACTGATAACGCATTTCCCGACGCACTTAAAGAACAGTTTAAGAGCAAGGATATCGTCGTAATCTAACCCACCCATCCCCTAAATGGACGGAGCAGGTACGAGATGAATAAGAAAAAACCGTGCGGAATATAGGCTGCCTGTCTTAACGGAGAAATAATCAAAAGCCGAATAGGACAAAATTTAATATGGACAATAATAATTTTACTCATTTAAACAAAAGTGACCACTAAATAAGAGGACTGGGACTGCGTTTCAAGTAGGCTTAAAAGGGAATAAATCCTATTTTGAAACAATAATATAACACAATCACCACAAATGCTTTGAACTACACGTTCCCATATTTTCCACGCAAACTACCAGCATATATTCTTTTTCTTAGATTCACTATCACCTAATAATAAAAAGAACCGTTATCTACTTGTTTTCACACAAGCTGGATTACGGTTCTTTCTTCATCTATATAACTATTTAATAATCTTATCCTTCAATCCACTTAATCGTATTTGCTGCAAGCGTTGTCTTTTTGCGCTTCCCCTGCATATCAAAATATATCTCTTCCACTTCTTCGCCAGAAAGATTTATCAATGCGTAGCGATTGACTTTGGGATAATAATATACATCCACGTTGGGATTTTCACAATAGCAGGTATGCAAGCGATCTTCTTTTTGGCAAGCCCACAACACCACTTTGTAGAATACTCTATATGCAACGTTAGAATTTTCCATACCCGAAAGATATACGCTTCTGCCTTTTCCGTATTCGTTCACCGAAAACATTACGTGTCCTGCATTTTGCCCACCGCGAGGACAGTAATCATCGTAGCGCGCATAAAGCACGTTGGCTGTCAAAGGATACACCCCTCTCACTGTATCGTTAAAACGTATATTGGAAAGAGTTACGTTTTCCGTAATCCAATGCGCCGATGCCTCTACAATACCATTTCTTCTTTCAAAATGCGTATAATTGCACTCCTTTTCTACGCCTAAAACATCGCTTAACTGGAAAAAGCGTCCTTGATATTGACAGCCGCTCGGCTCGCCAACCCCGATAAGACCGCCTCCGTTATCTACGTATTCACGAATTGCACAAAGCAGCTTGTCATTCTTCCAGCAGGTATCGCCTTGGAATGAGGTTTGCGGAATACCACTCGTAATGACAACATCATAACCCTTCAAGCCTTTCTCCGCCACTTCGTCGAAGGATAAAAACTCAACCTCTATCGGCAATACGGACAAAGCCGCCAACACCACGGTATAAAAACACCCGTCCTGTCTAACGTCATCCACGAAAATCCCGTTGTGCATCCAAGAATCCAGTTTTCCCCAATAGGAAAGTACAGCCACCTTCGCCGTCGTATAACAGCTATTTCCACCACTCGTTTCCCGAATCATACGGAATTCATCGCAAAGCTCTTTAATGGCTTTTTTCAGTTTTTCGTAATTTTCAATTTGTTTTAAATACCCGCCGAAGCCGATACGGTCAATCGGCTTTTTTAATAAACCGCGCCGCATACTCGCCCAACAGCCTTTTAAAATGGCAGTTCCGTTTTCGTCGCCAGGACATTCGTTAGGGAAAAAGTAAGGATTCAAACGCCCTTCGGTAAACTTTACCCCAGGTACGTTTGCCAACTGCTGTACGTACGAAGAACAGCTCGGCGCACCCACTACGGCGTCCAAGCCTATACTTTCAAAGTAAGGCGAATACGGTTCCACGCCGATTCGGTGGTCGCCGTCAAACATCATTGCCTTTTTGCCGTATTTGTGGCACAAGTCCACGAATAATTTTGCCCACTCCGCGCATTTTTTCTGCACAAAATCGATATATTTACGCATCGTTTTATTTGGAATAACGAATCGGTTGGAATAATATCCGCCACCGATTAAATCTTCCAAAGTCATCTTTTCGCCCGTTTCTTCAAAGAACGTATCAAACATCTTGGGCGAAGCCGTCATCGCGTAATTATGCCAATCCCAAATTCTTTGTTTTGTCGCTGTCTCGTTGACGATAAAGAAATTATAGAAAAAGGTAGTAAAACGCACCGTTGTAACGTCGGGATTTTCCTGCAACCACTTTTCCATTCTAAAAAGCATATGTTGCAAGGCTTCGGGATAAACGGGATCTATATCAATATCCTTCTCGCACGTCCAACCGTTGACGTGATAATTATAGATTTGTACGGGATCCCAGCTGTTTTTCGCAAAAAAGTTGACCGAATATTCGTGATATTTTTGACAGTTACAGATACGAACAATACCGTTTTCATATTCCCAATCGCTGTGCAGCTTGCCTGTCGTTCTATCGAAAACCTGCCAAAACTCCCTCATTCGCTCTGTATTGATTTTCAAGCTATCTTGAAAAGTATTCGCAAGTAATTCCACCTCTACTACGTCGCTTTTCGCCAACACGCGCTTGGAGCTCAATGCCGTGTTTTGCCAAAACTCCTCGTGCACTTTTGCGTACTCGTGGTCTTCTCGCACAATAAAATACGCTTTATATACTTCGCAATCAAATTGTTTCAAATCTTGCGGCAAAGAAACCCCATCGCAATCGCGAATCGCATCTGCGCCCCAATATTCCATAAACGCTTTTGTTCCCTCTACATACGTAGCGTCCGTCGGTATTGTCAATCGCCCTTTTTTCATAATTTCATCGTCCTTATTAAAAATTTTCCACTTCTTCTCTCGTCGGAATAGACGGTTGCGCACCCTTTCGCGTACACGCTATGCTTGCCGCTTTACTCCCAAATTTCGCTGCTTTTTCCAAAGAGTATCCCTCTGCCAACATCGCAACCAATCCGCCGCAAAGCGTATCGCCTGCCGCCGTCGTATCTACAGGCGTTATTTTTATACAAGGATATTTCCAACTGCCTTCTTTGGTTACGATTTCAAACCCATCGCCGCCAAGTGTGACCAGCAAGGTTTCCACTTTATTCAGCAATTCTTCTCTGCCGCCCAACAACTCCACTTCCGTTTCGTTTGGCGTAATTAAATCGCAATACCCCAAATAAGGCGTGATTTCTTTATTCGCAGGGGCAGGATTGAGAATGATGTACATTCCCTTTTCTTTTGCCTTTTTTAAGCCGTAGCCGATGATTTCTATGGGGTTTTCAAGCTGCGTAAGATAAATATCACCCTCTTGCGCATTTGTAAGCGCGCCGTCAATATCTTGCTCGGTTAAACAGCCGTTTGCACCCTTGTCTAAAATAATACGGTTATCTCCGTCCACAACGATAATGACCGCCGTACCCGACGGGGTATTTCCCACCACGCGAACGTGCTGCGTATCAATACCGTCCGCCTGAAACGCTTCAATGGCGTTCTTACCAAACCCGTCGTCACCAACACAGCCGCACATAACAACGTTACCGCCCAAACGAGCCGCTGCAACCGCTTGATTTGCGCCTTTTCCGCCATGCGCCGTAAAGAAACCTTCCCCCGTAAGTGTTTCGCCGCTAACGGGCATATACGGTGCTTTAATAACCAAATCCGTATTGATACTGCCCACCACGTAAATCTTCTTCATCTTTTCCCTCTACAACAATTCGTGTTCAATTTTTTGAACGTAGGCAACAATTTCCTCTTTGCTTGCCGCCTCTATTAAATATTGATGTTTGCTGCCTTGCTTTTTATAAAAATTCGTCTTACCATTGTCATCTACAACACATTCACCCTCTGCTGAGGTTTGATAGTAACCATTTTCGCCGAATAAACAATACAGTGCTGCAACAACGTCCCAACTCTCACGAGAAGCGACCTTAAACAACTTATAGGCTCGTTTAATGGGCGTTTCAACCGTCGACGCCACTGTATCAGCAAAGGTTTTTACGTTATAGCCCAGCTCAAATTCCACAAACGTAATTTTTGCAGGACAATTTTCGATAAAGTTTTTCGACGCACAAGCGTCCAACTTGATATTGTATTCTATCTCAAACGTTTCCCCGTAAAAATCATACCGTTTGTTATCAAAGATACCCCCCATAACAACGACTTCTTTCACGTTTTGCGCCAAAATTTCTTTACCGCTCAACGGTGAAATTTCATCGGGCGAACTATCCAAAAAACGGCTCATATTGTTCAATGGCCCGATACACAAAACGGTTGCATCCTTTGCATTGGAAAGTTGTTTTCGCATGAGCTGTACTGCGTTTAAACCACATTCAGGCGTATGATATGCAAAACCGTCCAATACGTCATCGAAAAAGCCGTCACGGAATTCACCGATTCCCCATTCCTTGCTTGCCGCCGCCAAATTTTCCGTTTCATAGCCGTAAAAACGGCACACCATATCCAAATATTCTACCGTTCTTGGATTTGCCGACGTGTGCGATACGCCAAGCAAATTTATTTTACCGAGCTTATGAAAGTGCGCTAAAATGGCAACCGCAGCAACGTCGTCGCAGTCCGAACCCATATCGGTATCAATAAATATCTGTTTCCTCATTGCACACCTCTATCCCCTGCGGCACTGTTATCTCACTCTTAATCTCGCCGTTTAACAAAGTATGTTTTACATAAACATTTCCATACGGAGTGGGAACACTCCCTTCCGCACTCGTCAAGCCTAAAAGATTAGGTTTTATTTGAATTTTTTTGCACCCAGGTGCAATAGGCTGTACGCCTAAAACCGTTTTTATGAAAAATGCAAGAACGCCCGCTGTCCAACCGTGACACAAGCTATGGCGCAATCCCTTATAGCAATACTGACCATAATCCCTATGAATATTCTTTTGGTCCTTTTGGGGAATCCCTTCTACGCCTTGCGGTAAATCTTTTAACCACTCCACGTCAAAATCTTCCCAAAACGAAGTTGCACCCATTTTAATCATGCCGCCGTAAAAATCCTTGATCATGGGCAATACCGCTTCTCCGCCCCCAGATAAGGCTGCTGCCGTTAAAATGTAATACCCCATAAAGCCCGTCATGCCTTTCGCGCCGTCCTTTAATAAGGCGTTCTTTGTCGCCTCGGCATCTTTCCTGCCCACAAGAAATTGCAACGCTTCCACTTGCTTGTAATCGGAATCTGCCGTCGGATTTTTTAACAAACGCGCCAACATACTATCCACAAGCGTTAGGTCTTCTCCCAATTCCGTCAACAGCTTTTTTGCTTCTCTACAAGCATGAATAATAACGGAAATCCAACCGTAATAGCTGTCTTTTTTGTAATTTGTGGGCCAATCAAGGAAGAACTCGTTGTGCGTATAATATTGCAGCGGGCTATGGGCGTATGAGATACTCCCATCGCTTGATATAATAGAATCAAACGCCGCCAATATCTTTTTCATACTAGGAATTTTGCTCACAATATATGCTTTTTTTCCGTAATATCTATAATACTCGTTTAAGCATATAATCCACCAAGCGGAATATGCAGGAATATAATTTATCCAAGCATTTTTTTCCACGTACGTTTCACCTATATTGAGAACGTTTTCTATTTCGTCAATATTACCATAGGCACATGCTATAGACAATAATTCCGGATGAAAATCACCAATCCAAACCACCCTATCTCTTTTTACGCCGTCCCAAACAACACCGTTTTGTATGCACAAACTCAACGTGTGTTTTGCCATCTCGTAAATTTGATTTACGGTTTCATCATTACATATAAAATACCCTTCTTCTTCCTTTACAAAACGTTTACTTTCCACAAAAACGCTTCTTATGCGAAAATCGCCGCCTGAAAGAACGTCAATTCTCGCAAAACGAAATCCGCTTTCGCTCGTCGTTACGTCTGCGTTAGACACAATCGGCAATTTGCAATCGCGCAACGAATGATAATTTCCCGCTTCGCTTTCCCCCAACTCTGCGTAGCATTCTGCCACGGATTCACCCAAACGCACGTGAATTTCCCCGTTGGAATTATCTACCGCAAGGATATGTAACCGTCCACACATTTCTTTCCCGAAATCAAGCACGATAAAGCCCTTCTCTCTGATTACGATAGAAGGAACGTCAGACATCACAACTTGAACATCGCGACAGGAAAAAAAGTTTTCCGACACGGAAACATCCTGCTTAGATATTATTTTTTTCGGAAATCTATATTCCAACAAACCACTTACTCCTTTTTTCAATCAATCGATTCAACAATCGTTACGATTGTATTTTCTATTTAGCACTCCCCATAGCTTTATGGGGAGTGCTTTTCGCCTTCTTAATCCTCTTTCTTTTTCAAAAGAGCAGCCACAGCAACACCAAGCATCACAATACCAATGGTTGCACCGCTTACCGAGCCAAAACAACCGCTTGCGACAACAGAGTTACCGTCGCTTGAATTTACAGCGTTGGAAGCGCTATCCTTTTCAGAAGAGCTATTCTCTTCGGATGAACTGTCGTCAACTACTGGTATTTCCGTATATACTGCATTGACCGTCTTATCCCCGCCGCCCAGTTCATAGCTTTCCCACTCGCCGATATAACCGTCCTTCTCAGGCACTTCGGGTACGGTAATGTCCATATCTTCCACAGTGTACGTTTGTGTATCCACTACTTCGTCGCCGTTTTTGAACGTTACGGTGTATTCGAGTGCCGTATAAACCGCATTAACCGTCTTATCGCCGCCGTTGAGCTCGTAGCTTTCCCATACACCAGTGTAATGTTCCTTTGCAGGTACTTCAGGCATGGTGATTTCCGTATCTTCTATCGTATATTCTTCGACCGCAACCGTAACGCCGTCTACCTTGAAGGTAACCGTATAAACGCCTGCAACGTACACCGCGTTTACCGTAATATCACCGCCAACAAGCGCATATGCTTCCCACTTGCCGCCGTATCCTTCTTTTGCAGGTACGGTAGGTTCAACAATCGCCGTATCTTCTACGGTATAGTTTACCTTGTCAACCTCTACGCCGTCTGCCATAAACGTTACGGTGTATTCGATTGCCGTATAAACCGCATTGATCGTCTTATTTCCGCCGTTAAGTTCATAACTTTCCCATGCTCCCACATAATGCTCCCTTGCGGGTACTTCGGGTTCGGTAATTTCCGTATCTTCTACGGTGTAGGTTTGCGTCCCAAGCACTTCTTCACTGTTCATGAACGTTACGGTGTATTTGATTGCCGTATAAACCGCATTGACCGTCTTATCGCCGTTCGTAAGTTCGTAGTTTTCCCATACGCCCGTGTAATATTCTTTTACAGGCACTTCGGGTTCGGTGATTTCCGTGTTTTCTACGGTGTAGGTTTGATTGCCTACCACTTCTTCACCGTTCATAAACGTTACGGTATATTCGATTGCCGTATAAACCGCATTCACCGTCTTATCGCCGCCGCCCAGTTCATAGCTTTCCCATGCGCCCGTATAATACTCTTTCGCAGGTACTTCGGGTACGGTGATTTCCGTATCTTCTACGGTATACGTTTGCGTACCGACTACGTCGTCGCCATTCTTGAACGTTACGGTATATTCAATCGGGGTATAATCAATTTTTGCCGTCTTACTATCACCAGCCCATACCGTATCCGCGGTAACTGTTTCACCGTCAATCGTCCAAACGCCGATATAACCCATCTTCTCAGGAATTGCAGGCAACACACCAATTTTTTCGCCATCCATGACAACTTTTGAATTACTTTCCTTTAAGGTAAACGTAATTTCATCCACGTAGACGTCGCCCTTGCCTGCGTGCGCTTGAATTAAAAGATACAAGCGGCTCGCTTCTTCCGTCAACGTAATACCGTATGTATAATCCGTCCATTCGGCTTTATCGCCAACGTTTGCTTGCAACGACGTTGTCAAACTGTAATCATTAGAGCCTATTTGATACATCAAATTGACGTACTTGCTGTTCTTCATTTTGAAGTTTACAACGTACTCCCCAGCAGGAACAGCCTCTGCCGCCAAACAAATCCAAGGAGATGACGGCAATTCTTCATTTTCCGTACCTACCGTAAAATGTAAAGCCTTTCCTGCGTATGCATCCGTTTCCGTAACCGTCGCCGTCGTATTATATACCGCGCCGAAATAATCTTCCGTAGGCATGTCTTCGATCATATCGGGATAAGCAAAGGTAATCGTCTGCAATTCCATCACGGTAGCCGTTTTGCTTTCCGTCCAATCCCAAAGAGCGTCCGCCGTAATTTTTTGTCCGTCAACTGCCCAATACTGCATTTCAGCTAACGCGGGCAATTCTCCGATTGCGCTACCCTCCGTCAACTTTTTCGTCTTTTCCACCGACAAATCTTCGATATAGAAGCAACCGCTCGTGGAAGGAATGCTCATAATTTGACACATGAACAAACCATATTGTTCCGTTGTGTTTGCAACTGTGTAATCGTAGCTATATTCTACCCACTCGGAAGTCGTATTGATCCAATCGTCAATAAGTTCCCAGCTTGCTTGATTTTGGAAGAGGTGGAATTGTGTTCCGTCACCTTTTACCTTAAAGCGGATATGATAGGTCTCCCCTGCCGTTACCGTCTTATTAGGGAAAACTTCCAAAGCGGCAAAACCGCCCGTTGCCGTTGCTTCTACCTTTACGGCGCTACCAGAAATCGCATTTTCTTGCACAAACGAAGGCGTTGCCTCACCCCAAACGCCGAACCCCGTTTCAATAAGCGTCGTATCTACGAACTTCAACGAATATTTTGTGGCTGCCATGCCGACCACAGCCGTCTTATCCTCGGTATAATTCCATACGGTGTCCGCCGTAATTTCTTGCCCGTCAATCTTCCAAACGTGTTCGTCATCGAGCGCAGGTAATTCACCAACCGCACTGCCACTCGCCACAGTTTTGGTTTTTTCTACCGACATATCATCGATATAGAAACAACCGCTCGCAGAAGGCATACTTGCAATTTGACACATGAACAAACCGTATTGATTCGTCGTGTTTGCAACCGTGTAATCGTAGCTGTATTCTACCCATTCGAAAGTCGTATTGATCCAGTCGTCAATAAGCTCCCATTTCTCTTGATTTTGATAGAGATGGAAACTTGTTCCGTCACCCTTTACCTTGAAGCGGATATGATAGGTCTCCCCTGCTGTCACCGTCTTACCCGAGAAAACTTCCAAAGCGGCAAAACCGCCCGTTGCCGTTGCGTCCACCTTAACGGCATTCCCAGAAATCGCATTTTCCGTCACAAACGTAGGCGTTACACGATCGCCCCAAACGCCAAAACCCGTTTCGATAAGCGTCGTATCTATAAATTTCAACGAATAATTTTCTTCCGCGCTTGCGACAGCTGTTTTAGGCAACGAAGCAATCGCACTCATACCAACAACAGCCAAGGAGCAGGTTGCCAAGCTCAGCAATAATTGTTTTACATTTTTTTTCATAACATTTTTCCCTTTATTTTGTAGTATTTTTTATAGTTCCCCTCCGAGAACTTTATATCCCTTTACCGCATTTCGCGGAGAATAACTTTCGTTACCCTCCGCAAGTGCGCTAAAATACCGTATTATATCACCCAATCGATATCCTCTTCGTATTGGTCGCCTGGGCCGCTCGTACGGATAACGTCCGTTTGCATACATATGATTTCAATTTTTACGTCTTCATATTGTTTCATGGTTCGTTACCTCCTTAAAAGTTCACGCGGAACGTTCTATCCGCCGTCGATTTTGCAATTACAAACGAATAGGTCAATGTACCGTCTTCATTACGTTCCACGCTATATCCGTCGTAACCGTTTATAGATGCCACCGTATACGTTTGCCATGCACCATTTACGTATTCTTCAATTACGGGTACAGCAAGTTTCGTACACCCCGTTACCTTAACCGTATAGTTTACGCTATCTCCACCGTCACTCAAAGCGTCCGTTGTATCCACGCCGCCCGACAACGTAAAGCACGCAACGTTTTCTTTTGCATTGACCGTTGCAAGCCACGTATCCGCTACAACCGAGCCCGTCGTTGCCGTAACGGTCAACGGATTCACAACGCTGTCTTGATATACCTTACGAACGTTGTTTGGATTGCTTACGTTCTTGTCATAAGGCAACAAGATTACGTTCAAACTAATTGTATCACCTGCTTTGAAATCGGTGCTGCTTGCAAGCGTCAAGCCAGCAAAGTTTACTTGCGTTTCACTGATAAAGTCATTCTTAAACGCCAACCCAAGGTCGGAGTTTGCACCGTTTACCGTAATCGTGTAATCCTTGACAATCAAACCGAAGTTACCGTTTTGTTTCGTCTTATCGCTTACACCATACAATGCAAAATACGAACCGCCCTTATAAAGGGGATAAATAGCTTGTACGGATTCTTTCCAGAACAACGCACCCGTCGAAGCTTTCGTAGGGTTGCTACCCGTTACAACCGATCCGCTCGTATTCAAATATTCGTACGAGGAAAGCTTTACGTCTCTCGCACTAAAACCGAACAAGTTGAACGCCGTATTATCAATAGACGTGTCTTTCAAGAACTTCAACGTCAGCGTATAATACGTTCTCGCTTCGTCCGTTTGCGGCATTTCTACGTGTCTGTACGTATACTCATAATCGCCATTTGCGGAAACGTAGCTGTATTCTACGTCTGCGTGCGTCATCCCCGAAGAAAGAATTTCCGAACCAACGTATACGCCAAGGTCTGTGCCGTAATAGTTATCGTCCATACCCGTGCTTGCGCCGTTGGTAACACCCATCAGGATACCGACAGAGTCGTATTGAGGCTCGCTATCCCACATCGTATCGCCGCCACGGAAGTCGGGCAAAATCCATGCATTGCCAAAACTGCCAAGCGATTGACTATACGAGAAGTAAGGAGCAATACAGTTGGTTTCGGTTACGCCCGTGGACAAATGATAATATCCGATGTAATAGGAAATCGAAGAAAGCTGTTTCAAATCGAACTCTCCCCATTTTTGCATTGCGTTAACAACCGTAAAGGTGCGCGACTTCTCTTTTTCTACGCGGATAGGCGCAACCGTGATACCCCATTGCACGTCCGTAGGATCGAAGTTAGGTTCTTCATATTCCGTTTGGAAGTTCTTGCCAACCTGCACCGAAATAGGAATTTGAATTCCGTTTTCGTCCATAATCGCAGCGCCTTCCACAGCTTTATCCGCTTTTACTCGAATATAAATTGTTCTATCGTTGGAAGCATTATTAATGGTAATGCTTTCCGTGAACTGATTGTAGGGATTATTATAGGACGTATTAAAGTCTGCCCCATCGATAGCAAAGCTATATGCGCCCGTTGCATAGTCATAGCCGTTAAACGCACCGCCGTCTTCCGTAGAAACGGTGATATTTGCAGCAGTCAAAGGGTTTTGCTCCTCGTTATTTGCCGCCTTAATCCCATCGAAAGCATGCGTTTCGTCCGTATAGAGTCTATTCCAAAGGCTCATCGTGTTTGCAGCCGTCAACGCCTCGCCGTCAGCCGCCTTGGAAAGGTTCGACATCGCCTTTTCTTGACGAACGATATAGTTCGCGCCATCGTTCGTCAACGTAACGGAAACCGTATCGCCTGCTACGATAATACCCAAAACACCTACGCCGTTGACATCAAAACCAACATATTCCGTTACGTTCGTAACCAAAGCATTCTCCACGCCGTCTACAACGTATTTTGCTACGCTCGACATAGGAATCTTCATCTCAAAACCAAGCGCCGTCAAATTGCTCGTCGTACCATTTGCAACAACGGTAAACTCTTGATGAAGCTTATCTGAATATGCGTGATACGTCTTACTCAAATACAAAGGAATATCGGAAGAGAAGGTAATATCACGAACGCTTGCCTCGTAGTAGTAATATCCGAGGTTAATTGTATTCAAACGCGCAGAACCTGCTTCCGTACCGCCGTACGTATTCGAGCCCGTCTTGCCGTAAACCCTATTGCCACCTGATACCACGTATGCATCCAAGGTGTTAGTAAGATAGCTTGCGCCTGCCGAGTTGGTCAGGTTGCTCACTTGCACGTTACCCGACTTTAAGCCGTGCGTCAAGCTCATATTTTGATTTTGAACTTTATAAGAGGTCCACGCTGCGTCGGTATAAGTAGCCTGCACACCATTTTCCAACTCGCTTGCCGTTACGATTGTCGCGTTCATCGCACTAACTTCGTCACCAGAAAGCACCGTTGCCGTACCCTTATAATAGGAGAAATAAATTACGTTTGCAGGCTCAACCTTGTAAGCAATACTGTCTATAATCAATGCATTGATCGTTTTGCCGTTCGCAGCCGTAACGATATAGTTTCCCGTTTCTGCCGATTGCGAAATGGTATAGGTCGGTTCGTATCCGTAGCTTTCCAACGTGGTGTCAAGCACGGGTGCGGATTTATCCCCATTGCTTACGAATACGGCAACCTCGTTAAGGTAATTTTCCAAAACGGTCATACCGTCATCGTCCAAACCGTTATCCTCGTCGATATACGCTTTATATGCCACTTGGTAAATACTTCTGCTGTCTTCTAAAGTAGCTTCGCCAGCCAAAATCAAGACAACTTCTTCCCCTACCGTTACCTTCACGTAACCAATACCGACAAAGTTTAAAGCATAGTTTTGCGGCTTGATTTTTACCAACGAGCCGTACCATTTGTAATACCCGTCCGTTGCAGCCGTTGCTTCGTTGTACCAGCCTTCATTGATTACTTGTACGTAATGCGTCCCCGCAATTTTGTTAGAATCCGTTACGTACGCATAAATGCCGTTGTTACCGATAAGCGCATAAGGCACGATAAACGTACCCGTTTCAATATTTTCTTCGCCGTATTTTTCCACCAATGCGTCATAGCTTGCTTTATCAAAACGCGTTTCAAAACGAATACCCGATTTCCCGTCCGTAGATACACGCACCGACGCACCCTCTTCCATCGAAATTTCAACGTCTACGCCCAAATTGATTTGGTATTCAATCGTTGCCGTTAAGTTCTCGTTATAGTTCCATACAGTGTTAGCCGTGATTTCACGACCGTTAATACGCCAAGAACCAACGTATCCTTCTTTTACAGGAATTGCAGGAAGCTCGCCAATCGTTTCGCCCTCTGCAAGCTGTTTTGTTTCGCCTGTATCGCCAAAGGTTAACGTATACAATTTGGTATAGATAAACGTAGCGATTTTATTTTCCTCGTACGCCCATACCGTATCGGCATTGATAATTTCTCCATCAACCGTCCATCTACCGTTCGTATACCCTTCTATTTCGGGAACTGCGGGCAACATATCAATCGTTTCGCCTAAAGTTACGGTAATAGGATCGCTCAACTTTTCACGCACGTAGATTTCATCAATATAAACCGTACCGTTCCCGCCACCGCCGTGTCCTGCACGGAAGTATACGATGAACGCACCACTCGTATTCGGCGTAAATACCTTTTCTCTATATACCCAACCGTTCGTCACGCCCGATACTGCGTCAGTAAAATTATCACTTGCCGTAATTGCACTACCCTCTACATAAACGGACATTTCAAGCGAATTCGATTCGGTAACGTTCATATAATAACTGAACACGTACGTTTTTCCAGCCTCTACGTCAAACGATTTTGCAACGTATGCCGCTACCACACCCGTTTCATTGATGGTGTATTTGATTGCGCTGCCGTACAGCGTGCCATCGGTTACGTATTCCAACTCGCCTTTTGCGCCCAAGTTGTAACCGTTG
>JAZNXS010000007.1:0-12975 GCA_045594025.1 Candidatus Scatosoma sp.
AGCAACGCAGAGATGCGAGCAAGACGAGGAGAGCGCGGCTTTGTTGCAGGGAGCGTACTCAAGCGTACGTGACCAAAACAAAACGCAAGCTCGACGAAGTATTGCGACGCATATATGCGTTGCACAAGGAGAAAAAATGAAAAAACCTTACGCTATTATCATTATGGACGGATACGGTATTAACCCTAGCGAAAACGGCAACGCAATCGTTGCCGACGGTAGCAAATACGTCAATGAATTGAAAAAAAATTACCCCTCTGCACAGCTTGGTGCAAGCGGTATGTCCGTTGGTCTTCCCGACGGGCAAATGGGAAACAGTGAAGTCGGCCACCTCAACATCGGCGCCGGCAGAATCGTTTACCAAGACTTAACCAAAATCACGAAGGATATTCGCAACGGCGAATTCTACAAAAACACCGAGCTCCTTCGCGCTATGCACGCCGCAAAAGCAAACGGCAAAAAACTCCACCTTTACGGACTTGTTTCCACGGGTGGCGTTCACAGCCATACCGAACATCTGTATGCGCTGATTGAAATGGCGAAGAAAGAAGGGCTTGACAACGTATACGTACACGCTTTCACAGACGGCAGAGACGTTGCCCCTACCTCCGGCGCAGATTTCCTGAAAGATTTACAGGCAAAAATGGACGAGCTTGCTTTTGGTAAGATCGCGTCCGTTGCCGGCAGATACTATGCGATGGACAGAGACAACAACTGGGATCGCGAAGAAAAAGCATACGACATGTTAACGCTTGGTACGGGCGTACAGTTCGAAGGCACGGCAGAAGAAGCGGCGAACGCTTCCTATGCAAACGGCGTAACAGACGAATTTATCCTGCCCACCAACCTCACCGAAAACGGTAAACCCGTGGCTTTGATCGGCGCAGGTGACAGCATTATTTGCTTCAACTTCCGCCCCGACAGAGCAAGACAGATTTCCAGAATGTTCTCGCAGGCAAACTTCCCTTACGTAGATGCAAAATCGGGCGCTACGCTCGGTTTCGAGCGTAAAACAGGCTTCCTTGCTCCCACGTACGTTGGCTTTGCGGTATACGATTCCTCATTCGAGAACGTAGGCGTTGCATTCCCTCCCGATGAAATCACCAACACATTGCCGCAATATATCGCCTCCCTCGGCATGAAGCAGTTACACATCGCCGAAACGGAAAAGTACGCGCACGTAACCTTCTTTTTCAACGCGAAGCTGGAAGCTCCCGTAGAAGGCGAAACGCGTATCGTTATCCCCTCTCCCAAAGTGGCTACCTACGATTTGCAGCCTGAAATGAGCGCTTATCCCGTCACTGAAAAGGTCTTGGAAGAGTTGGATAAGGGCATCTATGATGTTGTGATTTTAAACTTCGCAAATTGCGACATGGTAGGCCATACCGGCGTTATGGAAGCGGCAGTTAAAGCTGTGCACACCGTAGACGAATGCGTGAAAAAGGTAACGGATAAAATCTTGTCGATGGGCGGTTCCGCTTTGGTAACGGCTGACCACGGCAACGCCGACCAGATGATCGCAGACGATGGCGTGGGCGCGTTCACACAGCATACCACCTTCCCCGTTCCCGTGATTCTCGTTTCCGAGGAATACAAAAACGTAACCTTGCGCGAAGACGGCGTACTTGCCGATCTTGCGCCCACTCTCCTCGATATGATGAAGATTTCGCAACCTGCGGAAATGACGGGTAAGAGCCTTATAAAATAAAAGTTTGGCGGTAAAATGCATATTTTACCGCTTTCCCTTTTGGAAAAATAAAATTTTTCCTGAAAATACCGCGAAAAATAGTTGCGATATTCGTTTAAGTGTGGTATAATCAATTAGTAATTTTGATAAAGACGAACGTACATATGATTATTTTCGTCGCTAAACTATGTAAAAAGGATTTACTATCATGTTGAATTTGATTAACTTGTTAGACAAAACTTTCAAATCGGACGCGCATAAGGCAGTGCACGACGCATTGTTGGTCGCTATGGTTATTTTAATGTTGATTTCTGCTGTTGCAGCCGTCATTCTTGTTTTGATGCAACCCAGCAACTCGTCGGGTATCGACGCGTTGGGCGGTTCCAGCGAAACGTTCTTTGGTAAGAATAAAGGCAGATCGATCGAAGCCAGAATGAAGAAATGGACTTGGGTTTGCCTTGCGGTACTTGCTTTGTTTGCGATTTTGTTCTTCGTAATTCAGCATCTTCCCGTATTCTTCAACTAATCACAGAATGGAAATCGGCGGCTTGCATATGAAGCCGCCTTTTTTATTTTCCGCATCCAACTTGGAGTCATATCTATGAATGAAAAACTTTTTGCCGCGTTTCAAGACGGAACGCTGGCAGGAAAAACCTTAAATGAAATATTGAAAATTTTACAAATCCCCTATCGGGAGAAAAACCGCCTTGCCGACCAGCTGAATAAGCTCTGCGACGACGGGAAATTATTCCGAAACGACGGGGGCAGGTATGGAACTATTGACCAGCTTGGCTTAATCAAAGGCGTTATTGCCGGACACGAACGCGGCTTTGCATTTCTCCGTCCTGAAGATAAGGAAACGTATCCTGAGGATTTTTTCATCCCCCACAAATCTCTACACGGAGCTTTGCACGGCGATACCGTTTTGATTGAAAAAGTGCGCTATGGTAGCGATGATGAAGGTAACGTTGTCCGCATCCTTTCTCGCGGTTACGAAAAAATCGTCGGCATCTTCCGTCGTGACAGACGGGCAGGATATCTCATTCCCGACGAAAAGAAGTTTGCAACGGATATTTATATTCCGCTGTCAACTTGTTCCCATATCAAAAGCGGTGTAAAAGCGGTAGCGCGAATCACTTCTTACCCCTACGGCAAAGCGCCCGGCGGCGAAATCATTGAGGTACTCGGCGACGAGGACGACTTTTTCGCCGAGGAACTGTCCATTATCCGTTCCTACAACTTAAAAGAGGAATTCCCTCCCAGAGTGGAAAAAGAAGCGCAAAGACAAGCGGAAAGAAAGATTACCGCCGACGATATAGCGAGCCGCAGGGATTTCCGCGATAAACTTATCGTCACAATCGACGGCGCAGATACAAGGGATATCGACGATGCTATTTCCTTGGAAAAAGAGGGCGAAGATTATTTGCTTGGCGTGCATATTGCGGATGTAACCCATTACGTAGGCTACCGTTCCCCTCTCGATATCGAGGCTTTGGAACGCGGCACTAGCGTTTACTTTCCCGATCGGGTATTGCCCATGCTCCCCCGCGCACTCTCGAACGGCATTTGCTCCTTAAACGAAAGGGAGGATAGGCTCACACTTTCCTGCCTGATGCGAATTGACAAAAAAGGCAACGTAAAGAGCAGTGAAATTGTGGAAGGAATTATCCGTTCCTCGCATAAAATGACCTATGACGAGGTGACAAAGCTGCTTGAAGGCGATAAACAGGTATGCGATAAATATGCACTCGTTAAGGACATGGTAGCCCTGTTTGCAGAATTGACCCACATTTTGCAGACAATGCGTGAAAAAAAAGGCAGTATTTCCCTTGACGTTAAAGAAGCGAAAATCGTTTTAGAAAATAACGAGATCAAAATCCCCGATTACGAAAGGGCTTTCTCCTATCAAATTATCGAGGCATTTATGGTGCTCGCAAATGAAACGGTGGCGGAATATATGCACTCGATCGAAGCGCCATTCATTTACCGTATTCACGAAAAACCGGGCGAAGACAAAGCGGCGGCATTTCAATCTTTTGCAAAAACGCTGGGGTTGACCGCACGTTTCCAAGTGGACGACGTGCACCCTTACGATTATCAAAATCTTTTGCGCACAGCGGAAGGTATGCCTGCTTGGTCGGTGCTCAACCGCGTCATGTTGCGCTCCATGCAAAAAGCAAGATATGCCCCCGAAAACGTGGGACATTTTGGCTTAGCAAGCCAGTGCTATTGCCACTTCACCTCCCCCATTCGGCGCTATCCCGACCTTTGTATTCACCGCATCATTAAATTAGTCATCAACGGCGGATACGCAGAAGCGCTTACCCGTTATAGCGATTTCGTTAAGGACGCGGCAAAGCAATCCTCGGAGTTGGAACGCAGAGCAACCGATGCCGAACGCGACGTGGACGATTTGTATATGACAATGTATATGAGCGATCATATCGGCGAGCAATATGATGCCGTCATTTCCGGCGTTACCTCTTTTGGACTGTTTGCAGAGCTCCCGAATACGATTGAAGGATATATCCCCATCGAGTCCCTTGCCGACGATTTTTGCTACGATCAGGACCGATTGCGTCTTGTCGGACGTTCGAACACGTACACCATCGGCGAACCTATTCGCATCAAAGTAGTCGACGTGGATTTTGAACGGAGAAGAAGCGAATTCCGCATTATAAGAAAATTGTAAATCCCCCCACCCAGGTATGGGTTAAAGAGGTTATTATGAAAATTATCACAACAAATAAAAGCGCTTCTTTCGAATATTTTATCGAAGAAAAATACGAGGCAGGTATTGTTTTGGAAGGAAACGAAATCAAATCCTTACGCGCAGGCAACGTCAATATGAACGACAGCTTTTGCTTTGTAAGGAACGGGGAAGTTTCCGTAAAAAATATGCATATCGCCCTGTACGATAAGTCTGACGCGTTCAGCACGAAAGATACAAGACGTGATAGAAAACTACTTTTACACAATGATGAAATCGGAAAAATTGCAGGGAAAATTAACCGCCAAGGCTACACGCTGGTACCGTTAAAGCTGTATTTTAAAGGTTCTTTGGTGAAGATGGAAATCGCCCTGTGTAAAGGTAAGCACACCTATGACAAAAAACAATCCATCGCTGAACGGGATTTAAAACGCTCTACTGACCGCGATATTAAAAACGCAGGATTTTAACGCAACACCCCCTCCGCAATCCGCGGAGGGGGGGTATTTTACTTAAAAGCCGCCTCTTCGCCTTGTTTCTATCAAGTGGTATTCCTTTTTATTTTCAAAATCCGCCGTCACGTTACACATAGGCGATGCAAAAGCAATATTCCCCATATAATCGGCAATCATGCTATACCCAGCGCCGCAGAATAAAATCGGCACACCGAAACAATAGGCATACGCGCGAAGCAGAGTTTGTTCAAGGGTACTTGTCATCGTTCCGTACGGACAAACGATTATATCGCTGCCGCAAAGCGCCAAGGATTTGATCACGTCAGGGAAATGGATATCCTCGCCAACCGCAATACCTACCTTGCCGATTTTCGTTTCATACACCCGTAAATGCGCACCTGCCCCCACCTTTCCGTCTATCACGTGCAACATATCCGACACCCCGACAAGGCGGCCGTTTTCCGCAATCACCGCCGATTTACGCTTGTGTCCTCGGGTATCCGTGATACAGCCGCTAATTACCACGCATTTTCCTTTTTTGGAGAGCAATGCCGTTTCCTCGAATAAAGAGCTTTCCCCCTTTAATTCCTTTTCATAGCTCACCTCTCCAAGCCCCTCAAAACTGCTTACAATCAACGCCTCATCCATATCGCAATCATTGATCAGCTCTCGCAACCGTCCTCGGGTTATAAAACGAATTTTCATACCGCCACCCCCTCCTATATTATATCCCCGAACGCGAAAAACGGTTACAATTTTCTTCCGTTCTTCATAGAATGTATAAACCGAGCATTTTGGGGGAATAATCAAAATATGTTTTGGATTGGATTTGGAATTGGTATTTTCATTGGCGGTAATTTCGGCGTATTGATTATGGCGCTATTTAAAATCAATAAAAATTAACACCGACGGGGTATCCGTCGGTGTTTTATTATTCTAAATATTGCGATACGGTATAGGATAACCGATCCAACACGTCCTCTATATCTCCAAACAGCATACAGCCAGCCGCGCGCACATGTCCGCCTCCGCCGTATACGCCTGCTATTTTATTCACGTCGGCATATTCCTTTGAGCGCAAGGAAATTTTATACTGACCTTTCTTAACTTCTAATGCAGAAGCCGCAACCTCCACGCCGTCTACGTTCAAGGGAAAGTCCACAAAACCTTCCGTCATACCGTCATCTGCGCCGCAATCTTCCATATTCTTTCGGCTGACAACGATGACAGCGAAACGATCGTCATGGTAATAGCGAATACCACTCATCGTCTTGGCATACAACGCCGCCCTTGCCTTTGCCTGCTTTTTGAATAAATTATAATGATAATAGCGAATATCCACGCCGCATTTCATGAGCTTTGCCGCTAATAAAAACGTTTCTTCCGTTACGTCGTCATGCGCAAAATTTCCCGAATCCGTCAATAGGCCAATCAGCAGATATTCGGCGATTTTTTTATTTAAAGGCACACCCATGTATTCGATGAGTGTTGCCATATTCATGCAATTTGCCGCGCAAGTTTTAACAAAATTATACTTCGCAAAGCGTGTGTTGGAAATATGATGATCGATATTCACCGTATCGATTTTTTTTCGTTTCGCCAAATAGAAATCCTCGGCGAGCGCACCCAAACGCTGTTCATCGCTGCAATCCACCGTGATAAGTAAGTCAAACCCCTCTTGCGGTTTCTTTTTCACGGTCTCGATTCCATTGATAAAAGTAAGGTTGGAAGGCGTGTTCGTCTCTACGCAGACCTGGCTTGGAATATGCAACACCTTTAACGCCTCGGCAAGCGCCAAAGCGCTACCGTATGCATCTCCGTCAGGGCGCATGTGCGTAAAAATCGCAACGTGTTTTGCGCGTTTTATTCTATCGGCTATTTGTTCTAACGTATATTCCATGGTAACTCCTAAAAATGCGCTGCAGAAATCCGCAACGCATTTTTTTATTATTCTTCTTCCGAAGGATCAGGCGTGGAATAGGTGATCTTTTTGAAAAGTTCGTCCATCTTCGCGCCGTATACCATACTGCCGTCCATACGGAACGTCAGCGCAGGTACCGTACGCATACGCATTACCTGCGAAAGTTGATGACGAATAAAACCTGCGTTTTCCTGCAATGCCTCAAACGAACGCTTTGTCTCCGCCTCGCCTTTACCGTAGATACTCACGTACACGATCGCCGTTTTTAAATCGGGCGCAACGTCCACTTCCGTGATGGATACAAGCCCTTGCACACCGAGCATTCTATCCTTATTCAAACGAATAATTTCACTGATTTCTTTTTGATATTCCCCATTTAAACGGGAAGTTCTGGAAACTTTCATTATGCTTTAAGTTCCTCCGTTACGTAACATTCGATGATGTCGCCGATACGGATTTCATTGAAGCCTTCGATCGCACAACCGCATTCGTAGCCGTAGTTTACTTCCTTCACGTCATCCTTGAAACGCTTCAGCTGCTTTACGCCGCCTTCGCAAATCATGATATCTTCGCGATAAATTCTCAGCTTGCCGCCGCGAACGATCTTGCCGTCCAAAACGTAGCAACCAGCAATCGTGCCAACACCCGTGATATTGAACGTCTGGCGCACTTCGCACTTACCCGTAAGCACTTCCTTAAGCTTGGGTGCAAGCATACCTTTAAGCGCCGCTTCCATATCGTCAAGCAACTCGTAAATGATACGGTAGCTTCTTACGTCGACCTTGGACTGTTCTGCAATCTTCTTCGCCTTCGTATCGGGACGAACGTTAAAACCGATGATAATAGCGTTTGCGCTGTCCGCAAGCATTACGTCGCCCTCGTTGATTGCGCCTGCCGCCGAGTGGATAACTTTCACGCGAACTTCCTCGTTGGAAAGCTTTTCCAAGGACTGCTTAACCGCTTCAACGCTACCCTGTACGTCACCTTTAACAATAAGGTTAAGGTTTTTGATCTTGCCTTCTTCCACCTGTGCGAATACGTCGTCCAACGTAACACGGCTCTGTTGCTTGATCATGTTTTCACGTTCACGGTTCTTTCTTTCTTCCTGAACCTGCTTCATGAGCGACTGATCTACTGCCATGATGCTGTCCCCAGCGTTGGGAACGTCTTCCAAACCGAGAATGGAAACTGCCATAGAAGGGCCTGCGCTCTTGACTGCTCTACCCTTGTCATCGAACATAGCGCGCACACGACCCATCGTCGTACCGGAAAGGATATTGTCGCCCGTCTTCAACGTACCCGTCTGTACAATGATACTTGCAACAGGGCCCTTACCCTTGTCGAGTTTCGCTTCAATAATCGTACCCTTTGCCTGACGATCGGGATTCGCCTTGAGTTCCTGCATTTCCGCCACAAGGTTAACAGCGTCAAGCAAATCGTCGATACCCATACCCGTCTTTGCGGAAACGGGAACGACCATCGTATCGCCGCCCCATTCTTCGGGGACGAGATCGTGCTCTAGCATTTCCTGCTTCGCGCGATCGGGATTGATTTCATGTTTATCCATCTTGTTCATCGCAACGATGATGGGAACGTTTGCTGCTTTTGCATGGTTGATTGCTTCCACCGTCTGAGGCATGATACCATCGTCCGCCGCGACAACGAGGATTACGATATCCGTTACCTGCGCGCCGCGCGCACGCATTGCCGTAAACGCCGCGTGACCGGGCGTATCGATAAAGGTAATTTGCTTACCCTTAGCCGTTACCGTGTAAGCACCGATGCTCTGCGTAATACCGCCGGCTTCCCCCGACGTAACCGAAGTTGCACGGATCTTGTCAAGCAAGGAGGTTTTACCGTGGTCAACGTGCCCCATGACCGTAACGACGGGCGCACGGGTAACCAGCTTTGCTTCGTCTTCTGCGGAGGTCGTATCCATCAACACTTCTTCCGCCGTCTTTTCGGGTTTGTATTCCAAATCGATGCCGAGATCCATCGCAATCATCAATGCGTTTTCGTAATCGATGGAATCGTTGATCCCTTTCATGATCCCTTCCTTGAAAAGACGCTTCGTGATTTCTACCGCCGAAACACCCAGCTTTTCAGAAAGCACCTTCAAGGGAATATCCTGCGTGGTAACCACAGCGTGTTCGATCTTGATAGTAGGGATTTCCTGCTGCTTTTGTTTCTTGGGCGAACGTACCTTTCTGTAACCGGATTTATCTTCGTCAAAGTCCTCCACCGTCATGCCCTGCTGCTTAATCAGAGAGCGCTTGGACATGGGTTTCTTTTCAGTGTACGTCTTTTCAAACGTCTTTTTCTTTGCAGGCGCAGTGAAAGATTTTTCTCTGGAAGGTGCCGCAATAGGAGCTGCCATCGGCGCGCTACCGCTTGCAGGACGCGCAGGTTTTGCACCCGTTTGCGTTCTGTTGCCCCCCAACGGCTTATCACCCGCAGGTCTTGCAGGTCTTTCGCCTGCAGGACGAGGACGATAGGTTGCGCCGGTATTTTCCGTGCCAGGCTTCGCTACGTATACGCCCTGTTCCTGACCGTTGCGGAAATATCTGGGCGCGCGAGGCGCTGCCGGCGTAGCCGGACGCACTTCGGATTTGGGAACAAACGTACGTACTTCGGGCTTTGCCTGCTCTTCTTGTTTCGGTTCTTCCGCAACCGGTTCTTCCTTTATTTCAGGCGCAGATTCTTCGGCTACCGCTTCCACTACCTCTTCTACGGGCGTTTCTACGGGTTCTTCCTTCTTTTGGGAAGTCTTTTTCTTGGACTTTTCTTCTTCAGCCGCCGCCTTTGCAGCCTCTTCCGCTGCAATACGAGCCGCTTCTTCCGCCGCCGCGCGAGCTTCTGCCTCTGCCCTTGCCGCCGCCTCTTGCGCTTCTTTTTCCTGCTTTTCCGCCTCTAAAGCGGACAGTTTTCTTAAAATTTCCGAAAGGCTCTTTTCCGTGGACGCAAGACGTTTCTGCAAGCCGCCAAGCTGCTTATCGTCTAAAAGTCCTGCAATTTTTTCCACGTTTTCATATTTTTTTGCCATAGGTTCAGTTGTTCCCTCCCGAATATGATTTGAATTTCGGCTCTCCGTCAGCAGCCTTGAGCATCGCCGACGCAAGATGATTGTCTGTAATTGCCACCGCTTTTACCGCGGGGCGGTGTACCCATTCCGCCAACGTCCCCTCATCCGTAATATACAACGGACAACCGAGCGTTTCTTGCGCTTTCATCATGGGCTTTAACGAGTTCTTACCGATCCCACCGTCCATGATGAGCAGGTAAACTCCTTTTCTTTGTTTTTCAATAGTCTCCGCGCCGAAAATAATCTTTCGGGAACGGATACAAAAACCGAGGTAGGTTTCTATCTTACTTCTCTCCAAGAGCGTCCTCCTCTACCCCCTGATACACCTCAGGCGCTACGTTTGTCGAAAAGGTTTTATGCAGCAGTTTTTTGCTGACTACCTTTTTCAAACAATCGCCGTTTGCGCATACGTATGCGCCGCGCCCCGGTGCTTTTCCCGTGGGGTCGGGGAATATTTCATCCTCGGCATTTTTAACCACGCGCGTCATTTCCGCTTTCGGCTTCATCTCCCGACAAGCAATACACATACGCATGGGAATATTTTTCTTCTTGGGCATACCCTGCCTCCTTGCGGATTATTCTTCGTCTGCCGCTTCTTCGTTTTCAATCTGTGCAAGGATCTCAGCTGCTTCAGGGGAAGAAGCGCTCTTTACGTCAATCTTCCAGCCGGTAAGGCGAGCCGCCAAACGCGCGTTTTGACCGTCTCTGCCGATTGCAAGCGAAAGCTTGTCGTCGGGTACAATCGCCATAGCGCTCTTTTCGCCCTTTGCCGTTACGGAAAGTACGGTTGCAGGGGAAAGCGCTTTATAAATGAACGCGAGGGGATCTTCATTCCAAAGAATAATATCGATCTTTTCGCCGCCGAGTTCTTCTACAACAGCGTTTACTCTTGCGCCACGGTTACCTACACATGCGCCGACTGCGTCCACGCGCGCGTCGTTAGAAACGATCGCCATCTTGGTACGCTGACCAGGTTCACGCGCAATTTCTTTAATCTCTACGATACCCTGCGCAATTTCGGGAACCTGTTCTTCGAAGAGCTTCTTTACCAAGCCCTGCGCCGTACGGGAAACCACGATCTGCGAGTTTTTACCGTTATTTTTAACACGCTTTACGAATACCTTCAATTTGTCGCCAAGCGCGTATCTTTCCGTGTTTACACGGTCCTGCGGAGGCATAACGCCTTCAATTTTCTTATCGCCGAGTTCTACGTAAACGTTGCGTTCGTCAATCTTACGAATCACGCCTTCCATCAACTCGCCTTCCTTATCCGAAAATTCGGAGAAGGTGTTGTCGCGTTCCGCTTCGTGCAATTTCTGCAAGATAACCTGCTTAGCAGTCTGCGCGGCAATACGGCCGAAATCCTTGGGAATGAAGGTTTTAACGATTTTATCGCCAACCTGGTGCGAAGGATTGAGCTCCTGCGCGTCTTCCAAGGAAATTTCCTTATCCTTATCCTCTACAACTTCTACAACGTAACGGGTCGCCTGAAATTCGATTCTACCCTTTTCCGCATCCAAAGAAACGGTGATTTCCGCACCGCCCTCAAACTGCTTTTTATAAGCGGATGCAAGCGCATTTTCAAGCGTTGCGATAAATGCTTCTTCGCTGATGCCCTTTTCTTTTACCAAATCGGTAAGCGCCGCAAAAAACTCTTTGTTTTCCATTGTTTTGTTCTCCTAATGAATTTTCGTAAAATTTATATGGTTGATTTTTTTATTTACTTTGATTGTATCTGCGCCGAGTATTAAAAACCGAGCGCCGCGAAATCGATCGCGCGGCAGATCTTGGCAATCTTGCTCTTTTCCAGCTTGAGCTCTTCGCCCTTGTTGTCCAAATACACGCAGTTTTCGTCGTGCCCTTTCAAAATCGCCTCGAACAGCTTCTTGCCTTGCATGGGCGCAAACAGCTTGACTTCGACCAAAGCGCCGATGCACTTTTGATAATCTCTATCCGTTTTCAAAGGTCTGTCAAGTCCGGGGCTGGATACGTTGAGGGTGTACGGAGCGCCGAAGGTGGGATCCACCTCATCGAGTACGGGATCGATCGCGCGGTGGAACTTTTCGCAAGTGTCGAGGTCCACGCCCCCTTCGATATCGATATAGACGGTGAGTGCAGGCTCTCTGCCCTGCTTGAATTCAACCTCTACGATCTCGATTTGCATTTCGTCCGCAATGAGCGCAAGCGCATTTTGAATTTCTTCAATGGATTTGATTTTCATAATATCTCCTAACTTTAAGAGCAGTTACCGTGATATACGGAACTATCTATAAACACGTGGATAGCACTCACTACTTGATCCAACGGAACGTTGGCCTTAACATAAAGATTGAGAGTGGCTCGAAAACCACTCTCAATAACAAAAGCATTATTAAGTATCCTTATTATACCATGATTATTTGCAATTAGCAACTATTTTACGCAACTTTTGCAAATTTTTTTGATAGACTTACAACGCCACCGTTCCGTCCGAACAAATAACCTCGGTTGCAGGAACGTTAGTCTTCCAATACGATCCTTTCTTGATTGCATTCCATTGTTCCATAGTACCTTCAAACGTAATACTCGTCAACTTATAGCAATCATAGAACGCCTGATATCCAATCGAGGTTACACTGTCGGGAATTACCACGCTCGTCAAGCTACTGCAATAGCGGAACGCACTACCCCCAATCGTGGTTACACCGTCGCCAATTACCACACTCGTCAAGCTAGACCAATTATAGAACGCATAGTCTTTAATTTCGGCAACTGTATCGGGAATAATCAATTCAGTGACCAATTCGTTGTTAAAATACAAATTTTTTGTATAATATAAAGGATTTGCGTAAGAGTTCGCAAATGAAATATTACACCAAGCCGCTATATCCGTAATATATACGCTCGTCAAGCTATAGTAATTATAGAACGCCCCCTCGCCAATCGTGGTTACGCTGTCGGGGATTACCACGCTTGTCAAGCTATAGCAATGACAGAACGCCCCCTCGCCAATCGTGGTTACGCTGTCGGGGATTACCACGCTCGTCAAGCTACTGCCATAAGCGAACGCATATTGATAAATCTTCGTAATACCGTTCGGCAACGTCAGATCGGTCTCCGTGCCCGTATAACCGACCAATA
>JAZNXS010000008.1:0-12884 GCA_045594025.1 Candidatus Scatosoma sp.
GAACGTGTACAGAACTTCGAAGGCGTCGTAATCGCAAAGAGAAACGGCGGCATTTCCGAAACTTTCACCGTACGCCACATTTCTTACGGCGTAGGCGTAGAAAAAACCTATCCTCTTCATTCCCCGAAGATCGCTTCCATCACGGTAGTGAGAAAGGGTAAGGTTAGAAGAGCGAAGTTGTATTATCTGCGCGGTCTTACCGGTAAAGCTGCTAAAGTTAAGGAAAAAATTTAAGTCGGATATTGAAACCGAAAAGGATAAGTTCGCCCAAAGTCAACGGCGGACTTATTTTTTTTCAATCTGACGTTGGACGCAGACTTAGCGTCTTCTCGCACGTTTTTTTAATAGAGTATCGCGCATACCCGTACGTTGCATTATAGTAACATAGGGATTTTGTTCTACGTGGAACGGTTTTTAATTTTCATTGTTGTCATTTTTACCTGTCGTAAAACGGCAGGTTTATTTTTTAAAAAAATACCTATAATTCGGTTTACTTTTTTTCTTTTTTCGGTTACAATAGAATGCAGATAATATATAATGAAGTAATTTTGCCTTTTTAAGGGGAGATTCTTCAAAGGAGCACTATGAAAAAGATAACCGCTTACGTGTGGTCGTTTATCCTTTTATTGATTGCATTTTTCAGCGTTGGGATGTTTACGTTGGGGAGTACGGTAACCGCAGGAGATTCGTTAACGTTCATACAAGGTAAAGCTGTTTACTATCAAATGCAAAGCACGTCTTTGCGCGCCGTTTACGTCAACGTAGGGGCGTTGCACACCGAGGAAGAGACGGCTATGATTACCGCAAGATATTCTACCTCGAGCAGTGCAATTTCGGGGATTTCCACGTTTACGGGGTTGGGTTCCGCTACGCTTGGTAACAGTTCGGAAAAAGGGGTTATTTCGGACGGCTTGTACAATTGGATAGCGATTCCGCAGAACTCGATTAAGGCTTCGGTAAAGAAGTTGGTGATTTCCGCTTCGGTGAACCTGGAAATCAACGAAGTCGTTGCGTTGGATACGAACGGAAAGCTTATCGAATTATCCTATTGCCCCGGTGGCGCCTATTCGAAAGCGGAAGTAGAAAAAACGCTTGACGCGCAGGAAAGCTTTGCTCGTTTTGTGGACGAGGAAGGGAACATCTTGCCCGACAACGACGCTTTTTCGAATTTTGCCCCCGAGGAAGGGCATTACATGAGCGCGGTGCAAAACGTTTTGAGTGGCAACGAAAAATATGACGACAGCTATTACACGTTAGACGGTAACTTCAATTATTTGGCAACGGTATTGATGGTGCCTTCCGTGGCGCTGTTCGGCGTTAGTCCGTTTGCGTTGCGTTTGCCTGCGTTTATCGCTACCTGTCTTTTGATTTTGTTTGCGTTCTTGCTGATCAAAGAACTCACCAAAAAAGATCAATGCGCGTTTTGGTTTAGCGTAGCGCTGATGCTCGGCGGTATGGTGACGACAGTGGGCCGTATGGGCGCTCCCTATGCGATGGTGGCAAGTGCTTTGTTGGCTTCCGCATACTTTATGTACCGCTTCTTCGCGTACGGTATTTCTTCCAAAGATTTGATCCGCGGCAGTATGAACGTGCTCGTTTCCGGTTTATTTGCTTCTGTTGCGATGGCGATGGATTTGACGGCGGTGATTCCCGTAGCCGGTATTCTCACGTTGTTTGGCTTCGGTATGAGAAGACAGCACTTGGCGTATAAGCTTGCGCTTTCAAAGGTTTCCGCGGGGGACACGGAAAGTGATCAGGCTTCCGCTGAGGTAAAGGCAGTAAAGGAAACTTTTGCTATGAAAAACCGTATTGCATACGGTTTGGCAGCGCTTGGCTTTGTGATGAGCACGGCGATTTTGGTGCTCTTTGCAACGGTAGTTTGCTATTCTGCATACGTACGTGCGTATAATATAACGGAACAGAACTTCATCGTCATTCTTTGGAAGGGCTTGACCGGTTCTCTTAGGGACAACGGCGTTACCGTTTACACGGCGGCAAATACCAGCCATATCCTGGCTTGGTTAATTCCTTTCAAACCGGCTACGTTATACACGGGCGCGGCTTCGACGGCAGAGGGCGCATATCTCGGTTGGCACGTGTTGCCGAATGCGGCGGTCTTATTTGCGTCTGCGTTGGCTTTCCTTGGCGCTACGGTGAAATTTATTCTCGATTTCGTACAGAAGCGTAAGGATAAGAAAACGTTGCGTATCAGAAGAACGTATATCGTATTGGTAAGCGGCATGTTGGCGGCGTTCTTGGCGGCGGCAATCCGCGGCAACTTCTCGCTTTTGACAAGCTTGATATTCCAAGTATGCTACGTTGGCTTCTTGCCCCTCGTTTTGGCGCTGTTGCCCGAACCTGAAAATAAAAAGGATAAATTGTTAATCAATTTGGTATGTTTCGTTGTGGTTGCGATGTTTGCAGTGGTTTTCGCACTTAGCATTCCTGCGATGTACGGCATTACCGTTATGGCGTCCAATGCGAAAACGTTCAGCTGGTTGAGTATTCTTTCCAACGGATTTTTCAGATAATACACTTTCCGCAAGTATCTGCTTGCGGAGTTCGTTTTTCAAGAAAAGGGATAGGTTATGATTGCAAAGGTACAAAGTTATGCGCTGTCGGGGTTGGAAGGCGTCTGCGTCACGGTAGAGGCAGATATTTCCAAAGGGGTGCCTTCCTATGAGATGGTCGGTTTGCCCGACGCGGCGGTAAAAGAATCTAAGGAACGCGTCAGAAGCGCAGTCAAGAACAGCGCTCTGGAATTTCCTATGCATAAAATTACCGTTAACCTCGCCCCTGCCTACGTCAAAAAGGAGGGATCGTCCTTTGATTTGCCCGTGGCGGTGAGCTTGCTGCTCGGCTACGGTACGCTGGAAGCGGACGTCGAGGGGATTATCTTTTTGGGTGAACTGGCTTTAAACGGCGATCTGCGTCCCGTATCGGGGGTATTGCCCTCTATTATTTCTGCGAGGGATAAAGGCTTCACGAAATTCGTCGTTCCGTACGGGAATGCAAAGGAAGCGAGTTTTATCCGCGGCGTCAACGTATATGCTGCAAAGAATTTAAAAGAAGTATACAATCATTTGTCGGGCATTGCGCCCATGGAACCGGTGCCTGCAGGCGCTTTCGAGAGGACGGTTTTGGAAAAGAAAACCTCGTACGATTTGGCGTTTGTGAAAGGGCAGGCGATTGCAAAGCGCGCCTTGGAAGTGGCGGTGGCAGGCGGACACAACGTGCTGTTTGTCGGCCCTCCGGGTAGCGGTAAAACGATGCTGGCAAGATCCTTGCCGTCCGTGCTTCCCGATATGTCCTTTGAAGAGGCTTTGGAAATTACGAAGATACACTCGGTGGCAGGTACTTTGGGGGAAGCGGGTATCGTAACGGAGCGTCCATTTAGAAGTCCGCACCACACGGCAACGACCGTATCCCTTTGCGGCGGCGGCAATAAATCGGTGCATCCTGGGGAAATCAGCTTGGCGCACGGCGGCGTGTTGTTCCTAGATGAATTGCCCGAATATAAGCGTTCCGCTTTGGAAGCGCTCCGTCAGCCTTTGGAAGACGGCGTTATCACCATCTCCCGAGCAGGGGGAACGGTAACGTATCCTGCTTCCTTTATGCTTTGCGCTAGTATGAATCCTTGTCCTTGCGGCAATTACGGCAGCGCGAAGCGTCGTTGTAGCTGCACCCCTAACGATATTCGTAAATATCGCGCCCGTGTATCAGGGCCTTTGCTGGATAGAATCGATATTCAGGTGGAAGTGGACGGCGTGGACTATGACGCTCTTGTATCTGAAACGCAGGAGGAATCCAGCGCGGTGGTGAAAGCGAGGGCGGACAGCGCAAGAAAAATACAGCGCGCGAGATTTGAAGGGAGTATGGTCGCAACGAATGCGGAAATGGGAGAAAAGGAAACCCGTGCATACTGCCGTTTAAGCAAGGAATGTGAAGACGTGCTTAGAGAAGCGTTTGAGAGCTTGCATCTCTCGGCAAGGGCGCGTTCCAGAATCTTAAAAGTAGCGCGTACGATTGCTGATTTGGATTTATCCGAAAATATCACCCCTGAACACTTATACGAGGCGATTTCGTACAGAACGTACGGCGCTGATTTATCGAATATCGATTGACGAACTATGACGCTGAAAATATTTATTGTTTATCTTGTTGTCTTATCCCTGATTACGTTTATCACGTATGCGGCGGATAAGCAGAAAGCCAAAAAGGGGGCATGGCGAATCCCCGAAGCGACGTTGTTGGGATTATCCTTTTTCGGCGGTGCGTTTGGCGGATATTTGGCGATGCACGCCGTTCGGCATAAAACGAAAAAATGGTATTTTCATTTCGTGCACTTGCTTGGTATCGCTTGGCAAATGGCGGCTTTGATTTATCTTATCATCCACCCCAACTTTTTATTTGTTTAACGGAGTACACTGTTGCAAAACGTAGGTAAAATACAATCGATTATAGAAATTCCCATTTCCTCTCCCGATTATCCTGCGGAGTGGAAAGGACTTTCGGACGCGCCTCCCGTGCTGTACGCAAAGGGGGATATCCGATTATTGCAGGAAAGAAAGCTGGTGATTGTCGGTTCTCGTCGCACACCTGCCCCTGCCTTAAAGCTGGGGATGAGGATTTCTAAAGAGCTCTCCGAGAGTGTCATCGTCGTAACGGGTACGGCAGACGGTGGCGATGGCGCGGCGATTGAAGGGGCGCTTAGCGGTAGCGGCAAGGTGATTTGTTTGCTGGCAGGCGGTTTTTCTTCCGTTTCGCAAAGTAGTTTTGCGCTTTTGGAAAAAGTGGCGGAGCGCGGTTTGCTATTATCTCCGTATTCGTACGAAACGCCGGTTCGAAGCTTTTCCTACGAGCACCGAAACAAGCTGCTTGCTGCGCTTGGCGAAGGGGTATTGGTGCTTGGCGCGGCAGAAAAAAGCGGCGCGTTGATTACGGCAAAATACGCCAAGGAATTTGGAAAAACGCTTTTTGCGATTCCATATTTCCCAGGTAGCGCGGCAGGCGCAGGCTGTAACGCTTTGTTGAAATCGGGCGGTGTTTTGGTAGAAAATGCGTTTGACGTCACCGCTTTGATGGGCATAACAATTACACAGAAGAAAGCGTCCGTCGTATTGACGGCAGACGAAGAAAAGATGCTGTCGGCGCTCAAAGATATGTCGGAAGGGCATATTATCGAGCTGTCGGCAAAGGCAGGAATTCCTGCGTTTAAAGCAAAAGCGGTGTTATCCGCTTTGGAAGTCAAGGGCATGGCAGTGGCTTTGGGCGGTAACCGCTACGCTGCTATATAACTTGAAAAAATCTCAATTTGCAAAAAATGATGTGAAGGAATATAGAATGGATTTAATTATCGTAGAGTCGCCTTCCAAGGCGAAAACCATCTCCAAGTACCTCAAAGGGCAGTACCGTGTGGACGCTTCAGCCGGCCATATCCGCGATTTGCCCGTGCACACGCTGGGCGTGGACGTCAAGAACAATTATGAACCGAAGTACGTCAATTCCGAAGGGAAAGAGGACGTTATTCGCCGTTTGACGGACGCGACGAAAAAAGCCGACCGCGTATATCTCGCAACCGACCCTGATAGAGAAGGGGAAGCGATTGCATGGCATTTGCAGACGGTGTTGGGGCTTGACGAGAATGGCAAAAACCGTATCGAGTTCAACGAGGTTTCCAAATCCGCGATTGAAGCGGCATTGAAATCCCCCCGCACCATCAATTACAGCTTGGTGGACGCGCAACAAGCGCGAAGAGTATTAGACCGTCTTGTAGGGTATAAGCTCTCCACCTTGCTCAACCACAAAATCGAAGATAAAAACGGCAACGGCAAGCGTACGCTTTCGGGCGGCCGTGTGCAATCGGTAGCTCTTCGCTTGGTGGTGGAAAGAGAACGCGAAATTACGGCGTTCAAGCCGCAGGAATACTGGAATTTGACGGCAGAATTGCAGGATATTCGCAAGGAATACGCGTCGTTTAAAACGATGCTTGAAAAGAAGGGAAACCGTAAGTATAAGCCTTCGTCCGCAGAAGAAACGGCGCAGGTATTATCCGTTATTGAAAACGGAAAGTTTGTCGTTTCCAAAACGAAAAAATCGGTGATTAAAGCGCACGCGCCTGCTCCGTTTACCACCAGCTCCTTACAGCAGGACGCGTCGACGAAGCTTGGCTTTACCGCGCCTGATACCATGACGCTGGCACAGCATCTCTATGAAGGTATCGCAACGGAAAACGGCGATCATATCGCGTTTATTACGTATATGAGAACGGACTCTGTCCGTGTTTCCAAGGAAGCGCAAGCGAAAGCGTTGGCGAGAATCCGCGCGGTGTACGGTGAGGAATACGCGCCCGAAAAGCCGAATTATTACGCATCGAAGAAGGGGGCGCAGGACGCGCACGAAGCGATTCGTCCCATCGATTTGGAAATGACGCCCGACAAGGCGAAAAAGCTGTTGGATAAAAAGCATTATTCTCTTTACCGTTTGATTTACGAACGTTTCTTGGCTTCGCAAATGGCAGAGGCGAGATATAACAGCATGCAAATGGAAATCGATAACAGCGGTTATATTTTCAAAGCAAGCGGAAAAGTGATGCTGTTTGCAGGCTTTACAGCGGTATATCAGGACGTAAGCGCAAAGAAGGACGACGAGGACGAAATCAGTTCCGCAAAGCTTCTTCCCAACCTCAACGAAGGAGACGTCCTGGATTTAATCAGTATGCAGAAGGAGCAAAAATTTACCAAACCGCCCCTTCGTTATACGGATGCGTCGCTGGTTAAAACGATGGAAGAAAAGGGGATCGGCAGACCGTCCACGTATGCGACGATCATCTCGAAACTCATGCAAAAATACGTCAAAAAAGACGGTAAGTATATGTATCCTACGCCCATTGCGTACGACGTTGTGGATATGTTGCTCTCCTGCTTTGTGGATGTCATGGACGTCGGCTTTACGGCAGGTATGGAAACTCGTTTGGACGACATCGAAGACGGCGGTGTAGAATGGCGCAAGGTCATCGGGGATTTCTATCCTGGGTTCGAACAAAACCTGCGCAAAGCGTCCGCTTACGGCGACCGTTTGACGGATGAAGTGTGTGGTAAGTGCGGACATTTCATGCTGAGAAGAATGGGGAAATTTGGGAAGTACTTGGCTTGTTCCAATTATCCTGAATGTCACAACATTCTTAGTGAAAGCGCGGAAGAAATTTCTGCGGTACGTTGCCCGAAGTGCGGCGAAAATATGGTATTTAAGAGTGGTAAATTCGGTAGATTCTTGGCTTGTCCTAGCTATCCCGATTGTAAAACCACCATGTCTATGCCCACCGATGAAGAGCCCAAGCTTGCAGGCTTGTGCCCTGAATGTGGCTCGGCGATGAGCGTTAGAAAATCCAAGCGCGGCAAGGTGTATTACAGCTGTATCGGGTATCCCGACTGTAAGTTTATGAGCTGGGATATTCCCACGGGCGAAAAGTGTCCTTTATGTGAAACGGCGCTTGTAAAGACGGGGCGCGGCGGCGTAAAATGCAGTAATAAGGATTGCGATTATCACGTAAAACCCGATTCTAAGCAAGCAAAGAAGATACAAATGCAGGACGATTTCGAACCGCCTATTCCGGAAGAGCCTGTATACTTCGATTATGATCAGGACTACTTCCCCATCGATTTTGAGGAGTAATGACGGAATGGCAAAAGAAGTTCTTGTCGTAGGGGGCGGACTCGCCGGGAGCGAGGCGGCGTATTATCTTGCCCGTCACGGAATTAAAACGACGTTGGTGGAGATGAAGCCGAAAAAGTTTACCCCTGCGCACGAAAGTGAAAATTATGGGGAGTTGGTATGTTCCAACTCCCTAAAAAGCAATGACGTCTATGCCAACGCGTGCGGGCTGTTAAAGGAAGAAATGCGTATCCTGGGCTCGATGATAATCGAGGCGGCAGACGCAACGAAAGTACCTGCAGGCGCGGCTTTGGCGGTGGATAGAGAGCGTTTCTCCGCGTATATCACGGAAAAGCTGAAAACCTGTGATAACCTTAGCTTGGTCTCCGAGGAGGTTATAACTATACCCGATACGGAAAAGGACGGGGGTAGGTATGTGATTATTGCAACAGGCCCGTTGACGTCAGACGCGCTCAGCGCGGATATTTTGCGTTTATTTGGCGGCGGACTGCATTTCTATGATGCGTCTGCGCCTATCGTGTCGGCGGAAAGCGTGGATATGACGTGCGCCTTTACGGGGGATCGCTACGGAAAGGGTACGGGGGATTATATCAACTGCCCCATGACGAAAGAGGAATATTACAATTTCGTGGACGAATTGCTGGCGGCGGAGCGCGCGCATTTGCATGCGTTTGAAAAAGGAGAAATTTTTGAAGGCTGTATGCCCATCGAGGTTATGGCTTCGCGCGGAAGGGATACTTTGCGCTACGGTACGTTAAAACCTGTAGGGCTTGCAGATGAAGATGGGAAGCGCCCGTATGCCGTGTTACAGCTTCGTAAAGAAAACGAGGCAGGGACGGCGTATAATCTGGTCGGCTTTCAAACGAATTTGAAATTTCCCGAACAAAAGCGAGTGTTTTCTATGATTCCTGCGCTGAAAAATGCAGACTTTTTGCGTTACGGCGTAATGCATAGAAATACGTACATTCAGTCTCCCGATGTTTTGAATCGTGATTTTTCGGTTAAGAATAATCGTAGGCTCTTTTTCGCAGGGCAAATCACGGGTGTTGAGGGATATGTGGAAAGCGCGGCAAGCGGCTTGCTTGCAGCCATCCATATTGCAGATGAAATTCTTGGACGAGGCACCCATGTCTTTGATGAAAAAACGGTGTGCGGCGCTTTGGAAACGCATATTTCCACGCCAACCAAGGATTTTCAGCCCATGAATGCGAATTTTGGGATTTTAGCGCCCATGCCCACGCGTATCCGTGATAAAAAGGAACGCTATAAGGCGCTGGCGGAAAGGGCATTGACCTCGGTAAAAGAGCTCGCGGAAACTTTATAAGGAAGGAAAAGAATATGGAATTTAGAGGTACGACCATTTGCGCGGTAAAGCGTGGCGGCGTGACGGCGATTGCCGGCGACGGACAGGTTACCATGGGCGAATCGGTTATTTTTAAAAACACGGCGATAAAAGTACGCCGCATTTTCGGCGGTAAAGTCATTTTAGGGTTTGCAGGCTCGGTCACGGACGCATTCGCGCTCACTGAGCGTTTTGAAGGCATGCTGAATAAATTCGGCGGTAATTTAATGCGTTCTGCGGTGGAACTTGCAGAGCTTTGGAGAAGTGACAAGATCGGCAGAAAGTTAGACGCGATGATGATCACGGCAGATGAAAACACCTTGCTTGTGCTTTCGGGTACAGGGGAAGTAATTGAGCCTGACGAAGGAGTTTGCGCCATCGGTAGCGGCGGCAATTACGCGTTGGCTGCAGCGAGGGCGCTGTACAAAGAAACCGATTACGATCCCGAAACGATTGCAAAAAAAGCGTTGAAGATCGCCTCGGAAATCTGCGTGTTCACCAATGATAATATTCGTTGCGAGGTGGTGGGGAAAGATTCGGTAAACACGGACATGCCTACTGCAAAAGCGAAAAAAACAGCAAAAAAGGAGGATGACTGATATGGATTTATCCCCTAAACAGATCGTATATAGATTAGACAAGTATATCATCGGGCAAAGCGAAGCGAAAAAGGCGGTGGCGATTGCGCTGAGAAACCGTTACAGAAGGGCGCAGCTCCCCCCTGAAATTCGCGAGGAAATCACGCCGAAAAACATTATTATGAAAGGTCCTACGGGCGTCGGTAAAACGGAGATCGCCAGACGACTTGCAAAGTTGGTGAAAGCCCCCTTCGTTAAGGTGGAGGCGACGAAGTATACCGAGGTGGGCTACGTTGGTAAGGACGTTGAGGGCATGATCCGTGACTTAGCGGAGTGCGCTTACAGACTTGTCAAAGCGGAAAAGGAAGAAGAAGTAAAATATCGCGCGACGTCGGCAGCTGAAAAACGCCTTGTGCGTGTTTTGGCGGAGGCGAAAAAGGAAGAGAAGGGAGAGCTTGCAAAGGAAGTATTCGAGGCGAATCTCTTGGATGGATTGCGTAGCGGCGCGTACGATAATTTTATGGTGGAAATGGAAGTGGTGGACGTCCCTCAACAGCCCATGGAGCTTGCTCCTGGCGGCGCATCGATTTCCATCGGCAGTATTTTCGGGGATATGTTCCCTCCGAAAAAGAAAAAACGCCGTTTCACGGTGAAGGAAGCTTTCCAAATCGCGCTTGCGGAAGAATCGGAAAAACTCGTTGACGAGGACGCGATCAAATCGGAGGCGCTCTATCGCGCCGAAAACGACGGCATTGTATTCATCGACGAAATCGACAAAATTGCAGGCAAGGGCAATCACAACGGCGCGGACGTTTCCAGGGAAGGCGTGCAACGTGATATTCTGCCTATTGTAGAAGGTTCGACGGTGGTAACGAAATACGGCCCGATTAAGACGGATTTCATTCTCTTTATCGCGGCAGGTGCGTTTCACGTGGCGGCGATTGAGGATTTGATTCCCGAATTGCAGGGTAGATTCCCCGTTTCGGTGGAATTGCACAGCTTAACGAAAGAGGATTTTGTAAAAATTCTTACGGAAACGGAAAATTCGCTCACCTTCCAGTATGGGAAATTGCTTGGCGTGGACAACATTGATTTACAGTTTGACCAAGGTGCGATTGAGAGAATTGCAGAGGTTGCGGTAGAACTGAATTTGACCAGTGAAGACATCGGCGCAAGACGTTTGCATACGGTGATGGAATATCTTTTAGAGGACATTTCCTACAACGCAGGCGGCGATTATCCCACCTTCACCTTAAACATCGACAGAAAATACGTTGACGAGCATTTACAGAAGTTAACGGGGGATCGTAACCTTAAAAAATACGTTCTGTAATAAAACGTATATATGCGGCGCAATACTGTGTCGTGGCTCCGTGTGTCTCAGTCGTGTACGGCTAGTACACTCCTATCGACATACTCGCCGCTTCTTGTCTTGCTTGCATCTCTACGTTTTAAGTTTCGTACAGTATCGAAACGATTTCATTTCATAACAAATAAAAACATATAGGAAAACAATATGATTAACATTCCCAAGGGCACGAAGGACGTTCTGCCCACAGATTCTTACAAATGGCAATACGTAGAAGGCATGGCGCGTGAGGTGTCGGAACTTTTCAACATCAAAGAAATCCGCACCCCTGTGTTTGAGCACACCGAGCTGTTCCAGCGTGGCGTTGGCGATACCACGGATATCGTCACGAAAGAAATGTACACCTTTAAGGATAAGGGCGATCGTTCGATTACCTTGAAACCCGAAGGGACGGCAGGCGTAGCGCGTTCGTTTATCGAAAACGGTATGAATAGCGGCGTTTTGCCTACAAAAATGTACTATATCATTCCTGCGTTCCGCTACGAGCGTCCGCAGGCAGGTCGTCTTAGAGAATTTCACCAATTCGGTGTGGAAGTGTACGGCTCATCCAGCGCGCAAACGGATGCGGAAACCATTTTAACGGCGGATACGCTTTTGAAAAAGCTGGGTTTACAGATCAAGCTGTATATCAATTCGATCGGCTGCCCCACTTGCAGAGCTGCATATAACAAAGCTTTGAAAGCGTTTTTCGAGCCTGTTCTTGGGGAACTTTGCGGCGATTGTAAAAACCGCTATGAAAAGAACCCCCTTCGTTTGTTGGATTGCAAAGAGGAAGGCTGTAAGAAGATCAACGTGAACGCGCCGAAGATTCTCGATTATCTTTGCGAGGATTGCAGTGCGCACTTTGAAGAGGTTAAGGCATGTCTTACACTTGCAGGCGTAGACTATGAAGTGGATGCTCGTATCGTGCGTGGGTTGGACTACTACACCCGTACCGTGTTTGAGTTCGTGTCCACTTCGATCGGGGCGCAGGGTACGGTATGCGCAGGCGGCAGATACGACGGACTCATCGAACAGCTTGGCGGTAAGCCCACCCCTGCGGTAGGGTTTGCAGCAGGGATCGAACGTTTGTTGATTGTTATGGAACAATCGGGGGTAACCATTCCCGAACCCTCTAAGCCTACCGTGTATATCGCAGGTATGGATCTCGACTGCCGTAAAAAGGCGTTCGAGTTGGCTTCGGCACTTCGCAGAGCCGGCGTGATTGCTGAAATCGATCACATGGACCGTTCGGTAAAGGCGCAGTTTAAATACGCGGATAAAATCGGCGCGAAGTACGTGGCGGTAATCGGCGGCAACGAGCTGGCGGAAGGCAAGGCAAACGTGAAATGTATGGCAACGGGCGAAAGCGAAAGCGTGGAATTTGCAGACATAGTTGCATATTTTCAAAATAAATAACAATACTAACACAAGGAAGGAAAAAAAGATGGTTAAATATGTAAATGCGGAAAATTTGGAAGAAATTATTTCCACGTCGGATAAGACGGTATTTTGTGATTTTTGGGCAACGTGGTGCGGCCCTTGCAGAATGCTTGCCCCCGTATTTGAGGAAGTTTCCGATAAGTACGAAGACAAAGCGGTGTTCGTGAAAATTGACGTGGACGAAGAAGATAGTGAAAAAGCGGCAATGAAGTACGGTATCACTTCGATTCCCAACGTAATCGCATTTAAAGGCGGTAAGCCCGTAGATAATAACCTCGGCTTTGTACCGCAGGCGGCGTTGGAAGCCTTTGTTGAAAAGAATTTATAATAGGAAATAAAAAGAGCCTTTTACAAGGCTCTTTTTTATTGTATAAAGAATACCCCGCGTTAGACGCGGGGTTCAGAAAATGTTAAACATATAATTCTTGAAAATAGAAACTCCTTTCGGTATAATAAATTGAGGTCTGCAAACCCAAAATAAAAACCAAAAGGAGGACAT
>JAZNXS010000009.1:0-19753 GCA_045594025.1 Candidatus Scatosoma sp.
GAGCGTTGGTCTACGGAACCAAAGGCTAGGAGTTCGAACCTCTTACGGTGCACCAGCAAAAGCCCACGGCAGTATGCCGTGGGCTTTTGCTGTATGCAACTGAGAGTTACTCGAATTCCTATATACGTAGGAGTTCGCGCGAACCGCCGTAAAAAAGTAAACATAATAATATCCGTTGACAATTTTTCGATGGTAAAGCTCTGCGCAAAGCGCAGAACCTCTTACCGTTGCCTTTTCGTGCACAGTAATCTTCTTCCGAAAGAAATTGTTTGACTTTTCTCCCCCATTCCATTATAATAGAAGCAACAACGAAACAAGGACGTTCATTATGGAAAATAACTCTACCCCGCACAAGCGCAGAGTCCGCTATTCAGGCACACATCCTAAGCGTTTTGAGGAAAAGTACAAAGAATTAAATCCTGAAAAGTATGCCGCAGACGTACAGCATATCCTAGACAAAGGTCACACCCCTGCCGGCATGCATATTTCCATTATGGTACAGGAAATCCTTGATCTTTTGGATATTCAACCGGGGCAAATCGGCTTAGACGCGACGCTCGGCTACGGCGGTCATACCAAAGCGATGCTGGAAAAGCTAAACGGCGTTGGGCATATTTACGGACTGGACGTCGACCCCATCGAATCGGCAAAAACAGAAAAACGTTTGCGAGCTGCAGGCTTTGGGGAGGATATCCTCACCGTCCGTTTGCAAAATTTTGCAGACGTCGATCAAGTGGTGGCGGATACGGGCAAAAAATTTGATTTCGTGTTGGCAGACTTGGGCGTTAGCTCCATGCAGATTGACAATCCACAGCGCGGTTTTTCCTTTAAGACGGAAGGTCCTCTCGACCTACGTTTGAACCCCGAAAAGGGAGTTAGCGGCGCAGAGCGCCTTTTAGAGCTCAACCGCAAGGAAATCGAACATATTTTGATTGAAAACGCAGACGAGCCGTACGCCAAACAGATTGCGGATAATATCATGAAATGGCGATACATGGGCAAGCCTGTTGAAACGACGACAAATCTTCGCGATTGTATTGCAGAAGCCCTCGCATTTCTACCCAAATACGAGCAAAAGGAAGCGATTAAGAAATCCTGTCAGCGTACTTTCCAAGCCATTCGCATTGACGTAAACAGCGAGTTTGAGGTGCTGTATGCATTCCTCGAAAAACTGCCAAACGTGTTAAAGCACGGGGGCAGGGTAGCGATTCTCACCTTCCATTCGGGCGAGGACAGACTGGTAAAAAAGGCGTTCCAAGCCCTCTACCGTACGGGAATATACAGCGATATTGCAAACGAAGTCATTCGTCCCTCTGCGGAAGAATGTGTAAAAAACAGCCGCGCAAAATCCACCAAAATGCGTTGGGCTATCCGATCCGATTTAGAGCAATAAGGAGAATAAAAAATGAAAGGGAAAAAAGTATGGCTTAGTATTTTATCCATTGCTTTTTCATTGATAAGTGCTTTTGCGCTTGCATCCTGTAAAGACGGCGACAGCGGAGATGGCAACTCGTCCTCGCTCGGCGTCGACGGAAAATCCGCGTATGAATTGTATTGCCAGGCACACCCCGAATACACGGGTACGATGGACGAATGGCTGGAAAGTCTTCGCGGCACAACAGGCGCAGGGATCGCCTCGGCGTTTATCGATGAAAACGGAAAACTGGTGCTTACCTTAACGGACGGCACGGTATTAGACGGCGTGGATATGCCCGACGTAGGTTTTGCGGAAAGCCTGCGTTATCAAAAAATTGCAGACAAGGAAGAATACCGCGTTATGGGCATGGGAACGGTATCCGATTTGAACGTAGTAATCCCCTCCACCTACCGTGGTTTACCCGTCACGGAAATCGGCGCGTACGCTTTTTCGCAAGAATCCTACATAGAAAGCGTTACCATCCCCGACACCATCACTTTCATTGGGGATGAGGCCTTTGACGCGTGCGACAGCTTAGAAAAAGTCCAAATCAGCGATCTTGCGGCATGGTGTAATACCACCTTTGATGATACCTGCATTTTTAAGTACGGTGCCAACTTATACTTAAACGGGGAAAAAATCACCGACTTGGTTATCCCCGACGGCGTTACCTCCATCAACAAAGAAGCTTTTGAGTACTGCTCAGGTTTGACCAGCGTAACCATCCCTGACAGCGTAACCACCCTCGGCAAGTATGCTTTCTATAATTGTGATAATTTGTCCAGCGTTACCATAGGCAACAGCGTAGCGACCATCGGTAATTCCGCTTTTTCGGGTTGCGGTTTAACTAGCATTACCATTCCCGACAGCGTAACCGCCATTGAAGACAGTACTTTTTATTCCTGTAGCAACTTGGTAAACGCAACCTTAGGCAACAGCGTAGCGACTATCGGTAATTACGCTTTTGCGGGTTGCGGTTTAACCAGCATTACCATCCCCGACAGCGTAACCACCATCGGTGAAGGTACTTTTCAATCCTGTAACAACTTGGCAAGCGCAACCTTAGGCAATGGCGTAACCACCATCGGTAATTCCGCTTTTTCAAATTGCGGTTTAACCAGCATTACCATCCCCCAAAGCGTAACCTTTATGGGCGACTATGCATTTAGATCCCCTTATTTAACCGAAATTATTTACAATGCAACGGATCTGCAGCTTCCTACGGATAGCCTACCAATTCCGTTTTATGACGCAGGCGGCTACGGCGATGGTATCCAGGTAACGATTGGTGCTAACGTCAAGATAATCCCTACTAACACATTTGGTTACGCCAACGTTGTAAAGGTAACGTTTGCAACGGGCAGCGTATGTCAATCGATAGGCAACTATGCTTTCTATTCTTGTGGAAACTTGGAAAGCGTCACCCTTCCCGACAGCGTAACCTGGGTAGGCGAGGACGCCTTCTACGGCTGTAACTTAACCCTCAATGAATATAAGAACGGAGCGTATTTAGGCACAGAAAGTAATCCCTATTTTATGCTAATGCATTATACTCCTTCTGATTCGGTCAGCGAGGTTGAACTTCATCAAGATACAAAAATAATTGGGATGTGTTCTTTATACCTTGGCTATTATACTTCTTCCGTAATCAGCATAATAATTCCCAACGGCGTAACGCATATCCAACGCGAGGCAATTATGTACAATAGAGCAAACTTGACCAGTGTATTTATCCCCGACAGCGTGATTTATATAGGGCCTGCAATGATAAACGGAGGCAATGTAACCGTTTACTGCGAAGCGGAAAGCCAACCCGACGGATGGCATGAGGCCTGGAACTATGGCCAACATCTCGTAGAATGGGGATATACCGCTTAAGTCTTAATAACAACGTTAAACAATAGAAAACGGCGCGGTAAGCAAGTTGCTTACCGCGCCGTTATTTTTTATTCGTTTATTCCATGAGTAACGCCGCCGCACCCAAAAGCCCTGCGCTGTTACCAAGCTCTGCAATGCGAATAGGCACGTTAGGACCCAACTCGCCTGCGAAAATTTCCTGATTGACAAGCGTTTGCAACGGCTTGATAAGGCTATCACCCTGTCCGCAAACGCCGCCGCCAAGCAACACCGTTTCGGGACGGAAGATATTCGCTACGTTGGTGATACCGCACGCCAAATACGCAATATACTGATCGACAACCTCTTTCGCGTAAGGATCGCTATCCGCATAATCAAACGCCGTTTTACCCGTTACGTTGTCAAGGGAGCCGATTTCCCACATTTTGCTATCCTTATGCGCTTTCATCGCACGTTTCGTATCCCGAATCAGCGCCGTTGCGGAAGCGTAAGCCTCCAAGCAACCCTTTCTGCCGCAAGTGCACTGTTCGCCGCCTGCCACGATGATCATGTGTCCCAGCTCCGCACCTGCCGATTTATTTCCTTCAAGAAGCTTACCGTCAGCCACGATACCGCTACCAACCCCCGTACCAAGCGTCAGCATTACGGTGTTTTCACAATCTTTCCCTGCGCCAAACTTCGCTTCGCCCAGCGCCGCCACGTTGGCGTCATTGTCGATTTTTACCTTCAACCCCGTTTGTTTTTCTACCGTTTCACCGATACGGAAATCTTTCCAACGAAGATTATTCGAATAAATGACGTTGCCTGCCTTGCTGTCGATCATCCCGGGAACGCCCATACCGAGCCCCTCCATATCGTCGGCATTCAAGCCACAGCGTTTCATCAACGATTTTGCAAGGTTTGCGATATTCAACGCAACCCTGTCCGCCCCAAATTCACTTTCAGTGGGCACTTTATCCGCATAAATGATATTGCCCAAATCGTCCACGATACCCCCTTTAATGAACGTACCGCCAAGGTCGATCCCTACGTAATATTTACGCACTTCCGCCATGATTAGATCCATTTTACCTTCCAAAGCAACTTCGCCGTAGCCTGCAGGAACAAAGAAACTATCCCCCGTCTCCACAACAATATTACCGATTTTACCGCTGCCGTTTACGCAGGTAATACACTTAAACGAACGCTTGTCTGCCGTCACCGCGCTCTTGCCGTTCACGCAAACGGACGTGGTGGTGAAATAGCGGCTCAAGCCGAGCAATTCCCCCTGCTCCGTCTGCAGGTTTAAAGGGGTATATTCGTATTTTTCAAGGCTCGTTACCTTCAACGCTTTATCCACGTGCAGTTCGCGTTCCTTGCCGTTTTTGTCCTTTCTGCCGTAATCGTAAACGCGGTAGGTAAGGTTGCTGTTTTGCTGAATTTCACAAATCAAACAGCCCGTACCGATGGCATGGATTGTGCCCGAAGGAATGAAATAGCAATCCCCTGCCTTTACTTCGAAAAAGTTCAAAAGCTCGGTCAAGGTATTATTCTTAATCGCCGTTTCGTATTCTTCCTGCGTAACGTCGCACTTGAAACCCAGGTAGATACCTGCCCCCTGTTCCGCCTCGACAATATACCACATTTCCGTCTTGCCAAAGCTGTTTTCATGCGTTAACGCGTACGCGTCTGAAGGGTGCACTTGCACGGAAAGATCTTGCTTTGCGTCGATAAGCTTTACCAACATCGGGAAGAACGGGAAACCGTTGCAATTTTTACCCAGCTCCTTTTCCGTTACCGTTTCTTGCAACGTTTTGCCATTCTCTAAACGAGTAGGGCCGTCCTTATGAAAGGACAACTCCCAGCTTTCCGCAACGGGATTTTTTTCCGTTTGCTTACCGTATTTTTCTTTCAGTTTTACACCGCCCCAAATATTATCCTTGCATTCGGGATACAGCTTTACAATTTCCATAACTATCTCCTATTTATAGGCAGTATGCCACATTTCATCTTGTACATACCCCTTTTATTTTCTATTTTACTTGATTATAAATCGAATGCCACTGCCGTAACGTCATCGGAATATTCGCCGCCGCAGAATACCCCAAGCGCCGCTTTGATTTTCGCAATGAAATCCTCTGCGCTACGCGATTGTAACAGTACGCTTTCCAGTCTCTCAATGCCAAATTGCTCCCCTGCGGAATTGACGCATTCCGTCACGCCGTCCGTGCACATGACCAGCACGTCGCCATGCTCGAAGGGCATTTCGTTTTCTTGATAGATGAAATCCGGCATCCAGTTGGAAATGGGAGGCGCAGGCGATTCAATCTCGTTAATCCCATAAGAATTTTTCAATAAAATCGGAACGTTATGCCCTGCCACCGCATACCTAAGGGTTTGATTCGCCTTATCAATACGCACCGCCGATACCGTGATATACGAACGCTCGTCCTGGCTCAATTCGTTGAATTTTGCATTCAGTTCGCAAAGCGCTACGGCAAGATCCGGTTGTTTCTTATCGAACGCCGCTTTTAAGAAGGCCGCAAGCATACCTGCGGAAATCCCCTTGCCCGATACGTCGGATAAAATACCATATGTTTGGCCGTTCAACTCGTACACGTCGGGCAGGTCTCCGCCCACGCCGTACTTGGGAATATAGGTATAGGCGTACGTCACGCCGCCTACGCTCTTTCCTGCGGGCAACAATCTGCGTTGCATTTGCTGCGCCGAAAGCATTTCTCTTTCTATTTCCGTAGTATACGTTCCCTCCGTCATACCAAGGAACATCTTGCCTTTTTCATCAATGGGCACAACGCGAATCCGCATCGAGAGCTTATCCGTGCGGCCGCTATGCGTCACCGTAGTATGCAACGTTTCCTCCTGTTCGCAGCCTTTCAAAACCGCCCTTTTCATCACGCACAAAAAGGCGCATTTTTCGCAAACGCTCCCCTCGCCGCATTTACCACTCTTACTGCAGCTTAACACCTGTGCCAACGTGCCTTGCGGTTTTGCTCCGTCGGAAAACGAACGGCGAAACACTGCGTTGGTGAACTTCACACGCAGTTTATTGTCAAACACAAACACCCCTTGCGGCATTCGGTCTAATATTTTTTTGTAACTTCCGTTCGTCATATACATACTACCTACCAAAGCGGTTCAACGCATACCTGCCCCGCTTCTTTTATCTATTTCATCAATAAAAACGCAAACCTTTGCAAATTTTTGCCTCAAAATTATGATTGTGATAAATTTCCCCATCCAGCTGAATGGGTACGTTGTTTTCGGGAATAAACGTAACGCTTTCGCATTGGAAATGCGTCGTTAAGGGATACGTCAGCACCTTCCCTTTCATAAGCTGCATAAATGCGCCGATGATTTTGAACACGCCGCCGATACAATCCACGATGATAACGTCCATCTTACCGTCTGTAGGATCTGCCGTAGGGCAAATTTGAATACCACCGCCAAATTGCGTCCCGTTGCATACGGCGCAAATGAGCACGTCCTTCGTCTCCTCTTTACCCTCGCTTACAATTTTGATTTTACATCCTTTAAACGTAAAGAGGCTGGCAATCAAGCTCATCACGTATTTCAGCTTACCGTGCATTTTACCCCTTTTGCAACGCTCTAAAACGTCCACGTCGATCCCCACGCCTGCTACGTTCATACTGCGTGTTCCGCTGACGTCGATATAATCTACGGGCTTTGCCTCTCCGTTCAAAATACGTTCTAACGCTTTTTCCGCATTAAGAGGAATCTCCATTTTCTCTGCAAAATCATTTCCCGTGCCGGAGGGAATCAAGCCAAGCTTGCACACGGACGGATCGGCAAGTCCATTCAACACCTCGTTCAAAGTGCCGTCGCCGCCGAGCACGATAAATTCCGTCTCCCCTGCGGTGGACAGCTTCCTTGCGATATCCTCCGCGTCGTGCACGTCGCACGATGCATGTACCTCGTACGCTATACCGCGTTGTTCCAAAAGTTCTTCTACGATGCGAAGATTTTTCTTCGCGCGTTTCTTCCCGGCTACCGGATTGTAAATCAAGTGATACATAATTCACCTTCATCTTTTGGCAGAGTGGTTTTTTCTAAAAAATCTACCAAATCTATTATATAATACTTCTTTAAGAATTGCAATTTATTTTTGAATTTGATATACTGATATTGTGAAAAAAGTTGTAGGGAGGTTAAAAAATGAGTGAAACTGTAAGATTTACGCTACCAAAAGCGCTTGTGCGGCTTGCAGAACGTTGTTCTGCCCCTCTCTACGTTGTCGGCGGCGCCGTACGGGATTTTCTTGCAGGACTGCATAGCGCCTCGCAGGATTTAGACATCTGCTCCCCTATGCCCTTCCACGAATTTCTCGATACCGCAACACAATTGGGGTTCGAGGCAAAATCCGTCTTTAAAAACACGGGCACCGTAAAGCTTAAAGATAGAGACGGCGTCGAATACGAATATTGCAGTTTTCGATCCGACCGCTACGTAAGGGGTATCCATGTACCCGTTGAAACCTTTTTCACCGAGGATATTACGTTAGACGCAAGGCGTAGAGACTTTACGGCAAACGCCGTATATTACGACATCAGGCAAGGCGTTTTCGTCGATCCGTTAAACGGCATCGCCGCTATTAAAGAAAAGCGGCTTACCGCCGTTGCCCCTGCCCATAAGGTGTTTGGGGAGGACGGTTTGCGTTTAATGCGACTCGCCAGACAAGCGGCGCGCCTCGGATTTACCCCCGATAACGAATGTCTTTTAGGCGCAAAAGCCAACGCCCATCTCATCGACGATATCAGCGCCGAACGAATTTTCACTGAACTAAGCACCCTGCTTATTGCCGACACCAAATACGGCATAAAAGAGGGGCATTACCACGGATTAAAGCTTCTGGACGAAGTTGGCGTACTTGAACGTATTCTCCCCGAGCTCGCCCTTGGAAAAGGCATGTTGCAACGTGCAGATTTCCATAAATACGACGTTTTGGAACATTCTTTCCGCGCCGCATTATACGCGCCGCCTCATCTTCGTCTTGCCGCGCTGTTGCACGACGTTGGAAAGCCGTTTTGCACGTTGCGCGACGGGAACGCGTATGAACACCCCACCGAGGGCGCCCGTATTGCAAAATCCGTTTTACAGCGTTTAAAAGCGCCAAATAAATGGATTGAACGCATACCTGCCCTTGTGCAATGGCACATGTATGATTTTAACTGCCAAACAGGAGAAAAGAAACTTCGCCGTTTTTTCATCTCCCATTACGGTGTGTTAGAGGATTTGCTCTTGCTAAAACAAGCGGACTTTTCCGCATGCACGGACGATTTATCTCCTGCGCCTACCTGCGTACGCTGGCAGGCTCTGCTGGAAAAAATGCAAAGCCAAAACGTACCCTTCACGTTAAAACAGCTTGCCGTTTCAGGGAAAGATCTTTTGAACGTCGTTCCCACAAGCTCTATTTCCGATATTCTCAATCAGTTGCTACTGCACACAGCTTGCAATCCACAGGATAATGAAAAAACAAAACTCTTGCGTATCGCAAACGGGTTGAAAAATAATCGATAACCATAACGTCGGCAAACGCCGACGTTTTTTTACGGTAATTCCCAGCCTAAGCTGCGCTCTACCGCCCTATGCCACTTCTTCATTTTTTCTTCGCGCTCCGCCTGCGGCATTAAGGGAGAATAGGTCTTGTCCAACTCCTGCGCTTTCGCAAGCGCGTATTTATCCTGCCATACCCCTACCGTTAAGCCTGCAAGGCGAGCTACCCCGATCGAAGTGGTTTCATGGGAGACGGGCTTTGCGACCTCCGTCCCCAAAATATCCGCCTGAAACTGCATCAAAAATCCGTCTCGAGACGCGCCACCGTCTACCTTTAAGGATTGAATGGGCATACCCATGTCCCGTTCCATTGCCGAAACGAGATCCGCCGACTGAAAGGCAATCGATTCCTGCGCGGCACGAATAATATGCTCTCTTTTCGTACCTCTCGTGATCCCCACAATCGTGCCTCTTGCATACATATCCCAGTACGGTGCGCCAATGCCCGTAAATGCCGGAACAATATAAACGCCGCCCGTATCGGGTACTTTTCTTGCATAATATTCCGCATCGCGGCTATCCGTAAAGAAACGCATTTCATCACGCAACCATTGAATGACCGCGCCGCCGATAAAAACGCTCCCTTCCAAGGCATACTGCGGTTTTTCTCCTTTGAGCGTCGCCGCCAAAGTCGTCAACAAACCGTTTTCGCTAACAGGACGATTTTCCCCTGCGTTCATTAGCAGGAAACAACCAGTACCGTATGTATTTTTGCCCTCGCCACGCTGATAACAGCCTTGGCCGAACAGCGCCGCCTGCTGATCCCCTGCAATACCTGCAATGGGTACTTGCACGCCGTTGATTCCTGCATACCCGAAAATTTCCCCCGAACTCTTCACTTCGGGAAGCATGGAACGAGGCACACCAAACAGCTGTAACAGCTCGTCATCCCAGTCCATGGTATTGATATTAAAGAGCATTGTTCTTGACGCGTTGGTGACGTCGGTTACGTGATTTTTTCCACCCGTCAGTTTCCAAACGAGCCAAGTATCTACCGTACCGAACAGCAGTTCTCCTTTTTCCGCGCGTTCTCTTGCACCCTCGACGTGGTTCAAAATCCACTCCACTTTACTTGCAGAGAAATATGCATCGGGGATCAAACCCGTCTTAAAACGAATGGTTTCCGCATAGCCTTGCTCTTTTAACTGCAGAATACGGTCTGCCGTTCTACGGCATTGCCAAACGATGGCACTATATACCGGTTTGCCCGTGTTTTTATCCCAAACCAAGGTCGTTTCACGCTGATTGGTAATGCCGATTGCCGCAATATCCTCTGCGGAAACATTGCTCTTTGCAAGCAATTCCATCATAACCCCGTACTGGCTGGACCAAATATCGATTGGATCGTGTTCTACCCAGCCTTCATCAGGATAAATCTGCGGAAATTCACGGCTTAAAATCGCCGTGATCTGCTCTTGTTCGTTGACAAGCGCCACACGCGAAGAGGTCGTCCCTTGATCGAGCGCAATAATGTATTTCATTTTCCCTTTCACTTCCTTACGTTTGTGTTTTTGTAACCTAGATGATTGGATATAAGAAAGTCCGCCGCCGTATTGCGACGTATATTCCAAAGTTTTTTAAAACGGCGCAGATACGAGCAAGACAAGTAGGACGCGGCTTTTCCGACGGGAGTTTACTGAGCGTAAACGAGCAAGGAAAAACGTAAGTCCGCCGCCGTATCGCGACGTATATTCCAAAGTTTTTTAAAACGGCGCAGATACGAGCAAGACAAGTAGGACGCGGCTTTTCCGACGGGAGTTTACTAAGCGTAAACGAGCAAGGAAAAACGTAAGTCCGCCGCCGTATTGCGACGTATATCCGTCGTTTTACAGTTTTTCGACGGTAATCCCATCCTCTATCGAAGTCTCATAAAAGCTTGCGCTGTAGCCGATGGCATCGCGGTAAGCCCTGCCTACGCGACGAATAAAGCCTTCCACCGCCGTCTTTTTTACAATGGAAATGGTGCAACCGCCAAACCCTGCGCCGATCATACGGGAGCCTAAGCATTCCGCCTCCTTTCTGGCAAGGCCGCTGAGCATATCCAGCTCTTTCCCGGTCACCTCGTACAAATCACGAAGGCTGGCATGGCTTTCGTTGAGCAATCTGCCCAACTCGACAAGATCGCCATTCTTCAATGCCGCTACCGCTTGATGCACGCGTTCACATTCCATGATGACGTGTTCCGCGCGCTTGCCGATTACCCCAGTAAGCAGATGCTTTCTTTCAGCAAACTGTTTGGGCGTTACCTCGGCAAGACAGCGAACGGGCAACGTTTCCCGAATCACTTTCAACGCAGTTTCCACCTCTTGTCTGCGGACGTTATATTTGCTCTCCACAAGGTTATGCGGCTTGTTGCAGTTGGCTACGACAAGGCAATATTCTCCCAGTTGCAAGGGTACGTATTCGTATTCAAGCGTAGCGCAGTTGAGCAATACGGCATGATCCTTTTTACCCATCGCGGAGGCAAACTGATCCATGATACCGCAATTTACCCCTGCATATTGATTTTCCGCTTTTTGGGAAAGCAGAGCAAGCTTAACCTTATCATACGCAACGCCTGCGTACTCGCAAAGGGTCACCGCCGTTGCCACCTCGATTGCCGCCGAGGAAGATAAACCGCTGCCAAAGGGTACCGTGCAATCGTAATACAAATCGCAACCGACAATCTCTACCCCTTCCTGTTGCAGAAAATACGCAACGCCTGCTTGGTAGTTACCGATTTTTAAACCTTTATAGGTATCCAGCTTCGCCGTGTCAAGTTCCACGACTCCATCAATGCCCGTAAACGCCATACGGATTGTATTGCCGCCCGTTTTTCTTGCGTATACGTTACAACGCAGATTAAGCGCCGCAGGGAATACGTTCCCTCCGCAATAATCCACGTGCTCCCCGATGACGTTGATTCTGCCTGCCGCGGTAAATAAATTTTCCGCAGGCGCCCCAAATGTCTTTTCAAAACAATGCATAGCTTCTGTCTTTTTCATACTCTTATTCCTTTCTCGTTGTTTTCTTCTTCAAGAACCATAAAGCAACATAAACAAGCCCTACGACAACCATAATCACCGCAATCAACTGAGAGGGACTAAGCCAAGGAATGATGGTTGCGCCTCTCTCGTCCGCGCGCGCGTACTCAATGCAAAATCGCCAAATACCGTACAACACGCAGTAAATCGGCATTAAAGGGAAACGGCCCTCGTTCTCTTTTCCAAACTTTTTAAAGAAAAGGAAGAAGAGGCTTCCCGATACAATAAACAGGAAAATCGCTTCGAATAACTGTATGGGCACGACCTTTGCGCTGACATACGTTACACCGTTCACCGTGACGCCGTTATAATGCATTACGCCGTACCATGCATCCGTCAAACCGCCGTGACAGCACCCTGCCATCAGACAACCGATTCTGCCGATTCCGTGCGCCAACGGAATAATGCAAGCCGCTATATCCAGCATCGCGCCGAACTTCGCCTTGGCTTCGCCGTCTTTGCACCAAAGCTTCCCAAGCCCGAACCATACGCCCAAAAACGCGAGTACACCAAAAATCAAACCACCGTAGAAGGTCATTCCCGAAAGTTGAAATACTCCCGTTTTCAACCAGTTATATACCGCTTGGAAAAGCACCGCGCCGACAAAGCCGATAATCACCGCCAAAACGATTGCTATAATCAATACTTTTTGAAGTTTGATTGAAAATTTCCGCATAACGCCCATGTGGTCGGCTAAGACCATGGATACAATGATGGCAATGATCAAACACAAATCGTATAAGCCACCGGAAAGCGCCAAACTGGGAAACATATCCAACCTCCTTACAAAAATTTATCTCTATGAGATAAATTATACATCAATCATAATCCTTTGTCAATCCTACAAGGAAATTTTTCTGTGAATAAAGAAAAAAACCGTGTTCTTCACACGGTTTTCATGGTTTTAAAGCGCTTTTACGTTGATTGCCCGAAGCTTTTCAGGATTTTTGGGATCGGGTTCGGTTTCGTAGGTAACTTTCTGCCCTTCTTTCAGTCTTCTGTATCCCTCTGCAATAATTGCCGAGAAATGCACGAACACATCGTCTCCTCCTTCGTCTCCGGCGATAAAACCGTAGCCTTTTTCAGCGTTAAACCACTTCACTGTACCTTGTGCCATCACGGTACCCCCTTGAAAAAAATTTTTCAGCGATAAATCTGGCGCAAAGTACCCCCGTCATTTCTATCAATTTTTAAAATTAGCGAAGATAGAACGAACTCGATCTAGAATAGCGAATTTTTACTTATCTTCGTTAAACTACTTGTTAACCCGTTGCAATGGCAACGGCGATAAACACGAAACCTCGAAAGCATCGCTTAAAGGCGGGTTCGTTTTATCTTCGCTAACTTAGATTTATTATAGCATATTTTTCTTCGAATTGCAATACCAAATTAAAATTTTTTACACATTTTTTACTCTTTTTTGCGTTTTTTTATCAAAAAAATGGACTTTTCACACACTTTAGTGCTATAATAAATATATCAACCTATATGAGGGCCTGCTTATGGATTTTTTAGAAACTTTAAAAATCATTCTCTTGGGTATTATCGAAGGGATTACTGAATGGTTGCCCGTATCCAGTACTGGGCATATGATTTTGGTCAATTACTTTCTCCCCTTGAACAAAGTATCCAACGCCTTTGTGGATATGTTCGAATACGTCATACAGCTTGCGGCAATCCTTGCCGTCATCGTCATCTTTTGGAATAAGCTGTTTCCCTTCCGTTTGGAAAAACAAACGCAAGAGCCTGCACAAAACGCAGAAGTTACTGAGGAAAACGAGGAAACACCTGCACCCGTGACAAAGACGAAATATAAACTCAACACGGACATGGGTATCATCAAGCTTTGGCTGAAAGTGATTATTGCCTGCGTTCCTGCCGTGCTTGCGCTTCTCGTCGATCAGCTGTTTGAAAATTTTTCTCCTTTGGTGGAAAGCTTGATTATTGCATGCGCGCTCATTGTTTACGGCTTAGTATTTATTCTCATCGAAACTTTCCATAGAAAAGAGCCTAAAGTAAAAGAAATTTCCGAATTGTCGTATAAATACGCTTTCTTTATCGGATGTTTCCAAGTGCTTGCTTCCATCCCAGGTACGTCCCGTTCGGGCATCACCATCATCGGCGCGTTGCTGTTGGGCGTTTCCAGAACAGCAGCCACTGAATTCACTTTTTTCCTTGCCATCCCGACCATGGTGGGCGCTAGCGCCTATAAACTTTTGAAATTCTTCTTAGATGCCGGTCGTATATCGGGCGCAGAAATCGGCTATCTTGCCGTTGGCTCGATCGTCGCTTTCGCCATCTCCCTCGTTGCGATTCGTTTCCTGACGAATTTTGTAAAAAAACACGATTTCAAAATCTTTGGTTGGTACCGTATCGCCTTGGGTATTATCGTGATTGCAGCGTTGGTCATTCCACCCCTGGTGGCTTGATTTTAAAAAAGGCTATGTTACAGAGAATGGTTAATTTTAGCCAAAATTTATTTTTAGAAAATTGACGAGAAAAATACAAGAAAGACAAGCGTTTTGCGAGCGCGCATACCCCCAGTGGTCTGTAACCGAGCAAAACACGAAGCATTTCGCAGTATTTTTCCGTCAAAAATTAACCAAGCAATGTGACAGAGCCTTAAAAAAATAGAATAAAAAGGGCGAAAATGCGTCATGCATTTTCGCCCTTTTTTATTGATGATTTTAGATGATTTTTGCACCGTTCGCCTTTAAAATTTCCACGGCCTTTTCAGGGGTGGAAGTTTTAAACGCAATCTTTGCATGTCCGTCCACGCCTGCGTAAGAATACATATATTCTACGTTGACGCACGCTTCGCCAAGCTCGATTAAAAGCTCTGCCAAAGCCCCTGCTTTATCAGGCACTTCTACCCCGACAAGCTCTACCTCTGAAGAAAGATAGCCTGCGTCTTTCAATGCGGTAAGTGCCTTTGTATTGTCCTCAGTGATGATACGCAAGATCCCAAACTCCTTAGTATCCGCAATAGACAATGCGTACAAATTCACCCCTGCGTCCTTCAAAACTTTACAGCAAGCGCTGGCTTTCCCTGCTTCATTTTCCAAAAATACTGCTATCTGTTTAATCATAATTTTCCACCTCTTAACTATTGAAATTAATTACTTTCAGCGAGTGAGTCGTACCATACACGACTTAGGCACACGGAGCTACGACGAAGTATTGCGACGCACATGCCTCAGCCCATCAAAAACGGCGGAGATGCGAGCAAGACCAGGAGTAGCGAGTATGCCGACAGGAGTGTACTTTGCGTACACGACTTAGGCACACGGAGCTACGACGAAGTATTGCGACGCATATACGTCGTTTTTTAAAGTTTGCGTTTGTCAGTGATACGCTTAGCCTTCCCCTCACTGCGGGCAATCGTACCGGGCGAAACCAAGGTAATCTTAGCACTAACGGAAAGTGCCGACGTCATATCCGAGGCAAGCTTTCTGCGAATCTCTTCCACGTGCGCAACTTCGTCTACGGAAATGCTAGGCGAAAGCTCTACCACGATTTCCATAACGTCAAGATTGTTCACACGGTCCACATTGATGTGGTAGTGCGGCTGAATATCGGTATTCTTCAACAGTACGCTTTCAATCTGCGAAGGGAATACGTTTACGCCACGGATAATCAACATATCGTCGCTTCTGCCCGTAATCTTATTCAGCTTAATCGTCGTTCTTCCGCAAGGACAAGGATCCGCGTTTAAGCTGGCAATATCACGCGTTCTGTAACGGAGCAAGGGCATTCCCTCTTTGGTGAGCGTCGTAATGACGAGTTCCCCCGACTCCCCATAAGGCAACGGCTCTAACGTATCCACGTCCACGATTTCGGGATAGAAGTGGTCGTCCTGGAAGTGCATACCCGTCTTAAATTCGCAGTCGCAAGCGACGCCGGGACCGGCGATTTCGCTCAAACCATAAATATCGCAAGCGCGAATCCCCAGGCGCTTTTCAATATCCTCTCTCATGCCTTCCGACCAAGCTTCCGCGCCGAATACGCCGCCTTTCAGCTTAATATCTACGCCGGGCTTCAAGCCAAGCTTTTCGATTTCTTCTGCTAAGTAAATAATGTACGAGGGCGTACAGCAAATGATGTCCGCGCCAAAATCGGTAAGCAACTGAATTTGTTTTTGCGTATTCCCGGCCGAAGCAGGCACAACGCACGCGCCGAGTTTTTCACCGCCGTAATGCATACCAAGACCGCCCGTAAACAAACCGTAGCCGTATGATACGTGAACGATACTGTTCTCATCAGCGCCTGCCATCACCAAACAACGCGCGGCGCATTCTCCCCATACGTCGATATCGTTTTGCGTATAACCTGCCACCGTGAGTTTACCCGTAGTAGCGCTAGATGCATGCAAACGCACCAAATCGCGACGGGGACGAGCCATCATACCAAAAGGATAAGCGTCGCGCAAATCCTGTTTTACCGTATAAGGCAGCTTGTAGATATCGTCAATCGACTTAATATCCTCGGGCTTGAGCTTGATGGCATCCATCTTTTCACGGTACGGTTTTTGATTTTCGTATACGTACTTTACCATCTTCACCAAACGTTCGGACTGTAAAACCTTTTTCTGGTCCAAACTCATGGTTTCCAAGTCTTTTTGAAAGTATTTCATATAACTCCCCTTTTAAACCCGTTCGTACCCGAGTTCAAATGCTTTTAAATTCAGCTCCGCAAACTTTGCGGGAACGCATGCCGCTACCGCTTCTCTCATGACTTCCTTTTCAAAGCCGAACAAACGACACAGTGAGCCGAGCATGACGATATTCGTCGCTTTGACGCTCCCTGCCTCCATAGCCCATGCTTGCGCCTTGACGAAATACGTCTTATCCACACTCGCCTTTAAACGCTCTTTCACGTCATCGGGATAGGTAGCCGCCCCCGTAATGCAGGGCATCGGTAAAATTTTCTCGTCGTTGACGAGCAAAATACCGCCCTCTTTCAAGTAGTGCTTTACGCGAGCCGCCTCCAACGCCTCGAAAGCAATGATCATATCCGCACCACCTTCCCAGATTACGGGAGAATGGATCTTATCCCCAATTCTTACGTGCGTTACCACACTGCCGCCACGTTGACTCATGCCGTGGATTTCGCTAAGCTTACAATCCTTTCCGCAAAGCATTGCATATTTCCCAAGCACACGGCTAGCCAGTAAAGTACCCTGCCCACCGACGCCGGCAATCAAAATATTCATCATATTACACGCCCTCCTTTTTCAATGCGCCAAAAGGGCAAACGCTGACGCAAACGCCGCAACCCGTACACTGCGTCGGGTCAATTTGAACGCCGTTTTCCGTCTTACTGATCGCAGGGCAGCCCAGCCTCATGCAAAGTCCACAATTTTTACAACCGTCTACAACCACCTGCGGTTTTGGCGATTTATCTAACAAAGCGCAAGGTCTTTGCGCGATGATGACGCTCACTTCCGAAGAAGCCGTCGCCGCTTTCACTGCCTTTTCCACCGCTTTTACGTCGTATGCGTCGACGATCTGCAAATCCTTCACACCGCACGCTTTGCACAGCTCGTCCAACAAAACGACGGGGGCAGGTGCGCCTTGAAGGTTCTTCCCCGTCGCAGGGTGCTGTTGATGACCCGTCATACCCGTCGTGGAATTATCCAAAATAATCAAGGTGATGCCGCTTTGATTATACACCGCATTGATGAGCCCCGTCACGCCGCTATGTAAAAAGGTAGAATCCCCGATGACCGCTACGTTTTTACTTGCGCCGTCCGTTGCTTTCTTAAAGCCGTGCGCCATCCCCACGGACGCGCCCATGCAAACGCACGTGTCCACGGAGGAAAGCGGAGGCACCGCGCCCAACGTATAGCAGCCGATGTCGCCGTTGACTGTCAATTTCAATTTATTGAGTACGTAAAACACCCCTCTATGCGGACATCCTGCGCACATAACGGGCGGACGCGCAGGCACGTTTTCTACCGCTACCTTTACGCTTTCCAACCCGAACTTCTCACGAATCGTCAATACGGAAATTTCCCCTTGCACGGAGAAGAGCTCCTTCCCTTTGCAAGCAATCCCTGCCGCTTTTAACGTTTCTTCGATAAACGGCTCTAATTCCTCAATGACGTACAATTCCCTTACGTGCTTGGAGAATTCTAAAATGGAGGGTACAGGTACGGGATGAACGCTACCAACCTTGTATACGTTGGCATTCGGTAACGCCTCCTTTACGTATTCGTATACCACGCCCGAGCAAACCACGCCGATCTCATTTTCGTTTGTATATTCCGCGCGGTTGATCGCCAACGTGTTTACGTATGACTTCAAGCGATTGTCGCGCTCTTCCACAAAGACGTGGCGTTTGATGGCATTCGCAGGCATCATAACGTACTTTTGCGCCGATTTTTCGTACGTGCGCAAAGGGGTCTCCATCCTATCGCAAAGCTCTACCAACCCATGCGAATGCGCCACGCGCGTCGTTTCACGGAGAATAACGGGCGTATCGAATTGCTCGCTAATCTCATAAGCAAGCTTGACAAATTCTTTTGCTTCCTGCGCGTTGGAGGGCTCTAACATCGGCACGTGCGCGCTCTTTGCGTAATAACGAGAATCCTGCTCGTTTTGCGAAGAGTGCATCCCCGGATCGTCAGCCACGACGATGACCAAACCGCCGTTTACCCCCGTATAGGCCGCAGTGAATAAAGGATCCGCCGCCACGTTCAAGCCCACGTGCTTCATACAAGCCATCACTCTCGCGCCGGCTACCGATGCGCCGATAGCGACCTCTACCGCTACCTTTTCATTCGGCGCCCATTCCGCATACACGCCCTCGTGCTTGACAAAATTTTCTGCAATTTCCGTACTGGGCGTGCCGGGATATGCCGACAATACAGACACCCCTGCCTCATACGCGCCTCTCGCAATCGCTTTGTTGGTAAGCATCAATTCTTTCATAAATATTCCCTCTTTGGTTAGCCGTTTTGGAGTGAGTTGAACCAGATTTTGAGCGATGTATTTCGTGCCATTCTTTGTCGAAAGCCTTGACAAACCGTACAGGTTTGCCTGCGGTTTTCTCCTTGAATATCCTTGAAATACTTTCGCTGAAAATTGTACAGCACCCTAATCAAAGTATTTTCGCATGATTTTGGGCGCAGAGGAAGCAACAATACTGTACGTATTGTAATGACGATAAGCCCGAAAGGGGCGAAAAGACTTGCTTAGGGCTGATTCAATTCGCTCCAAAACGGCTAGCCAAAACAACTAACTAAAACAACTAAATGTGTTGTGCAAATTCTTCCCAAGAAACGTCTTTTACGAAGCCGTTAAAGGAGCACATGCATACGATTTCGCCGTCTGCGTTACAAACCGTTACCTCGCATACCGTATTGCGTCCTACCCGTGCTTTCTCTACTGCCGTCGCCGTAATGGTATCGGTAAACGCCGCCTTTAAGTAGCTGATATGCCCGTTTTGCGTTACCGTCATCGGGTGCAGATAGTTGGACAGCACTGCGAATGCAAAATCCGCCACCGTATACAGCATACCGCCCTGCACAGCGCCGTTCCCGTTTAAGTGCTCTTTGGAAATAGAAGCGCTGACTACCGCTTTTTCTTTAGAAACCTCTACAATCTCCACCTTGGAAAGCTTGACGTAGCCGTCTTTATCAAAATACCGTTTTAAAAGTGCTAACTTATCCATTTGTCTGACCTTAAAAAAATATTTCTTATAGTATATCACAATACGTATACCGATGTCAAGAATTCTAAAAAAATAAATATCCCCGCGTGAAAACGCGGGGTATTTCATATGCGGGCAAAGCCCTATGCTACCAGCCACCCTCTACAAGGGTTTTGAGGTCTGCCATTTGCATATTACTCCTTGAACGGGCTATCTGGATAATCTATCCGTA
>JAZNXS010000010.1:0-41530 GCA_045594025.1 Candidatus Scatosoma sp.
TATTTTTTCCTCTAAATACCTTTAAAATTATTTAATAGAGGGAAGAAGTTTTTCAACGTCTGCATGGGGACGAGGGATTACGAGCGTTGCGATAACTTCGCCAAGTGCCGTAGCTGCTGCCGTACCTGCTTCTACTGCTGCCTTCACTGCGCCTACGTCACCACGTACCATAACGCTTACCAAACCGCTACCAATCTTTTCGCTGCCGATAAGTACAACGTTTGCTGCCTTTACCATTGCATCTGCTGCTTCGATTGCTGCTACAAGACCTCTGGTTTCTACCATACCTAATGCTTCCATCATAATTGTTAAATCTCCTTAATTTTTTTTATTTTTATTTTTTATTTTTTGTGTTTTGGGGCTAGGCCGCTATCAGTGAGAGCCTATCCTCTTAATTTGTCTTTGCCAAGCGCGCTTAAATGAGCAAACCACTCAATTTCTTCGCTTTGGCGTGCAATCACCTTGTGGGTGATGTACAGATCACGTTTTTCCGCTTCGGCTTTGCCCGCTTGAACCGCCGCTTCCACTGCCGCCGCGCTGCCTTCTACCTTGATCGCCATGACCAAAGGCACACGCGCAGAATCGCCTGCCGCGGGTTTGTTTTTATCGATCGCCACGACTTTTACGTCCGCAGCTTTCGCCATAGCGTCTGCAACCACAATCGAGGTTGCAAAGCCGAATACTTCTATCATGCCAAGTGCCATATTTTTCTCCTTTGAGAGTTAAGTTTTGCTTTGTTTGGAGTACGATACAGTACGCATCTTCCTCATAAACGCATATATGCGTTTTTACTTATTTACGAAGCAAATCTTAATCCCCTGCTGCGAAACGTTCACTTCCATCGCCTCGTTGAGTTTGTCGAGGGGGAACTCATGCGTGATCAGTTCCTTGATGGGAATGTTCATTTCTCTTGCCTGACGAAGGAACGCCATCGTCGTGGGATAATCGTCTGCCGAATAATCCCAAGAGCCGACAAGGTTGATTTCCTTGTTACACATTGCAAAGTGAGGATTTACGTTATATTCGCCGTTGTTTACGAAGAAGCCCATTTCACAGAGCCCGCCGCCGCGACGGATATATTCGAAAATGTCCTTTGCTGCCGCAGGAGCGCCCGTGCACTGGAACGCGAAGTCTGCGCCTACGCCGTTTGCAACGCTCTTTACAAGCTTCACTCTTGCATCCAAGGTCGTTACTTCCTTGAAGTTGATGATCGTCTTTGCGCCAAGCTTTCTTGCCATTTCCAAACGCTTAGGCGTACCGTCGATTGCGATGATGTGGTTGATACCTGCCGCGCGCAAAACGCTGATCATCACAAGCCCTACGGGGCCAAGACCTTGAATAAGCACCTTCGAATTGAAGTTGATAAGCCCCGTCGAGTTTGCTCTCTTCAATGCGTGTACGCATACGCAAGCAAGCTCAAGCAGCATTCTTTCCTTCAAATCGAGGTCGTTTACTACGAAATAGGTAGAACCCTTACCGCGAATAAGCAAATATTCCGAGAACCAACCGGTGAAAGGGTTTGCATCGCTGTGCGGAATCAAACCGAATACGCCTTGCTTATCGCAGAGGTTGGTGTTTGCGGGATGATTACGGCAAACGTGGCATTCGCCACAGCTGATAACGCTGGTAACCAGCTTATCGCCGACTTTGATGGGTTTCCCTGCGGTATCGAATTTAATATTCTTACCGAGGTAAACGATTTCACCCGTACCTTCATGTCCAAGCGTAACGGGGATAATCCCAAAAGGATCGGCCTTCCATTCGTGTACGTCCGTGCCGCATACGCCGCAGCCTTCGACCTTGACAAGAATATCATCGTCATTCAATGCAGGAATGGGATATTCTTTCACTTCGATCTTCTTTTGCGCGGTCAACATAGCAACTTTCGCCGTCTTAGGGATCTTCCCTGCGCAAGAAGACTTCGCGCCGGTGCTTACTTCCCCAAGAATCTTACGGACAATACTTTCTATCTGAGCAGAAGTGATATCCATATGTATGTTTTCTCCTTATATAATTCTAAAATAGTCGGTCATAACACAGCGACGGAATCTTGTAAAGCTTCTCGCGCTGGTCAAGCCTTCGCCCGTAGGCCCTGCAATCGTGAACGTCGTATGACCTTCGCCACCGAACCCGATCCCTGCATACGAGGGTGCGTTCTTAACGAAAATCGTCGTTTCTACGGCTCTCGCAAAGCGAGTGAGATGATCGATGTTCTTCGAATGCATATGTGCCGTATGACGGTTGCCGTGTTCTGCCTTTACAGCAAGTTCGATCGCCTGATCGATGTTGTCTACGCGCACGATGGGCAAAATGGGCATCATCAATTCGTGCTGTACGAACGGATGATCAAAATCCGTTTCGCAAATAATGCAACGAACGTCGGGCCCTACCTTCACGCCGATCTTTGCCAAAAGCACAGCGGCGTCTCTACCTACGCAGTCACGGCTGACCGTCTTTTTCACAATACCCGTCTTGGGATTTTTAACGTCCACAAGTACGATGTTTGCAAGCTTTGCCGCTTGTTCCGCCGTGATCTTATACGCGCCGTTCTTTTGCATTTCGGAAATCAGCTCGTCCGCGATATTTCTAAACGCGAATACTTCCTTTTCCGCGATACAAGGCAAGTTATTGTCGAACGAACAACCGTCGATAATATCCTTCCCTGCCTTCTTGATGTCCGCCGTATCGTCTACGATAACGGGAGGGTTACCTGCACCTGCGCCGATTGCCTTTTTACCGCTGGAAAGCACCGATTTTACAACGCCGGGGCCACCCGTACATACAAGCAAACGAATGTTGGGATGCTTGTACATGATTTGCGCCGTATCCAGCGTGGGTTTTACCACCGACGCCACCAATACCGCAGGTCCGCCTGCCATTGCGCAAGCACGGTTAACAAGGTCTACCGCATAGTTGGAGGTTGCGATTGCATTAGGATGGGGATTAAAGACCACACCGTTGCCTGCCGCAATCATACCGATACTGTTACAAATAACCGTTTCCGAAGGGTTTGTACTGGGGGTGATACTGCCTACAACGCCAAACGGAGCCATTTCCGTTAACGTCAAGCCGTGATCCCCTGTCTTTGCGTGCGAAATAATATCTGCCGTACCGGGCGTTTTGTCCGCTACGAGGATATGTTTCGCCGTTTTATGCGCTACGCGGCCCATTTTGGTTTCCGCAACGCCGAGGTTCGCCATGATGGGCGCCTCTTTACGGCACAGGTCTCTAATGGCGGAAATTACCTTTTCACGCTCTTCTAAAGACATCGCCCGTACCGCTTTATAGCCCGCGGACGCCGCTTCGATCGCGTCGTTCATGTCCGCATATACACCGATCAGCTTTCTGCCGTTGTATTGCGTCGAATCCCAACTGCTATTCGCAACGGGCGCGCCGCCCTTGAGGTTTTTGATTACCGCGGCAACCACTTCCTCAATCTGGGCTTCAGTCCAATTTATAGCCATAGTTCTTTTCTCCTTGAAGTTCAGTGAGATGTATTACGGGGTTGAAAAAAGTAGAGATGCGAGCAGTTCAAGGCGCCGCGAGGGCACGTACAAATCGTACGTAACCGAGTGGCAACGCCGAAATGCGACGCATATATACTTTTTTACTTACCGAGCGCTGCAAGAACCTTCTTCGTAATAGCCTCTACAAGTTCTGCATTGTTGCAGTTGCAGGGTTCTTCATCATATTCGATGCCGGGGTGACGGCCGGGAAGATTCATCTTCTTTCTCAAATCCATAAGCTTAGCAAGCTGATCACGGGAAATTTCGTGTACAGCGCCAAGGTCCATCGCGTGCTTGCAGATAACTGCGTTGAATTCTACTTCTTCCATAACGAAGAATGCCTTCGTAAGGTTGCAACCAACCGTCAAAGCGCCGTGGTTACGAAGCAAGAATGCGTCGTGGTCCTGAAGATAAGGATCAAGCGAATCGGGAATTTCCATCGTGGAGGGAGTACCGTAATCACAGGTAGGTACTGCGCCGATCGTCAAAACTGCTTCGGGAAGAACGTACTGATCAAGGTCGATATCCGCAACCGTGAATGCCGTAGCAACGGGAGGATGCGCGTGAACGACTGCGTTTACGTCAGGGCGTTCTCTGTACACTCTCATGTGCATTTTGATTTCCGACGAAGGGTTGAGTTTCCCTTCCAACTTTCTGCCGTCTCTGTCTACTTTGATAATCATATCAGGCGTCAAGGATGCCTTGGATACGCCCGTGGGGGTGCAGTAAAATTCGTTATCGCTAATTTTTACGGAAATGTTACCGTCGTTTGCTGCAACGAAACCTTTCTGCCAGAGCTTAAGACCTACTTCACAAATTTCCTTTTTAATTTCAAAAGGCGATTTCATAGTTTTTTTCCTTCCTTTTATATTATTTTTTTATTTTGTCAAATTTTGGGTGTCAAGCGCGATCATGTATTCCTCGTTGGTGGGAATCACGTACGTCTTGACGGGAGCGCCGTTTGCCGTGATGTCTGCAATCTCCCCTCTAGGGCAGCTTTGATTGAACGCTTCGTCAATCTCAATCCCCAAGAAGGACATATTTTTACAAACCTCTTCACGGAGCTGACGGTCGTTTTCACCGATACCTGCCGTGAATACAAGCGCGTCTACGCCGTTCATTTCGGCTACGTAAGAGCCGATAATTTTCTTGATGTTGTGGCAAAGAATCTTCATCGAAAGTTTTGCGCGATAGTTGCCTGCATCAGCTGCTGCACGGATATCTCTGCAATCACTACCGCAGCCCGAAATACCTGCCAACCCCGATTCTTTGTTGAGGATCTTATCCGCTTCTTCCGCAGTCAAGCCCTCTGCTTTTTGGATAAACGTTACTACCGTGGGATCGATCGCGCCGCTTCTCGTACCCATCGGTACGCCGTCCTGCGGCGTAAAGCCCATGGACGTATCCACCGCTTTACCGTTCACCGTCGCCGTAATGGAAGAACCGTTGCCAAGGTGGCAGGTGATAATCTTCGCATCCTTTTTACCGAGCAGTTCCGCCGCCTTTGCCGCAACGTATCTGTGCGACGTGCCGTGGAACCCGTAACGGCGAATCTTATGCTTTTCATAAAGTTCGTAAGGAATGGGATAGATGTACGCGTAATCTTCCATATTCGAATAGTAGGAAGTATCGAACACACCGACGTGGTTTGCCTTAGGCATAACCTCTTTACAAGCCTTAAAGCCGCTGATTGCGGGAGGCCCATGCAAAGGGTTCAAACCGACGATGCTTTCCAAGTATTCCATTTCCTGATCGCCAAGGACGGAGGACGTCCTCAGCTTTTCGCCGCCGTGTGCAAATCTGTGCCCTACAGCAGGAATTTCTTCCACACTGGCGATAACCCCTTTCTCCTTATCGGTAAGCAAGGAAAGCACGCACTCGATTGCCGCTTTATGATCGGGGAAATCCGCATTTGCTTTGTAATCGGGGCTATTCGGACGCTTGTGCGTCACAATGCCGTCAATGCCGATTCTTTCACAGAGCCCCTTTGCCAACACTTCGTTTGTATCCATATCGAAGAGCTGGTACTTCAAAGAGGAGCTACCTGCGTTTACAACGAGAATTTTCATTTCTTTCTCCTTATCTATAATTATCTTTGAGAAATAACTTCTTTCTCAAATCTTTCTACCTCATCCCACCAATCTTCGCAAAGCCCTTGGCGACGGAGGTATTCATCCCAAACGTCAGCGAAAGGAAGATACTTCACTCTTTCATGCATATAGAACACTTTCGTGAAATTTCCTTCGTCCTGCAACTTCTTCATTTCTGCATACGGTTGAAGAATAGCGCTGAGCAATGCTTTTTGCATGGAACGAACACCCGTTACCCATGCGCAAAGACGGTTGATGCTTGCGTCGAAATAGTCAAGCGCAACGATTACCTTATCGTCTGCGTCGTTACGAATGATTTCTTTGGAAAGTTCTTTCAGCTCGTCGTCCACTACGATAACGTGGTCGGAATCCCATCTAACGGGACGGGATACGTGAAGCTGTACTTTATCATAGAAAGCAAGCATGGAAGGAATCTTATCGGAAACGACTTCCGTCGGGTGATAGTGACCGGTGTCGAGCAAGCAACAAATGCCTCTCGTAGCCGCGTAGTTTTGATAGAATTCGTTGCTACCTACCGTGTAGCTTTCCACCCCGATACCGAATACCTTGCTTTCTACTGCGGGGATTACCCATTCCTTATCATAGCCTTCCAACACTTCGTCCAAGGATTTCTTCAATCTAAGACGAGGACCAAGTCTGTCAGCAGGAATATCTTTCGTACCGTCGGGAACCCAAAGGTTGATACAGCAAGGGCTGCCCATTGCCTTACCGATTTCCGCCGCAATCTTCATACAAGCTTTACCGTGCTTTACCCAGAACGTTCTTACCTCTTCATCGGGGGAGGACAAGGACAAACCGTCCTTCATCATGGGATGCGAGAACCACGTGGGGTTGAAATCTACCCCTTCCAAGCCGTTTTCTTTCGCCCATTTTACCCAAGGCTCAAAGTGCTTATATTCGTATGCGTCACGGTCCACTTTACCCTTGTCTTCGCCAAGGATTGCATAGCAAGCGTGTACGTTTACACGCTTTTTACCAGGCATCAATTTGAACGCTCTCGTAAGATCGGCAAACAATTCCTCAGGGTTTCTTGCTCTGCCAGGATAGTTACCCGTCGTTTGAATACCGCCCGAAAGGGAATCACTACCGTCAAAACCGATAACGTCGTCCCCCTGCCAACAGTGTACGCTAACGGAAAGCTTAGAAAGTCTTTCCATCGCCGCTTCGGTATCAACGCCGAATGCCGCATACATTTTTTTCGCTTCTTCGTATCTGGACATAAATTTTCTCCTTCTATTTATATATCTTTTATTTTTCTATTCGTTCTTTAAAAACCTTCAACCATTCGGTTGCGATTAAATTTGCCCCTGCGGGCGCAGGATGTACGCCATCGTATAAGTAATGCGCTGCGCCGTGCTTTGCCGCTTCTTCCTCTAAACGCTCCTGTAAAGGCAGGAATGTCAATCCGAATTCTTCCGCAAGTTTTTTCGCTATCTTTGCATACTCCTTAACCTCTAAGAACCTTTCCCATTTGTCTTCACCTGTCGTCGCCGCGCCCTCTAACACAAAAGGTTCGCAAATGATAATTTTGACGCTCGGCAATCTTTCCAAGGTTTCCCGTAACAAAAGTCTATACATGTTTTCCCATCTGGAAAGTTCGACTCCGTTACCGCTTCCGATTTCATGCCAGACGTCATTGACGCCGATTAAGATGCTGAGTACGTCCGGCTGCAAGTTCCATACGTCTTTCTTTACTCTTGCATACAAATCCACGATGCGGTTGCCGCTGATACCGCGATTCACCACGTTATATTGTTCAGGGTTTTCCAAAAGCAACTCGCCTACGATATCCCTGACGTAGCCGAAGCCGTAACTATAGATCGAATAATCTTCATCACGATTTCTGCCTGCGTCCGTAATAGAATCTCCAAAAAACAAAATTCTCATATCAAATTACAACTCTGCAATATCAAAGGAAGCCTTGATAATCTTTCTACCTTCCTTGACGTCTGCCACGTCGCCGCAGCCGACCATCTGCATCATCAAATTACCGATTGCCGTACCTTCTGCAGGGCCCGTAATAATCTTCTTGCCCGTATACTTCATCGTCAATTCATTCAGGAGCATATTCTTGCTGCCGCCGCCGATGATGTTCAAGGTTTCGTATTTCTCACCCGTTACCTCTTCCAAGGCTTTCAAGGAGTAATCGTAATATTTCGCAAGGTTATTGTAAATAACGTAAGCCATTTCCCCTACCGGCAATTCTCTGCCCACAGCCGCGTTGATTTCCGCCGTCATGTTGTCAGGAGCAAGGAAACGCTGATCGTTGACGTTGATTTCATCGTCCACGGGGTTGGCTCTTGCCATGTCGGCAAGCTCTACAAAGCTGTACTTATCATCGAGCTCATGACGAACCTGCTGAATCATCCACAGACCCATGATATTGATTTGCAAACGGAACTGCCCCTTCACACTGCCTTCGTTGGAATACCCAGCTTCTCTTGCAGCTTCACTCGTATGTGCGTAGTTTTGTTCCACGCCGAGCAGCGACCAAGTACCGCTGGAAATATACGGCGTCTGCGCATCCAAGGGCGCAGCTAAAACGGCGCTTGCCGTATCGTGCGTCGCAGGAAGCACTACCTTTGCCTTATACCCTACGATCGCCGCTACTTCATCGGAGAACTCCCCTACTTCCGTGCCCGGCTGAGAAAGCTCGCCGAACAGCTCTTTCTTGTAGCCAAGCTTTTCAAGAATTTCCTCATCCCACGTATGCGTTACGGAGTTGACCATGCCCGTCGTCGTTGCGTTGGTGTATTCCTGTTTCTTTACCCCCGTCAAACGGAAGTGGAAATAATCGGGAAGCATCAAAAACGATTTTGCTTTCGCCATTCTACCCGACTTCACGTCGTCCAAAAGCTGATATACCGTGTTGAAGGATGCAAACTGAATCCCCGTCTTCGCATAGAGCTCTGCGAAAGGAATAATGCTATGTACGGCAGGAATCGTCGTTTCCGTTCTGGAATCGCGATAGCAATACGTGCCGCCGATCGCCTGATCGTTTTCATCGAGAAGCGCATAGTCAACGCCCCAAGTATCAATGCCTACCGCATAGGGAACTTTACCGATTTCTTTCGCTTTCTTTAAACCGTTTAAAATCTCTTGGAACAGTCTTTCATGCGTCCACATCAGATGCTCTTTCCCATCATACGCCGTCAACGTTTCAGGTCCGTTTTGGAAACGGTAAATTTCCTCCGTGATCATTTTGCCGTTTTCTATGTACGCTACAATGTGTCTACCCGACGATGCGCCGATATCGATTGCAAGATAATATCTCATTTTTTCCTTTCCTTTTTTCAATTTTGGTGCGGATTTTTGTTCAGTTTGCGCATTTGTGCGCATTTATTCAAAAGCTCCTTCTCACCCATTATTTTTTTGTCACCTACATTATATCATATAAATATTTTATTGTCTATATATGTTCGAAAGTTTGACAAAAAAATTTTTTTATGATAGAATATGAACATAAATGAACAAAAACGCGCAAAGAATTAGAAAATTCCCCGAAAAAACGAGGTAAAAAAGCTATGGCATTGACCGAAAGACAAAATGAAATTTTAAAATACTTAAAAGAGAACAAATCGGCAGGCGTTAGCAAGCTTGCAAAAGAGCTTTACGTCAGCGAAGCGACCATCCGAAGAGATCTTGCGGAAATGAAGAGCATGGGGCTTGTCGAACGCAGCCACGGCGGCGCGTTACTACCCGAAAACGCGGAAGAAATTTCCATCTTTTTCCGCATGGAAAAAAACGCAAGCGAGAAGGAGCGCGCAGCCACGAAAGCCTTGCCGCATATCCCCCCTTTCAAATCGGTTTTTATCGACAGTTCTTCCACGGCGCTCGCCTTGGCGGAACGGTTGGATTTGGCGTATAAAACGGTAGTTACCAACAACCTGCAAACGGCAATCCAGCTCTCTAAAAAACCTAATTTAAACCTTATTTTGTTGGGTGGAAACGTACATTTCAACACCAACTCCGCTACGGGTAGCTGGACAGCCAGACAGCTGGAAGATTTTGCTTTCGATTTGATGATTTCTTCCTGCGCCGCCGTTATCGGCGACGAGGTATTCGAACGTTCTCTCGATCAAAAGGAAATCAAACGTGCGGCATTCAATCGGTGTAAACAAAAGATATTACTGATCGACCATACGAAGTTTGCAGCGCACGGCACCTATCGCCTTTCCGCCCTCGCCGATTACGATTTGGTAGTAACGGATATGGCTCCCCCCGAAGGCACCAACCTGCAAAACGTAAAAATTATTTATTAAGTTTTACTTGCTTTCTTGGAAACAATGTATTATAATACAGGAGAAAACGACACACGAGGCAAACGTATGATACAGGATTTACACGCGCATACCTATTATTCTTTCTGTTCGAAGGATAAACCCGAAAAAGTGATTGAAGCCGCGATTACAGGCGGTATACAACAATTCGGGATTTGCGACCATAACTACGGCGTAGGTTGCGCCAGGACGGAATTTTGCTGGGACCAAGGCACAAAGCTGAATGCAGACTACGGCCAAACGTTACAGCGGTATTACGACCACATGACGCTGCTGAAAGATAAATATGCAAAGAAAATCAAGCTGCTTTGCGGCATTGAAGTTTGCACGTTAAAGGCAAAGGACAGCTACGCCCTGCCCACGAACGCGGACGTATCCTTTTTCGATTTTGCCTTGGTGGAAAATCTCGATCATCCAAACTCGATCACGGGCGGCGATATCTTCGCTTTTGCAAAGCGTTGCGGCTGCCCCGTCGGTATCGCGCATACGGATATGTTCGCCTTTATCGAACGGCTCGGCGAAGACCCCTATCGCTATTTCAAACGCATGGCAGAAGCAGGGATTTTTTGGGAAATGAACGTCAATTACGACAGCTTGCATAAATTCCAAAACCATGCTTACGTTACCGAATTTTTCAAAAACAAATGGCAGCAGGACATCGTAAAAAAGACAGGCGTACGCTTGTCCGTCGGTTTCGACGGGCATATCGCGGCGGAATATAAACCCGCAAAAGTAAAGTCCGCTTGCAAACTCATTCAAGACATGGGTATCCATCTCGTGTTCGAAGGCAGATAATTTTCCCCTATAAAACAAAAAAGCAAACTCGCCTTGAGTTTGCTTTTTTCTATGAAAAATTTTTAATATTCTTCCGTGGCACCAAGTAAATAATCAGCGCTAACTTCAAATACTTCGCATAATTTTTTCAAAGAGGAAATTGTTGGCTCCTGTTTATTTTGTTCCCAATAAAATATTGTGGACTGCGCTTGCCCGATTTTTTCGGCAAGCATTTTTTGCGTCAACCCTTTTTCCTTTCTGAGCTCTTTAATTTTTTCACCAAAACCATTCATAAAATTATTATAGCAAAAAATCATAAAAATGATTGACAAAATCATAATTATGATTTATAATATAAAAAATCATAAAAATGATTTTAAGGAGGAGTGATATACATGAAAAACAAAAAGCAATTAACAATCGAAGATATTTTTTGCGGCATGCCGCATTTGAGGGCTTATTTTCAAGAAATGGATAGAATGATAAAAAAGTATAAAGGCGCACCTGCTGTTGACGAATTAAAAATCAAAAGAAGTGCTCTTTTAAAAACCGCCAAGGAAATACAAAGAACGGATTTGCAATTACTTTATTATATACATCATTATGAGCGTATTTATCCACATACTGTATTACATGCTTTTCAAAAATTATTTATAGCGCAATGCGAATTGAAAAACCTATTAAGCGGAACCGATATACATAAGGATCAAACGGAATAAATCACAAATGATAAAAAAGCAAACTCGCCTTGAGTTTGCTTTTTTTATTGCTTTTTGTCAGGAAATCATTTCCCATTTTGCATACAGTGTAACGTCTTCTATTTTATCCCACGCCCTTACGCTATTACCGTTTTCATCCGTGTACTGCGTACCCGTACCGTTTTCGCCGTCATACCAACCCTTGAATGCGTACCCTTGCATTGCCGACGGCACACAGAACGTAGGCGTAGAGCCAAACGTTACAGACAACTGCAAATCTTCTAACCCACTGCCAACGCCGCCGTCCGCAGGTTTCTCTGTACCCTTAATATATAATTTCGCCGTCCCCACAGACGATGAACTAGAACTATAACTTCTAAAGCCAATATAATATATCGTCCCTGCCGTTACGCTCCATGAAATACTCGCATCACGATTCCCCTTTCCGTCATCATTGTAACTCAATCGATTAAGGTTTGCGTCATACAAGTATAAATACGGATCGCCCTGCTGCCTTTGCGTATAGATTTCCACCGTTTGACTGACAAGGGGTACAAATACGTAATAATTTAACGAATAATCAAAAGTGATATTGTCGGTATTTTGCCCCACGTTTAAAACAAAGTCATAAGCATAGGAAGGCTGCATCCACTTCGCATACAGCGTCATATCTCCCGTAACGTCCACGGTGAAATCGTACGGCTCGCCCGTACAATCGGAAGTTGTATACCACCCTGCGAATACGTAACCGCTTCTCATCGGAATATCGGGATATTGCAAGCCCACCTCCTCGGTAACCGCCTGTAAATCAATCGTACCGCTTTCATCATTCCTGTCAAAGCTGACTGTATACGAATCGCCAAAGCCGTTTAACGTCACGTTTACGGAAATAGGGTCCCATACCGCGTACAGCGTAACCGTTTCACCGTCCACCTCCGTGAGGTTGGAAACAAGCTCACCCTCTGCGTAGATTGTACCGCTTCCGTCCGCATTTTGCGACCACCCCATAAAGGTATACCCATACCTTGTATACGGATTATTAGGCAGCTCTTTTTCTTCGAAATAATCCAACTCGTAACCCGTCGGCAAATCGCCCACACCGCCGTTTGCGTCATAGCGCACGGCGTAGTGTTTCAAGGTCCATTTTGCATAAAGCGTCGTGCTGACGTACTTATCCCACGTTCTTACGCTGTTGCCGTTTTTGTCCGTGTACTGCGTACCCGTACCGTCTTTGCCGTCATACCAGCCGTGGAAAGTGTACCCCTCTTTCTGCGGCACTTCAAGCTGATATGCAGAAGCCGTGTATTCCAGCCAAGCAGAATTTAAATAGCTGTTTACGGCGTAGCCGCCGTAGATAGGCGTATCCGCGCCCCAAGCGTAAAGATAGCCGTCTCCCGAGCTCGATACACCTTCTACGCCGATATAATACAGCGTGTTCGCCGTCAAGTTTTCACCAATGCTATCCCACTCATTAATGCTAAGCTCGACAAGATTTTCATCGTATAAATACAATCGAACGGAATCGCCAAGCGTAGTATTATATTCTTCATCCATAAGCGAGAATCCATAATAGCCATCCATCACAGGAACAAAAGCATACATAGAAATTTGCGTATCGTAGCTAATGTCAAGCGGCGTACCAGTAGCCGTTAAATGATATGTTGCATAATTTTTATACACCCACTTCGCATACAACGTCGTATCTTGTGTGATCGGCTGATAGAAATGGAACGGCTCTCCCTCGCAACTCGGGTTGCTATACCACCCTGCAAACAGATATTCATTATAATACGACGTTCCCTTTCTATATGGAACGCACGTACCGCTATTCACCGTTTCGGTATAAGATTCGCCCACCCACGAACCGTCAAAAATGACCTGATACGTTTCCTGCGTCTCCGTCCACTTTGCGTACAGCGTTACGTTTTCGCTGACTGGCGCGGAGAAATCAAACGGCTCGCCCTCGCATTCGGGCGTAGTGTACCAGCCTGCAAAATAATAGCCGTTACGCGTGGGGATTTGAGGATATTCCAAAGCCGTATACCTTGTTACCTTTTGCGTAGACGGCGCGTCGCCGTTGCCGCCGTTGAGATGGAATCGAATAAAATATTCGCCGTCGCTGTCCGAGGTGTTAAGTTGTACTTCCATCCATACGCGCGACCACATCGCATACAACGTCACCGTTGCACCCTCTACGGAGGTCAGCGTGGACAATTCCTCGCCATTGTAAAATAAGTAGCACTCGCCGCCTTGCTGATAACATACGCAATCCGAATTACAATTACAATACGAAGGCGAACAACAACTGCAGTCACCGTCTATATCCGTTCTCCAACCGTTAAAGCTGTATCCCGTTCTTTGAAACGTATTATAACGGAGCGCCTCTGCCTCGCCGTATACGAAAGACTGATCGCCCATCTCGCCTACGCCGCCGTTCGCGTCAAAGCGCACGGCGTAACGATTGCCTTGCCAGCCTGCATATAAAACCCCGTCGTTTTTATCCCAAGCCTTTACGCCATTCATCGCGCCATCCACGTATTTTACGCCCATACCGTCGTAATATCCCGTGAACGTATATCCTTCCTTCTTGGGCGCGGTAAGCCCTGCCGTCGGTAAAATTTCTCCTACCCTGCCCGTAGTGCCCGTCGCTCCGCCCACACCGCCGTTTCTATTAAAAGATACCGTCGCCGTGCGAATTTCCCATTGCGCATAGAGAATCACTACCGCGCCGTGCTCGCTTGCCAAATTCTTAACGAGCGCGCCGTCTGCATAGCTTTCCCCACTACCGTCCGATTCCGTATTCCAGCCGATAAAGTTGTAACCGACCAACGCAAAATTCAAAGCCCACAAATGCGACTCTTGCTCTCCTTGCAACGTTTGCGTAGACATATCGCCGATTGCATTTACGTTATTTTTATCGAACGCCACCGTATATTCGATGGGCGCCCACTTTGCATACAGTGCCAAGTTCCCCGACGAGCCTTCCATAATAGAGTCGATACGGTTTACAAAACCTTCTTCCGTATACCAACCGTCAAAAACGTAGCCCTCGCGCGTCGGCGCATAAAGCAATACTGTTTCGTCTTCCGTTTTGTACTGCTGAGGATTGCGCGCGTCGTTGACACCGCCGTTCAGCACATACGCCAACGTGTAGCTGTCTATATTCCAAAGCGCGCGGTATTCTCTATCCCCCACGCTCCCTTGCGGAATGGTGACGCTAAGCAGAACGTCGGACGATTCTCCTATCGTCCAACCGCCGAAAATATATCCGCTTCGCACGGGATCTTGTAACGTAATATCCGCACTTTCCACCGTATATCCAACGGGATTTCCCTCGGCGTTGCCGCCGTTAAGATCATACGAAATCGTATACCATGTCGGCGTCCATTTTGCCTGCAACGTTACGTTCGCTTGAATATCCCAATATCCGTCGACGATTTTATCTTCCCCGAAATACCAACCCTCGAAATCATATCCTGTTCTTACAGGAGTTTTCAACAAAAAATAAGACTGGTAGTTTACGCCAAAGCTCGGCGTGCTCACCGTACCGCCGTTCGCATCATAGGTAACCATGTACGTGTTTGCCGTCCATGAAGCGCCCAAAAATACGTCTTCATAAATCGGTGTGGAAAAATCAAAATACTCGCCGTTTTCGAGCCAAGGATAGATTACGTCCGGCATCACGTCGAGGGCATCTTCGTCCCAATTTACGTCAACGTCCAGCTGCAACCAACCGTTAAAGACGTACCCTTGCTTAGAGGTGGTCGGCTCCGTTGCCGTCATGCCTTCCTCAATTGTTTGCACCTCGACTTTACTGCCTCCCAGGGTTGAAAAATAAACGGTATACGTCGGTTTTCTTCTAATGTGTAAAACGTAGACCTGCGTATTTCCTTCTACCGCCGTCACTTTTATAAAAAACTCGTTATCCCCAGCTGAAAGCGCCGCCTCTCCGTTTTTGATATACGTTTTTACAGTGCATTCCGCATTAGAATACACCGTCCAATCCGCATACGTATTCGTATGAAAAATTTCCTCAATGTTAAGCGAGGTTGTCGCATGCGGCACCGTCAAAGAATAGGCGTAATCCCCCATCTTTTCCATGCCATCCACCTGTGCGGCAGTACCTTGCAATTCCTCGGAAAAATACGGTTCTTGTTCCCACTTCGCATAGACGGCTACGTCTTCCTCTAAAGCGACGCTCACTACGCTATACGCCGTAAATTCCGTCAGCCAAGTTTCCGCATCAAAATACCACCCATCAAAGCGGTATCCCTGCTTTTTCGGCTCTTCGGGGAAGGTAAGCACCTCTTCCCCAGCGGTTTCCAGCGTAGCATAAAGCGCACCGTCTACATGGAACTGCACCTTATAAGCGGTGGAAGAGTGCGTATCGGACGTATTGCACCCGACAAACGAAAGCATTACAGCAAAAACGCTCAAAAGAAACACGATGAAGTTGTGTAAAAAGCGTTTTCGCATGGTTATCTCCTCAAATTGCTTTGGTTACGGCTTTATTTTATCATAAACAAAAGGGTTTTGCAACAGTTTGCGCCCGTAAAATGTTTTTTCATAAACACTGAACGGTGTTTTATACCCTAACAAAGCCTTATTTCAACGCAGACATGCCCATGTCATTTTTATTTCAATGCGTACATACCCCTATCCTTCAAAGCTTGTATTATCAGGCTGTTTTTATCAATAATACAGGGCTCACCGAAAGGCGAGCCCTGCAAGATTCAACTGATTTTATTCAGTTTTGATTTGGGTTTTACTTACGATTAAGCGTTAGGATCCGTAAGGGTTACTTCGCTGGAAACGTAAGTGATCATACCTTCTGCAACCATGTTACCAATATCGTACTTGATTGCCGTATCCACATAAAGGGATAATTCGTAAACCTGACCTGCCTTTAATGCGGTAACCGCATTGCCTGCTTCATCGGTAATGCTTGCTTGCATTGCAGACGAGCCGGAAAGCGTAACGCTTCCATTTGCAGGACAAGTGCCGTTGTTATCAGAGTATGCCCAAACGTAGAACAACATTCCCGTAGAGGAGAAGTCTTTCGAAAGAGCAAATCTAATCTTAACTACCTTGCCAGCTTCGCTTGCTACTTTAATGAGCCAAGAAGCTCTCGCTGCTCCGCTGGTAGGTTGAGCGTCTCCCCAAACGTTGGCAACAGTTTCGGTTTCCAAACGTTTCACAACTTCGTTTCTGCCAAAGCCGAGTTCTTCGGTGCCATAGTGAACGGTTACCGTACTATCCGTTGAGCCCGTTACAGGCGAAGATGCAATCGAGGTAGTATAAGTCTTAACGCTCTTCGTCGCAAACGAAACGGTAAGTGCGTCTGCCTTATAATTGCCGATGTTATAATAGGTAACACCCGTGGGGAAATACAATTCCAACATATAAACGGTGTTTGCCACTAACGTATCAGATATAACGTTACCATTTACCCCAAGAATACGCACGTTCGTATTATTCGCATACGTACCAGAAAGATAAGTGTTGGAGGCTGTTACATATCCCGAAGCATTATGAGCCCAAGCAAACAAGAAATTATCACTTACGCTAACGGACGTCGATAACGAGAACATAACGCTCGTGTATTGACCTTCCGTACCGTGTATGGACACGCCAGTCGATTCTCTCGTTCCATCCCAAGCACTATCTTTTGCTTCGGTTATCATCTGCTGCACGTATTCGCCTTCAGCAAAGCCAAGCGTTGTTACGTCGCCACTATAAGTAGCCAACGTACCGTTCGAATTTTGAAGCAATTCATACGGTTCTTCAAGCTCGCCCGTACCGTACGTTACGTTAGCAAAGTAGATCGTGTTATTACAATATGCGCCGATTGCAAGGTAGGTTGCGCCCGGATCGTACACTCTCAAGGTGTATCTCGTACCTGCAGCTACGGAATCTACCGCAAAGCCGTTTTCGTCAACGATAGTGATTGTAAACGCACTACATGCGCCTGTCTTAGAAATAGAGCCGTTACTGCTTGCCGCCCAAAGATAGAAGATGTTACTTCCGCTAAGGGCATTTTGAGTAACAAAGTCAACAGCAATGTAATCTTGCGTACCGTCCGCCGTGATTCTCGCTCTGTTTGCATAAATGCTTTCTGCCCAAGTGTCGCTATCCCCTACCAAGGTTTGGACGAACGTTCCGTTTTCGAAACCGATATCCGTTACGTCGTCGGTATATTCAGGCAACAACGCATTTGTATCGCCTTGACGCATGATGTTGTCTCCAGTACCGGATACGTAGCGAACGTTTGCATAGTAAATAGTGGAATTACTATTACCGATTGCCACGCCGTGGAAGGTATCCGCACCGCCGAGATATACCCATACGGTATATTTCGTATTCGCCGCAATCGAAGTTGCTGCAACGTTATTTGCGTCAAATACATAAATTGTTCTTGCCGCGCATTCGTTTGCCGCAATAAGCCCGTTTTCCTGCGCTATGATATTTGAATATCCTGCAACTACGCTGCCATTTCTCGTAAACCAAACGGTGAGGTTAGAAGCATTCGTCATCGAGAATTCGAATACCAAGAAGTCTGCATTGCTATTGTTACCAATATGCGCTCTATGATCCCAAGCGCTCGTTGTCACTTGTTCGAATACGTAATCGCTATCCGCGAAGCCGATCGTAGAGTTCGTACCGCTGAACTGCGACAATTCCGTGCCCGAACCGTCCGTTACAACTTCCGTAGGCTTTTCAATTGCTGCGTCGTTGCCGTGCGTTACGTTTGCAAGGTAAATCGTCGAACCCGTCTTCCCGATCTTGATTTGATCAACGCCGTCGATATAAATTCTCAACGTGTACAACGTATTCGTGCTCATAAGCGTGGATACAGCGTTACCGTTTGCGTTGAACACTTGAATCGTTCTATCCATAGCGTTACCGTTTGCCAGTCTGATATTGCTGGGATCAATAACGTACGAAGAACCGCTGTTCAGATAGTTTCCTCCGTTAAGTGCATACGCAAAGAAGTAGCCGTCGCCCGAAGCAATTACCAATTGAACTTCAACGTAATCGTAGCTCGAATCAACGTCAAATACCGCTTTATCTGTTCCAGAGTCAACGCCAACGTATTCGTATACGCGAGATCCTGCCGCAAAGCCGAGTTCGGTCACGTCGCCGTCATATACCGTTACAGCGCTTGTATTGGTACTGTCTGCCGTAATCGTTTCCACGATACCGAACGTTACGTTCGCAAAGAGGATCGTTGTGTTCGCTTGCCCAACGTGAACCTTCGTCAAGCTTTCATTATCAAGATATACTCTCAATACGTATCTGGTGCCAACCGAACGTCCGCCGGTTACAACGTTGCCGTCTGTATCGAGAACTTGAATCTTGGTGTTACCGCCGTTAGCGCCCGTGTTCGGCGTATGAGGAGCGTAACCGCTGCCAAACGTTTCATTGCTTGCGTTTTCTGCTACGAGATAGCTACCGTCAAGCATGCCGCCTGCGTTCACTACCCATGCATTGAAGTACCAAGCGCCGCTCGTTACAACAAACTCAACGTCCATATAGTCGTAGTTCGTGGAGTCTACCGCGATGATTGCTCTATCGTTCCAAGCAGCCGTCATGTTTGCTTCGAATACGTAATCGGTATCTGCAAAGCCGTACGCGGTTGCGTCGCCCGTGTATTTGGACAAGGTTTCGCCGCTATGACCGCTATCCGCTTCATCCGTATAGACAATTACGTTTTCAGGCAATCCAACGTATACGTCGCTAGTATCTTCGTAGTCGCCGTAATAAATCGTTGTGCCCGATTGCGTATCGCCAACGAGCGCGATTGTTACGTGCGTTGAGCCTTCGTGATAAATCTTGAAGGTGTATTTCTTGTTTGCTTCAAACGAAGTTGCTACGTTGCCTTCAGCATCGAACATTTCAATGTTGACAGAGCTTTGAGTTACCCTGCCATCAGCAATGTATATCGCCGCCGAGGCACCTGCCTTGCTGGTCCAAATCATGAACTGTTGTCCCGCATTAAGTGCGCTAGAAAGTGCGAAATCAACCGTTAAGCAGTTTGCAGCGCTATCCGTATAGAACTTAATCGCGTTATCATTCCACGTGCCGGAACCTGCAATAGAAGTAAATACGAGAGTACCTTCTGCAAAGCCAAGCGCCGTTTCGTCCCCTTCGTAAACGTCAAGAACCGAATTATCCACACCGTAAATAAGAGGTTGAATTGCCGTGGGAAGAGCGCCGTTATGTTCGGTAACGTTCGCAATATAAAGTTCGTTTACGTCAAGCAAACCAACTTGAACTTCTTTCAAGCCTGCGCATGCAATGCTTGCGAAGTAATGCTCGCCTGCTTTGATAGACGTAATACCAAGTCCGTGCTTGTCAAGAATGATAGCCCAATCGCCGCCCAAACCAGTGGATGCGGAAACCGTACCAATCGAAGGGCTGCCGTTTGCTCCCCAAACGTGGAAGATGCTAGCCGCTTCAACGTCTTCTTTCGCAACAAATTCGAACGTGATATAATCTTGCGCCGTAGACGCACCGAAAATCATTCTCTTACCCCAGCCGTCGCCATACAAATTATCAGGCGTTGCGTTTTGTAAGAGATGTACCATCGTGCCATTTTCGTAGCCAAGCGCGGTTTCGTCGCCTTTGTAAATAGAATATACGCGATTGTCGCCTACGGTTACGTTAGGAGGCGTAACAGGATCAGCAGGCGTTCCCTTGCCGTAAGTTACGTTACCGAAGTAAATCGTATTCGTACCCCATACGCTGAGTGCAAGGCCCGTAGCGCCCGGATCATATACTCTTAACGTATATCTATGTCCTGCCGCTACAGAGCTTACGCTAAATCCGTATTCGTCCACCATGCTTACCGTTGCGCCGGTAGGATCGTTCGAATCATCAAATACGCCCGTCTTACTGAAAGAACCTGCGCCTTTAGCAGGCCAAATTTGGAACATAGTGCCAGTGAAATCGTTAGCGGCAACAAAGTCAACCGTGATATAGTCCTGCGTGCCGGGAGCCATGATTTTTACTCTGTTATCCCAAATGCCGTTATCCCAAGCAGAGCCATCACCGTTTGCCACCGTCAAGGTTTGAACAACGTCGCTTTCGTAATAACCGAGAGATGCCTTTTCACCGCTGTACACGGGCAGTTGTTCGCCAGTTTCAGCAACTACAATCTTCGCAACTCTCATTACGTTATAAACGTAAGCGCTCGTTCCGTTGTCGCAGCTTACCTTTACGGTATCGCCAAGGGCAAGGCCGCTAATTGCCACCTTAATTTTGCCTGCGGCAAATACCGAAGCGTTGCTCACTTCGCCGTTTACGTCAACCGTATAGTCGCCCTTCACAAGGTTAGAGTCTCTAAGCCAAACTTCCGTTTCACCCTCAGGGATGTAGAAGGTCTTACCCGTGTCAGCGCCAACGATAATTTTAACGCCTTCCGGTGCGGAAAACGCGCCTGCGCTAGAAACGTAAACCGTTACGTTGGTATACGTACAAGTAGTTGCAGTCGTCGCCAAATTAGGGTCGCCACTCTTGAACGAAATCGTAACGTTTTCAAACGTAGCGTTCGTTGCCGTCGTACCGAATGCAGGAGCTGTTGCGGTAAAGTTAGTAAAGTTGATGTTTTTAATGGTTGCACCAGTTAAAACTTTAAACATACCGCTAGCGCCAACGCTCACGCTGTCAACGGTATATCCGTTACCGTCTAAAACACCGCTGAAAGTACCGGCTCTTAAAGCAATCGTTCCGGTTGCGTCGGTAATATCGTTCGTCAATACGTAGTATCCGTCAAGCGTTTTACCCGTGATTGCTTTCAACTCCGTATAGTTTGCAATCGTACCCGTTACAACCAATACGTTTGTAAATGTAATCGCCTTTGAAGAAGAACGAAGAACTACGTTGCAAGCGCCAACTGCAGGCGCGGAATCAAACGTAAGCGTTACAGAGCCGTCGTTTGCGGTTACTGCCGTTGCCGCTACTTCGCCCGCGCTACCAATAAGCGTTGCGGTGTAAGTTTCGCCGCTTGCGATATTCGCACTCGTTAACGTGATGCTCGTACCCGTAACTACGATTTGTTTCGCAGTTTCTTCATATGCAGTAATACCGGATACTTGACTTTCAAGCGTGCTCTTGAACAGGTCAAGATTCGTCATTTCGCCGTCTTGGTATACGCCCCAAAGCGTAGCTGCGTCTAAGAAATCCTGCGCGTAAGGAAGAACGTATGCCGAATTCTTTACCGTATACGACGTGATTGCTTCATAAGGATTATCACTGGTCGAAATCTCATAATCGAACCCATAAAGGTGCATGATGAGATAAAGCGGCGTCATTCTTTCCAATACGATATTATTGTAGTAAACTTTATAATTATCGTCATTTACGTCCAAAGCCGCGATCGCCTTGTTGCAAGATGCAATCCAGCCCTGAAGCGTTTCCGCCGTCATGTTCGAAGTTGTAGCAACTTCGCTCAATAATTTATAAATACCCGAACCCGAATATCCGCTGGTGTTTTCAAAGCCATCTTCGTTGCCTTCTGCCCATTCTTTCCAAGCGTTGTAATATTCGGTCATTGCCGTTGCGCCGGGCCCAAACGCGCCCGTCATATAGCTGGAAATCCAACCTTCCCAAGTCTCGTCGTCGGGCGTAGCGTTCCAACGGAGCTCGCTCATTAAGTACTGCTTCAATCTAACCCAGTTTACCGTGTACTGCATGGATTGATTGAACATATAGTCAACGCCTGCGTTATATGCCAAAGCATAGTTCGCACGGAGCGCGTCAATCGAGTTGTAAGGAATAAACGAGCTCTTTGCGCTCATGTAGTATCCCCACCACAATACGTCTGCACCCTTGCTGTTTGCAAGCGTCGTCCACTGATCAAAGTTGGATTTAGCCGTATCATTCCAATCCGTGGGAGTGTCTAACGAAACGTGATAATCCGCGCGGGTTTCTGCAAACCAAATTTCCACGTGCTGCATGTAATTATCCACTGCAGATTGATACTTGCTTGCAATGTTTGCGGGGTAAAGGTTGGTTTCGTTATAGAAAAGAGTACAAATCTTAAAAGTGTTTGCTCTTGCGTCGCCCGCATTGCTAAGTTTCGTCTTCAAGTTCGCGGCTACGTCCAAAATGAAATGAAGCATGTTATCCGAAGGGTTACCTTCATCATTACAATTGCTACATTCGCACCACGTTTGAATGTCGTTATGAGAGAACGCTACTCTATCGTAGTTTTTAAACTCTTCAATCGTAGTCATCTTTCTAAACATTTCCGCGGCAAGCTTTTCAATCATTGCGCTTCTTACCGTGCTATCGCCGTGCGCCGTATAACAAAGTTCTTGCTTGCCTGCGCCCGAAGTTACTGACGCTATACCGCTCTTATTCGTAATATAGTAGTTGCTGGAGTTTGTTGCATACCACTTTTTATAAGATTTCGAAGAGAGGCTATACAAACTGCTATTATCTACGCCGTCGCTAAAGAAGAGAACAGAGTTATGTGCAGCACCCTTATAACGGTAAGTGCCCTCTGCGTCTTCCGCATCCGTCGTACCGATAGGAACCAAGTTTGCGGTATAGGCAACTGCCGCGTGTTCTTCAGCGACCTCTTTATCCGCAGTACCGCCCATTTGCCAAACTTCGTCAATCTGAGGTACATAATCTTTATCTGCAATTAAAACCTCTTTCGTCTCGTTGACAACGTACGTCTTATTCAAATAATATTCATAACCAACGGTCTCTTTCAAAAGCTGTTGCACGCCGTAAAGAGTTGCCTCTTCCGTCGCACCGCGAACGAATACGGTATTGCCTACCGTCTTTACGCGCGACGCCGTGTCTTTCGTTAAATCGCTAACGTCGCAATTCGCCGTTGCAAGTACCGTATCGCCAACAGAAAGATATTTACCATCCGTCGTTTCATTTCCCGATTCGATTTCGATAGCAAGCTCTACGCCCGTTGCCTCTAAAATCATGTCTTGCAATTTATTAGCCGCCGTCGTTTCATAAGTGCTTGCACTTGCAGGAACTAAAATCGTAAACTGCGAAGAAGGTACGTAGTAGTCGGTAGAAATTTCCTTTGAACCATTATACTCTACATTATTGTAGTTAACGGTACACCCTACGGTGGAAACACCGTTACCAACCGCTGTAACTACGCCGTTTTCAACCGTAATTACATCCGTGTTAGACGACGAATATTCAACGGTACCTTCTCCTGCGATAACGTCCACTACGATGCCGCCGATTTTAAACACGAAAACGTCTGCCGATTCCTTTTCGTATTTGTTAACGATCAATTCCGCGCCCGTGCTGTCCTCGTTATGTATCGAAACGTTTTCATTGAAAACTACTTCTTTGTTCGTCTTTTCTTCAATGCCAGCAACGACAGTACTGTCATCCCCGTCAGCCTTTGCCATATAAGCAACGTAACCGATACTTCTGTTTGCCGTATTCGACGTATAGCAAACTTCTTGCGTCTCGGTATTGTAGGCAAAGCTACGTGCGGAAATGGGACGGTTGTAGTAGGATTCCCCAAGGTTTGCGCCGCCTTCCCCACCTAAAACGACGGTATAGGTAGTGTCGTTTAACCACTCGGATACCGTGCCTTCAACAACCGACGGGGTTTGATGCGTCAATTCCGCGTCCCCCAACATATCGGTAGGAAGAATAAGCGTACCAAAAACAATCTTGGACTCATCACCGCCCAGTTTGTCTATAATTTGGGCTTTGGTATCCGCGCTTACGCCCGTAGTAAATCTGATACCAACAGGATTATCCCTTCTGATTTGCGCAGTTTCGCTAATTTTGAAGCCCGACAAGGTGTACATGTTGGTAACTTGCGTCGTAGTTGCCGCGCTTGCAGATTTTCCCATTTTGGGAAGCGTTGCAATTGCCAAAACCAAGCAAGAAACGGCGCAAAGCGCCAAAGAAACTATTTTAAATTTAAATCCTTTCTTCATAAGCCTTACTCCCAATCGCTGCCCGGTCCAACAATAGCGCCATCGCTTCCCCCGCTTGTCACGTCGCCAGCAACGCCACCTGCCACAGGATCGTCCGACGTGGTCACAATATCGGCCCACTCAAGATAAATTACCAAAATTTCAGGTTTTTTATACTCGTGCATTTTGTTTCTCCATTTTTTATTTTTATTTTGGCTATGTCACATTATAAGCATAAAAGGATTTTTTCGTTTGATTTGATAACCCTTTTATCTAATAAATGCTACTACCATTCAAAGCCGTACAGGATAAGGCGAAGCGTCGCCTTATCCCTACGAGCCCAAAGTTTATTTTTTAAAACTCTTTGCCAGCCCTTATGCTTCTACATTTCTGCATTCAGCGTCTGCAAAGTAAAGGATGTTCCCACCGCCTTCTTCGTCATAGTCGTCGCAGCCGATGTGTACTTCATCCGCGCCGTCATAGTAAACGTATAAAGTGTACTTTTCTGCCGCGCCGGAATCAAGCCCTACTAAAACTTCGCTCGTTACGTCGTTGCCATTAGAATCTTTAATCACTATATCGACTAAAGCCCCTGCTTCAACGCCGCCTTCCGCCAAAATCGTTGCCGCTAACACTCTTTCGCCTCCGTCGGTAACCGTCCAAACGTAAATATTACCGAGCAAACCGAATTCAAGCGCGAAATCTATTGCAAGATATTTCTTGGAAGAATCTACTTCCAAAGCAAGCCTCTTATCGTCAACGTCTGTAGTTGCTTCTAATGTCATAACAGCTACTTCCGTTCCGTCTGCGAAACCATACGCCGTTTCGTCACCGTCGAAAAGGGTTGGATCTGCTTTGCTATCGCCGATCTTAATATCAACGGCAGTAGTGCTTACATCAATACCATGCGTTACGTTTGCAAGATAGATGGTAGAACCGTTCTTAGCAATCATAACTTGGTCAACTTCACCTGCTTTGATATACACTCTCAACGTGTACAACGTATTCGTACTCAATAACGTGGATACCGCGTTGCCGTTTGCGTCGAGCACTTCAATCGTTCTATCCATAGCGCTACCGTTTGCAAGTCTAAGGTTGCTGGGATCGATAACGTACGAAGAACCGCTATTAAGGAAGCTTCCGCCCTTAAGCGCATACGCAAAGAAGTATCCGTCGCCGGAACCGATTACGAATTGAACGTCAACATAATCGTAATTCGTGGAATCCACCTTGATCGCCGCTTTGTCGGCTACACTGTTAACGCCTACGTATTGATATACGGTAGTGTTTTCGGCAAAACCAAGTGCCGTTTCATCCCCCGTATAATAGATGACTGCGGTGGTATTCGTGCCGCCTGCCGTAATAGGCGAATCCGCACCGGGAAGCTGCACTGCAACCGATTTATCAGAATAGGTGATGCTCTCTGTTGCAAAGTACAATTCCATACCGGTTCCGCAAATGTTCGCTACTTTATACGTATCCGTTTCTTCTATGTAGAGCTCTAATACGTAAACAGTATTCTTTGCAAGGGAGGTAACGGGATAACCTTCAAGGTCCAAAATGCGACCATAGGTAGTATCTGTAAAGTTCAAACCACCATTTTTAGTATATGTAGAACCTAAAAGTCCCCAAACGTAGAATACGCTGCCGCTTGCGATATCTTCAGAGGTTGCAAACTTGACGGTTACGTATTTGCCTGCTTCGTCGGGAATTCTCGCGGCGAGTGCTTCTCTCGTCTTTCCGTTGGAATCAACGGAGGTTGATTCCCACCAACCGCCCGTGAGAGTTTCCGTTACCATGTATTGAACCAATGTGCCTTCTTCAAAGCCGTGAGCCGTTACGTCGCCCTCATAAGTGGGCAATGTAGTTGCACCGTCGCCTTGCTTAATCATTCTCAAAGGTTCTTTATCCGTACATTCGATATTTGCGAAGTACATCGTAACGTTATCTTGACCGATTTGTACGCTGGTTACGTCTTCTTCGTCAAGCCAAACTCTTAACGTGTAAACGGTACCGTTCGTACGGCCGCCGATGACAACGTTTCCGTCTGCGTCAAGCACTTGAATTCTCGTATTGCCGCCTGAAGCGCCGGTATTTGGAGTATGCTTAGCGAAGCCGTCGCCGAAAGTAGCGTGCTGTGTACCGCCGCCAAGTTCCGCTACGAGATAGCTACCGTCAAGGAATCCGCTTGCGTCGCAAACCCATACATTGAAGTACCAAGCGCCGCTTGTCACTACAAAATCAACGTCTAAATATTTGTAGCTGGGATCCGTTGCAATCTTCACTCTATCATCCCAAGAGCTTACACTGGTAAGTTCATATACGGTAGTCCCTTCTTCAAAACCAAGCGTCGTTGCATCGCCGTCGTAAACGGTTAAAGCCGTACTGGTCGTCTCGCCAGAAACGATAGGTGCGTCAGGAACCGGAGTAGGATCGGGATCGGGAGTAGAGCCACCAGCATCCACGCCATGCGTAACGTTTGCAAGATAGATGGTAGAACCATTCTTGCTGATTCTAATTTCGTCTAATTCGCCAACCTTGATATACACTCTCAACGTATAAACAACGTTATTTGCCATCTGCGAAGTAACTTTATTGCCGTCCGCGTCGAAGATTTCAATCGTTCTGTCAGAATCGCTGTTGTTGCCGTCTGCCAATCTTATCCAGCTGGGGTCGATAACGTACGAAGTGCCGCTATTGTGCCAATTGCCGCCTTTCAGACCGTGCATGAAGAAGTATCCGTCACCTTCAGCGATTACAAATTCAACTTCTACGTAGTCGTAATTCGTGGAATCTACCTTGATTGCCGCTTTGTCGGTGCTGCTATCAACGCCTACGTATTGATATACGGTAGTGCCTTCCGCAAAACCAAGCGCCGTTTCATCGCCTTCGTATACCGTGACTGCGCCGATATTAGAACCGCCTGCCGTAATAGGCGAATCTGCCCCTGGAAGCTGCACTGCAATCGATTTATCAGAACAAGTGATGCTATCCGGTGCAAAGTATAATTCCATACCGGTTCCGCAAATGTTAGAAACTTTATACGTATCCGTTCCTTCTATGTAGAGCTCTAATACGTAAACAGTATTCTTTGCAAGAGAGGCAACGGGATAACCGTTAACGTCCAAAATGCGACCATAGGTAGTTGCCGTAAAGTTCAAACTACCGTTTTTAGTGTGTGTAGAACCTAAAAGTCCCCAAACGTAGAATACGCTGCCGCTTTCGATATCTTCAGATACTGCAAACTTGACGGTTACGTATTTGCCTGCTTCGCCGGGAATTCTCGCGGCGAGTGCTTCTCTCGTCTTTCCGCTTGTCGGCTCAGTGCCCCAAGCATTAGACATCGTTTCAGTTACCATGTATTGAAGGAATGTGCCTTCTTCAAAGCCGTGAGCCGTTTCATCGCCATCATAAGCGGGCAATGCGGCTTGGCCTTCCCCTTGCTTAATAGGTCCTTCTACAGGAAGGTCTGCTATAAGACCGTGCGTTACGTTTGCAAGATAGATGGTAGAACCATTCTTACCAATCATAACTTGGTCAATTTCACCAGCTTTGATATACACTCTCAACGTGTAAAGCGTATTCGTGCTCATAAGCGTGGATACAATGTTTCCACTTGCGTCAAACACTTGGATCTTTCTATCCAAAGCGCTACCGTCTATAAGTCTAAGGTCGCTGGGATCGATAACGTACGAAGAACCGCCGTTAAGGAAGACTCCGTTCTTACATACATACGCAAAGAAGTATCCGTCGCCGGAGCCGATTACGAATTGAACGTCAACGAAGTCATAATTCGTAGAGTCTGCCTTGATTGCAACTTTGTCTGCTGCAGAATCAACACCTACGTATTTGAATACTTCAGAACCTGCCGCAAAACCAAGATCTTCTACGTTGCCGTTGTAAATCATTACAGCGTCCGTATTCAAACCGCCAGCAGTAATATCAGAATCGGGATCGATTGCGTAAGGATCATTCTTGATTTCAGATTCCGTTACTGCAAAAGGCGTTGCAAGCGCGTTTTGTATGCTTTCGATTGCAACGGCAAGCTGCGCTTTGGTAACGCCGTTAGGCGCATAAGCAAAATCCGTGATATCTGCGCCCGTTACTTTCGCAACGAACGTAAGGCCTGCAATATAACGGCCAATCTGTAAATTAAGGTGATATCCATCGCGCGTAAGAGTATCGCCGATGAACGACGTTCTTGCGTTCTGGATTGCCGTACCGTTGGGAACAACGGTATACGTAACTTTCGATTGAACAGCGCCGACAATAGCATTGTACATCGTCATTTGATCGCTGTTATAATCAGGGAACTGCGCGTGCGTTGAATCTGCTTGATATGCCCAAGTCATATTGAATACGAATTCAACGTCGGGGTTGGTTACCTGCTTTTTAACTTCTTCAACCAAAGCGTCTAAGTTTGCATAAGAATCTGCATTGCCACTGTAGCCGCTTGCTTGTTGAACACTGATAATATCCCAGTCTTTATAAGCAATTGCAAAATCAAGCGATTTCTTCGTACCGCCAACCGTAACCGGTGCGTATTCGGTGTACTTTCTGCCGTTATGACTTCTCATTCTGAAATCATAAGCGCCGCCGCCACCTGTTATATTCTCATAGTGCAAATCGATCGAGCAACCGCCGATATACAAGTTACCAATATCAATATTCGTATATCCAAGGTTCAAAAGAATATCGATCATGTAAGCTTCCGTGTCGTCGGAGAAGCTGTTACCGATGAACAAAATGCTGATTTCTTTGCCTTGAACAACGGGAGGACGAGGATCATCAAACGGCAATTCGCTATCACTGATACAAGCGACGTTTGCAACGTACATCGTTAAGTCAGCCCACGTCGTAACCTGTATGGTTGCTTCTCTGCCGTCAAGCCCAACGTATAACGTATATACCTTGTTTGCTTCGAAAGCCGTTACGGATGCTCCGTTGGCGTCGGTTACGAAAATACTTCTTGCAGGATCGCCACGACCGTCCGTTGTGAATCCCGTCGGTGTTACGGTATAATACCCAAGGTGAGAATTGATACCTGTGATCCACAAGCCGATAGAACCTGTATTCGCAGATACTACGAAATCCAACTTCGCGTACGCCATATCGCCGGACGCGTCAACCTGCGCCACCAATTTAACGTCATTCGCATCGCCTTGAGGGCCAACGATTTGATATACCGTAGTGCCTGCTTCAAAGCCGAGCGTCGTTACGTCGCCGTCAAAGATAGGCATTTCATTGCGGGCTTCCCCTTGACTGATCGGCGGAGGAGGAAGGGTAGGATCGTTTTCCACTTCATCCGCGTTGATACATCTGATGTTTGCAATATGAACCTTGCCATCAGTAAACGTGCTGAAATGTACGTGCGTTTCACCCTCGTTAAGGAAGAAGTATACGGTATAAAGCGTTCCTGTCGTAAGCGACGAAGGTCGTTTACCATCCGTACCTAAAATGAATATCTTTCTATCCAAATCAGCGTCAGCCGACGGATCAGCCGTTTTTGCGGTTAACTCGTAGGAACCAAGCGTTTGACCATCTATTTCGGGCCACATGGTAAAGCGGAAGTCCGCAGACGCTATTTCCGTTACGATAACGTCAAATACAACAACGTCTTTATCCTCATCCACTTTGAGTACCGTTCTGTTCGTCCAACCGTCTTTGCCGTTTGCAGCGTCAACGATGAGTTCGTATACAACGTCCGTGCCTTCTGCAAAGCCAAGATCGGTTGCGTTGCCGTCATACTCAGGCATAGGCATTCTGCCATCGCCCTGCATTACGGTAGGCGCTTCATAAATGGGAATATCCTCTTCACTGCAAGTTACGTTGCCGATGTAAACAAGGTTTTTGCCAAGAACACCCACTTGCACTTGTTTATACTCTGCGCATGCAATATGTAATACGTAAAGAGTATTCGCGTTGACCTCGTTCAATATGTTACCGTCAACGTCCGTGATAATAGCCCAATCGCCGGCAATACCTGTTTTGTTAATGGTGCCCATATGCGGAACGCCTGCCGTGCCCCAAACGCTGAGAATTTCATCAAAAGCAAATTCTTTCGTAGCAATAAATTCAATCGCTACGGAGCTCTGCGTCCCTTCAAGAGGGAAGCTCAATCTTGTATTCCAACAATCAGCCCATTGTTCTTCTTGATTGTTTTCAATTGCGTAAACCGTCGTACCTGCCGTAAAGCCAAGCGCCGTTACGTCGCCTTCGTACGCAGCCTTAGGATCCGTGCTGTCGCCCTGCATTACGTAATCGGGAACGTCTACTACGGGAGGGGTAACGGGACCAGAACCGCCGCCGTCGTCAGGTCTTTCTTCGGGTTTTTCGGGAACGTCTTCCGCGTCTTCACATCTGATGTTTGCAATGTAAAGCTTAGCGTCTGTAAACGTACTGAAATGTACGTGCGTTTCGCCCTTCATAAGGAAGACGTATACGGTACAAAGCGTTCCTGCGCTAAGCGACGCAGGGCGCTCACCATCCGTACCTAAAACGAATACCGTTCTATTCGGATCAGCGCCCTCATTGACATTCGGTGTAGTCTTTCCTGCAGATACGCTGTAAGAACCTTGCGTTTCTAAAGTATTCTTAGCCGTCCATACAGTAAAGGCGAGGCTGGATTCTGCAGCTTCTTTGATGATAACGTCAAATACAACAACGTCTTTATCCCTTGCAACGTTGGTGATCATTCTGTTCGTCCAACCGTCTTTGCCGTTTTTCTTATCAATGACGAGTTCGTATGCGGTTTCCGTGCCTGCAGGGAAACCAAGCGTCGTTGCGTCGCCGTCAAAGGTAGGCATATCTACCAATTCATTCGGTGCCGTTTCCTGTTGAGGTTTCGCAGCATACGGCACTGCAATAAACAATTCTGTTTCGTATATAGCAACGCTAGTACGTACTTCTATAGGGATAATAACATCCTTGTTCTTTTCAACGAAATCAGCGTTAAGAACGCCGTCTGCCGAAGCGACTTTTTCGTCTTCGAAATAAACGCCGTCTAGCGTGCCTTGTAATTCTAAAACGCTAAGATCAAGGACAGTGTTACCTGCCACGTAAGGAATTTCAATCATTCCCTCTAAAACAAGCGTAGAACGCGTTACGATTACGGTAACGATCGTTTCGATTTTGCCATACGTTGAAACGTAAGAAACGCTGATCGTACAAGTACCTTCGCCCACGGAAGTTACGGTTGCAACGCCTGCTTCCGCGGTAACGGTTGCAACTTCTTCGTTGCTAGATACATACTCAAGCGCTACTTCCGTATTTTCAACACCTGCATTATATGCAGTAGCGGTAAACGTATCGGAAATGATTCCGCCGTTGATTTCAACTAACTCCAATTCAATCGTTCCCTTGGATACTTGAATTTGTTCGTCAGGTTTAACCGCTACGTTAACGTCTGCAGCATAAGTTTCGCCCTTATATACTATCGAAACGGTAACAACGGTAGAGCCTACGCTAACGGGAAGGATATTTCCATCTTCTACCGTAGCGATTGCCTCGTTTTCACTGGTCCAAACAAAGTCGCCAGGGCGAATCTCGTCATTAACAATAAACGTTGCCGTTACTGAAATGCTTGCGCCACCTTCTTTAAGTTCAACGTCCGTTTTGTCCACCAAAAGCTCAGCGTATTCTTGACTTTCGTTTACCGTAACGATACAAGTTGCCGTTGCGCTTCCCGCTTTTGCGGTAATGGTTGCCTCACCGACTGCGAGTGCGGTTACAACACCTTCTTCTACCGTTGCGATAGAAGCATTGGAAGTAGACCACTCAACGCCGTTTTGTACGTTGGTCGTTGCAGTTAAAGTCTGCGAAGCCCCAACTTCAAGCGTAATAGCCGTTTCGCTGAGTGTTATTTTATCTTTTGCAGGTTCAGTGCTATTAAACAAGGAACAAGCACCAAGCATAAAAGATAAGCACACTGCTAAGATGGCCATCAAATATAAGCCTAATTTTTTCACGTTTTCCTCCTCCTATTTTACATAAAAGTTTTCGGCTTTTAGCCGTAATTCCCATTTGAGCGTCACCGTTTTTGGTTGATATTTGAAATTATTCATAATATCAACCGCAAACGTGAAGTTTTTTAGAGTGCATCTAAATATCCGCTAATTTTGCCTCCGTCAACATATCCGATACCTTCTTTGTACTGCGTTATGCCAAGCGCTAAACAGTCTTCTTTGAAGGTTTTAATCATCATTTGGCTGTCGTTTTCAGAATACAACAATTTGTATAACTGGATTTGCATATATCTAAACGTTATACTTTCTAAGTTAATTCTGTCACGCAATTTTTCATACAGAGCAGGGTCTGTCTGTTGATAATGCTCGATCTTCTCGTAAGCTTCATCAATAAGTCCAAGCCAGTTTTCCAATAACCCTTTCGGCCAATACTCTTCGATAACGAAGTTACTCGTTGTATAACTTACTTTACCGCTATAACCGTATCTTTCTGCAAGGTAAGCAAACCAAGTGTTTTCCTCATCGAAAAGTTGCTTCATAACGGAGCTTGCATCTTTATAGTAGTTCGTAAAGAAGTTGTTGATAAGTTCTTCTTGGTTAGAATCTATCTTCCATTGAAGATTAGAAGAAAGATATGCTTTCAATCTATACCAGTCAGTACCTGCCACCTGGTTGTATTGATGTTGGTCAAAGATATATTTAGTGCCTCTATCGTAAAGGAAACGATAGTTGTTTTGCATGGAGTTGAAGTTGTTATGCGGCGCTAAATAAACTTGGAAGTTTGCGCCGTATATCCAGGTAAAGATCGTCTTTGCTAAAACGCACCATTTGTCAAGCGTATCCGCTACGTTTACGTTTTGTTCCGCATTGAAATCGTAATAATATTCCGCGAAGATAGGACAGTAGAAAAGCGCAACGTTTTCGTGTAAACGAAGCTTTTCATCTACAGGTACGTATTCATTACCTTTCTTGACAACGGGAGCGTCTTCCGTTTGCTGATAAGCAAACATTGCAAGCAACACTTCTCTTCCCGGATAATTTTCTTCTACCCACTTGGTAACCCCTTCGGCTATTCTGTTCATGAATAGGATATATACAGCCGAGTTCGTTCCGTATTGTTCTAAGCTTTCCGTACATGTTTCACAATTACACCAAGTGTTATGGTCTTGTTGAGTGAAGGTTAAAATGTTTCTATCCGGATACTCATCAAGCGCTTCCGTAATTCTTTCCACGACAACTTTTGCTAAGTTTTCAGGGTCTCTGGAAAAACAAAGTTGCTTGCCGTCCGGTGCATACCAATCTGGATGATAATTTTCCTCATCCTCCGCGTTGTTATAAATGTCAGGGGATACGATATTAAACGAAGTGTGGTAAGCAACACTGCTCTTTACTCCGTCTACAACGCCTTCAAAATCCACCCATACGCTTCCCGAAGGGGTAAATCTTGTTCTGCGAGCAATCGTATTATCAAACCAAGCTTCACCAAAGTTTGTCAATCGATAGTCAAAGTCAGGTCTTTCTTTCAAAGTTACGTTTAATAATTTTTCATCCGTAACGTCTTTTTCTATCGCCATTTCGTCGATTGCATAATATTCATAGCCTAACTGTTCTTTAAGCCATCCGTAAACAGCGTAAATCGTTCCGTCGCCCGAAGCGCCTACCATGAATACGGCGCTACCCTTGGTTTGAACAATGTATCCGTCGCGCCCTAATTCTTTTTTATCAAGCGTTATGCCTGCTTGCTGTAAACAAGAAGTTTCGCCGATGGATAAAATCTTTGCGTTTTCGCTATAAGTAATTGCGGAATCTTTTTTCACTTTTAAATCGATTCCCGTTGCTGCATAGAAGTTTTGACGCAATTCTTCAACGGCGAATTTCACGGCTTCATTCGTTTCGTTTTCAGCCGTTACGATGACGTAATCAGTAGCGCCGCCTTTTACCAAATCAATGTTCGTTTCAGTAACAGTTCTCTCGTGAAGCCCTCTTACTATCGTCGGCTCGCCTTTCCAATCTAACATATAATTTGCAATAAAATATACGCCAGCAGAAAGTGCAAGAATTGCTGCAAGTATAATCGCAATGATTTTGAACGCTTTCTTCGACTTTTTCTTCGAGGTTTTCTGTTCTTTCGCATTCACGCTTGCGTTTGCATTTTCCTCTGATTTTGCGAAAGCAACAACCACGTCCATTTTGACCGTTGTATTTAATTTTTTTCTCAAATCCTGACTGGAAATTTCACTCGAAACCACCTCCGAGCTTCCATTCGGTTTCACAGGCGGTGCAACTGCGATTATTTCTTTCTTTTCATTTAATTCTTTCATAATCGTCTCCTTATACCACCGTTATGTTATAGTAGAGAATGTTTAAGTTACCAAACTTGTCAATCGCTAAATATCTAAGTTCGTACTCACCCTTTACGGTAAGTTGAACTTTTTGACCTGCTGTAACCTTGCTGATAATGCCACTGGGATCTACTAAATAAATGTATACGCTAACGTCGCCGTCAACGTTATCGGTAGCCGTAGCCTTAGCAATTTCTATTTTTCTGCCTTGTTTTACTTCTGTTTTAATTTCTTTGGCTACCGTAATTTCAGGAGCTTGGTCGTCTACAACCAAAAGTGCAAACGAATAATCTTGTTCCCGTTCCATCCAGTCCATCGCAGAGTATTTTACAGAATAACTTCCGTACATCTCTAAATTGATGAAATACGATCTGTCAAACGGAACGTTTTCCAGTTTAAGTCCATCTACGTCAGTAACAATTTTTCCATTAGGATCTCTAACGGTCATGCTCGTATAAACTTCAGGCGAAAGAACGTCCGCAGCAACTGCCGAATAAATTTCCGCTACCGTATTGATGCTGTATTTTGAAGCATAGTCAGCACTTAACTTAATAGACGGAGCTATGGTATCGTAGTCGCTTTCGGATAAGATTTGTCCGCCATAGTTTTTCCATGCGAGTTCCGCGCCGCCGTTAACGCCGATTGTGTTCACCGTTACGTATACGAGCCCTGACGGGAATCCTTCAAATGCGCTTCCATCCGCATTTGTAACAACTTGTTTAAGCGATGCGTCGTCTTTAAGAATTTTATTCACTTCATCGTATACGAAATAGAAGTCGCTTTCACCGTCAAAGCCTGCCCAAGGACGATACCTAAGCGCAACACCGTTAATTCTTAAAGGTGCATTTTCTATTTGACCTTGCGCGTTATCGATTTCAATCGTAAATCGAACGGTTGGATCTTTACTGTCTTCAAGTACAAGCTGCAAGCAATCAAATCTTCCGTCAATGATGGAAAATCTGGTTTCGAATCTATGCGCGATGACAGGGTTTACAAACGTGTACGAAGTATCTACTGCAGAGCTTACGTTGACACTTTCCGAGCTATCCGTAACCACAATATTTTCGCCATAGAAATACTGCTTCATATCGATGGAATACTTGCTGATATCACGCCAAGCATCAATCACTTTTATCTTGTATTCAGCCGTATTGCTTCCCGCTGCGCCCGTTGCTTTGTAGATTACCGTTGCGTATCCGTCTGCATCTGCAACGAAGTCGGTTACGTTAGAGTCTAAATCCCTTACTTGACCGCCCTCTTTTCCGTCTTTTATCGCAATCGTCGTTTCGATTTGCTCTCTTTCTACGCCAGACGAATAATCGTATGCAGGGATTGTGGGTAATGCATATTTATATCCTTCAAGGAAGAATCTGGGCAATATAGGTTCTTCTATAAATACGGGTTTGCTGTTAATCGATATAGTCAAATCGTATTCAAACGTTACCGTTTTGCCTAACATATCTACAGCGTAAAGCTGAATTTTGTATACGCCTGCTTCTTCCGGCCTAAATCCTCCGTCGATCACGAATTCACCACCGCTTTGAGGGGTAGCCGTCGCATACGTTTTCACAACGCCCGTGCCGCCGGTGTACTGGATTTCAGCAGGGAAAATCATTGCGCCCGTTCCACCGCTAGTCTCATACCCACCAACTGCTTCTATCGTAAGCGCAGGAGAGGTTGCGCCACAATAGATTGTTACGAGTTTTTTGCCCTCGTTTTTAAATCCGTCGTATGCTAAATATTCGATGGTATAATAGCCTGTTACGTCCGTTGCAAATCTTCCGTTTTGAATATCAATTTGGTATCTTTGCTGCGATTCATAGTTGTAATATACCGTCGTTTTCACGTCAACTTCGCCGAATACTTTATCCGACGCTTTCGCGCTGAATACCGGATACGATAAACCCTTTCCTGCCACCGGCAAGTTATTTTCATCATAATCCTCGAAATCAAGGGTAATTTCAGGGGCAACGTCATCCGTGAAGAATTTGTTTTTAAGGTTGTTTATACCGATTCTCGTAATCATGATATTCGCAGACCCACGTGCGTATCCATCGCCTGTAATAGACATTTTTACTTCACCGGTTTTAAATCCCATCCAAGGATCTTCAAAATAAGTAAGGTCGCCTAAATTGATAATTTCGGTATTGCCAACGTAAACGGCGTTTTCATCCTCGTTATATATTATATTTAAACTTTCCGTACCGACTACGGATGCGCCACCGCCTTTCGAACGTGTTCCGTAGAAGGAATAGGGAACTACAGAACCCCAGTCTCCGCCAACCCATTTCTTTTCGTTGGGCGTACCTTTTCCTTCAACACCGGTGGGAGTTTGATTTTGACCGCCAGCTAAAACGTAAGTCCAGTCAAACCACCATTTATCGCTGCCGCCATGGTCGTTCGCGCATTGTAAGATTATGGTTAAAGTAACTTTGGGGTCGTACAAATCGGTAAGCGTAATGACCACCCTCTTTAAATCTTTCGTGCCAGCGCCGTCTTCAGGTAATAAGAAGAAATCTATGATTTGACCGTTACTCCTTTTCAAATCAATGATGTCGTTATAGATCAAAGTATCCCCTTTCTCCAAACGAACCTTTACACCTTCTTTTCCTGTTTGATAGTTAGAATCGTCAACGCCGTATTCCCATGAGGTTTTTGCAGAAGTCTTAGAAAAAAGTGGAATATTAACGGTAAACAATTTTTCTACCGTTTTTGCTTTTCCACCGAATAAAGCCTTATACTCAGCCTTATACAGTCCACCTTCCGTAAGCTTCACTTTTGCGCTTCTAACACGCTCCCCGCTGGGTTTGATTACAGAAATTTCTGCATCTTTCGTTTCCCCTCCGTACGTGAGTTGCGCGTCGGGAATTTCAATTACGTCGTCGAGAATATACTCTTCTGCAATTTCCCCACCGATAAGCGTTAACGCGCTATTTCCTTGTGCGTTAACATCCGCTATAAATATACCGAACGCTGTACATACGAACAGCAAAAAAGCCATTGTCAACGTTACTAATAAACTTTTCTTTGTGTTTTTCATTTTACTCCTTATCAACGGATTAGCCTTTCAGTCCACCCATCGAGATATTGCCTAATAATTTATTTCTGAATACTAAGAACACAACGAAGTTGGGAATAAATACCAACATACATGCCGCAAGCTTTACAGGTTTAAAAGCTCTCGGAGTTGTCGTATCTTGAACAAACATGTACAAACCGAATGCTATGGTTGGCTTGTTAGGCATATAAACAAGCGGCGTGGTATAATCGTTCCAATAGCCGATAAAGTTGATCAGCGCAACCGTCAAGAACGTCCCCGAAGCAAGGGGTAAGATAATCTTGAAGAATACCACGAAATTGTCCGCGCCGTCGATATACGCCGCCTCGTCATAGTCCTTAGGAATCCCCCTAAACATGGCGTGGAATACCAAATAATACATCCCGAGGAAGTGCGCCTTCATGACGAACATGCCAGGTATACTATCTAATAAGCCCAAAGCGTCTGCAAGTCTAAGTTCTGAAGGCAAGCTACCAACGATGGGTAATATCATGGTGATAATAACCGTGTTATAGATTACTTTGTCAAACTTAAAATCAAATCTAGACGTTGTGTATGCCGTAACGCAGGTTACCCCGGTTTGCACAAGCGCGCAGCCCAACGAATAAGCGATGGAGTTGAAGATCATCCCTTCAAACAAAATCGGTTCCGTACCGATCACTTCACCTGACGCATCCAAGATGTTTACCGTCAATTTGAAATTCTCAAATGCTAAAAGGTAAGAATCCAACTTAAAAGGGAATACAGGGAAAATCGGATCAATTTGGTAATCTACCGACTCCTTTAACGAGGTATACAAAAGCCATATCATCGGCAAGATGAGCGAAATCATGTATACGATTAAAACGCCGAGGGTGATTTTTGCAAACAAGGGAGTTTTCTTTTTATGTTGTACTTCCATATCAATCACCTCACTCCGTCTTCGGCCCATATTTTTCCAACAGCCCCTTTACCAAGAAGGTAAGCGGTGCTGCAATTGCCGTCATCAATAAACCTATGGTAGCAAGCTCCGGATAATCACTCGGCCCTGCCTCCTTCGTCCTGTTGAACAAATAATAACCGAACGTTTGCAAGGAAGGATCTGCGTTTGGTCCGAAGAAGGTGTAAAGCGCCATTTGTCCTGTGAATATCCCCCCTACACCAACAACCATAAAGGTTACAAAGGTGGGATAAATCAACGGGAACACGATGTAAATCATTTCTTGGAATAAGTTCGCCCCGTCGAGTTGACAAGCCTCGCTAACCGAATCGGGTATGTTATTCATTGCGCCCACGTATAACAGGATACTTCCGCCAAAGCCTATCCATATGCAATAGAAAAGAACCAAATCAAACGTTGTCGGCGTAGCGCCACGGTAAATGAGAATGTCCTGGGTTTCTCCCATGATGGCATTGTAAATTTTCTGTATAACCCCGTTAACGAATTCGTTGTACGTTTGAACGAGTACCATCCCCGAAATAATGGACGGAGCAAATAAAACAACCTTTACTAGCCCGTGCATCGGGAATTTTTTGTATACGTAATAGGAGAAAATGACCGCAAGTCCCGTTCCGGCAATCAAGCTTACAAAATAGGATATAAGCGAATTCTTCAACGCGTAATCGAACACGGGTTCGTTGGCTAAATCATCAAAAACGTTAATAAAGTTTTGAAATATATTCGCACCGTCTAAGAATACAAATCTCTTCCATGGATCTGTAGCAGCGTCGTCGAATTTTTGGAACATCAGCAAAAACGAGTTAAAGTTTACGCCTATGTAGAATACCGAAAACTGCAACAACGGTAACGCTAACATCACGACGTAAAATATTAAATCTTTTTTCCGTTTATCGTGCATATGCTTTTTAACCATATTTTATCCCTTCTTGTTATAAATTGTTCGTAAGTTTTTTGATTAGATTTTAAGGGATTTGAGAGCTACCGCTGCGCGGTAACCCTCTACCCATTATTGATTCTTATTGAGGCAAAAAGCTCTTTTTCCAGTCTTCAGCGGTGAGCCCTGCTGCAAGGCCATTAAAGTACTCTAACGCCGAAACCGTCTTCTTGTCTTTTTGAGGAATCATTGCGATGGTAACGTCCTTGTAAGATTTTCCATCTACCAACGTTTTAAACATCGTGCCTTCCCAAAGCTGCGTAAATTTACTTGCATTTCTCTTGTAAACCAAAGAGGTAGAATAGCTGGAAACGTAAGCGTCTTCGTTATGTAATCTATACATTTCTTGGCCCCAGTAAGGCATAGCCTCTACTTGATCCTCCGTCATCGTATACGTGAACGGTTTGGTCGCGTACGTAATGGAGGTGAATTCTCTAAGAGATTCTTCGGTATGGCAGAATTGAATAAATTCTTTAATCAACGCGTCCTTCTTCTTATCAACGCTACCGCGAACGAAGCAGGTGGAGCTGTTCACTTCCATAACGCTATATTTCTCACCAACTTTCGCTTCCGTTGCCTTGGGAAGAGGCATGAATCCGAACTTTCTATCTTGCAAACCAGCTTCTACGCCGAATCTTTGTTCTGCAGCCGCAAACGAGCCCTTTGCTTCGTTCAGCCACCAAGAACCGTCGATAAGCATCGCCACAGGATACTTGCCTTGGATAAACTTATCCATGATGATAGCATTCTGCGCTTCGGTTTGCGTGTAGGTGGAGTTCATAACCTGGTTTTTATCATAATAGCTCGTGTTGCCAGTAAGCTCTTCCACAAACTTCAGCCCGTAATATTTACCGGCTTGTTTGGTCCACGTCAAATAACCGTTGTCCGCCGTAATTTCTTTGCTTTCCAAAACAGGGTTACCGTTTCCGTCAAATTCCTTTACAAGGTTCGTAGCAGTACCGCTTGCCGTGTAGTTAAGACGCATCTGTTCTTCCCCTTCGTAGTCCGCTTGTAAGCTTTCAACCAAAGCGTTAACATAAGGAGAAACACCGTTCCAAGTGATGGGCGTAATTTTCATGCTAACCATATAATCGCAAAGCTTGAAGAAATCTTCATAGGTTGCAGGCAAACCGTCATCGCTGGTACCAAATACCCCGTCCGGACCTTTAGAACGCTTGTCGCTGCTCTTTCTAATGAAATTCTGCCCGTCTTCGGCAAAATACAACTTGCTCTTTTCAAAGAGGTCGATATCGTAAACGATACCATACGTTGCTTCATAGAAAGGAAGGCCGTAATAGTTTCCGTTTGCGCCAAAGTAATCTTTGTGCGCGCCGTTGGACATCTTTTCTTGAATACTCTTCGTTTCAGGATCGTTAGCGTCAACCGTACCGGTTACGAAATCCCAGTTGATAGGCTTGGTTACCGCTTCGGAAATATCATAGAGCAAACCGCTAGACTGTAATTCATAGTAGTTGATAGCTTCGGTAAAGATAACTTCGTGCGTCATACCGGAAAGCTTCGTAAGCAAAACTTCGTTGGTCATTTCACGTTCGGGCTTTGCAATAATTTGAACGCCCGTCTTTCCGCTTTCGAAAGAAACTTTCGCATATTTTGCTTCAAAGCGCTTTTCAATAGCGTCCATCCAGCTAGTACCGAAGCCCCCGTCAAACGTTGCTACGTACAATTGCGTCTTGGTTTTGTCTACCTTTTCTCCGCCTCTATTGCAGCTGACTACGCTGATAGGCATCATACAGGCGAGCACAACAACCAAAAGTTTTTTCATAATTTTCTTCATGGTTTCCTCCTTGCAATACTTCGATTGCATTATATTATTTTTTTAAAATCGAAAAACAAAACGTTATATGAGCAACTACCGTTTTCTGACGCCTTCACACGTAAATTTTACTTGTTAGGAATATTTGTTTGCTATGGGACATAGCAAACACCCCGCGGGGTGTTTCTTTACGCACAGAATACCTTGTTATCGGTACGTTTATCAAAGTTTCGCT
>JAZNXS010000011.1:0-47520 GCA_045594025.1 Candidatus Scatosoma sp.
TTGACTTGCGTTTCGCCAAGGAAGGTCTTTGCGTAGCAGGACGCCGTCGAGCCGATATCGTTACGCTTGGCGTCGGCAATAACCACGAGGTCCTTTTCCGCTGCGTATTTGAGCGTTTCCTCGTACGCCTTCATACCTGCAACGCCGTACATTTCGTAGTAGGCAATTTGCACCTTTACCGAGGGGATAATATCGTAAAGGGTATCAATGAGCTTTTTGTTAAAATCAAACACTCTTTCAGCAACACCCTCAAAGGTGGTTACGCCCGCTTTCATATCGTCGGGCAGATAGTCAAACAAGGTATCCAAACCTACGCAGGTAGGATTTTGCATAGCAATAATGCCGTCAATCAGCTTATCCGTAATCATCGTATTCTCCTTTCTATGACTATTTTTACGCTTGATACTTAATTTCTCCGTCTACGATGGTGTACTTAACTGCGCCCTGCAATTCGTAACCCTTGAACGGATTGTTTTTCCCTTTGCTGACAAATTTTTCAGGCTCGACCGTCCACGTTTCATCCAAATCTGCAATCATGAGGTCGGCTACGCCGCCCTCTTTGATTTCGCCGCCGTCCAACCCCAGAATTTGAGCAGGATTATAAGCCATTTTGTCCGCAATTTCATTCAGCGTCAACACGCCTGCTTTATAAAGGTATTTAATTGCAAACCCAAACGACGTTTCGATACCGCTGATCCCGAATGCCGCAAGGTTATATTCCACGTTTTTATCGTCTGCATGATGAGGCGCGTGATCGGTAACGATACAATCGAGCGTGCCGTCCTTTAACCCCTCTAAAATCGCTTGCTTATCGATCTCTTCACGAATGGGAGGATTCACCTTGGTGAACGTGTCGTACGTCCTGATGATTTCGTCCGTCGCCGCATAATAATGGGGGCAAGTTTCCGCCGTTACTTTAATACCTGCCCTCTTCGCATCGCGAATCATGCGCACGCCGCTGTACGTAGATACGTGGCAAATATGCACCTCTGCGTCCAACGTTTCCGCAAGGGAAATTTCACGCGCTATGATGACGTCCTCGGCGCTTCTGGGAATTCCCTTCAAGCCTGCGATCGTAGCGCTCAAGCCCTCGTGTACCACACCGCCGTCCACAAGATCTTTGTCCTCACAATGGCAAAGACACTTCACGTTAAAGCCCTTTGCATATTCCATAGCAAGGCGCATCAGTCTTGCGTTTTTCACGGCTACGCCGTCGTCGGAAATCGCAACCGCGCCTGCTTTTTTCATGCCTGCAATCGCCGCCATTTCCTCCCCCTTCAAGCCTTTCGTAATCGCGCCGATGGGATGGATTTTACAAAGGTTCACTTCCTTTTCTCTCGCTTTGATATAGGTAACCACGACCTTGTTATCGATAACGGGGTTGGTGTTCGGCATACAGCAAACCTGCGTAAACCCACCTTTCACCGCCGCCTTAGCGCCGCTTTCAATATCTTCCTTTCTTTCAAAACCGGGTTCTCTCAAATGCACGTGCATATCAATAAGACCGGGGAATACGTGCTTACCTGCCGCGTCGATTTCCTTTTCGCCGTTTGCAGGAATGCATTCCGCAATCTTGACGATTTTCCCGTTTTCAATAAGAATATCTTTCTTCTCTACCGAGTTCTTCAAAACAACGTTACCGTTTCTGATGATCATAGTTTTTCTCCTCGATTATTTCTTCAACAGCGTCAACGCCGCCATACGCACTGCTACACCCGAAAGCACTTGGTCTTCGATGCGACTTCTTTCGTGATCGATGACGCCGCTAGTCAATTCCACGCCGCGGTTTACGGGACCAGGGTGCAGAATAATCGCGTTCGGTTTTGCATATTCCAAGACCTTTTCATCAACGCCATAGTTCGCCGCATATTCACCAAGAGAGGGGAAATTGCCCGCCTTTTGACGTTCCAGCTGGATTCTAAGCCCCATCACAACGTCCGCGCCGTCTAATGCTTCCTGCCTCGATTTACACAGCTTCGCCCCCAGCTGATCAATTCCCTTGGGAATCAACGTTTCAGGCGCGTACATCGTTACCTCCGCGCCCATTGTTTTCAAACCGAAAAGGTTGGATTTTGCCACTCTCGAATGTTTGATATCGCCGAGAATCGCCACTTTCAAACCCTTTAACGTACCGAAGTATTCGCGCATGGTGAGCATGTCCAAAAGCGCCTGGGTGGGGTGTTCATTCATACCGTCGCCTGCATTGAGCACGCCTGCCTTTACCGTTTTTGCAAGCAGATACGGCGCTCCGCCCATAGGATGGCGCATGATGATGAAATCATTTCTCTGCGCGTCCAACGTTTTACCTGTATCCACTAAGGTTTCCCCCTTCGCTACGGAAGAAGTGCCCGCTTCAATATTGATGGTAGTTGCGCCGAGGTATTTCGCCGCCTGTTCAAAGCTGGTTCTCGTTCTCGTGCTGTTCTCATAGAAAAGCACCGTCACCGTCTTACCGTCCAAAACGGACATTTTCTTTTCGCCCTTTTTAATACGGTTTTTATATTCCTGCGCCAAATCGAGAATTTCCGTGATCTCCGCCGCGGAAAGATCGATCAAACCAAGCAAGTCCTTTCTGTTGAGCATACTCGTATCTCCCATTTTTTTCTTTTTATGGCTTTATGCCATAGTTTGCCAGTTTACTATCCTTTATTATAGCACTTTTTCAAGGCATTGTAAAGGGTTCGGACGCAAGTTTTTCTCAAACTTTTCGTTTCCGAACCCTTTTTATTAAAAATCAATAGATTTTTACAAGACTGAAATGCACCTTATCGCAGGAAGCGAGGATATACTCGATTCCGTTCTTTTCCGTTTTCAGGGGAAAATAGTACGCCCCGTGAATATGCCCAAACACCACTTTTTCCACGCCGTTCTTTTCAAATAATTCGGTAAACAGCGTATCCTCCTTCTTGGGATTGAAGGGAGGATAATGAATCAGCGCAATCTTCTTATCCCCTTCTTTCACAAGTTTATCCGCATCTAAAAACGCCAAACGGAAACGTTCCGCTTCCCGAAGATAGAGCTTATTGTCCTGCTCGGTATAATCTGCGCTACCGGGACAAGTCCACCCTCTCGAACCCACGATGACGTAATCCCCAATGCGAACGGCGTCCGTTTGCAGGAAGATAAAACTATCGTTAGGCGCGGAATCGCGCAGCTTCGTAATCCCGTTCCACCAGTAATCGTGATTGCCGCGAATGAACACTTTTTTACCCGGTAAATCGGCAAGCGATTGCAAATCCACCAGCGCGTCGGAAAGCTTCATCGCCCAACTGATATCCCCGGAAATGAGCACGACATCGTCGGGTTGCACTTTTACACGCCAATCCTCTTTAATTTTTTCGAAATGCCCCTCCCAGTCTGCGCCGAACACGTCCATGGGCTTATCTGCCGTTGCGGAAAGATGCAAATCGCTGATTGCATAGATATTCATGAGTTTATTATAACAGTTTTTCCCCCGAATTGCAAGGCTTTTGCTCTCCATAACGATAACTTTTTCTTTTATAAAGAAAACAGAAAAGCTGCAACCCATAGAGGATATAAACGAAGCCTACTATAAAAACGCACGATAAGACACTAAGACTGGCTGCAAGATCATCTTGCGCATATCTCATCCAAACAGCAAAAACAAAGCAACCTATAAAGGGTATGGACGAAACGCCTAAAAAAGTGTGTGATAAGACACTAAGTCTGGCTGCAAGATCATCTTGCAAAAATGCGGCGCAACGAAGCGTTGCGCCGCATATTCTCTGTTTTTAATTGTGGCAACCCTTGCAAGCGCCCCCCTTACTTTGAGGATACAACGGGAGCTCGAAAAAACCTGCGCAAACTTCTTGCGAATATTCCTGCAAGGGCGGAATCACGCAATAGCCGTAGGACGGAACAAGCAATTCTACGGGCATAGAAATTTTCACAATCACGGTAGCACAGAGGCTGACCGTGAACGTTCCCGTTTCCTCGTTAAACGTTCCGTCGGGTGCAACTACGCTAACCACCGCGCGCACCGAAAACGGCATAATGGAGGGGGCAGGTACAAAAAGAAACGCATCTACGGGGATGGAAACCGTCGCCGTAGCACTGCCGTCTGCGCCAGATGCGTCCGTGTACAATACCTCCACAGGCACGGACACCGTCGCCTGCACGCGAGCGCAATGTTTATCCTGCTGACGTTCCACCGTGAGGTTGGTTACCGTCGCCTCCGCAGACGTAGAACGAGCGCTGACAAACGTTAAAGGATATGTAGGGTTTTCGGGAGTAAGGTCGGTAAGCGTCAACGTGTAATTTTCAATGCGCGTTTGCTTGATCCCCGCATCAAAAATTTTCTCTGCTTGAATACAAACCTTTTCCGTCAAGCCGTTGATCGGATTGCCCGTAATCGTTCCCGGACATTTATCCGATTGGAAATTGGAATAAAAGGACATAATTAACCTCCTGTTACGAACGCTAAGAAACAGCCTGCAGGCACCCGTCGCCGTTACAAGGAACGGGACGAACGCAAAGTCCTCCGCCGGAACGTAAAACAGCTCCTTAGATTTCCAACGCAGCGTCTGTTCTTTCGCATTATTGTTACTTATTATATTGTATTCAAACAAACGGAAAAGTGTGTAAGAATGAATTGACTTGCATTGAATTGTCTGACGGCGTGCATTACACTCTCGCTAAAAGAGAAAGCTCTAAATCCTCACCCTCATACCGATATAAAACACGTCCGTACCGTTCTTTTTCTCGTAATTTTCCGCGCTGGCGCAAAGCAACTCCTTCGTGTCCCCTGCTTGCACAACGTAAGAATTGCCTTTCTCGCTTGGAATACGCAAAACTTCCCCTGCGCGCGGAGCGCTTTTTAAATGGTTGCATTTGGCAAGAAGATACTCTGACACAGAGAAATATTCCGCAATCTTTTCAAGCGTTTGTCCCTCTTTCACGATATAATATTTTCGATTTTCCGTTTTCAGCATATATCAATATATGTATTCACAATGCAAAAAATGCGTTCCTTGCGCCTTGTTCTATTTTATCCAAACAGCTCGTACAATAGAATATGAAAAAATCGGTATCCAACAACAAAGTATTCGCTACCACCTCCGCCGTCACGGCACTTTCCGTCGCAGAACGTGGGCTTGGCTTTTTATATCGCATCGCACTTTCTCGCTTGATCGGCGCAGAGGGGTTGGGATTGTACCAAGTTGCCCTCTCCTTATTTTCTCTCTTTCTTACCATCGGCACGGGCGGTATCCCCATTACCGTCTCCCGTATGATTTCAAAAAGTAAAGCGGAGGGCGCGCCCATGGAAGAGAAGCAAACTGTATCCGCCGGGCTTTTACTCTGCCTTTTGCTAACCTTGCCCATCTGTTTATTTTTCATCCCATTCGGAGAAAAGTTGACCTTCCTGTTTTCTGACGAACGAACCTTTCCCGTTTTTCGCATCCTCATGCTGGGGCTTTGTTTTTCCGCCACCTACGCCGTCATTCGAGGTAGCTTTTGGGGAAATAAACAATTTCTTCTCCCCTCCGTTTTAGAAATTGCGGAAGAGACCGTTATGGTCATTATCGGCATACTGCTTTTACAAAACGTATCCTCCCCGCTTGTCGGCGCGGAAAAAGCGGCGTGGGCCGTTGTAATTTCCTACGTGTTCTCGTTCACTGCCTCCACGCTTTGCTTCCTTTACCGAGGGGGCAAACTTTCCTCCCCTAAAAAACAGTTAAAACCGTTATTCAACGCAACTATGCCCATCACCTCTGTACGCGCAAGCGGCGCTTTGGTCAATTCCGCCGTCGCCGTTTTATTGCCCGTTATGCTAATTCGGGCAGGGTATACGGACGGTGAGGCGCTCACCTTGTTTGGCGTTGTTTCCGGTATGGTATTACCGATTTTGTTTATCCCATCCACCCTCATTGGCTCGCTTGCGCTTGTCCTCGTTCCGGAGCTTTCCGAAGATTATTATCGGGGGAATATACTTCGCTTACAAAAAAACGTCTATCGAGGTCTGTCCTTTTCCTTTCTTATTGCCTGCGCGCTAATCCCCATCTTTTTCGTACTCGGCAAAGATTTGGGCATGCTTGCCTACTCCAACCCGCAAGCAGGTGAAATGATTGCAAAAAGCTGTCCTTTACTTCTCCCCATGAGTTTAACAATGATTTCCAACAGCATTTTAAATTCCATGGGTTATGAAAAACAAACCTTTCTTTTTTATTTCGTCGGCGCGGCGGCGCTGATGCTTTGCGTCCTGCTTTTACCCTCCGTTTGCGGCGCGTACGCCTACCTCATCGGCATGGGCGCAAGTTTCTTCCTCACAGGGCTTTGCAACCTGATTTTTCTCTGGAAAAACTGCTTTAAAAACCAAAAACAAAGCACCCATGTACAAGTTCGCCAGATTTTAAGTGCCTTAATCGCCATTTTGCCCATCTCTATTTTGGGCAACCTTTGCAATGCTTTATTATCCTTTGCGGTAAGCGAATTGATTTCCCTTATGATCACAGCGCTTGTCATGACGCTTATCACGCTCATCACCTACGTCGCATTAGGTTTTATTCCTTTCCACTTCTTTCATAAAAAGAAAAAACAAGATTTTTGAAAAGTTTTTTTCTCCTCCCCTTGACAAGCGACGAAAGAAAGAGTAAAATATGATTGAACAAATAATAAAGGAGATACTTATGGGATATAAAACCAGAGATTGGCGCAATTCGATGCGTGTAACGCTCGATTACAACAACATGACGGACAAATTTTTAGGTGACAAGGGCTTTTCTGATAAGACGTTGAATAAATATGCGGCAAGAGCAAACGCTGCATTCCGCTACGTACAGGAAAACCGCGGCAAAGACGAGTTGTATATGGGTTGGACGGAGCTTCCTTACAACCAAAAAGAAATCGTTGCCGACATTTTACAAACCGCAAAATCCGTAAGACGTAAGTTCCAGTATTTCGTTGTACTCGGTATCGGCGGCAGTGCGCTCGGTCCCATCATGGCATTCAATGCGCTTTGCCACTTACACTATAACGATTTGCCCAAATCCAAGAGAAAAGGCCCGAAATTCTACGTAGAAGATAACGTGGACCCCGTGCGTATGCGCGATCTTTTGGACGTTATCGAGCCCGAAAAAACTTGCTTTAACGTAATTTCCAAATCGGGCGCAACCAGCGAAACGATGACGCAGTATCTCATCATTCTTGACCTTTTGACCAAGGCAGGTGTGGACGTAAAGGAAAACGTTATCTTCACCACCGATGAAAAGAAAGGCAACTTGAAAAAGATTTCCGACGAATGCGGCGGCATTAAGAGCTACGTTCTTCCCGACGGCGTTGGCGGTAGATTTTCACAGCTTTGCCCCGTAGGTCTTTTGCCTGCGGCGGTACTCGGTATCGATATCGTCGGGCTTTTGGCAGGCGCCGCTTATATGGATTCCATCTGTAATAAACCCGTTATGCGCCGCAACCCTGCGTTGATGTCTGCGGTATTGCAGATCGCGGCAATGGAAGAAGGCAAAAACATCGGCGTTATGATGCCCTACTCGGATAATTTAAAATTCCTTGCAGACTGGTACTGCCAACTGTGGGCAGAATCCCTCGGTAAAAACGTGACGCTCGACGGCATTCCCTGCAACGTTGGGCAGACGCCCGTAAAATCCCTTGGCGTTACCGACCAGCACTCGCAGGTGCAGCTGTACACCGAAGGCCCTTATGATAAGGTTGTTACCTTCCTTTCTTTGAAGAAGTACGCATGCGAAATGCCCATTCCTCACGGTTGCGAAAGCATTCCCGACGTAGCGTTCCTCGGCGGACATACCATGGAAGAGCTTATCCAAGCGGAAAATGCGGCTACCGCATACGCTTTGACCAAAGCAGGCAGAATGAATTATACCCTTTGGATTCCCGAACTCAATGCATTCACCCTCGGTCAGCTTTTATTCCTCTTCGAATTACAGACGGCTTACGCAGGCGCAATGCTGAACATCGACACCTTCAATCAGCCGGGCGTTGAAGAAGGCAAAAAGGCAACGTTTGCTCTCCTTGGCAAAGCAGGCTATGCAGAAAAGAAAGCAGAGCTTGACTCCTTGCCTCCCAAAGATGAACGCTGCATTATCTAATTTTTAATAAACACGTACATGGTACCTCCGAAACGGTTTCTTCTCCGTTTCGGAGGTGTTTTTTTTACGCGCCAGGTATAAGTTTTTATTCCTTTGTCTATACTCTTATCGTGAACCTGCGCAGCTATCCTTTACATATAATATAGTAAGGAGTGTGTTCGGTTTTCAAAAGAGGTGAGTGATGAACGTAAAACGCGGTGAATTGTATTATGCTGACTTATCCCCCGTCGTAGGAAGCGAACAGGGTGGAATACGCCCTGTGCTCGTCGTACAGAATGACATCGGCAATAAATATTCCCCTACGATCATCGCCGCCGCCGTGACCAGTAAAATTAACAAAGCAAAGCTCCCTACGCATATTGAGCTCCCATCTGCTTACGGATTAGCCAAAGACAGTGTGATATTGTTAGAACAAATCCGCACCTTGGATAAACGGCGTCTAAAAGAACGCATCGGTGAGCTGCCGCCTGCCACGATGGTACGGGTAAATCGCGCAATTCTCATCAGCCTGGGCTTTCCCGTCTCCAACTAATCTACAACAAGAATACCTTCAAAACGGCAAAAAAATGCAAATTCCGCAACGGTTTTTCCCTTATAATAAAGGAAAATTCCGTTGCGGAGGTTTTTTATGCGCATTCGCAAAAAAATCGATTTTTACAAACTGTTTTTATACCTGGCCTGCGGTTTTGCTTCTGCTTTCCTTTTTCATGTCGGCAAACAATACGAGCCCTTCCCCCTCGCTTTATGCTTTGGCATGGCAAGCGCAGGCCTCTCCCCTGCTTGGTCTGCCTTACTATATGTAGCAACGTCTTTGCTTTCGAGAAATGCCGTCACTATTTTTTTATGCATCGGACAAGCCGTATTGCTGGCCATAGGGTTTTATCTTCAAAAGCATTTTTTTTCAACGCCGTTTTTTAAAACGGGATTTCTCCCCTTACTGACGCTATCCATATCCTTGGGCTTGTTTTGCGCCGTCGCGCCGTTTACCCCATACGAGCTTCCCATAGAAGGATTTCATATCGACGCCCTCGCGCAAAAGGTAATCCTCGCCGCACTTTTATTCTTGATTTCCGCCATTTTTTCCGTGGCAATGAAATCGCTTCTACATAAATTACTAAAATGCCGCTTAAAAGACGATGAAATCGTGTTCACTTTATTTTTCTTCGTTTTAATCGGAGTTGGGGCATGTCAATTTTTAAGCATAAACGCATACATGGGTATCGCATTTTTTATATTATTACTCTTCACCTGCGCTACAAAGGATACAAGCGCCACCGTGTGCGCATTCGTCCTTTCCTTGCCGCCTTTATTGGTTGCAGGCATTTCCCCTGCAAGATTCTTTATTTATGGAGTAATACTTCCCTTATTTATAAAGTCGGGCAGACTTGCCGCCGTCTGCGCATTTTTAGCACTTTTCTTTTCTTTTGGATACATAGACGGCATTTTCACCTATCCCACCGAACAGCTTACACAATCGGTGCTCGCCGCCGTACTTCCCGCGCTCCTGTTTATCCTACTGCCCACGCCACTCATTCGGGAGATGGAAAACCGCTTGATATTCTATCGGGAAAAACATCTTTCCCGTATTGCCATTAATCGAAACCGTTCCGTCATCGGCGAACAGCTTTTCGAAATTTCCTCCGTCTTTCGGGAAATTGAATCTGCATTCTCCTGCTTAGGCTCTAACGAGGCGGACGAAGCCGCCAAAAACCTTGTACGCGAAAACGTGATTGCAGAAGCCTGCAAGGAATGCCCCAACCGCACAGAATGCGAAAACGGACGGGGCAGGGACGCGTTGAACAGTATGATAGAGGTCGGATGCATGAAAGGAAGAGCCAGCCTCATAGATATTCCCACTTACCTTTCCGATGTTTGTCCCCACCAAAGCGAATTGCTGTATGCCACCAACAGACAGCTTGTCGACTACCGTAAATATATGCTGGAGGCGGAAAATGCATCCATGGGCAGAGCTCTACTTGCCAACCAAGCGCTTGGCGTAAGCGAGATTCTCAAAAACCTCGCGCTGGAACAAAGCGAGCCCTTGCGCCTATATACAGATAAGGAACGTGCGCTGAACGTTGCGTTTTTGAGCGCAGGTATTGTGTGTTCGGAGGTTATGGTTTACGGCGATGAAAATAGACTTACCCTTTCCCTCGTCTCCTTTGGAAAAGCGGACGTGAAAAAGATCGCCGCTATCGCCTCCCATATTTTAGATACAAATATGATGATTTCAGAGCGCATTTCACTAAGCCATAATAAATTCTGTTGTATTTTACATAAACGCCCCGTTTTTGACGCCGCCTTTGGTGTGGCATGCAGAAAAAAGGACGGGGAAAGCGTCAGCGGAGATACGCATTCCGTTATTAAAATCGACGAGAGCAGATTCATGGTCGCCCTCTCGGACGGCATGGGCAGCGGCGAATACGCAAAACGGATTTCTGAAACCACAATCGCTCTTTTAGAAAGCTTTTATCGAGCGAAAATGCCTTCCTCTTTAATTCTTTCCACGGTAAATAAGCTGCTTACCTTCCATAAAGAGGAAAGCTTTGCCTGCGTGGACATCGCTACCGTCGATTTGAATAGCGGCGACGCTGACGTCGTAAAAATCGGCGCGCCCGTTGGCTTTATCCTAACAGGCAATACCGTAAAAATTTTAGAAAACACCTCTTTGCCTTTGGGTATTTTAGATTCTCTGCGCCCTGCCACTGCCGAATACACTCTCTCAGAAAATGACGTTCTGCTGTTTATCAGTGACGGAGTCTCCGATGCTTTCGGCACGACCGCAGATTTGTACGAAGCCCTGCGAAGCGTACCCATACACAATCCGCAGCAGTTGGCGGATACCCTTTTGGAACGCGCTTTATCTGCCTACGGCGGTAAGGCCAAAGACGACATGACGGCATTTGCTGTGCGTCTATTCAAAAACGTTTCGTAAATCTAACCTTGCGCATAAAAAAAGACCGTCCATAATGGACGGTCCGTTTTTTTGAAAGATTAGTCTTCTTTTTCTTCCGTTTCTTCAACAGGAGCTTCTTCAACAGGAGCTTCTTCAACAGGAGCTTCTTCTACGGGAGCTTCTTCAACAGGAGCAGCCGCTTCCGCTTGTGCAGCCTGCTTAGCAGCGAGTTTCGCCATTCTTGCATCCTTTCTAGCCTGTGCCTTCATTTCCTTCGTGATGATACGAGCTGCATCGATGCGAGCGCGCATTTCCTGAGGTGTAGGAGGTACGAATGCGGAACCTTCTGCGTTTTCTTCGATAACTTCATAGTTTTCGTCTCTTGCAAGGAGGGTAGCTTCCGTTTCGCCATCGAACAAGTGAATATGTTCAGCGTCGAATGCAAGGCTTACAACGTCGTTCAACGCAACGATTGCACGGCTGGAGATCTTAGCGATCATCTGCGTGGAGTTGTCGATAACCGAGGATTCCTTTCCTTCGTAATCAAGTTCGCAGTAGATCTGCGTTTCAGCACCGAGCTTTTCGATAACTTCGATACGAGCATTTACAACCGTTTCGGGAGACTTATCAAGGAAAAGCTGATCCTGATGAATATCTTCGGGACGCACGCCGAGCGTGATTGCCTTTTCGGTATCAAGATATTCGTTCAAGTTCTTAATACGTTTTACAACCGAGTCGGGAAGAAGAATCTTGTTGCCGCCAACGAAGTTCACGTAAACCTTGCCGTTTTCGCCGGTCAACGTGGATTCCTTGAAGAAGTTCATCTGAGGCGTACCGATGAAACCTGCAACGAAAAGGTTTACAGGATAATCGTAAAGGTTCTGAGGGGTATCTACCTGCTGCATGAAACCGTCTTTCATAACAACGATTCTCGTACCCATGGTCATAGCTTCAACCTGGTCGTGGGTAACGTAGATGAACGTCGTAGCAAGGCGAGCGTGCAACTTGGAGATTTCCGTTCTCATGGAAGCACGAAGCTTAGCGTCGAGGTTGGACAAAGGTTCGTCCAAAAGGAATACTTTGGGTTCACGAACGATGGTACGACCAAGCGCAACACGTTGTCTCTGACCGCCGGACAATGCCTTGGGTTTTCTGGAAAGATAATCAGTAATACCGAGGATTTCAGCCGCAGCTTTAACCTTCTGGTCAATGATTTCCTTGGGTACTTTACGAAGCTTCAAACCGAACGCCATATTGTCGTATACGGACATGTGGGGATAGAGTGCATAGTTCTGGAATACCATGGCGATGTCTCTGTCCTTAGGAACAACGTCGTTTACAAGCTTACCGTCGATGTAAAGTTCACCCGAAGAAATTTCTTCGAGACCTGCGATCATACGGAGCGTCGTCGATTTACCGCAACCGGAGGGGCCTACGAGTACGATGAATTCTTTATCTCTGATATCGAGACAGAAATCAAATACTGCTTGTACGCCCGAGGGGTATACTTTGTTAATGCCTTTCAGCAAAAGTCCTGACATAAAATTTTCCTCCTGGAAATATCAAAAATTTCATTACTAACATTTTACTATATTTTATAGGAAATTACAATGGACAAAATAGACAAACTTCGCCGTGTGTTTTGTACCTTTTGTACAGTAAAATGTACGTTTCCTTTTATAAAAAGCCTCTTATCGGCTTTTCAATGGTTTTTTCAAGCAGTAAAGCTTAGTTTTTCACTGCAAACGGCGCGTAATATTCCTGACCGTTTTCAATCTTCACACGCCCCTGCATATAATCTATAAGTTCTGTGCAAAAATCGTCTGCCTCTGCCTTTTTTACCGCTAAAATATATTTTACTTTCTCCCCGTAATCGGTAGAAAGAAGGGAGCAGGTATGCGTCGAAATATATTTCTGTACGCTATCTACCCCGGTATAATCCACCTCAACGATACGTTCGGCGCACATTTCCAAAGACCGAATATCCGCACCGTCAAGATTTTCCGCCGCCGAGGAAGAATACGCGCGCACCAAACCGCCTGCGCCTAGCTTCACGCCGCCGAAATACCGCACGACCGCCACTGCCGTCTCATAAAGCTTTTTTGCTTTCAATACTTCTAAAATGGGGACGCCTGCCGTACCCTGCGGCTCGCCATCGTCGGAAAAACGTTGTAAATTGCCCGTCTTATCCGAAATGAACGCATAACAAACGTGCGTGGCAAGCGAGTGTTGCGAGCGTATTTTTGCAATAAATGCCCTCGCCTCCTCTTCGCTTTCCACGTGTGCGCTGTACGTGATGAACCGGGATTTTTCAATTACCTTTTCACTTTCGTGCGGCGCATATACCGTAAGAACGGATTTTTCCATGCTACCCCCTTACAGCGACGTTATCTTATTTTATAATAATCTTCAAGTGTACTTTCTTACCCTTATGCAAGGTAAATTCCTTAGCAGGAACAGCCATATTCGGATCGGTAACCTTCGTTTCGTCTACGGAAACGCCGCCCTGTTCGATGAGTCTACGCGCTTCGCCTTTGGACTTCGCTACGCCTGCCGCTACCATCACGTCGACTACCGTGCTCACGCCCGAAAGCTCTTTTGTCAAAAGCTCCGCATCGCCGCCACCAAACGCCGCTTTTGCCTGGCTTTGCGCAAGATTTGCTTTCTCTTCGCCGTGTACTTCCTTCGTCAGCTCGTATGCGAGTACTTCCTTTGCCTTATTGATGCGTTCGTCTCTGTGCGCGCAAAGCTCTTCAATCTGTTCCAGAGGCAGGAAGGTAAGCAACTTCATGCACTTTTCCACGTCGTCGTCCGCAACGTTTCTCCAGTATTGATAAAATTCGTAAGGCGTCGTTTTGTTTTCGTCAAGCCATACAGCACCTTTCGCCGTTTTACCCATCTTTTTGCCATCCGACGTCGTAAGCAGTGTGAACGTCATCGCAAACGCAGGCTTTTGCTCCTTAACGCGGATCAAGTTCATACCGGCAAGAATGTTGCTCCATTGATCATCGCCGCCGAGTTCCAACGAACAGCCGTACTGTCTATGCAATACGAGGAAATCGTAAGCCTGCATCAGCATGTAGTTGAATTCGAGGAAGGAAAGCCCTCTTTCCAAACGTTGCTTAAAACATTCTGCGGACAACATTCTGTTCACGGAGAAATGCGCGCCGATCTCACGCAGGAAATCGATGTAGTTCAAATCCATCAGCCAATCGCCGTTGTCCACGATGATCGCCGCATTTTCGCCCTCGAAACTGATGAAACGAGACATCTGTTTCTTAAAACATTCCACGTTGTGACGGATCGTTTCCTTCGTCATCATCGAACGCATATCCGTTCTGCCCGAAGGATCGCCGACCATTGCCGTACCGCCGCCGATCAAAATGATAGGCTTGTGCCCTGCTTGCTGCATATGATGCATCGCAATGAGCTGCATAAAGTGCCCAACGTGCAAAGAATCTGCCGTGGGATCGAAACCGATATAGAAAGGAACGCTTTCCTTGCCGAGTTTTTCATACAATTCTTCTTCGTATACCGTCTGTTTGACAAACCCTCTCGCGCGAAGCGTATCCATAACGTTTACTGCCATAATTCTTTCTCCTTTGGTTGAATCCGTAATTCTATTCCTATATAATGTACAACTTTTTCTTAGGAAAGTCAAGCATTTTGCCTATACCGCCGCTTTTTCCTTTAGGAAAAATTCACAAGAACACCAACGACTGAAAACTTGACAGACGAATGCCTGTTATGCTATAATCATAGCCTAGCATAAGTCCGATCAAGGAGATGTTTATGAAATTTTCCATTCTTATCGATATGCTGTTCGATTTACTAGCGCTCCGCAGCGTCACAGCGACCTATCTTTCCGAAAAATATAATATTTCTCCGCGCACGGTGTACCGTTACGTGGATATTTTGGCTGAAAAAATCCCCTTGCATATCAAACGCGGACGAAACGGCGGCATCTCCCTTTCGGACAGCTACCTTCTCCCCGTCAATTTCATGAACGCGGAGGAATACGACGCCGCGATAGAAGCCCTTTGTCTCGCTTACGCGAGAACCCCCGACGAGCGTTTCTTAAAAGCGAGAAGAAAGCTCTCTTCCCAAAAGAAATGGGAAAAGCGAGAGCTACTCTTTAACGAAAGCGCGGAAAACGTATTCATCGACGGCGGAACAAGCGGTGTGGACACCGTAGGCAAACGCCTGCGCGTTTTGCAGGAATGTATTCGCGAATGCGCCGTAGCCGAAATCGTATACGTCGCGGAAAACGGCGAAAAATCCGAGGATAAAATTGAACCGCACACCCTAATCTTACAGGATAATATATGGGGCATGTATGCGTTCAGCCATAAATTGCGCAGTTTTTATCCCTATGCTGTCGGACGGATATATTCCATTCAAAAAACGGAAGAAACCTTCCGCAAACGCCCCTTTGATTATACGGAAGTTACCTCTTCCCCTTGCGAAACGGCTACCGTGCAACTAGAATGCAAAGAGGACGCTCTCCCCTCCCTAATCGAATGGTTGGGCGTAGAGAACTTGCGCAGTAAAAACGGCGTACATCGTTTCGATGTTACGCTCCCAAAATGCGGCCTAATAGAAAAACTTCTTTCCTACGGGGCTTCGGTGAAGGTACTCTCCCCTGCGAGCTTGCAAACCGCGCTCTTGAAAGTTTCGGAAAATATCAAAGCACTTTACGTTTAATCAAAAGCGCTCGATCCGTACATGGATAGGGCGCTTTTATTATGCAGGAATATTTCCGCGCACGCAAGCCTATAATAGAAGTGACCATTGAAAAAGAGGCGGCTTATGAAACGAATTTTATTTACAGGCGGCGGCAGCGCAGGACACGTCATCCCGAATATCGCCCTCATAGAAGAATTGCTTTCCGAGGGGGATACGGACGTTTGCTATATGGGAACGGGCGGTATAGAAAAAAGGTTGATTGCGGAATGGAAAATCCCCTATTACGAAATCGAATGCCCGAAGCTGATACGGGGCGGCGGCTGGGAGAATTTTAAACGCAATCTGCATATTCCCATGGAGTTTTGGAAAGCGCGTAAGCAAGCGCTGGAGGGCTTAAAAACCTTGCAACCTGATTTGGTATTCTCCAAAGGCGGTTACGTTTCTCTGCCCGTGATTTCCGCCGCAAAAAAACTGCATATCCCCTGCCTTGCGCATGAAAGTGATTTTTCCCCTGGACTTGCCAACCGCCTTTCGGCAAGAAAATGCCGTTACGTATTTACCTCTTTCCCCGAAACCGCCAAAAAGCTGACGCACGGAAAGTATAGCGGCGCACCTCTAAGACGGTCTGTTTTGAACGCGACAAAAGCGGAATCCAGAAGAAAATTCTCCATTCCTTTTACGGAAAAAGTATTGCTTGTGTTTGGCGGCGGCAGCGGTAGCGAGGCCATCAACATCGCTTTACGAAATAACCTAAAAACGTTGACAAAAACGTACACGATACTGCACGTTTGCGGTAAAGGGAACGTCATCGAAAGCAATATCGAGCGCTATCTGCAATTCGAATTCATCACAGACATGGGTATGGCGTACGCTTGTGCCGATTTGATTATTGCCCGTGCAGGCGCAGGCACGGTATTTGAAATCCTCGCGTTGAAAAAGCCTTCTATTCTCATTCCCTTAGAGGGACAAACCAGAGGCGATCAAGCGGAAAACGCCGCCTACTTCCAAAGACAAGGGCTTTGCTACGTATTAAAACAATCCCACTTAGACACTCTGCCGCAAACGATTGAAAAAGCCTTTACGGATAAAGGCTTGAAAGAGCGCTTGGCTCAGCACGGTTTTATCAGCGGCAACGATGTAATTTTACGCGAAATCAAAAAGCTGCTTGTATGACAAAATTTGAAGAATACGATTTGCCGTATTTACGTCCAAAAAAGGCAACTAAGAAAAAACGCGGCAAGCGCCGCCTGGTACAAATCCTAATTGCTGTTCTTTTTTTGTTGCTTGCGCTGTTCGCCTATTTCCAACGCAACGTAACCCGCGTGCTGATTTCCATCAGCGAGGCCACCATGCGCGCAAGCACTACCGTCGCTGTCAACGACGCCGTGTTCTATACGCTATCCGACGAAATCCGTTACGACGATTTGGTGACCATTCAACGCGACGACAGCGGAGACATCGTCTCCGTAGCCGCCAACCCTTTGAAAATCAATAAAATCGCAAGAGACGTTTCTTCCATCTCACAATCCAACCTTAAAAATCTAAGCCTGAACGGCATCCCCATTCCCCTGGGCGCTTTGACGGGTATCGAGGCTTTGGCAGGCTTGGGGCCGAGTATCCATTTTAGAATCATTCCCGTCAGCAGCGTTTCTTGCGGTTTTTCATCCACTTTTCAAAGCGTGGGAATCAATCAAACACGGCATTCCATTTACTTAAACGTGATTGCGGATATCAGCATCGTCATGCCCTCGAAAACGGAAAACTTTGCGGTAACGACAGACGTTCTTATCGGAGAATCCGTTATTGTCGGCGTCGTACCCGACGCGTACCTACAATCGGACATTTTCGGCAATAAACCCGATTTAACCCCTTAATTCAATGAACAGAGGCGCTCGGTTATCGAGCGCCTCTTCCTTTAATCCTCTGTAATCCCCAATAAATAATCCGCCGTTACGTCAAAATAATTCGCCAACTTAAACAATGCCTCCACAGACGGTTCCTGTTTCGCATTCTCCCAATAACTGATAGAGGCATTACTCACCTTAATTTCTTGCGCGAGTTGATTTTGCCCGATATTTTTTTCGAGACGCAAAGCGCGAAGCCTTTCCGCCATTACCTTCATATCAAAATCCTTCATACTATTATTCTAACAATAATTAGATAAAAATACTTGACTTCTAATTATAATTAGATTATAATTAACTCATAAAACATTAAAGGAGAGGTTTATGAAACTTATCAAAAAACTCGCTTACTCTTTACTGATCGTATCGTCCGTGATGACAGTTTCCGCTTGTAGTCTTTTCGGAAACAAAGATAACCACACGCACACATGGAAAAACTATATTGTAAAATCCCCCACCTGCACGGCAGCAGGGCTTTTAGAAAAGCTTTGTGAAGAATGCGGAGAAAAAGAATACGAAGAAATCGTAAAAACCGACCACAATTTCCAAGACGGCGTTTGCTCCGTTTGCGGAACCAGCGGACAATCGGGAACTTCCATCAACCCTATTCCAATGCCCACAGGCGCAAACAATACGGCGGCTTGGTCCATGGAAAAAATCCATGAAACAGCGCTTAGTCTCGGTTTCAAAGGCGATTATAATCAATTCATACATCAAATCGCAACAGGGACAGGCGTAATACAAGATGTTTACGTCGATAATCTTGGTATGTTCCATTTGAACGTTTCCGTTACCAATACAGACGGAAAAAATTTCGAATTTCCCCTCGCTTTCATTATCGGCAGAGTTTCCCCCACCAACTCGCAAGTATCTGACTTAGAAAACGTATATAAGGCGAAAATTAAAAATAATGAAATGATGATTACGTATAGTGACGGTTTGCAGGTATCTGCCGGGCGCGTTCAAGATACGTACGGTGCGTACATCACCGGCTTTGGTTTGAACACCAATAACGAGCTTGTCATTTATTATTCGGATAACACGATTGCTTTTGCAGGAAAGCTTTTAATCGGCGACGCTCCTGAAAATCAAGCAAGCTTCGCTTACCGCGCCGTAGACGGTGGCTATCATATCGCCGAAGTATTTAATTCCGCAACCGAAGTATTGATTATCCCCACTTCCCATCGCGGAAAGCCTATCATCGGCATTGACGACAATGCTTTCAAAAACCTGACTTCCTCCGTAACCGCCGTCGTTATCCCTGAAACGGTAACAGATATTACTTCAACTACATTTTCAGGATTAAGTTTGGCGAGTGTATTCAATGCAAACGGCACCAGATTGTATTTCGAGGGAACATCTCCTTTCGGATCCAACGTCAACCTGCCGATGGATTTCGCATATTCCTCTTACTTCAAGGGCGAATGGTCTTACGTAAACGGTGTACCCACCCCGAACAACTAATCGAAATTACAGATAAAAGCACGCAGCTTTCAAACTGCGTGCTTTTAATTTTTCTTGCTTCGCGAACGGAACAACATCGCCATAAGAAAGGAAAAAATGACGGCGGCGGAAATTCCTGCGCTCGCCGCAGAAAGCGCCCCTGTAACCGCGCCGAAAAAGCCTTTTTCCGCCCCTTGAATGGCTCCGTTTGCCAAAAGGTACCCAAACCCCGAAATCGGGACGGTAGCGCCTGCACCTGCAAACTCAACAAGGTACTGGTATACCCCTAACCCTTGCAAAGCTACGCCAAACAACATAAACATAACCAATATTTTGCCTGCCGTTAGGTCAGTAAAGTTTATAACAATCTGCGCGATCATGCAAATCAAACCACCCACAGCAAACGCCTTGATAAATCCCCAAATAATCTCTAAATACTGTTCAAACATAGCTCCCTCTATACGTTTTCTATACTTACTGCGTGGCAGATACAAGGAATACTTTCCCCCTGTCCACTCGATACCGTAGACAAAAGCGCGCCCGTCGCCGCCAACAAAACTCGGTTGATTTCTTTCCGCTTCAACTTCTCATAAATGTAGGAGTTGAACACAACAGCGCTGCAGCCTGCACCGCTTCCCCCTTGAAACTCATCTTCGACCACGTTATAAACGATTTCCCCACAGTCCACGTGATTGTTTGCAATATCCACGCCCTTTTCCCACGTCAGATCCTTCACAATACGGCTACCTAATGCCCCCAAATCTCCCGTGATAATCAAGTCGTAATAGGAGGCGTCTCTACCCGTGTTTTTTAAGTGATGGAGAATGGTATCCGCCGCCGCAGGCGCCATAGCGGCGCCCATATTATTGACGTCCGTAATACCGAAATCCACCACTCTACCGAACGTCGCCGAAGTGATAGCCACCGACGAATCAGACGTACCCATGTCTGCAATCACCGCACCGCCTGCCCCCGTCACCGTCCACTGCGCTTGCGGCGGACGGGTATTGCCAAGCTCCAAAGGGTATCGGTATTGCCGTTCCGCTGAGGAAAAATGACTTCCCGTAGCCGCCACGATTTTCTTATGATAACCTGCATTGACAAACGCCGCCGCAATGGCATAGCTTTCCGCTAACGTAGAACAAGCGCCGTACACCCCTAAAAAGGGAAAATCGAAATCTCGAGCCGCAAAGGAAGCGGAAATGATTTGGTTTAACAAATCACCGGAAATCAACATATCTATATTTTCGGGAGTGCACCCTGCATTTTCGATTGCTTTTTGGATAGCGTACGTCAGCATCTTGCACTCCGCCTTTTCGTAGGTGCTTTCTCCAAACATATCATCGACCAACGTCTTATCCACGTACTTCCCCACGATGCCTGCACATTCTTTCGGACCTGTAATCGTGCCCGTTGCAATCAATCTGGGTTTTCTATCAAAATAGATTGTTCGCATACCTACCCCCTTCCTTTATTACCTATAAAAACAAATATATGATTCCCACCGCCGTACCAGCTAGCACGCCGAATACGATAATAGGACCTGCCACGACAAACATTTTTGCCGCCAAACCGTAAACCAGACCTTCCGTTTTAAACTCGATTGCGGGAGAGGCGACACTATTTGCAAACCCCGTAATCGGCACGATAGAGCCTGCGCCTGCATAGCGGCCGATTCGATCGTAAACGCCAAGCCCCGTCAACAGTGTACCAAGAAAAATCAATACAATGCTGGTCATACCAGCCAATTCATCCCCATATAAACCGAAGACGTTTTCTAATACTTCACGAATACTTTGCCCAACGCAACAAATTAAGCCCCCTACTAAAAATGCGCGAAAGCAATTTTTAAAATGCTGCGTAGGCGGATCAAAAGAATTAACGTATGCAATATAATTTTTGTTGTAGTTTTCCCTATTTTTACCTGTCATTGCGCACCTGCCCCCTTGTTTCTTGGTTGGGGAAACTCCCAGGAAAGTAAGTTTCCCGTTCATCTAAGGTCTTCCCATCCGTGTTTTGCGGCTTACTCCGTCTCATAACGCCCTCCACCACTACTTTGCGCCTTTTTGAAAAAAATATGCACACCCTGCGTTGTATATTTACTTGACAACCTATCGCAAATGAGCTACAATAATTTCATATATTATATAATGATATAAAAATTTTGGAGGCAATTATGTTTTCAACCCCCACGAAATTAAAGGTATTCATTTGCAACATGATTATTTGTGCGCTGTGTATCCTCTCCATCGTTTCCTATTTCTTCCTCCCGTTTTGGAAGGTAGAGGCGACGTATACTCTGCGTGCAGAAATGTTAGAAACCATGTTGCCCTCTCCCGAAGATCCGGAAGAACCCGCGCCCGTTTCCGACAGCAGCGAAGAGCCCTCTCCTGAAGATATTTATGCGCAAATCGATTTAACGGAAATCGTGCCCGAAGAAGGCATCGCAATTCCTCTTTCGATTGAGTTTCAAACGTCGGACATTTTGAGCTCCCTCACCTCTGACGCAACCGCACTTGTCCATACGATCTTACAAAAGAACGTAGATACCATCATCAATAAGCTGGAAAGCACGATTGACGAGCTCGCAGAAGAAGCGACTGCGCTTGTGGTAAAGAATACATTCAAGGCAGAGCTTAAAAACCAAGTCAAAGAAAAAATGGGCGAAGACGCCGCAGACGCTGACGTAGAGCAAAAGTTAAACGACCTTGGTCTTACCGATGAACATATTGACACGCAAACGGATAAGTTGGTTGACGCTTTATATGCAGAAGACGCAAGCGTAGACAGCGTTACCGATAAGACGGTTGAAATCATCAAAGAATCTTTAAGCGAAGCGAACTCGAAAGGCGTAGAAGGCTACGAAGATCTGGAACTGAGCCCTGAAGCGGAAGAAGATTTAAGAGAACAGCTTTCGGAAACTTTCCAAAACTTCGCCGACGAAGACGGTAAAATCAATCCCACCGATGCCATTATGGATATGTTGTTAGGTATGCTTAGCGGCTCTTCCGATGGTGGCGAAGACGGCGATGAAAGCGAACCCGTAGCCCTTTACAAAAAATCAAATAGCACCATCGTATACCTTTCTGAAGTAAACGAAGATGAAGTAGAAGAAACGGCTAACGATCTTCGCCAGCTGATCACCGATAAGCTGATGGGCGCAATCGAAGGCGCAACCGACACGATTGCTATGGTCATTCAATACATAAGCTATTTAGTCCTCTTTACGTTCTTCACCTGGGCGTACCTGATTATTAAAATCTTAGCAAAAATGTTCATGAAAAACCCCGCTATCAAGCTTGGTTTGCCCATCTGGTTGGGTTCTTTGCCTTACGTGATTTTGAGCTTAGTTCCCTCTATTGCATTCAGCACGTTGCAAAATCCCCCTGCTGCGCTTGCAGATATACTGAACGGCATGGATATGACGATGCTCAACGACTTGTCCATCAATTTCTTCTCCTGCGCATGCGTATCCTTCTTTGTGGGTATTGCGTTTATGCTTTTTGTCATCTTCTATTATGGCAAACTCCGCAAGAGAATGAAAATGATCGCGAAGGGTAAAATTGTAGAATCGCCTATCGAAAAGGCTGTGAAAATGCCCAAGGCAGCACCTGCCGTAACCCATACATCTACACCTGCAACGATAGACAAAGAACCGTTTGCCCCCACCCAGGACCTTGATGAAGCAAACGAACCCGACTTTAACTCTTTGGATGCAAATTTAGAGCTTGACGACGAAAACGAATAATAAAAACGAAAAACAAACCGACCTTGACAGAATACTGTCAAGGTCGGTTTTGTTTGTTTTAGTATTAAAATCATAATAATAACGAACTTGCTTTAAGCTTGTTCTCATTCGTATCAGCACGGAGCCGCAACGAAGAAATGCGAAGTATATCCGCTGTTTTTATCACATGCGCTTGCGCTCTATAAAAGCCCTCGCCAACGTCACATCGTCGGTGTATTCGATTTCCGAACCGATAGGAATACCGTGCGCCAAACGGGTTACCGTGATATCGAAAGGCTTAATAAGCTTTGCAATATACATAGCCGTTGCGTCGCCCGACACGTCGGGATTCGTCGCTACAATAACCTCTTTCACATCCCCTTCCTGCAATCTTGCCAACAGTTCACGAATGCGAATATCGTTAGGTCCAATCCCCGAAAGCGGATCGATTACGCCGTGTAATACGTGGTAAACACCCTTAAACTCGTGCAGTTTTTCAATCGCAGCAACGTCTTTGGGTTCTTTTACAACGCAAATTACGCTACGATCTCTCGTACGACAAACCGCGCAAGTTTCCTCTTCGGTAAAATTACCGCAAACCTTGCAATATTTCACCTTCCGTTTCACACCCAGAATCGCATCGGCAAACGCCCTTGCCTCCGCCTCCGGCATATTAATAATTTTATAAGCATAGCGTTGCGCCGTCTTTTTCCCAACGCCGGGCAACTTGGAAAACTCATTAATCAGTTTCCCAATGGGTTCGATAAAAATCTCCATAAATTAGATCATTCCCCCAAGCGCGCCCATGTCGCCGTACTTACCCATCTTTTCCTCGTAAACTTTATCCGCCTTTGCATAGCCGTCGTTAATCGCTGCCATGATCAAGTCTTCCAGCATTTCCACGTCGGTAGGATCAACGATGCTTTCATCCAACTCAATACCGTTAATAATTTTCTTTGCGTTCATGTATACGACAACCGCTTCGCCTGCCGCCGTCCCTACAACTTCCCAATCATCCAACAATTCTGCCGTTTTTTCCATTTCTTCCTGCATCTTTTGCGCCTGACGCATCAAGTTCTGCATATTGTTGTTTCCGCCTTTAAATCCTGCCATTTTCGTTTTTCCTCCGAATTTATTTTATCTCTACTTTTACGCCGTCGAACGTCGCCTTAATCTCGTTGACCGCCTTTTGAAAACCATCCGACTGCTTTCCGCGTAAGCGGATTTCAAACTGTCCGTTTTCAAAACCCATTGCCTCAAACGTTTGCGTAATCAACGCGTAATGTTCATGCTTCGTCAAGGAACGGTAGATGGTGTCGCTGGTCGTGTAAAGCACGAACAATCCATCTTCGTACGCGCCGTCCAAATCCATGCACAGCGTAAGCAGTACGCCGTTTTTCGCCACCTTGCGCACGGTACGTAAAAACGTACCGAAGGTCGCCTTGCCATCCCCTTGTATATTCGGTTTCGCCGCTTTGGGAACAGCCTCCACGGGCGTTTCCACCTTTTCCACTTTCTTTTCTGACTTTAACGGTTGCGGTGCGAAGCTTCCAAAATATGCGCTACCGCCCGTTTGCTCGTCATCGGGTGGAATATAAAAATCTTCCATCGGCATTTCAGGCTCTTCCCTTTTTACAGGTTTTTCTTCCTGCGCTTTTGGCTCTATCTCCACCTTTACGGATTTCGACTCAACCATGCCCCCTGCGTTTACCGTGAAATTTCCTTCCGCTATCTGTTTTTCCAACGCAGAAATTCTTGCAATCAAGGCTTCGATATCGTAATCTACCTGCGGCATAGCTGCTTTCAGCACCGCCGTTTCAAAAAGGATTCTCGGCGACGTGGAGAATTTCAATTCCGTTTCCACCGAAGCAAAAATTTCCGTCACACGCAATAATCGATGCCCGTCCGTAGCTTTGGCAATCGCCGCCACTTCCGCGTACATATCATCGGGAAAAGCAAGAATATCCTTTCCGTCGCGACAAGTTTTCGCCACCGCACACGCATTAAGGAAATTCATGATATCCTTGAGCAGCATACCTACGCTTTTCCCTGCGGCAAGGAAGCTCTCCGTACGTTCAAACGCCAAGCCGGAATCCCCCTCCAGCACCGCTTTACAAAGCGAAGCTACCGCAGAAAAATCCGCATTCCCGAGCACCGCCGTAACGTCTGCATAAGTGAGCTTTCCGCTGGTATACGAAACACAGGTATCCGCCACGGAAAGCATATCGCGCACACTGCCTGCACCTGCGCGCGCAATCGCGGAAATCGCCTCCGCTTCGTACTTTTTACCGATGCTATCAAAGACGTGACGTAACCGTTCTTCCAAATCCGCTTGCGGAATCAGCTTGAAATCGAAACGCATACAACGGGAAAGAATGGTTGCCGGAATCTTCTGCGACTCCGTTGTTGCCAACACGAATACCGCATGCGCAGGCGGTTCTTCCAACGTCTTCAAAAGCGCATTGAACGCGCCCGTCGAGAGCATGTGGACTTCATCGATAATAAATACTTTATACTTCCCTGCAACAGGGGGATACTGCACTTTTTCACGAAGATCGCGCATTTCATCAACGCCGTTATTCGACGCCGCGTCAATTTCCGTAATATCGAGGTTGGAGGGATCTTTCAACGCTTTGCAACGCTCGCAAACTCCACAAGGGGAACCGTTTACGGGCGCGTCACAATTGATTGCAGCCGCAAAAATTTTCGCAATACTCGTCTTCCCCGTTCCGCGCGGACCGCAAAACAGGTATGCATGGCCGACTCTACCCGTGTCAATCTGATTTTTCAATACGGTGACGATATGTTCTTGCCGCACCACGTCGTCAAGCGTTGTCGGTCTAAACATACGGTATAATGCCAGATACGCCATAATTTTTCTCCTTTGTTATCTCTTCAATACTTCTTGTAATTTTCTTTTACTGCGCTGGATTGCATTGTCCACGCTCTTGGCGGTTTTTCCCGTTGCTTCGCAAATCTCTCCGCAACTCATACCGTCCATATACATCGTCGTAACCTTGAATTCAAAATCGGATAAAATCCCACTCATAATTTGGCGGAATTCCCGTCTATCGTCACGCAAAATCAGCATATCTTCAGGACTTAAATCCAACGCTACCAGATCCACGTCCCCAAACGAAACGCACTCCTTTAAAGGCACGTTTTTCTTCCTCGAAGACGCCTTTACTGCATCGATGATACGCCTCGACACGCAAAGGGAGGCAAACTTTTTAAAGCCGCCATGCTCCTCATTGTATTCGCTGAGCGCATGATACAAACCGATCATACCCTCTTGAATCAAATCCTCCGTTTCACCGCCGATAAGGAAAAAACCGCGCGCAATACCGCGAACAAGCCCTGCGTAACGAAGAAGTACTTCTTCCGTCGCCTGCTTGTCCCCACATCGCGCAAGAGCTACCAGCTCTTCATCCGTTTTTTTACCATTATCTGCGTACATGGTTACCTCGTTTTAATATGAAGCCGTTACAATCTGTTTCTTACCACTTCGTAAGCTGCAATCCCCAGCGCTACCGAAGCATTGAGGGAATTTACCCTACCCTGTAAAGGAATGGACAATACTTTGTCGCATTTTTCTTTCGTTAAACGTTTTACGCCGCTATCCTCGCCGCCGACAATCAGCGCTACGTTGCCTGCGAAATTTTCCTTGTAGATATCTTCGCCACCCGCTTCTAACGCGTACACCCAATACCCTTCCTTTTGCAGTTTCTCCACCGCTTGATTAAGGTTGGGCACTTTAGCAACCTTCATATGCTCTGCCGCGCCTGCGGAAATGCGAATGACACTCTCCGTCACAGCCGTGCTTCCGGACTTGGGAATCACCACTCCGTCTGCCCCTGCGCATTCCGCTACACGGATGATACTACCGAGGTTATGCACGTCCTCGATGCCGTCGCAAAGCACGACAAAACCGCCTTTTTCGCTTCTCTTTTCCGCAATAATTTCATCTAAATCATAGTATTCGTAATCGGTTGTGAACGCAATAACGCCTTGGTGGCGTTTGGTTTCACTCTCTTTTTCCAATACCTGCTTATCGACGAATTGCACACGTATATTTTTCTTTCTCGCCTGAGCAAAAATCAAACCGAGCGAGCCTTGCGCACCCTTTTCTAAAAGAATTTTATCAATATTTTTATCCGTTTTCAACAGTTCAATGACTGCGTTTCTTCCTTCTGTTTTCATTTTAACCTCTTCCCTCTTTAAAACCGTCCGGGTTTAAAGGGTGTTTTTTCTTCTTGAATGACGTAGCTTTCCACGTCGCTGACGCTAAGTAATTCTTTAATTCTCTCTTCCTCACCGATAAGATACAAGTACCCCAGCACCGCCTCGAACCCCGTCGAACGGTTGTATTCCAGCGAAGTCGCGCTCTTGCTTTTCGTACCCTTTTTCGCATTTTTACCGCGACGGAAAATATCCGCTTCCTCCTCAGTAAACAACGGCAACGTCTTTTCCAAAAACTCGCTTTGGCCCTTTGCTGAAACCACTTTTGCCGCCGTCTTTTGCAAAAGCGCCACTTTGCCACATCCCGACAAGGCAAGTCTTTCTCGCACGTACAGCGAATACACCGCATCCCCCACGAACGCAAGCGCCACTGGATTTAATTGCATCGCTTCCTTTTTCGTCAATACTTCTCTTTCCGTAAGCATATGTTTTACTCCGTCGTTTGTAGCCTGACATAGTCAGGCTATTTTATATTATAACACACCGAAAAGAAAATTTCAAGCAATTCCATGCGTTTTTTAATGTACGCCCCTCTTTTTTACGCAGTCGCACTCGAAAAATAATCAAGTACCCCTGCCGCCAAGCAGTTTGCTAGGTTCTTTTGCCATTGCGCAGAGACCAACAACGCTTCGTCCTTCGTATTCGACAAAAAACCGCATTCCACAATTACGGATGGGCAGGAAGCGCAGTCCAACATAAAAAACTCACCCATTTTCGCCGTCTTCTCTTTTACCCCTTCCTCGCCGTATAGCGCATTTAGACGTTCTTGCAGGCTGAGTGCCAGCTTTTTACTGCCCTCATTTTTTGCGTGATAAAACACCTGTCCCCCTCGAACCTGCTTAGATGGGTAAAAATTTTGATGCACAGAAATCACCAAAACGGGATCGGCATCTTCAATAATCTCCTTGCGTTTTTGCATATCCCGTTTTTTGAAACCTTTCGTAAACGCGTCATAGAGTCCTGCCTCCGTCTTTCGCGTCAGCACAATTTCAAACCCCATATCCTCTAGCGCCGTTTTCAATGCATACGTAATGGTAAGATTGAGATCACTCTCTTTCACTTTCGTCGCGCGCCCCACCACGCCGCCGTCCATACCGCCATGCCCTGCATCCAACACAATGCGCATGCCGTTATCAAATGCCGAAACCGACTTGGGTGCAAGCAATACTTGCACACACAAACCAACCGCCGCCGTAAAACCAACCGTGAGTGCCATTATAAAGGCAAATATCGTCTTTTTCATACCATATACTATGCTGAAAACCACGCAAATATACCACTTCAACGCGCACCTGCCCCTTTCTTTTATAAAAAATAAAAATCCCACCTGCTAGTGGGATTCCCATCATAAAAACTTCAAATCCGAACCCTCTAGCCGCGTAAGCGGAACGGATTTCGCCGCATGTTCCTGCGAGGGAAGCGGCAATATCGCATGATTTGCAGAATCAGAGGTCGATTTATTAGCGTCTTCCACCAAAACAACGGCTGTTTCCATCTTTTTTTCTGCTAAAAACTTGATTTCTTCCACCTCTTTCATCCATTCCGTATAGATTTCTGAAAGGTGCGAAGTTACAATTCGTCCCACACCTGCCCTTGTCATTTTCTTAAAATCCGTCAAATTCTCCACGTCGGAAATTTCCAAAAGGCAACCGCCGTTTAAATCGTACTTAATCCTTTCACACCCAAGGAAATACGGAACGCAAAAATACTGCGCGCCCACCTCCGCACAAATCCGCGCCAAACGCAAAATGGTGGCATAAGGATAATGTTTATCCACCCACACCTTTAAACAAAGCTTTTTGGCTGCGCGTTTGACCTTGCGCAATTCCTTTTTGATTTCTCCATAGCGACACCCCGAAATCATCGATGGCGACAGCGTTACCGTCAGTTCGCTTGCGCCCATGCGCTTGGCGAGCTTCGCTTCGTACGCCTTGACCTGTGCCACCGTCTCCCCATTACCGCCGATGATCATATCCACCTTGACAGCTCTTCGTGCGATCCAATCCCGCACTTGCATATAACGGGAGGGCGTCAGTTTTACTGCGGCTTGATGCAACCGCACGGCGCGGTCTGCAATCCGCTGGGCGTCCTCCTTAATACCAATCGGGCTGGAGGAACGGGCAATCGCCGCCATAATCTCGCTGATTTTTTGCTGTTTCTTATAATTACGGTATTCCTCCGCATCCGCATGCGATAAAAAAATCCCCTGTTCCTTTTCTTCCGTAGATAATGCAACGGTTTTGGTTTTATTTTCCAGATTTTCCATACGATGAGTATGCGACAAAGAAAACAAAATTATACCTATTTTTTTCAGATTGTGACAAAATAAATATGATATACTCGGCGCATGAACAGCTATTCTTTACACAATTTATTACTTTCCTTGCCCGTCAAAGGGTTTTTATGGTGTCTACTGATTTTTGCCCTTTGCTTTGTCGGAACGCATATTATTCAGCTTGCGCAACTTGGCTGGCAATATAACAACGAGAGAATGAAAAAAACGCCAACAGAGAAACCGAAAGAAGAAAAAAAGGCCCCTGAAAAACAGGAGCCTATCTATTATATTGTCGAGCGCAAGACGCGCAGAGCCAAAGCCTCCTATAAAGAGCCCCAGCAAATCCGTTTTAAAAGCGATTAGTTTATTGCTGAGAAATCAATTCCCCAGAAACCTCGTCAAACTTTTCAAGATTCCCCCCATCCGTCCAAAGACGTTCAAGGTGATAGAACAGTCTGGTTTCATCGTTGAAGATATGCACGATAACGTCGCCGTAATCCACTACCGCCCAACGACCGTCACGCACCCCTTCCGTACGGGAGGGTACAATACCTAAATCACGCTCAATCAGTTCTTCCACTCTTTCGCCCATTGCGCGAATCTGCGGCGCATTGCTACCGCTTGCAATAATAAAATAATCGCAAAGATCGGTCTTTTCACGCACGTATAACGCAACGATATCCTTACCGCGTTTATCTGCCAATGCTTTACATACCGCCACTGCCAATTCTTTACTTGTCACTTCTGCCATAATTACTCCTGTGTCTTATAAAATTCATACGCTTTTTGCGTCAGCGGATATACGTCCGCTTTTTTTTCTTTCAAAAATTCCAACGTCTGAAAAAGAGCCTCTTCCAAACATTCGTCTAAGCCATGCCCCTTCCAAAACAGTGTCCTAAGCACGTCCACGCCCTTATAAGAACGCTCCTCTTCCAGCATATCCGCAAGAAAAATCAGCTTTTCCAATTCACTCATATTTTCCCTTGCGCTAGTATGATAACGAATCGCGTTTAAAACGTCTTGATCGGTGATCCCAAAGGTATTTTCCGCCACGTACGCGCCTGCATATTGATGATATACGGACGCAGGCACTTCTCCCCATTCCGTCGGCACTTCAAATCCTTTTAAATATGGACTATCCTTGCCCAAATTCTTTCCGCAATCGTGGAAAAGCGCCGCTGTAATCGCTTGCTGTTCCGGGATTTTAAGCCCCAACGCACGCTTTGCCGCCAACTCGGCAACCCGAATACTATGCTGTTTTCTCGGCTCTTTCTCTATCGCCAGCGCCTTCGGCGCATTTTCGATAAAATACAGCCCTCTTTTTTGGATATATTGTTCCACTGTTGCAGGTAAAAAATCAGTTAATCGCATACCTGCCCCTGCCAAAACACGAATTTTCGTAGAAGAAACATCCTCTCCGTTATAATCTACCCTGACAAACGGGCAACCGAATTTTTCCTCAAACTTACGTTGTTCCGTCTTCCACCAGTCTTCTTCGTCATTACGTCCGCAAACCGCCAACGTCACGTTTTCCAAAATCGTTTGGGGATTTCTCCACGTCGGAAAATCACGCAACATATCCGTGCCAACCAAAAAGAAGATTTCCGCTTGTGGATACAAGCCACGGAAATACTGCGCCGTGAGATAGGTAAAGCTAGTGCCCCCTTGCGAGATTTCGTAATCGCTTACTACCACGTTATCCATATTTTCAAACGCCAAACGGCACATTGCCAACCGATCTTCGTTGGAGGAAAGCGTCTTATACGGCTTATGTGGCGGCGTATGCGCAGGCATCACAAAAAGCTTGTCCAACCGCAAGCATTCTATCGCCCTGCGGACAAATCGTATATGCTCCTTGTGAATGGGATCGAACGATCCCCCGAATATCCCAATTCTCATACTTTGCCAACTCGTTTTCTTTGTTTTTTTCAGTATACTATATTTTTTTGTATTTTTCAAGTGTAAAAAGGCAAAAATCCGTCAAAAATCAAATTATGAAACGATCAGCTTTTATATCCGACGTTATTTTTGCATTTTTCACGGCGTTTACCGTCACTCTTTGTCTATTTCGTTTTTGGAGAATCTCCTTATGGCTTTCGCTATTGCTAGCCGTAATCTGCGGCGGACTGACCGCCGCTGCAGTGGGCGCGTTACTACAAAGCAAGCGCAAAACCTATTTCTTAAAAAAATCGGACGAAGCGCAAAAGGAACGCCTTTTGATGCATCTAAATTGTCTTAGCGACGAGGGAAAAACGAAATTTTTTATGGAACGGCTTTCCGACAGCGAAACGCCCGTTAAACGTTTTGGCCGACTTCGATTATACACGCCCGACGTCTTTTATTTCATTCGTTTTTCCTTTGCGCCCGTCTCTTCGGACGAGCTTCTTTCTTGCGCTCGATTCAAAACAGGCAAACAAAAAGTTTTGCTCTGTTCAAAAATTGAAGATACCGCCTATGCCCTTGCGGAACGTTTCCGTATCGAAGTTTTTACAGGGGAAAAAGTGTACACCCTTTTAAAAGCGCAAAACCGCTTACCGGAAACTTACTCGACGGAAGAGAGCAAGACGGAACGGCGAAGCCGCCATATTCGGCTTTGGTTTTCCAAAAAGAACGCAAAGCATTTTCTTACAGCCGCCATTTTATGTCTACTCACTTCGCTGTTAAGTCCCTTTCCTTATTACTATCTCCTATTTGGCGGCGCCATGCTACTCACCGCCGTATTCATACGAATTTTCGGTTACAAATCCCCTTAAAGACTTAAAAACGCCCTACCCAGGTACGAAATGACGTCGGTTGGCGTCATGGAATAATCCCCTAATGCCTCTTGTGCAAACTGCGCCGCCGTACCACATAAGTATGCGCCGCATACCGCGCCGTCATACCCACCGAGTCCCATCGCGCAAAGCCCTGCAATCACCCCCGAAAGCACGTCGCCGCTACCGCCCTTGGCTTGTCCGGAACAGCCTGCGGTATTCACCGCGCAACGAGTTTCATCCACAATCACCGATTCAGCATTTTTCAAAAGCACCGTAACGCCCCACGCTTTCGCATACGCTTGCGCTAAGCGCGCGCTATCCTCTACAATTTCATCGACCGATTTCCCAATCAAACGAGAAAACTCTTTCACATGCGGCGTGCATACCACGTCGCATTTTTTATTTTGGAACAACGCATCCAACCCCTCTTCACAATAAAGGGAGAGGCTGTTCAACCCATCCGCATCCAAAATGAGCCGCCCTGCATAATTTTTAAGCAACCAGCAAGCCCCTTTTGCAACGTCCTCCGACGCGCCCATGCCCATACCGTACGCCACGGCATCGTAATCGAGCAATTCGCGCATATCTTCTTCATTGAACGCATACCTACCCCCATCGCTTACTCTTCTTAATAATACTTCGGGGGCTTTTAAAATATAATAGGGTAAAATTTCCGCAGGCACAAACAACGCGGTGTACCCAGGGCCGGAGCGCAAACAAGCAACCACCGCCAAATACGCCGCGCCAGTATATTCCAAGCTACCGGCGACAATCGCCGCCTTTCCGTACGTGCCTTTATGGGAATCGCGTTTTCTCTTCGGCAATACAGACTTGACCATTTCCCCATCTATCGATTTACACGCAAGCGTACTCATATCCTTACAGACACCTCCGCAGCCGTCAAACGGCGTTCTTCTCCATGAATTTCCGCCAACAAACCGCCCTCTTCATCCACCGAAAGAAGCGTACCATGTACGGATTTACCATCTATAAGAAAGGTCGCCTGCCTGCCCATATATCCAACGTAAGCAAGATACTCTGTCATCGTCCTTTTTTTACCGAGCTCTTCAATTAAACGTTCGGTAACTTCTTCCACTGGTACATTTTGCCCAAGCGCATACATCGTGGTTGCAATTTGAGAAAGTTCCTCAGGAATTTCGTTGCAAACGTTTACCCCAATTCCCACCAACGAGGAAGAAATTCGATTACCCGAAAAGACGTTTTCAATCAAAATGCCGCAGATTTTTTTATCCTGCACATAGACGTCGTTCGGCCATTTAATTTTGGGCTCTATCCCAAAGTAAGCCAGCGTTTCACAAACGGCCACCGCGGCATCCGCCATAATACGGAAAGCCTCTTTTGCCGCAAAATCTTCATAAAAGGAAAGCTTTGTCAGATACACGCCGCCTTTTTGCGAGGAAAACGAACGTCCTTTCGTGCCTTTCCCCTCCGTTTGCGCCTGTGCAATGACAATCAAATCTTGTTTTTCACCGCGTTTCGTCTTGGCATATTCCTGTGTGGACGGAAGGTATTCAAAACGTTCGATATTCATCTCTTTATCTGCATTCATTGCATACATACCCCCTTCATTCGTCCTCGCACTCACCAAATTCGGCAAGCAATGGTTTTATCGTTTCGTAATCGTAACCCTTGCCCATCAAATACCGATACGCTTTTTGGAGCGTGGGTTTATCCGCCGTTTTTCCACGCATATATTTTTGTAACAGCGCACGGGCAGCATCTTCCTCTTGTCCTTCCGTCAACGCGCCCAATGCGCCCTCTATCTCTGTGTCGGAAATTCCTTTGCTTTTCAGCTCCATGCGAATCAACCGTCCGCCCTTGCGCTTCACGGCGCTCTCTACGTACGCCTCCGCATATTCTCCATCGTTGAGAAAATTATAATCGCGGAGCTTCTCCACGACGTAATCCACCACGGCGGAAAGATACCCCTTCCCCGACAAAAACGTACGGATTTGCCGTTCGGTTTTTCTGGTTGCGGAAAGATGGGTAAGCGCTTTGTCAAACGCCGTCTCCCGTTCGCTTTCCAGCTGAATTTCCGAAAGCCTCTCCTCCGTAATAATTTGCCCCACTTTTAAACGGTTTTTCACTGTTGCCTCCAACGTCAAGCCGCAACAAAACCTGCCGTCAACGTAGACGTTGCAGCGCCGCTTATCTTTCATTTGTGGGGTAATTGCCGTGATTTCATTCATAATCCTTTTCACTCCAAACCTATTGTAACATGACCGCAGAAAAATGTCAACCTAAAATATCTTTTCCCCTTTTAATCAATTTACTTTTCGAAAAAAAGGTGCTATAATAGAATCAAACAAGAAAAAAGGAGTATTTCTCATGAAATATCATACCGTTGACATTGCAGGCTTTAAGGCAGATTTACCCATTCTTACGCTTCCCAGCGGAATCGGGATTGCATTTTTCAATTTACACGGCGATAACGAGCTTACCGAACATTGCGGCAAAAAGCTGGCAGAGCATCTTCGCGATTGCGACGTTTTAATCACCGCGGAATCGAAGGGCTTACAGCTTACACACTGTGTATCGAGAGAACTCGGTCAAAGATACTATGCCGTGGCAAGAAAGAGTAAAAAGCTTTATATGCAGGACGGGATTGAAATCACCATCAAATCCTCCATTACCACCGGTCAGCCGCAAAAGCTTTACCTTTCCAAGCATGACGTAGACCTGATCAAAGGTAAAAAGGTAGGTATCGTAGACGACGTTGTTTCCACGGGTGCTTCTTTGGAAGGTTTGGAAGACCTTGTTGAAAAAGCAGGCGGTATTATTCATAAAAAAGCCTTCGTTTTAGCTGAAGCAGACGCCGCAGACAGAACGGACGTCATCTACTTAGCAACTATTCCTCTTTTCAAGTAATTTTTTACATATTTACCCAAAAAAGAGTATTTCTTGATTTTCTACCAAAAAAAGACGGAGAGTGGGAACATTTTTTCATGTTTTCACCCTCTTTTTTTATGAAAAACACTTGCATTTTTCTCCGTTATCGTTTATAATGTATACGTATATTATACTATAAGGCGTATTGCGCGCCTTTTCAAATAAGCTAAACAGCTTTTTCCAATCCAAAAAAAGGAGTGTACATATTATGGACCTTTACGAAGAACAACTTCTTCAGCAGTACGGTCTTGAACAAGAAGACTTAGGCCCCAATCCTTCCCTGGACTTCAACCATAGCAATAAGAAAGTCGTCAAAAAAGGCGGCGGTTGGTTGGGCCGTATCGTAGCGTTGCTATTGGGCGTCGTAATCGGCGTAGGCGCTTGCGTTGGCGGTGTATTTTTCGTGGCGTCCTCCCCTTCGAGACAAGTCATTGAAACCATCGGCGGCTTCGCAGGGCTTAACTACGATGAAAAAATCAAAAATAAATTCCTCGCTGAGGAATACGAAGGAAAGACCTTGCTTGAAGTCGGCATGGCGGTTGCAGATGCAGCTGCGAAGAAGAACCTTGCAGGCTTGAATCTGATTGCTCCCGTTATCGGCGAATATCTTGGCGACATGGTCGACAATATGAATAGCCAGTTTGGTATCGGACTTGATACGGAAACGTTGATGTCGAAGCAGTTCAGCGAGTTGCCCAACTACCTTGGCGACACTTTCCGCGTTACCCCTTTGGGTAGCATGTTGAAAGCGACCAGCAACACGGACGAACTGGATCCCTTGCTTATGGAAATTTGCTACGGGGAAGAAGGTACGGATTACACCTATGATGAAAACGGCGAAATCGTGATGCTGAACGGTTCAAAAGCGGCGACCTTCGAAACGTTGGGTGCAAACACCTCGCACCTTATCAATAAGGTTACGCTTGCTTCGGTTGTTTCCATCCCTACCGACGATCCCGTTATGCTTGCGCTTGCTTACGGTAAGAAAGATATTACTTACGTCATGGCAAAAGATGAAGATGGTAAGGACACGGTAAAAATGCTTCCCATGTACTTCGAGAAGAACGGTGACATCTTTGTGGATTATGATGGAAAACCTGTTGCTGGTGATATTGCCGGCACGAAAGACGGCTACACGATTTTCGTGAAAAACCCCACTTTTGAAGGCGGCACAACCGTTCTCTACTACTTGAAAGATGATGGCACGGGTAAATATTTTGCCTATAAAAAGAATGGCGACAATTACGAAAACGTAACGTTTAAAAAGACGGTTATCGGCGATATTAAAGATTCCTCTATTATCGATAATATTTATTTAGGTGACGCGCTTGGCGTTAAAGTTGCGGCAGACGGCACCATCAACCAACACAGAATCATCGTTGACCTTGCTTACGGCACGGAAGGCGTGGATTGGAAAATCGGCACGGATGAGAACGGAAACCCTGCGATTGAAATGATCGGCGATGCAAGACCTCGCACCATCGGGGAATTGAAAGAACGCAATACCGACCTCATCAATGAAATTCACATTGCCGATATTATGAGCACTTCGCACGACGATAAAGTCGTTATGTATCTCCTCTACGGCAAGCAAGATATTCATTATTCGCTTGATGAAAACGACAAAGTCGTTATGTTGCAAAAGCGTATCCTTATTAAAGAAGATTTATCTTCGAACAAAAAAGCAGTTTGCAACGAGTATGGCGAAACGTATATCATGAAAACAGCAACGGAGCCTGGCTGCGAATTAATCCCCACGCCTGGAACGTATACTTATCCTGACGCGACAGTGCTCAATTATAACGGCACGTTTAAGGATATAGCAGGTACCACTTACTACTACGTAGAAAAAGAAACCTCCACGGACGAAAAAGCGAATATTAAAACGACGGTATATCTCCTCTACGATCAAAACGGTGCCCCCGTGAAATACGCCCCCCATACGCTTGGCGATCTCAGCGGTGACGACAACCTCGCCTCCCGTATGACCGACCGTTTGACGGTTTTGGAAGTACTTGGTGAAAAAGACGTTGCGCAGAACAAGTTCTTAAAGCATATCGGACATTGCACCATCGGCGGCATGGCCGACGCCGTTTTAAACCTTTCCGTTGGCGAAATTTTTGAAACGGATATTTACGTAGCTAAAAACGGTGCTACGAACACGTACAAAGGCTTAGCAGACGGTATCTATAAATACATGGGAGACGAAGCGTTCACCGCGCTTATTAAGGGCGGCGACGGCGCTACCACCACTGTTTATCAGGGCGAATTCTTTGAAATCGTAGGCGACGAAAAGTACGCCTACACCCCTCAGGATGAAGATATCAGCCCTATGTGGAAATATTTGTTGAAGGATAAAAAGACAGGCAAAATCAATACAACTTACAAAGTTTCCACACAGATGAACAACTTGCTTGAAAATATGAAGCATAACGTGCATATCGCTCCTTTGAAAGAGTTGTCTGGCGACGGTATTATCCAATTAGGCAATACGGAAGAAGAGAAAAACAAGCTTTTGAAAACCAAGGTTATGGATAAAATTGGCACACACCCTGTCAATCTTGACAGCCTTGGACTTACCGTAGGTACGGAACTTGGCGAATTGACGACGCAGCAGATGCTGTCGTATACCAGCGCATTGCTTGGCATTATTGAACAGATTAACAATTCGACACCATAAAATTTGATATAAGGGGGAAACTTATTTTCCCCCTACTATTTTGAAAAATCTATTCAATTCTTAAGGAAAATCCGTGAAAATTGATTGACTATTTCTTAGAAATAGGATATAATTATCGCGTACGGCTGTGAGAACAGCTGTTTTCACCTTGCGCATCAGGGCAGATGCGCCGAATAAGACCAGGAGGTAAAGAAATATGGCTAAATACGAAATGCTTTATTTGCTCAACAACGAATTGTCTGACGAAGCAAAAGACGCTAAAGTTGCTAAATTTGAAAACATCGTTAACTCGATGGGCGGCAACGTTGCAGGTTCGGACAAGTGGGGTACGAAGAAAACGGCTTATCCCATCAAGTTTAAGAACGAAGCTTATTACGTTCTTATGACGTTCGAAGCAAACGGCAAGGTAGTAGAAGAGCTTAAGCGTATTGCAGGCATCGACGCTGATGTTGTAAGACGTTTGATCACGAAGCTCGACTAATTGAGGAAAACACTATGAATAAAGTATTTTTAATCGGAAACTTAACGCGCGATCCTGAAATCAGAGAAACCCCTTCGGGTGTTTCTATGTGTCGCTTTGCAATCGCTGTACAACGCCCCTACTCGGGCCAAGACGGCGAACGCCAGACGGACTTCTTTGAATGTACCGCATGGCGCGGTTTAGGCGAAACGATCGCTCGTTACACCAAAAAGGGCAAGAAGGTTGCCGTAAGCGGAAGCATTCAAATCCGTAACTACGAAGACAACCAGGGTACCAGACGTACCGCCGTTGACATTATCGTACAGGATTGCGAATTCCTGTCCCCGAGAGACAACGAAGATTCGTTTGACGAAATTCCCGACGCCCCTCGTCAGTCCGCGCCCAAAAAGAAGCCTACGCTTCAAGCGATGGACGATGACAGCGACATTCCGTTCTAAGTAGCGGAAAAACCACACTATAAAGGAGTAACAGATCATGGAAGAAAAAGCACCTGTTAAAAAGCTCTATAAAAAGGCGCCCCGTAAAAAGGTATGCGCATTCTGCCAAGAAAAGTTGGACGTTATTGATTATAAGGACGTTAACCGTTTGAAGAAGTTTATCGCAGAAGGCGGTAAGATCCTTCCCCGCAGAATGACCGGCACCTGCGCAGCGCATCAGAGATTGCTTGCAACCGCTATCAAGCGCGCAAGATTGACGGCTCTTCTCCCCTTCAAAGGTGAGTAATTAGCAAAGACATACTAAAACGCCTCCGAAAATTCGGAGGCGTTTTTTATATTGCGTTTTTAATACTCATCTGATAATCCAAGTAGATAGTCAGAGGTAACATCTAAACATTGACAAATTAAACACAGCGTTTCTAAAGACGGTAAACTCTTCCCCGATTTATAATCGCTTATGCATTGTTTGGAAACGTTGATTTCCTTTGCAATCTCCACCTGCGTTTTTCCGCTTATTTTTATCAATTCATTAAATCTATCTGTAAACTTCATATATAAATTATACCGAAATATAGTCAGTTAATACTTGACAGTACGCTAATAACTTACTATAATATATATGGAGATAAAAAAATGGACAATATTATTGATAAACTGTATGAATTACATTTAGCTAACTCTTCTCATCCACTTGGTACGCCCCATAAAGAAAATACCTATCAAGAATGGGAACTTTATCTTTTTTTATACGAAAAGCTTACGGGAGAATATCGCGAGGCTTTTCTAAAATATGTGGATTTACAAAGTACACGCCAAGACAATGAAATAAGAACAAGACAATGAAATAAGAACAAGTTACGAATGTGGTTTTAAAACTGCAATTAAACTGATTACCGAATCATTAAAAGAGTAAAAACACCGTAGGAAATGCCTACGGTGTTTTTCATTTAGTTGACTAAAAACTTATCTTTGTACTCTGCCGCTGCCGTCGCCGCCTGCAAGCTTTTCCACTTCCGCAACGGAAACACGGTTGTAGTCCCCTTCAATCGAGTGCTTCAATGCCGAGGCCGCTACCGCGAACTCAATCGCTTCCTGCGTGGATTTCCCATTCAACAGCGCGTAAATCAACCCGCCACCGAAGGAGTCGCCGCCGCCGACGCGGTCTACAATATGCAAATGATAGGACTTCGAGAAGCAGTAGTTTTCGCCGTCGTAAAGCATACCTGCCCAGTCGTTATCGCTTGCCGAAATGGACGAACGGAGGGTGATTGCCACCTTCTCAAAACCGAACTTGTCCGCAAGCTGTTTTGCAACCGATTTATAGCCTTCATGATTGAGCTTACCGCCGTAAATATCCGTGCCTTCCGCTTCAATACCGAATACGTCTTTTGCATCCTCTTCGTTAGAGATGCAAACGTCTACGTATTTACAAAGCTCGGTCATCGCTTCACGCGCTTCTGCTCTCGTCCACAGCTTACCGCGGTAGTTAAGGTCACAGGAAATCTTCACACCACGTGCTTTCGCAGCTTTACAAGCTTCTAAACAAATTTCCGCAACGTTCTTGCCAAGGGCGGGCGTAATTCCCGTGAAATGGAACCAATCTGCGCCCTCGAAAATGCTATTCCAGTCGAAATCCTCTTTGCTCGCCAATGCGATTGCGGAGTTCGCTCTGTCGTAGATACAAACGGAACCGCGCTGCGAAGCGCCCTTTTCCAAGTAATAAATACCTACTCTGTCGCCGCCGCGAACGATTTTCGTGGTGTCCACGCCAAAGTGACGAAGGGAATCCACCGCCGCCTGACCGATTGCGTGTTTGGGCAATTTGGTTACGTATACGCTATCCATGCCGTAATTTGCAAGGGAAACAGCTACGTTTGCTTCGCCGCCGCCGAACGTTGCCTGCATTTGGTCGTTCTGGAAGAAACGGTAATAGCCGTTGGGCGCAAGTCTTAACATAAGTTCCCCGAAGGTTACTATTCTTTTCATTGTTTTTTCTCCTAATTTAATATTACTCGTCAAAAACGCAAAGATGCAAGCAAGACAAGGAGCAGCGAGCATATCGATAGGAGTGTACTAGCCGTACACGACTGAGATACGCGGAACTGCAACGAAGTATTGCGACGCATATATGCGTTTTTTATTGTTCCAGTTTTTCTAAAGCTTCCTTAACAAAGAACGATCCGCCAATCGCCGCAATCTTATCCCATGCAAGGAACTCGTCAATGTTGCTTCTATCCACACCGCCCGTAGGGATAAACTTCACCTGAGGGAAGGGCGCGGAAAGCGCTTTGAGCGCCTTCAAGCCGCCGTAAATATTCGCAGGGAAGAACTTAACCGTTGTAATACCAAGCTCCAACGCCTGCATAATTTCCGTGGGCGTTACGCAACCGGGGAAATAAGGAATCCCCCTTTCATTACAAATATTCGCTACCGCTACGGACAAGCCGGGGGAAACGATAAACTGCGCGCCTGCCACCAAAGCAGCTTCACATTGCGCCGCATTGATAACCGTGCCTGCGCCGATGCTCATTTCAGGATAGTTCTTACAAGCGTAAGCAATCGCCTCCGCCGCACAAGCGGTACGGAAGGTGATTTCCGCCGTATTGATACCGTTGTTTTTCAATGCCGTCAAAATTCTATCCGTTTCGGAAAGCTCTTTAATGACGACTACGGGAACAAATTTTTCCATATTTTTACCTCTATAAAATTAAAATAGACTTTTTATTGCAGTTTCAAAAAATGCAAGTTGAACGCCGTATTGCGACGTATATACGCCGTTATACCCCAGAATATGCCGCGAAACCGCAGTCAATAGGCAGCACAACACCCGTGATCGCCGAAGCCGACCTATCATCGCAAAGGAACAACGTTGCGCCGAGCAATTCCTCCGCATCAACGAACCTACCCGTGGGCGTACCATTCAAAATCTTTGCGCTTCTCGCTGTAGGCGTGCCGTCTTCGTTGAACAAAAGCGCCTTGTTCTGCGCAGATACCAAGAAGCCGGGAGCGATTGCATTACAACGAATACCCGTACCTGCAAAATGGGTTGCAAGCCATTGCGTGAAGTTGGAAATACCCGCCTTCGCCGCAGAGTATGCAGGGATCTTCGTGAGGGGTATGTACGCGTTCATCGAAGAAATGTTCAAAATACAACCACTCTTTTTCGCCACCATATCTTTTGCGAATACCTGCGTAGGAAGAAGCGTTCCTTGGAAATTGAGCTTAAATACAAAGTCCACGCCGTTGCTATCCAAATCAAAGAAGGACTTACCCCCCTCTTTCGCTTCGTGCTGATATTCGTTATCCGTCGTCGCTCTGGGGTTATTACCGCCTGCGCCGTTCACCAAAATATCGCAAGCACCCAAATCCTTTAATACCGCTTGGTGTACCGCTTCCAGATTTTCCGTTTCCAAAACGTTCGCCTTGTAGCCTTCACAAACAAAGCCTTCCGCTTTCAATTCCGCGGCAAGTTTTTTCACCGCTTCCTCATTCAAATCAAGCGCCGCTACTTTTGCGCCGCTTTGCGCAAATGCTCTTGCCATCGCGCCGCAGATCAAACCGCCTGCACCCGTAACAACGACAACCTTTCCGCTAAAATCAATATTCAAAGGCAATTTAACCATGTCCTTTCTCCTTATTTCAATTTTTCTAACATATCCCACACGCCGAGCATATACATAATGCCAAGCGCTCTATCGTACAGGCCGTAGCCGGGGCGCACTTTACCAGGACCTTCATCCCAAAGGTGCCTACCATGGTCGGGACGAATATATCCGTCAAAGCCACAATCGTGGTATGCTTTTAAGATATCGAGGATACCCGTATCCCCATCGCAATCACGGTGGCTCGCTTCCGAGAAATCCCCGTTTTCAAAATGCTTTACGTTACGAATATGCGCAAATGCAATTCTATCGCAGTGCTTTCTAACGATTTCCGCCACGTTGTTATCGGGATTTGCATTCAAGCTACCCGAGCACAGCGTCAGGCAGTTGTATTCGTCGTCCACCATTTTCAAGAATCTATCGATGCTGGGCTCGTCCACCAAAAGACGGGGCAAGCCGAAAATATCCCAAGGTGGATCGTCCATGTGGATAGCCATCTTAATGTCGCATTCACGACAGGTAGGCATGATCGCTTCGAGGAAGTATTTGAGGTTCGCCCAAAGCTTTTCCTTATCCACGTCAGCGTATGCCTTAAACAGCTCGTCCAGCTTCGCCATACGTTCGGGTTCCCAACCAGGGAAGGACATATTGTACTTTTCTGTGAAATCCAAGATATACTTCGCCATTGCGTTGTAATCGTCCTGAATCATATTTTTTTCATAGAAAAGCGCCGTCGAACCGTCGCCTACTTCATGGAAGAGATTACTTCTCGTCCAGTCGAAAATCGGCATAAAGTTATAGCAAATTACCTTAACGCCAAATTTAGACAAATTGCGAATGGTCTGTTTGTAGTTTTCAATATACTGATCACGGGAAGGCAAACCGATTTTGATATCATCGTGCACGTTTACCGATTCCACAACGTCGATATTAAAACCGTACTTATCGCACTGCTCTTTCACCTTTGCGATTTCTTCGGGTTGCCAGATTTCGCCGGGCATCTTATCGTGAAGCGCCCATACGATACCTACAACGCCGGGAATCTGCTTGATATCCGACAGCTTGATACGATCGTTTCCTTCTCCGTACCAACGGAAGGTCATTTTCATCATGCTATTCTCCTTTTGCAAGCCGCATTTTCTGCGGCTTGCCATGCTTTCTGATTATTTTCTCAAATGCTTGGGTTTACGGATACGGTTGAGCTGTTTGTTCATCTTCAAAAGCTCTTCCTTTGTCCACGTAATATTCATATTGCCCATTAGGTTGGTCATACGAAGCACCGTGAAACCGCCCATCATCTGCATCATGCCTTCATTAATTTCGAAACCGGCTACTTTACCGTCGCCACCTTCGCCGCCCGTAAGCGCTTTCTTAATCTTCATTGCCATCTTCGCAAACCAAAGCTTACCCCAGAAGCTTGCCATAATATCCGCCATCTTATCGTTGAGCGAATATCTACCCTCGGGTGCGTCGATATCGAACCAGTTCAAAATAGCACCCTTTTCTTTGAGCACGTAGTCCTGATTCATTTCGTCTACCTTGCGAATCGTACCTTCATCTCTCAAATCACCTGCCACCGCAACGATTGTACTTTCACCAACGTTGGGCACTTCGAAATAGAAGAAATGTTCGGGGCTTTGCTTTTTGCCGAGGCTAACACCATTGACAAAGAGCTCTACTTCGAGCTGGTTGGAATATACCGTTACCTTCGTTACGTCCTCAACACGGTCGATATAACGCTTACCGCAAAGGTGAACGAACGGCTCGTCCGAAAGCCATGCCTTGTATGCATAGAAGGAATCCTTCTTATATTTACGATCGAAGGTCATCAAGCCCTTATGGTTCTGACCGTTTTCGCCGCCCTCTGCACGAGCGTCTGCGCCAAAGTCGAACATGTTCCATACGTGAGTAGCCCACAAATATTTACGAGTAAAGAGCTGTTTGATGAGTTCTTCATGATAGAATGCCTGATATTCTTCCGTATAGTCACCCTGCACAGGGTTGGAAGTATGCCAGTTCAACGCTTCGCAGCCATATTCGGAAACGCCGATAGGCTTGTCTGGGAACATCGCGTGGAACTTATCAAACCAAGGCCCGTTCATCGACGTGTCGCCGCCGTACCAACCGAAGTAATGGTTGTAGGAAACAACGTCGGGAATCTGCACGTAAGGCTCGTCCATGCCGCACATGGAAACGCAAGCCATCGTCGTAAGACGAGTCTTATCCATTTCATGCACAAGGTCGTTCAAAACGTGATGATTATCGATCAAATCGGGATCCTTCGCACCGCCCATGGTGATTTCGTTGGAAAGCCCCCAAACCACGATGGAGGGGTGGTTGTAGTTCTGTACAACAAGCTCCTTCATCTGCGTGATGGTGTTTTCTCTGCCGTTTGCCATATGTCTGGAAATGTAAGGAATTTCCGCCCAAATCACAAGACCTTTTTCGTCGCAGAGATCATAGAAATACTGGTCATGCTGATAGTGTGCAAGACGAATGGTCGTAGCGCCCACTTCCATAATCAATTCGATATCTTCTTCATGGTGTTCAGGAAGAAGCGCGTTACCGATGCCCCATCTGTCCTGATGACGGGAAACACCGCGCAAAGGATATTCTTCACCGTTCAAAATGAAACCTCTTTCGGGATCGATTTCAAACGAACGGCAACCGAAGCGAGAGCATACCGCGTCGATCGCTTCGCCGCCTCGTACAAGCTCTACTTCGCAGCAATACAGGTACGGATCCTTTCTACCGTTCCAAAGACGGGCGTTTTCAATGACGAAATGCGCTTTCTTTTCTGCCGTCTTTACCTGCATCAATTCGTTTTCTTCTTTATCGTAAATCGTATAAACGAGTTCGTCGCCTTCTTCCAAGCCCTTCACGTATACTTCTACGTCCACGTTTGCATTTGCGCCGTCCATAACGGGCGTGATTACCAACCCCTTACCGCCGAAATAATCGAGGTCAAAGTGAGACTTGGGTACGCAAATCAAGTTTACGTTACGGTACAAACCGCCGTAGAAAGTGAAGTCCGCTGTTTGAGGATATACTCTATCGTTGGGCGCGTTGTCCACCACGATAGCGATTTCCGTTTCATCAGTCAATTCTTCCGTTACGTTTACACGCCACGTAGAATAGCCGCCGTCATGGTGCATCAAATGTTTCCCGTTTACGTAAACGTCCGCAGACGAGTTTGCGCCGTTGATTTCTAAATAGCATTCGCTGTCCGCAGGTACGTCCGCTTTTGCAAGATTTTTTACATACAGACAAGAGCCTCGGAAATAATCGTTACCGCCGTCCTGACCGTCTACTGCATTCCAAGAATGGGGCAAGTTAACAACCTCGCCGCCTTCCTTTGCATTGACGTCCGAAACCCCCTTAAAAAAGTTCCAGCTTTCATTCCAGTTAATAATTTTTCTCATATCTTCCTCCCAGAAGTTTTTCACTATTTGATATATTCGATAATTTTGCGCATATGCGCGCACTATACCTCATATATTATAAGATAAAATACCCTTTCTGTCAAGAGCAATTTTTTATTTTCTTTGGCAATTTATAACGTTTTTGATAAAAAAAACTATTTTTTCCTTCTTTTCTTATCACTACGAACATTTTTTGTTAAAATCGAAAAAAAGCATTGACATAATTCATTTTTTCCTATATAATTATATCACAATTCTATCACATGGAGAGCGACAAACGGTTCGTCGGTCTCCTCAAAATAATGATTAGGAGGAATATATGGAAACCGTACAAAACAAACGTCCTTTCGGTATGAGGGACAAGGTCTCCTACGCAGCCGGCGACCTCGGCTGTAACATGAGCTTTGCGTTGAAGAGCACCATTATGGCTATCTTCTGGACGCAGTTCATGGCACTTGGAGAAGAACTTTATGCAACTCTGTTATTAGTCGTCCAAATTTGGGACGCTATCAACGACCCCCTGCTCGGCTCGATGTTCGACGCAGACAAGAGAAGATATAAGCACGGCAAATTTAAGACGTATATTTTCATCGGTGCCCTTGGTCTGTTGTTCTCCGGCTTGTTCTTCTTCTTACCTTTACCCAAAGCACCGCTTGTCATGAGATGTATTCTCTTCGTACTCGGTTACGTTCTTTGGGATGCTTTCTACACCGTTGCTAACGTACCTTACGGTTCGATGATGTCCGTTATCTCGCAAGACGGCTCTGAACGTTCTCAGCTTTCCACGTGGCGTTCGATCGGTTCAATGGTCGGTAATATTCTTCCTATGGTATTACTTCCCCTCATTTGCTATGACGCAAGTAACAACCTTAAAGGTGAAACTGTATTCATAGCTGCTATCATCATGGGCGTTATCGGTTTGGCTTGCTTTATCTATATGTTGAAGACGACGACCATCCGTGTGGAAGAAAACAGCGTTATCATCAGCGAAAAGGTTGAAAAGTTCAACATCTTCAAGGCTATGTTGAATTTCCTTAAGAACCCTCCTGCAATCGGCGCAACGCTTGCTGCAATGGCAATGTTCATCGGTATGCAAGGTTCAACCACCGCTACCACGGTATTGTTCCAGGCTTATTTCGGGAACGCACAAATTTCCGGTATTATCATGTTGATCGGCTATCTCCCCATGTTCTTGTTTATGCCCTTCATTAAGAAGATCGTAGACAGATTCGGTAAGAAAGAAGCTTGCGCAGTAGGCGCCGCAGTTAGCGTATTCGGTGCACTTCTCCTCTTCCTGCCCCTTGGTAACGGCACAGCTGGCTTGGTAGGCTACGTTATCGCACAGGTATTCTTTGGCTTAGGTCTTGGTTTCTATACTTGCGTTAGCTGGGCGCTTATGGCGGACGCTATCGACTATAACGAATGGAAGAATGGTACGAAGGAAGAAGGTACGGTTTACTCCCTCCATTCTTTCTTCAGAAAGCTTGCACAAGGCCTTGGCCCGTCCCTTGTTATTTTGCTCATGAAAGGTCTCGGTTATGACGGTAAACTCGGCGCAAACCAACCCTTCCCCGTTGCTGAAAACATGAAGTGGCTTGTCGCTGCATTGTATACGTTTTCTGCAATCGTTATGTTCGTTTCCATCGCATTCATCTACAACCTCAACAAGAAGAAGGTTGCACAAATGACGGAAGAACTTAACGCAAGAAGAGCAGCTGAAGCTGCTGCTGTAAGCGAATTTGCTAGTGAAGAACCTGTAGAAGTTACAGAAAACGTTGAAACGGAAATCGTAGAAGAAGATTACGATGACGAAGAATAATTGAACGTATAAACGTTTGCCGCCCGCTTTTTTAAGCGGGCGGTTTTTCTGCATAATCCTAAAAATACTTATAAAAAGGGTATAAAAACAGTTGACAAAAACGAAAAAAAATTCTATACTATATAAGCAATTTGAATAAAGCGCACTGTTAGCTCAACTGGA
>JAZNXS010000012.1:0-1546 GCA_045594025.1 Candidatus Scatosoma sp.
CTCGGTATGCCTTTCAAGAAGTAAGGAGAAACGAACATGGCAAAGAAGTCAATGATTAATAAACAGCAAAAGACGCCTAAGTTCTCTACGAGAGCTTATACGAGATGCACCATCTGCGGAAGACCTCACTCTGTTTTGAGAAAGTACGGTGTTTGCCGTATTTGCTTCCGTAACCTTGCGTACAAGGGAGAAATTCCCGGCGTTAAGAAGTCGAGCTGGTAATAGGAGGTAAAGAACAATGACAGATCCTATCGCAGATATGCTTACTAGAATCAGAAATGCAATCACCGCACATAAAGAAGCGGTGGAAATCCCTGCATCCAACGAAAAGAAAGCGATTGCTGAAATCCTTTTGAACGAAGGTTGGGTAAAGGACGTTAAAATCGTAGAAGACGGTTATAACGGTAAAATTGCAATCACGCTTAAATACAACGATAAGAAATCGGTTATCAGCGGTTTGCGCAGAGTGTCCAAGCCCGGCTTGCGCACGTATGCAGGCGTTGAAAATATGCCCAGAGTACTTGGTGGTTTCGGTACGGTTATCCTTTCCACGAACAAGGGCATCATGACCGGTAAAAACGCAAAGGCAGCCAACGTTGGCGGCGAAGTACTTTGCGAAATCTGGTAATGGGGAGGAAATGAGCAATGTCGAGAATCGGTAAAATGCCCATCGCGCTTCCCGCAGGCGTTGAAGTTAAATTTGAAAACGGCGTAGTATCCGTTAAGGGCCCCAAGGGTACCTTGACGAGAGAAGTTGTCGGCAACATCGGTATTGAAGTAGAAGGCAGCACCCTTTTGGTGAAGGCGCTTGACGATACCGCAGATACCAATGCAAAGCACGGCTTGTACCGCGCGCTCCTTAACGGTATGGTTACGGGCGTAACGGCAGGCTTTGTAAGAGCGTTGGAAGTAAAAGGTGTAGGTTGGAAGGCAGCTGTTCAGGGCAACAAGCTTGTTTTGAACGTAGGTTTCTCCCACCCCGTAGAATTCGTTGCACCCGAAGGTATCAAGTTCGAATGCCCCACGCTTACGGACGTAAACGTATGCGGTATCAGCAAAGAACTTGTTGGCCAGGTAGCTGCGAACATCAGAGCTATCAGAGTTCCCGAACCTTATCATGGATACGGTATTCGCTATAAGGGCGAAAACGTAGAACATAAGGAAGGTAAGACCTCCGGTAAAGGCAAGAAATAAGGAGCGTTAAAGTATGATTACGAAAATTGATAAAAATGCAGTCAGACAGAGACGCCACGCACGCGTCAGAAAGACGATTACGGGTACGGCAGAAACGCCCCGTATGAACGTATACAGAAGCCTTAATCACATCTACGTACAGATTATTGACGATCGTAAGGGCGATGCAAAGGGAGGTGTAACGCTTGCTGCTGCATCCACGATGGATAAAGCTGTAAAAGAAAAGATCGCAGGTCTTTCCAAGACGGACGCTGCTAAGGTTGTCGGCGCAGTTGCAGCTGAAAGAGCATTAGCAAAAGGCGTTCAGGCAGTCGTATTCGACAGAGGCGGTTATCTTTACACGGGACGTGTA
>JAZNXS010000013.1:0-14620 GCA_045594025.1 Candidatus Scatosoma sp.
CACAAAAAATATGCGATTTTAGAGAACTTTTTTGCAATTTTTCGATATTGAAAAATTAAATGCGTTATGTTAAAATATAATTGGCAAAATAAAATAATGGGCAAATTGATGAGATTTGACGTTTTATTTTTGAAAAAATAAATGTTAAGAATCACGCAGTAGAGAAAGAAAATTGGAGGATTTTATGAATTTTCAATTAAAAGAATGGCGATTGGCGGAACTTGGCTCTAACGATAGCATTACGGTCAATGTTCCTGGGGATATTACGCATGATCTGCATAAAGCGGGCTTGATTTCTGATCCGTATTTTGGCTACAACCATCACGAATGCTACGATATGTGTAGAAAGGATTACGTTTATACAACGAACTTTGATTTGCCGATGAAAGTAGATTTTAGTAAAGAAAATCTTTACGTAACTTTTAACGGTATTGATTTGTTTGCCGATATCTATTTGAATGGTGTGTTGATTGGCTCGTCTGATAATATGTTCAAAAAGTTTAAGTTCGACATATCCGAAATGGCAAAAGAAAAGGGAAACGTGTTAGAAGTAAAAATGCATTCCACGATAACGGCAATGGAAAATTTGGATTGCAAAAACTATTTCGGTGTTTTTAATACTCCTCGTGTACTGCTTCGTAAAAAGCAATGCGATTTCGGTTGGGACTGGGCGGCGAATATTCCCGGTTACGGTATTTGGAAAGACGTAGTGATTTCGACGGAAGCCAAAGAATGTATCAGTGAGGTTCGTTACGTTGCCGGTATGGATAAAAAGGCAATCTTTGTGGTGGAACTTAATTACTGCTACCGTTCTCATTACGATAATGAAGGGAATTATGTCGAAGTCATCAATCCCCATACCGACGAGTTGAAATTTAGTCTTGCGAAAAACCCGAACGGTAAATTGGAAGAAGTAGAAACGAAAGTAGTGGCGGTAAAAGGGCGTAAGCATTTCATAACCTTCCATAATCCCGACGCGAAACTTTGGTGGCCGAGCGGCTACGGCGAACAACCGTTGTACGCCTACAAAATAGAACTTATTCGCGATGGAGAAGTTATATCGACCAAAGAAGGATATATGGCATATCGTTCCGTAGAGCTTGTGCAAGAAGCTCTTAGCGATGAAATGCTTGGCTATCAAATTAAAATTAATAATAAAAATGTTTTCATCAAAGGCTCGAACTGGGTACCTCTTGATTGTTTTACCGGCGCGATTTCTAAAGAAAAATACGTTAAACTTATCACACAGGCTAAAAATGCGAACTACAATATGCTTCGCGTTTGGGGCGGCGGCATTTATGAAAACGAAATTTTTTACGAGACCTGCGATAGGCTCGGTATTATGGTTTGGCAGGACTTTATGTTTGCTTGTGCGGATATTCCCGATACTGAAGAAGATTGGTTGAAAAATACGACGGAGGAATGTGAATATCAAATCAAACGGCTTCGCAACTATCCGTCTCTTGTATACTGGTGCGGAGGTAATGAAAAAACAGGTTCGTTCGGCAGTATGATTAAATGCGGCGACGATTTTGTGGATGTTACGCTTCGCGGTTTGGTGGGACATTTGGACGGTACGCGTCCTTACGCTCGTCAAAGCCCTTGTAGCTGGACGGATATCGCCAACGATAAAAATTCGGGTGAAACGCATTTCAGTTCTTTTGAACCAGCTATTATCAACGGTGTGATGGCGTATAGAAAACTCGTTTCGCGCGAAATTGTTCCGTTTGCATCGGAAAACGCTTCGCTCGGACCTGTTAGCAGGCAATCCTACGAAAGATTTTTCCCTGCGGAACATCTTTGGCCGATGACGGAAATGTGGAATGACAGAATGTTGACGAATCCGTATGCGGCGGAAAGAATTATGTTCTGCGAGGCGGAAAGAAGATTTGCAAGCGAAGTTTACGGTGAGCCTAAGAGTTTAGATGAATTTATTGCAAAAGGTATGATGTTGCACGCAGAGATGATCCGCTGTGAAATCGAATTCCAAAGAAGCAATAAGGGTATTACCTCGGGCTTTATGAATTGGATGTATTCGGATATGTGGCCTACGGGTACGTGGGCGGTGGTGGATTATTACACTGAACCCAAGCAAGCCTATTATCAAATGGGACGCTCCTATGCTCCTATATTGATGACGTTCGTACAAAACAAGCAAGAAGAAATTTTGATGATGGGCGTCAACGATACAATGGAAAGCGTTCGTGCGACGTACGAATACGGATTGAAAACGTTAAACGGGGAAACGCTTTGGAAGAAAAACGGCGAATGTGTAATCAACACGGAGGCGGCGTTTACATTAAAGCTGAACAATAGCGTTGAAAACAAAGATTCGTATTTGTACGTAACTTATACGGTAAACGGTGAAACCAAGACGAACGTATTCTCCCTTGATTTCTGGCATAGCTGTTCTTTTGAAAGCGATTATGCGGTGGACGTTAAAGCGAATGGGAATAAAGCCGTCGTTACGATTAAAGCAAATAAATTTGCAAAATCTGTATTCGTTTCTTTACCTGATAATTTCAAATATACCTATTCGGATAACTATATTGACGTAGAAGCTGGTACGGAAAAATCTGTTATAATCACCGCGAATGAATCCATTGACGTTACAAAACTTACCGTTACGGATTTTGCGAAGGCAAGTAAGTGAGGTAAGAGATGGATATTTTAGTAGAACACGAGAAATGGGGGGGCGTGGATTGCGCCGTATTCGATTTTGATGGGACCCTTTCCAAGCTTCGTGCGGGTTGGGAAACCGTTATGGAACCCATGATGCGTGAGCTTATCCCCGGTGAAAAGAATGAAGTGAACGCCTTGGTGAAAAAATACATAGACGACTCCACGGGTATACAGACGATCTTGCAAATGCGTTGGCTGGCGGAAACGGTGGAGGCGCGCGCCGGAAAAGCGCTTGATCCTTGGGCATATAAAGCGGAATATCTAAAACGCCTTATGATCGACGTGGAAACGCGGAAACAAAATGTAAAAAATGGCGTGGTTGACGCAGATATTTATAAGGTCTATGAGTGTGAAAAATTCCTTGCTGCCTTGAAAGCGCAGGGTGTAAAGATTTACGCGGCGAGCGGCACGGACGAAAAGGACGTGAAGCTTGAGGCGGAAATCTTGGGCTTTGATAAATATTTCGATGACATTAAAGGCGCGGTTGACGGTTCGGACAGTTGCTCTAAGGAAGCGGTTTTGCAAAAGCTTGTAAAAACTGACGGAAAATTGCTCGTCGTTGGCGATGGAAAGGTGGAGATTGCGCTCGGCAGAGAGCAGGGTGCATTGACGATAGGAGTTGCAAGCAATGATATAATCGGCTGCAATGACGAGGCTTTCAATATGCAGAAATACGAACGTTTGAAAAATGCAGGGGCGCACGTAATCGTTTCCGATTTCAGAGAATGCGAAACGCTGTTGAAATGGATGTAATTTACCCGCAGGAAAAGATATATAAAATTAATCTTTGATTATATGGAGACGTAGCGTTTGCGTAGCTCCATGGCTCCATGGGGCTATTTGCTATTCTTTTGAATAGCAAATAGCAAACAAATATTTATTCAGTCAATGTTTTACGATGGAGTAAACGGAGCAACTTTAACGTAACGATATTGCAAGTTTTAAAAATAATGAAAATAAACATTTGGAGGAAAATAGAATGTTGAAATGTAAAAAAGTTGGTGTAGCTATAGTGGCAGCGGTTCTTTCGCTTGCAACGCTTTTGGCAAGTGGCTGTGGTGCTGGTGCCGGCGGCGAGGTGATTGAAGGAGAAGACGGCGATAAGAGCGTGTTGTACGTAAACAACTATGCAGGTGGTTTCGGGAACGCGTGGATGCTCGACGTTGAAAAACGTTTTGAAGCGGCGTACGCAAATGAGTCCTTTGAAGGTGGAAAGACGGGCGTAGATATTCGCGTTAACCCCAACAAAGATCAAGGTTCCGATTACTTGCCTAAACTTGACATGATGAATGATGAAGTATTCTTCCCCGAGAAAATTTATTATCACGATTGGGTCAAGCAAGGGGCGATGTTGGATATCAGTGACATTGTAACGGAACAAAACGCAAAAGACGCAAATAAGAGTATTGAGTCAAAGATGACGGAAGAAGAAAAATCTTTCTATAAGGTAGATGGTAAGTATTATGCAATTCCTCACCATGAACATCAAGTGGGGGTGATATACGATATCGATTTGTTTAAAGAAAAGTCCCTTTATTATGCAAAGAACGGCGCGCCTAGCGAAAAAGAGTTTACGGGTACGGTAGCGTATACCGGAACGGGCGAAAAATCGGCGGGACCTGACGGTCAACACGGAACAAGCGATGACGGTTTGCCTGCAACGTACGATGAGTTTTTTGCGCTTTGTGCATACATGTCCGACCCTACGGGTACTGTGAACGTAACGCCGTTTTTGTGGAACGGTAAAGTGGAAACGGAATATACTGAATGGTTGTTGGCAGCGCTCACTGGTGCTTATGAGGGTGCTGAACAAATAAAGCTTAATTATACTTTCAACGGCACGGCGAAGAATTTGATCGAAATTGACGGCGACGGCAATATTGTAGAACTTCCTGATACGCCGATAACCTCTGCTACTGGTTATAAAATTTATGCAACGGCGGGTCGGTATTACGCAATCGACTTCTTGAAGAGAATTTTGGACGGTGGATATAGTTATGATAACGACTACTCGCACACCGAAACTCAAAAGCAGTATCTTCTTGGTGCAACGAGCGCGGGAACGCAACGTTATGCATTCTTGGTGGAAGGCGTTTGGTGGGAAAACGAAGCGACGGATGCGTTTAACGAGATAGTAAAATATTATGGGGATGAATACGCAAAAACGGAACGTAATTTTGGTCTTCTGCCTTTGCCTAAGGCTACAAGCGACAAGATTGGCGAAGCAAACACCATTGTTGCAACGGACGTAACGATGGGCTTTATCAAAGCGGGTATTGCTCCATCGAAAATTGAGCTTGCAAAGACATTTTTGCAATTCTGTTATACGGATGAGTCTTTGAATGCAGCTACGAGAGAGACAAGCTTGCCCGTGGCATTAAAGCATGAAGTGACTCCTGATGTTTACGCAGGTATGTCCAGTTATGCGCAGAAGGTATACGATATGAAAAATGATATTGTAAAGCCTTATTCTACGAATCCGATTTATTTAAATAACTACTCGAAATACAGCTTGATCTATACGTTTAAAGTTGGCGGGAAACGTGCGGTGAATATGCTTAGACAGAGCAACGTTACCGCAAAGTCGTATTTCAAGGATTTGTGCGGACAATATACGGAAACCATCTGGAACGCAAATAGCGATTATTTTGATTAATTAAATTATACTATAGAGCGTAGGTAGCTCTATCGACGATTGTTGTTGGGGCTATCTACAATGTCTTTTGATTTTTTGTTAAAAGGCTTGTTAAAGGATTACGGGGTGTTGGAATGAAAAAAAATATGAACAACCGAATGGTAGCAAAAAGAAAAGAGTTGTTGTTCTGTATATTGATGGTTTTATTGCCTACTATACAGTTTATCCTGTTCTACATAGTTACGAACGTAAACTCGTTTTTTCTTGCGTTTAAAAGACATGAATACGGTATGTTTGAGTGGGACGGAATAGGGCGTTTCGTTGAGGTTTTTAATGACCTGTTCAAGGAAACTATCAATTCTAATATGGTCAAAGAAGCGATGAAAAACTCGTTTATCGTGTACTTTGTGGGACTCTTGGCGAGCCTTGTATTTACTTTGTTGTTTGCCTATTATATTCATAAAAAATATTGGGGGGGGAAAGTATTCAAAGTGCTTTTGTTTTTGCCTAATATTTTATCTATGTTAACACTCTGTTTCTTGTTTAAATTTTTTGTTAACCGTGCGGTTCCAGAAATCTTTATGGATTTATGGGGCAAAGATATAGGGATTCCTATGATAAACGGTGCGCCTACGGAATATGGATTACTGATGTTTGCTTTTATCTTTTTTGGGTTGGGGACACAGTTGATTTTGTATCTTGGGGCAATGAGCGGTATCAGTGATTCAATCATAGAAGCATCGGAACTGGATGGCGTTAGCAGTATACAACAGTTGTGGTATATTGTAATACCAATGATTTTTCCGACCATAAAGACGTTTTTGGTATGTGGTCTTGCCGGTATCTTTACGAATCAGTTCAATTTGATGAATTTCTATGGGTTAGGTAGAGATAATGATGTTACGATTGGTTATTATTTTTACAGACTAACTACTGAAGGAAAGGCAAACTATCCGTATATTGCGGCATTCGGTTTAATGATCAGTGCGGTATTGATTCCAGTCACCTTAATTATCAATAAGTTGCTTGAAAAAGCAGAGAAAGAGTTTGTCTGAGAGGTGGAATAGCTATGAAATTATCTTCTATATCTAATAAGAAAAGCCATTCCTTAAAGGCAAAATCGCCCAGCGATATTATTTTTCCAATTATTTTCATTGTGCTTTTAGCGTATTCCCTTGTAATGTGTGTGCTTTTGTTGTGGGGGGGATTTACTTCTTTCAAGGCACCGGGGTTGGCAGATTATGATTTTAATAAAGCGGGACTTCCCAAGAAATGGGTGTTGGATAATTATAAATCGGTTGCAGATTATTTACATTATATCATTACCGTAAAAGGAGTAGGACAGGTTAAATTAGGTGCCCACTTAATAATAGGCTATACCTTATTTTATACGGTGGGCTGCGCGTTCTTTGCAACGTTGTCCCCTTGTTTGGTGGCGTATGTTGTTGCAAAATTTGGGAGAAAATATAAATTTTTCAATATTTATACGTCTATTGTAATTGTTTGTATGATTATCCCCATTGTAGGTAACGTTCCGTCGGAAATACAAGTGGCCACAACGCTTGGCTTGTATGATTCGATTCCCGGTATGTGGATTATGAAAGCACACTTTTTAACGATGTATTATCTTGTTTTCTTGGGTGCATTTCAAGGGCTTCCCGACGGATATGCAGAGGCGGCGAAAATTGATGGTGCGGGGGATTTTTCGGTGTTTATCAGGATTTACTTCCCCCTTGTGATTAAGACGTTTTTTACGATTATGCTGATACAATTTGTTTCATTTTGGAATGACTACCAAACGCCGATATTGTATCTTGAGTCTTATCCTACTTTGGCGTTTTGGCTGTATAAATTTATGAATGAACCTCCCTCAAATACGATAGCAGAGCCCGAATGGATTGCGGCGATAATGATTCTCATTTTGCCTATGGTTGTTGTATTTATTGCATTTAGCGATCGAGTAATGGGTAATATGTCGCTGGGTGGATTAAAAGAATAAAGGAGTAAAAATATGAAGCTTAGTAAATGGAAAGTACTTTTGTTAGGATTAACGGCAAGCTTTACCGTTGCGGCTGCTGTTGGCATAAGTGGCTTGGTCGATTTTAATACACAAGAAGTAAGCGCGCATTCTTTGCAAATGACGGAAAACATTCGTGAGCGTTATGTGGTTGGGGAAAGACTGGTTGTCCCGAACGGCAAAATTAACGTGGATGGCACGGATTACGACGCGACGTTTTCTGTGCTTACGCCAAGCGGAAAAGCGTATAAAACCGCAGAAATGGTCTTGACTGAGAACGGTCAATATTCTATCAAGTATAGTGCAAAAGTAAACGGAAAGATTTATACTCAAACGGTTTATTTTGAAGTAAATAAAGAGATGTTTAGTGTAAATGGGAATAACAGTACGTTTTCGTACGCTGACGGACAGATTTGTGTAGATCTTACCGAAGGGGAAGAACTGACCTGTAACGTGCCGATTGATCTTCGAAAAATGACGGATAAGGATACGTTGGTGTCGGTATATGTTACCGCGGCGCAAATGGGCGTGAGGGATTTTGAAGAATACGTTTTGAAATTGACGGATGCATACGATTCGGAAAATGCCGTATATATAAGAGTTTTGGCTGCACCGGATTATGAATTATATTGTTCCGATCCAGAAACGTATTACAATCATGCTTACAGCCAATATCAATCGTATGTTGGTGTAAATTTCAACGATCTGGGAAATTGGGCGTCTAATTATTTTGGGACAATTACCTCAACGAATAACGGTACGCTTGGAACTCCGGTTGCTGCAACTTTCGCAAATAAAACATACAATGACGTTGCGATAGGCGACGAACTTTTACAATTTAGCTTTGATTATGAAACGCAAAGGGTTTACGTTGGAAGCAACTTGTACGGTGGTCTGGTGGCAGATTTGGATGATCCTGCTTATTTTCCCGAAGGATGGAAAGGGTTCACCGATGGATTGTGTTATCTCAGCATTTATGCAAACGATGTGGAAAGTACGGCGAAACTCGTTATGAAAGACATTGCTGGGCTTGACGATTCTAAGGCTATTATTGTTGACGAAACGTCTCCTGCGCTTATCGTCGATTTTGCCGAATACACGGAGAATACGATTCCTTGTGGCGTGATAGGCGAGCCGTATAAAATATTTACGGCGACTGCGTTTGACGAAAACATTACGGATAAAAATGCAAAATGTCAAATTTATTACAATTATGCTACGAGCAATAAAACTCTTATAGCAGTACAAGACGGTGCGTTTATCCCTGAGTATGAAGGCGTTTATACGTTGGTTTATACGGCTACGGATTCATTTGGTAATAAAGCTGAAAAAGTAGTCAATGTGAAGGTTGTAGATGAAGCATTACCGCTTGCCTTTGAAGTTGCAAGCGAGACGGGTATTGCCGGCGTTATGACTCCTATTACAAAACCCGATGTGGCTACGTTTGATGAACGAATGGGTAAACCGAAGCTTACCGTTACGATTTCACGCGGCGAAATAAACGACGTGGTTTACGACGGATTGTTAGAAAATTTTGAAAGCGTAGATTATTGCTTTATGCGTACGGGGGAATGGAAAATTGCTTATACGCTTTCGGATTATTCGAGAAGCGTAACGAAAGACGTTCTTTGCAATGTGGTATCCGATAAAAATGTTATCTTCACGAAATTTGAAGACTTGATTATGGATAAGTATTTCGTTTCAGGGAATACGTATATTTTACCCGATGTTGAAGTTGCGGCGTTTACCGATGAAAAAGCAGAGTACGCCACTGCGAAAATGAAGGTTGTGTATGACGGCGGAAAAACGGAACAGTTAACTTCAAATTTATTTACGCCTAACGCAGAAAGTGGAAGTAAAGTGACTATCGTATATTACGACGAAACGGATGAGAGTGTGTTCATTTCGGGTGAAAAAGAGATTTATTCGATTATGGGCGAAGGCGGATTAGATATGTCTAAGCTGTTTATTTCGAATGAAGCGCAGATTTCCGCAAGCTCGAATTGCATTCTCGCAAAAATGACGAAAAATAGCACGATTGCTTTACTAAATAAACAGGACACTCAAAATTTCTCGGTGGTCTTTAACCTTTTGGAAAACAGCGGTGAATTCAATACTTTCCATATGGTTTTAACAGATGCCGAAGACGAAAATATTCAAGTAAAGTTGACTTTTAAGAATTTGCATAATGCTGAATTTAATGAATACGGTAACGTTTATGTGTATGTAAATAATGATTTCACGACGCCGTATGCTTCGACGTGTAGTTTTTCGGGACTTACGTCTGAACGTTTTAATATAAAATACAGAAATGCAATCAATACATTCACGGTAGGTAAAACTTCCATTGTTGTTGATAAAATGCTGAATGGCGATATATTCGAAGGTTTCCCGAGTAAGACTGTATACGTTACGTTCGAAAGTGAGCTTTTAGGAGACGGGCAGGCGGAATTCTATTCAGTTAATTCTCAAACTTTGTCCGTTGCAACAGGCGAACAGGGCAAGCCCGTCATTACAACGCTTACGAATTATAGCTCGTCCTATCGAATGAACGAAGTAATGAATACTTCGATTGCATTCGGTATTGACGTAATCGGGGGGTATAGCCAAACTACCATTACCTTGCTTAATTACGAAACGGGTGAAAAAGTGAAAACGTTGGACGGGCAAGTAATTTCTGGGCTTGACGCGTCGGTTTCATATGAAGTGAAGTTGGATTCGTATGGAGAATATCTCGTTAGATATAACACCGTAGACCGTTTTGGGAATAAATCCGTTATAGCGTATTCCTTCTGGGTAGAGGATGACGTTCCCCCGAGTATTGAAATCGTTGGAGAAGCGAATAAAGCGGCTACTGTAAACTCACAATTTACGATGCCCAAAGTTAATGTACGTGACGATGCGTCGGTTGGCGAAGTCTTTGCAATCATCCGCGATCCTTACGGGAAAGATGTATGTGTTGAAGAAAGTAAGGGATATACGTTTACGATGAAGGGTACGTACAAAATTACGTTAGGCGTATTTGACGGTAACGGTAATATGGCGACAGTTGTATATTATGTGGAGGTGGTGTGAAATGAAAGATATGAAAATAGGCAAGCTGATTGTTGCTATGCTTCTTTCTGTGACATGCTTGGCTGGTTGTAAATCAAGCGGTGGTGCGAATAACAGTAGCTCGGATCCGATTTACGTGGATAACGGTCAATCTACAACGGTTGATTTACCGTATCAAGTTGTAAACAATAAATATTTTGTAAAAAGCGGTGCAACAGACTATGTTATTGTGATCCCCGAAAACAGCGATGATATTTTGAAAACCGCATCACAAGAATTAAGAAACTTTTTCAATGAAGCCACTGGGGTAAGACCGGCGGTGTATACAGATGCTGACGAGCTTCCGCAGGGTGCGAAAATTATTTCTTTGGGCGAAACGAAACAGTTTTCTGCCCGTATTGAAGGAGGGGAAACTCCCGTTTCGGGCGGTTATCGTATGGTAACAGATGAAGAAGATTTGTTTATCAAGGGTGGAGATAGTTACGGTACTCTTTGGGGGGTGTACGATCTTCTTGGGTACATGTTCAATTATGAATTTTATAAAAAGGACATATACGATATTGATCATAATGTAAGCGAGTTAAATTTCTTCACTATCGACGATACCGTGGCACCTAATATACCCATTAGGGCTGGATATTCGGCTCTTAGTGAATACAACAGTTCGATTACTTCTTTGAGATATCGTTTGCAGAGCGAACGAACAATTGTGGCTGGTGAATTTCACAATTCGTTTGTCGTATTAGATCCAGCAAAATACAATAACATTAACGATTCTGAAAACTATCATCCTATGTGGTATACGGCGAGCGTAGATCAGCTTTGCTATACAGCAAGGGGAGATGCAAACGAATACGAAAAAATGATAGATACCGCCAGTGAGTATTTCGTTGAATTGTTGGAAGCTCAACCGACTAAGACTCACGTATTTTTCCAAATGCAAGATACAAGAACGTGGTGCGAATGTATCGCGTGTAAAGATGCTGAAACGAAGTATCAGGCAAAATCGGCAGCAATGTTGATAGCTTGTCAGGATATTCACGAAAAAATTATGGCGGAATTATCGGCGAAAGGCGACGATAGAAATATCAAAGTGGTGCCGTTCTTGTATCATAGTACCGAATCGCTGCCCGTTGTTCTCGATGAAACTACAGGGGAGTATAAGCTGTCGGATCCGAGCTTGGATTTTAGCGGCGTAGCACCGATGTGGGCAAACCTCAGCACAAAGAAACATGCAAGCGCATATCAGGACGAGAATAATAAAGCAGCATTGATTATGCTCGATAAGCTTAACGTGGCTTTTGATGAGTTCTGGGTATGGGATTACGGGGTAAACTTTTCCGACTATTTGCTTCCGTTCGATGTGTTTAGCGTTATGGGCGAAGATTTTGCTTTGCTGGAAGATTACAACGTGGGATTCCATATGTATCAATGTGATCATTCGGCGCTTAATTCTACTGGTTTTGGTGCATTAAAGCTTTATTTGATTTCGGAATTGTCTTGGAAGTCCAATCAAGACGTTGAGGAATTGACAGAGAATTTCTTTAATGCTGTATACGGCGACGGTGCAGAATTCATGAAGGCGATCTATGATCAGTATAGAGCGCTTGCCGCATATAATAACGCCGATCATGGGGAAACGTTTGCTTGGGATCAATCGTATTCTTCGGAAACGATGTTGAGTAAAACGTATTTTCCGAAGGGGCTTTTAAAGGCTTGGCTTCAAGAATTGGATACTGCCCTGCAGAGCATCGAGTATCTTAAAACCGTTGATCCGTTGCAATATGAGATATACGAAAAGAATATCAGTGCCGACGGCATATTTGTAAGATACATCTACGCAATGTTGTATATGGAAAGCGATAGTGATGAAAACGTTAACTTTAAGATAGATCTTTATCGCGATGTTGAAAGGCTTAACTTCTATGAAGTAAGAGAAGGCGGCGGTATTTGGAATCTTGCCGTTTCACTTGGAATAGGCTCGTATTTAGGATAAGAATAGAGGAGGGGAAATATCAATGAAAAAGAAAAAACTTGGTATCATATGCTTGGTTGGGTTGTTGATGACGGCAGGGGTGACGTTCTCTGCATGTCGGCAGTCGAATAATTCGGGAAACAGTTCTAATTCCAGCGTTGAGATTATCGACAATCGGACGATTTCGCTTAACAAAACCGAATTAATGTTGACGCGCGGTGAAAGAGAAACGCTTACGGCGCAGCTTTCGGTTGGCAAAGGAGATTTTACTTGGACTTCATCGAACGAAGCGGTGGCAACCGTTTCGCAAAGCGGCGAAGTATGTGCAGTGGAAGTAGGTACGGCAACCATTACCGTTGCATATGAAGACGTTACAGCAACGTGTACGGTAACGGTTCAATTGCCTGATTATGTTCCTGTATTTAAGAACTCTGAACAATTTATTCCGTTGTGGGTAGGGAACTCGTATCCGATTGACGGAACCGTAACCTTTGGTGGTGAAGAAGTGGCGGCGAACGTATCTTACGTTTCGCAGGATACAAGTGTCGTAACCGTAGATGAAAATGGTGTTGTACAAGGCGTCGGCGTTGGTGAAACGACGGTTACGGTTACTGCGGAGTATTTCGGGTTAACCGAACAGATGGTCGTCGATGTAACTGTTACGGAGCCGATTATTATTCGAGCTAACGCGCAGACATTGGAACTTGACACGATTACGGATGAGAACGTTGGCTTCAGTAAAGAAGGCGCGTTGTCGATCGAAGTCTTTAATCAACAGGAAGACATTACAAATGACCTGACCTATGCTTGGGAGATTGTAGGAGAATCAATCGTTCAATTCGAAGCCGATGGCGCTAATTTGGCGATTGTAGCAACGGGCATTGGCGAAACGAAAGTGAAGGTGGGCTTTACCTTTAACGGACAGGAATACGAAAATGTTTTCAACGTTACCGTAAACCGTGCAATGTATGAAATTTCCGATATGGTTGCGGAGGATTATAGCGGTCAAATCGTTATGGCTTTACCGGAAGGAATTTCGATTGCGGAAACGCCTGAAACGATTACGTTTGGTGACAATGAAGCGACGCTTGTTTCCATGAGTGACGGAAATATCGTTCTTGAGAAAGGCTTGTTTGACTATTCTAAATATGAAGTACATATCGAAGTTGGAGATTACGGCTATGTTGCGAAGAGTGTGACATATTGCACAAAAGTACTTTATTCTGAAGACACAGCGAACTTTTTAACGTTGCTTTCTGAAACGCCTAACGGCTACTTCGTACTTAGCGAAGATCTTGATTTTGACGGCTCGTCGCTTACTGGCTTTGTGGCATCGTTCAGTGGTACATTGGACGGCAATGGCTATGCGTTGAAGAATTTTGCAAACGCATTGGCGCAAGACGGCAACGATTGGGTAGGCTACTTTATCAAAGAAAATACGGGTACAATTAAGAACTTATTATTGCAATATACGATGGCATATGCAAACGTTGCGCAAGACGCGTTTATTTATAAGAACAACGGTACGATCGAAAATGTGAAGATGTCCGTATCTTACGCGTTCAAGAATGATTGTTGGAATCCTGGTTCACTGGTGGGGTTGAACTACGGCACAGTGAGAAACGTAGTAGCAGTAATGAACAAAACGAGCGACGTTATTTGCGCGAAGGTTGGTTGCATGATCGGTGCAAACTATTCCACGGGTATTGTGGAACACTGTTACGTAGTAAATAACGGTCTAATTGTAAGTGGTGCGGAAGACGGTATTTGGATTGAAAACGTTAGTGGCAGTAAAGCGAACTGCTTTGCATACTCTACGATGGCGGAACTTGCGGCAGTGGCAGACCTGTCTGCGGCAAACGGCTGGAGCAACGCATGGAAGATAGAAAGCGGCGTAGTGCTTTTCGGCGAAGAAGAAATAATTATAGATGAAAGTTTACACTTGACTGCGGAGAGCAAGAACATTGCTCTCTACGTTGGGGAACCTTTAGAAGAAGGACAAACGAGCGTAGCGACGGTCTCGGTTGCGGCGAACGTAATGGGGAGTGATGTTACTTCGGAAACTACTTATTCTTGGGTAGCGGAAAATGCAAACGTAAGCGTAGCAGGCAACGGCGCGACGGCAGAAATTACGGCGGTAACGGCAGGCACGGCAACGGTAACGGTAACGGCAGAGAGAAACGGGAAAACGGCGACGTATACGTTTAACGTAACGGTAACGTTGGTTGAAGCGGAAGAGCCTGAAACTGTAATTACG
>JAZNXS010000014.1:0-38931 GCA_045594025.1 Candidatus Scatosoma sp.
TCAATTTATTATACCGAAAGGAGTTTCTATTTTCAAGAATTATATGTTTAACATTTTCTGAACCCCGCGTCTAACGCGGGGTATTCTTTATACAAAAAATAAAACCGTTGGTATAACGCCAACGGTTTTTCGTTTATTCTGCTTTTTGTTTTTCAATTGCATTCACCCAACAGCTATGGCACATTGCCACGTAAGAATCATTTCCGCCGATGAGGATTTGTCCGCCCTCGGTAACCACCTTACCCTCGCCGTCGATTCTTGCATTGACGATCGCCTTTTTACCGCAAGCACAAATCGTTTTGATTTCCGTGATCGAATCCGCTACCTCGAACAGTCTGCTACTCCCTTCAAAGAGCTTCGTTAAGAAGTCTGTGCGCAAGCCGTAGCAAAGCACGGGAATATCCAGCTTATCCACGATACGACGGAGCGCGTCGATTTGCTCCGCCTTAAAAAACTGACATTCGTCCGCAATGATTACGTGACAATCCTGATGCTTTTTGTATTCTTCAAACAAATCCTTGTCGGGCGTGATCACCTCCGCCTCCGCGGAAAGCCCGATTCGGGAACGCACCACACCCACGCCGTCACGCACGTCGATGGAAGGCTTAATCAGCCATACCTTCATGCCGCGTTCTTCATAATTGAATTTGGTAATCAATGCGTTTGCCGTTTTTGAAGAGCCCATCGCCCCATACTTAAAATATAATTTCGCCACCTTTTTTCTCCTTCGTGTGATACGAGTACAGTATACCATATTCCCTTCAAAATTGCAAGACAAAACACTTTTCTTTTTGTGTTTTTCTTCCCGAAATTGTAAATACTATACAAAAGAGGTGTTTTATGAAGAGAAGGATTATAGACGGCAACGCGGCGGTAAGCCACGTTTCTTACGCTTTTTCGGAAGTTGTGGCAATCTATCCCATCACCCCCTCGTCCCCCATGGCGGAGCTTGCGGACGAATGGGCAGCAAACGGAAAAACAAACCTGTTCGGTTCTATCCCTAAAGTTATACAACTACAATCGGAAGGCGGCGCAGCTGGGACTTTGCACGGCGCGCTGACCTGCGGTGCGCTTGCCACGACCTATACGTGCAGCCAAGGGCTTTTGCTGATGCTGCCAAATATGTATAAAATCGCAGGAGAATTACTCCCCACCGTATTCCACGTGAGCGCAAGAGCGCTAGCTACCCATGCCCTGAGCATCTTTGGCGACCATCAGGACGTGATGGCGTGTCGGCAAACGGGTTTTTCCATGTTAGCCTCCTCGTCCGTGCAAGAATGCATGGATATGGCGTTGATTGCCCATCTTGCCACCTTAAAAACCGAAATCCCATTCCTGCATTTCTTAGACGGTTTCCGCACTTCCCACGAAACGACGGACATCGACGTCATCGAATATGAAGAAATACGCGCGCTGTTAGATATGCAGGACGTGGAACGTTTCCGAAAACGCGCCTTAACCTCTTTTGCGCCCACCCAGCGCGGCACCGCGCAAAACCCCGACGTATACTTTCAAAACCGAGAAAGCGCAAATCGGTATTACGCCGCCGTTCCCACCGTCGTACAACGCGTCATGGAACAGGTGGCACAAATCACGGGACGGCTATACCATGTCTTTGATTATTACGGTGCAGACGATGCAAAATACGTTGCCGTCGTAATGGGTAGCGGCGCAAGCGTGATGCAGGAGACGGTGGATAAAATGCTTTTAAACGCAGAGCGCGTCGGCGTGATTATCGTACGGCTGTACCGACCTTTCGATGCCGCTGCATTTTGTTCCGCCCTGCCTGCTACCTGCCAAAAAATCACTGTATTAGACCGCACAAAAGAGGCAGGCTCGCTAGGAGAGCCGTTATATCTTGACGTTTGCGCTGCATTAAAAGAACAAGGGCTTGATCATATTCAAACCGTCGGCGGTAGATACGGTCTCGGTTTAAAGGAATTGACCCCTACCATGTGCTACGCCGTGTTTAAAAATCTACAAAATTCTCAGCCGAAAAATCACTTTACTGTAGGCATTTGCGATGATATAACGCATACTTCACTAGATTGCTCCACCCCCTTTTTCACCGCAGAAAACGAATGTGTTTCCTGCAAGTTTTACGGACTCGGTTCGGACGGAACGGTGGGAGCGAATAAAAATACCGTAAAGATCATCGGCGAGCACACCTCCCTACACGTGCAAGCGTATTTTGTCTACGATTCCCGTAAATCAGGAGGCGTCACTATCTCGCATTTGCGTTTTGGAAACACGCCTATACGCGCTTCCTATCTCATTGACCGCGCCGATTTTATCGCTTGCCATAATCCCTCATACCTAACGCGCTACGATATGCTATCCGAACTCAAAGAAGGCGGCGTTTTTCTACTCAACTGTCCTTGGAATAGCATCGCGAGCTTGGAAGAAAATTTGCCCATTGCTTACAAGCGCATGATTGCGGAAAAGAAACTGCGTTTTTACGTAATCGACGCCACGAAAATTGCCGACTGCGTAGGATTAAGCGGTAGAACAAGCACGATCATGCAAGCCGCCTTTTTCCTCTTAAATCCCTCGATTATGCCTTATAACGAGGCGGTTTCTCGCATAGAAGCCGAACTGAAAAGAAAATTTACCCGTAAAGGCGAGGAAACCGTACGCAAAAACCTTGCCGCATTATATGAAACGCAAGCCGCTATACGGCAAATCGAATACCCCATGTCCTGGATGAACGCAAAATTTGGCGCTACTGCGCCCAAGCAATCCGGCAATCGGTATTTTCAAGAAGTGATGCACCCTATCCTAACGTTAAAGGGAGATACCTTGCCCACTTCCGCCTTCTCCCCCGACGGCACTGTACCGACAGATACCGCAAAATACGAACAAAATGGCATAGCCGCACAGCTGCCCAAATGGATTAGCGAAAATTGCATTCAATGCAATCAATGCGCCTTTGTGTGTCCGCACGCTACCATACGTCCCTTTCTCTTGCGCGACGATATGCAAAAACCGGATGCGTTTATCACGAAAAAAGCGGTCGGTATGGACAAAACGCAATACCGAATTCAAGTAGCCGCCACGCACTGTAAAGGCTGTGGCGTATGCGCCGAGATTTGTCCTGCCAAGGAAAAAGCTTTGGTGATGACGCCTGCGCCGAACCTGCTTCCCGACGAAGAACGCAACTGGGATTTCGCACAATCGTTACCGACGTTAGACCTTTCTGCTTTTAAGAAAAACACCGTCAAAGGAAGTCAGTTTCAACAGCCCTTATTCGAGTTTTCCTATGCATGCGCAGGCTGCGGTGAAACCCCTTATATCAAGGTGCTTACCCAGTTATTCGGAGAAAAAATGATCATTGCCAACGCAACGGGTTGTTCGTCCATTTACGGCGGTTCATCGCCTACCTGCCCCTATGCAATCGCAAAAAACGGGCGTGGCCCTGCATGGGCAAATTCCCTATTTGAAGACAATGCAGAGTTCGGCTTGGGCATGCGGCTTGCCTGGAATTGCCGCGGCGAAGCGAAGGAACAATCGGTATGGATTATCGGCGGCGACGGCTGGGCCTACGACATCGGCTACGGCGGTCTTGACCACGTACTTGCAAGCGGCGCAAACGTCAACGTACTCGTACTCGATTCGGAGGTATATTCCAACACGGGAGGTCAGGCCTCGAAAGCCACGCCCCTGGGGGCTGTTGCCCGATTTGCCAGCGGCGGCAAACGCAAAAAAAAGAAAAACCTCGGCCTTATGGCGATGACCTACGGCCACGTGTACGTTGCACAAGTGAGCATGGGCGCAAATATGCAACAGTTAGTAACCGCGCTGACGGAAGCGGAGCGCTACGACGGGCCTTCGCTTGTTATCGCGTACTCCCCCTGCATCGCGCACGGTGTGCATCTTTCTAAATGCATGGAACGGGAAAAGCTTGCCGTGGAAAGCGGTTATTGGCATTTATACCGCTATAATCCATCACTGAAAGAGGACGGAAAGCCCCCTTTTATTTTGGATAGCAAGCCACCAAAAGCAAATATCCGCCTCTTCTTAGAGACGGAAAACCGATTTGCAACTTTAAAAAAGAGCAAGCCTGAAGTTGCGGAAGCACTGTTTGCGCAAGCGGAAAAAGACAGCGCAGCATTATATACTTTCTACCAAACCTTATCGGAAATGCAATAAAGAACGGCGAGCCTTTTGGCTCGCCGTAACTCTTAATATTTATATTTCGGTTTGTAGTATATAAGGAACGCTACCGTTACAATTAGGGACAGAATCTCCGCCACAATCACCGAGCACCAAATCCCGTCCGTATGCCAAACAAGCGGCAACAGCATCACAGTGGCGATTTGGAACACAATCGTTCGCAAAAAGGAAATCAATGCGGAAATCAAGCCGTTATTGAGCGCTGTGAAGAAGGAGGAGCCGTATATCCCAAGCCCCGAGAACAAGAACGAGAACGAGAAGAATATGAACGCCCTAACCGTCAAATCCACCAACGCTTCGTCATAGCCTACGAACATCAAAGCAAGCGGCTTTGCAAGCCCCAAAGACAGCGCTACCATCGCTACGGAGAACACCCCGATCACGTTTAAACTCCGTCTGAATACGTTTTTCAATTCCCTATGATTCCCTGCGCCGTAGTGATATCCAACGATAGGCGCAGTGCCCATGGAATACCCCAAAAACACAGCGAAAAAGATCATACTTACGTACATGAGTACCCCGTACGCCGCCACACCGTTTTCGGGGTCGTATTTCATCAGCTGATAATTATACAGCATCCCCACCACCGCCGAAGAGACATTCGACAGCAATTCGGAAAAGCCGTTACTACAACCCTGCCAAAGCGCTCTGTTTTCGAAGTTTGTCTTTCCAAGGCGCAATAAACTGCTGTTTTTACGCAAAAAATATACCAAAGGAATCAAACCGCCAACCGCTTGGCTGCACGCCGTTGCAAGCGCCGCCCCGATAATACCCCACGGAAATACCGCAACGAATAAGGCGTCCAACACCATATTCGTTACCCCTGCGGCAATCGTTACGTACAACCCAAGCTGCGGTTTTTCCGCGACGGAAAAGAAGCTTTGAAATGCGAACTGCAACATAAACGCAGGCATCGCAGCAAAGATAATCCGCGCGTACTGTATACAGTAATGCAGCAGCTCTCCCTCCGCGCCAAGCGCTACGGCTACGGGACGGACAAGAAGAATACCCAGCGCCGCAATCACCACGCCTGTAAGCACAGTAACGTAAATAAATAGAGAAAAAATACGGTTTGCCCTTTTCTTATTCCCCTCGCCCATGGTTTTCGCGACCAGTGCGCTACCGCCCGTGCCGAACATAAACCCGAACGAACCGAGAATCATGATAAACGGATAAATAAAATTAACCGCAGTAAACTGTATTTTCCCTGCAAAATTCGATACGAAAAATCCGTCCACGATACCGTATATGGACGTAAAAATCATCATCGCTATCGACGGCAACGTATACCGCAACAGCTTTTTATAATTGAAATGATCAGATAATTGTATCTTCATTTTGCAACCTTAAAGAGCCTTTCTTCCTGTTTTTTATAAAGACTCGTAAGAAAGCGTCTCTATATCGTGTTTTTCGAAGACGGCGTCCGCTTTTTCTAAGTCGGACGTCTTTACCACAATAGAAGCGTCCTCGCCACCCACGGAAAGCCCGTACATATATTCCACGCTCAATTCCTCATCGGAAATAACGCGTAAAATATTTTGTAAACTACCAGGCGTGTGCGGTACTTTTACGATAAATATATCCGTCAACATTGCGGAAAAGCCTGCCAAGGAAAGCGCGTCCTTACCGCTTTGCGGCCGATCGGAGATCACACGCAACAATCCGTATTCCGCCGTGTCCGCAAGGCTCAACGAAAGGATATTAACGTTGTTCGCTTTCAGGACGTCCAACACGTCGCCTAAACGCCCTTTCCTATTTTCAATAAAAACCGAGATTTGTTTCGTTACCATATTTGCCCCCTATTTTGCCATATTCCGTAAATCTTTCACGCGCTTTGCCTTACCCTCAAAACGTTGTAAGGTGTTCGGCGATTCCAAACGAATCTTTGCGTCTAAGCCCAGCACTACTTTCAGCTTATCCCTGGTTACCTTTTCAATTCTCTGCAATTCCGAAAACGAGTCCGTCGCCTTATTCAGTTCCACGCGCACGGTAAGCTTGTCCGAATATCCTTCTCTTTCCACAATGATTTCGTAGTGTGGACCAAGCTCGGGCACGGAGAGCACCACTTCTTCGATTTGTCCGGGGAATACGTTGACGCCCCTTACCTTCAACATATCGTCGCTTCTGCCCGACAGATTTTCCATACGGCAGGTCGTTCTGCCGCAAGCGCAAGGCTCGTAAAAAAGTCTTGTCACGTCCTTCGTGCGATAACGAATCAATGGCAACCCTTCCTTTTTAATACACGTAATCACCAACTCTCCTTTTTCGCCGGCAGGCAACACCTCGCCCGTCACGCTGTCGATGATTTCGGGAATGAAATAATCCTCGTTGATATGCATACCGCAATGCTCTAAGCATTCCCCTGAAACGCCGGGGCCCATCAACTCACTCATACCGTAGTTTGAGGTAATGTTTACGTCCCTGCCCCATGCCAAATGCATTTCTTCGCGCATAGCGTCCGTCAAAAGTTCGCTGCCTACAAGCGCCGTTTTGATATGTAAATCTTTGATCGGATCGATACCGATTTCTCGCGCAACTTCCGCAAGCCGCAACGCATACGAGGGCGTTGCGACCAACAGTGAAGTTTTGAAATCTTGCATATACATCAACTGCTTTTCAGAGTTCCCCGTCGAGGAAGGCACGATTGCCGCGCCGATTTTCTCCAAACCATAATGCAGCCCCAATGCGCCTGTAAACATGCCGTAGCCAAAACATATCTGCGCAATATCTTTATGCGATGCGCCGCCCATACAAGCGATTCGGGAAACGCAATCCGTCCACGTTTCCAAATCTCCTTTGGTATAACCTACTACCGTCGGTTTCCCCGTCGTCCCTGAACTTGCATGGATACGAACCAGCTCGTCCTGCGGAACGGCAAACAATCCAAACGGATAGGTGTCACGCATGTCCTGCTTGGTGGTAAAAGGCAGTTTCGCCAAATCCGCAAGGCATTTAATATCTTCGGGTTTTACCCCCATTTCATCCATCTTTGCGCGATAGTAAGGCACTTTGGCGTATACTCTTTCCACCGTTTCCTGCAATCTATCAAGCTGTAACGCTTCCAGTTCCGACCTGGACAGCGTTTCTTCCTTTGACCAAATCATGCTTCCTATATCTCCTTTTTATCTTCCGTTTTTCCAAACGCACTATCGATCGTTTCTTGCTGTGGCGGTTGCGCAAACAAACGTACCAGCACTGTTCCAACCAAGACTACCCCATACACATTACGCCCATCATCGGCGAACGACTAAGCCGCACTGCGTTCAATCAAATTATCCACACCCTTTGATTGAAATTTATTTTTTCGATTTTTTCGCTTTTATAAATCAGCTTTTTAAATTATACCATATTTCTTTGCACACTGTCAAACGAAGAATGGAAGAAGTGGGGAGTTTTTTGTATATTTTATACAAAATTCGACGTTTTAAGATATTTTTGAGATTCAAAAAAGGGCTTCCCAATGCTTAGAAATGGAAAAGACGAGGTGCATGTAATCACCTCGTCCTTTGTATTGCTAACTTATAAAACCAACATCGAATTATGTTCTTTCAACTCGCCGTCTTGATAAAGCAACGTTTTTACTTCATATTTACCAAACGAGAGTTTTGCTCCCTTGCCAAACACCTTGCAATCGCAATCCACGCTCTCTTTGGAATTATTGAAAAGACGTACCATGTACGTATCTACCGCCACTTTTCTGAAGGCAGAAAGTATAATATTTTCTTCGGAAAGCGTAATAGGGCTTTCTTCCTTTTTCTCGCCCTTGCCGTGAGGATAGAAGTTGAGCGCGTACGGCTTTTGCGTAAATGCCGTCGCTTTCTTTTCAAGTTCTTCTTCCTTACATACTTCTAAGCGGAAGGTAAATTCGTGTCTGCCTACGTCAATATAACGGTTAAACCGCGTTTCATCGATGATCGGCAATAACCCCACCGGATGCGCACAGTATACAGAACCATTGAGCAACGTAATATAGAGTTTCCCATCTTCAATCGAACAGCCATACGTTCCGTCTTTGAACACGGTAAGGACGTTTCCGTCCTTCTCCACGCCTACAAAACGTTGCGAGCATTCTTCCGTCTCCTGTCCGTATTCCTGCGTCCCGAACGAGGTTTGCCCGATAAAGCGACCGATTTCTTTTAAGGGGATTTCCAACTTCAAGCCCTTACCTGCGTCGTTCCAGTCCACATGCACCGTTACGTCGATATAATCAAAATCCTTATACATGGTATACGCCACGCGGACGTTCGATTTGCCTGTATCGTAAATACTTTCTACCGTCGTCAAAAGATCGCCTCTTTCTTCTACACGCAACGACGTTTTTACCGCAGGTTTACAGTAATTACTACCCAGTTTTGCCATGTGCCAGCCCCAAGGATCGGCGTTATCATCGAATACCACGGGTGTGAATGCATTACCGCTTAAATACTCGTTACCCCCTACCATGTACGAGTTTAAAGCGCCATATTCACTGTTAAACGTTGCTTTCGCATCGTTTGCATTGACAAATTCCGTTTGCAAGGTTCTGTCTAAATACTTTCTCGAACCTCTACGAACTTCTACGTCAAATCTGGTCATAGATAAGGGATTGAGTTCTGCCTTAATCGCAAACCGCTTGCTTCTGTCCATATTGATTCGTGATGATTCTTTGATGACTTGGAAGGGAACTTCCTTGCCGTCCTTTTTCACCGTAAATTCATAGCCTTCCGTTTCAGATACGATGCCGTCCAATAAGAAAAACTCGCCGTTAAATATCTGTTCTTCTTTATAATGGTTGGGATTATAAACGAAAATAGGATAATCGCCTTCTTTTGCCTTTTCGTATTCTAAGCAAAGCCCCATAAACGCCTTCGCAAACTGTTTATCAAGCAGTTCCAAAGCATGGTCGGCTTTTTGCAAGCTACTCTTTTCGCCTTCGATGATACAAGTTCCCGATAAAATGTCGTGGAATTGTATTGCCGCCATATTTTTCTGTGCCTCGCTAAATGCCGCAAAATCGTATTGATAAACGCCCTCTTTGTCTGCATACGAGCAAATCTTTTCCGTTTTTAACAGCTTATTTTCAAGCTCTGCGTACTTATGTTTCAAACGCGCAATCGAAGAATAACATTTAATAAAGCAGGGTTGCAGAGCCGCGTTAAATTCAACGTCAGGCGTTACTTTGCCAAAAAATTCCTCGGGCGTGCTGTGGAATACCAAAACACCGTTTCGCTTTTGCTCTTCGATAAAGCCTTTAAGGTCCGTTAAATCCTTTCTGGAAGCACCGCCGCCGTGATTACCTACGCCCCACAGCGCAAATGCGATTTCCTCATTTTCCCAAGGCTGCATTTTGCGTTTGATTGCGTTGACTGCATTGCCAAGATCCGAACAATAGATTGTGAGGTCTTGGAAGCGTGCCGCTTTTACCTTACTGCCATCAAAGCCTACCCAATCAAACACCATTTTGGGTAAATCGAATATCTCAACCATAGGACGACAGAAAATATATCCTTCGTATCCGCACTTATTCAAAATCTGTGCAAGCCCTTGGGTGTGCCCGAACGAGTCGAAATTTACCGCAATCGTCGGTCTTTGCCCAAACTTTTCCTTGAAATAGCTTAAGCCGCTTTCAATTTGACGAACAAAGCCCTCGCCCGATGGAATATTACAATCCGGCTGTACATACCAACCGCCCATAATATGCCACTTCCCTGCCTTGACAAGCTCTTTTATACGTGCAAACAACTTCGGATCGTATTCTTCGATATATTCATATAAAAGTGCCTCGTTATGGCAGAAAATATAATCGTATTCGTCTGCAAGCTCGCAAGCGGAATAAAAGGTCGCAAGCGCCGCTGTTGCACCTTCATGCCAATCCCATTGCCACACAGGATCGAGATGCGCGTTACATATCAAATGCAATTCTTTCATAGTTTTTCCTTCCTTATTTTTATTTTTACACTTTGGGTCAAATAGAGCAGCAATGCCATTCCATTATCCTAGATCTCTATTTATGCCCTGTACTTGCTGATTAATACAAGTTTTCCGCCATTTAATCTCGACTCTTCCGCGGCGAGAGCCATATAATGGCTTTCCACCGAATTGTCGATACTGGTGTCAACTGCATCATTCCCTTCGGCGATTACTTCATACAGCTTATCCAACATTCTGTGGTCGCCGCCGCCATGCCCTTCTAAATCGTCCGTTAAATCACTGATTTTCCATACTTGGTCTTCGCCGAAATATTTCTTCAGGGTAATGGTATTTCCTTCTTCATCGAGTACAAGCTCCCCTTCCGTCCCAAAAAATCGGATATCTCTGCCGCCTTTTTTGGTAAAAGCTTCCATCTTCAAAGTCGCCGTTACTCCGTTTTCGAACTGCATAATCACCTTTTGATTATCCACAACGTCGTTGTCGCAGGCAAATACACATCTTCCGTAAGGGCCCTCTTCAATCGCTTTTTGTATCGCGTCTTCCGTCAAAGGATACGCATCGGTAATCACGTTCATCGGCCAAGCGTTACAAGGGCAGCCTCTTTCTTTCCACATATCGATATAGATGCGCTTTGCACTAAATACGCAATTATCAATATATTTACATTGCATGCATCTATCCGCCGCTTCTTGGGGCTGATTTTCACGTTTAAGGTAGAAAAGACTTCCCATGGAAGATACAGCATGACATTTTGCCCCAACGAAATATTGCAAGAGGTCCATATCATGACAGCATTTTTGCAAAATCATGGGAGACGTCTCCTCACGATTTCTCCAATTTCCGCGAACAAAGCTATGCGCCTGATGCCAAAAACCAACGTTTTCCATTTGATCAATCGAAACAAGTTTCCCAATGCCGCCATTGTCGAGAATTTCTTTTAATTTATTGACCATCACGGTATAACGCAGCACATGGCAGACCATTACGATATTGCCCGTTTCTTTGGCTTTTTTGACTAAGCGACGAAGCTCATCCATATCTTCCGAAACAGGTTTTTCCAACAATATGTCATAGCCGAGCGACAAGGCTTTTTCCGCCATCGCAACGTGTTGGCGATCCATCGTACCGATCAAAAGTACGTCGCTGCGTTTCTTCTCAAAGAACTCTTCCTCTGAAAGAAACCTATTTTCACACGGTATGGCAAAGGCCTCTCCGTATTTCTCAAGCCTCTCCGCACTAACATCACAAAGACTTGTGATTTTGTACTTATCTGCGCACTTATGTATATATCTTCCGTAAGCTTCTCCACCGCGCGCACCCACGCCGATAATAGAAATCGTTAAAATTCTCGTTTTCATTCTGTTATAATCCTTATTATACTTTATTTCAGGTTTTACTTTATCTGTAATTTTTGATAAATAGAAGCTGTCCACCTTTTCATCTGGATTCATTCGCCGCCTCGACCACCGAATCCAATAATGGAAACTGTAACACTTTATTTTCCTTACTCTTTATTCCTTATGGTTTTTACCTTTATTAATAACAATACGTCTTTCTTTTTCAAGCTTCTTTTTTGCTCTGTAATAGGTCGCTGAATTATTAAATCCGCATCGATACAATATTTCCAAAGTGGTTAACTTTAAACTTTTATCCGCAAACATTTCTTCTGCTCTTTTTAAGCGCAGTAAATTGATGTAGTCCCTGAAATTCAGCCCGACTGTCGCCCGCAAAACCTTAGAACAATAATCGGATGAATAACCGACTGCCTGTGCTACAGCCGATAACGTGATCCCCTCTAAATAATGCGTTTGAATATAATTCAACATATCTTTAACCAACGCTTTACCGTTACGGTATTTCTCGATTTCGATCACCTTACCGCCGCTTAATCTCGATTCTTCCGCCGCAATCGCCATATAATGACTTTCTACCGCGCCGTCAATCGACGTTTCTATCTCTTCACTTTCACCAATCAACACATTGTAAAACGTATCGATCATTCTGCCGACACGGAAAGCATGATCATCTTTCCCTTCAAGCGAGGAAATCGACCAGGTTTCGTCTTCCCCAAAATATCGATGCAATGTTATCAAGTCTTGCGTTTCATTTAATTCTAAATGTCCGTGTGTTCCAAAGAAACGCAGCTCGCGTCCGCCATACTTAACAAAGGCTTCCATTTTCAACGTCGCCGTGATTCCGTTTTCGAATTGCATAATGATTTTTTGATTATCTACAACGTCATTATCGCAATAAAATACACATTGACCGTACGGACCTTGCTGAATGGCTTTTAACAAAACCTCTTCCGTCAACGGCAACGTATCCGTCAAAGCGTTCATGGGCGTAACGTTTTCAGGTTTTCCCCACTGCTTCCAAAGATCAATATATATCTTTTTTGCGCTGTACGGACATTTCTCCACCAATGGACAATCCATACAACGTTGCGCCGCCTCAACGGGCGCGTTCTCTTTCTTGAAAAAGGAAAGACTACCCATAGAGGAGACCGACATACACTTGCTTCCCGCGAAATATTGCAATAAATCCAAATCGTGACAGCACTTTGTAACGACCATGGGCATCGTCATTTCGCTTTTTCGCCAATTACCTCTCACAAAACCGTGGGCTTCATGCCAAAAAACAACGTTCTCCGTTGCGTCCATGGATATAATGTCCCCGATTTCACCCTTGGAAAGAATTTCCTTCAATTTGCGCACCATAGAAGAATAGCGCAATACGTGGCAGACCATGATTTTTCTGCCAGATCGGCGAGCCTCAGCCACAAGCATACGCAATTCGTCGGGTTCGTCTGAAACGGGTTGTTCCAACATAATATCATATCCCAAAGACAGAGCTTTACGCGCTATACGTATATGCGTTTTTTCCATCGTTGCGATAACGAGCAGATCGCTGCGTTTTTCTTGAAAGAAACTTTCCTCCGTCCGAAATCTGTGCGTTTGATCGATTTCAAAAGCGTCGCCGTATTTCTCCAATTTCGTGGTGTCTATATCGCACAAATCGGTAATTTTATATTTATCTTTTGCTTGATAAAGATATCTCCCGTAAGCTTCGCCGCCGCTTAATCCAACGCCGATGATCGCCACGGTAATTATTTTCCTATCCATTTCCACGTCCTTATCTCGCTTGTTATCGCTTAGAACTTTGTTTTTTCTAGTGCACTTACTGCTTTTAATATATCAACGCTAGGGGCAGGTATGCGTCCAAGATAATCTGGGCCCACGTTCAAAAGATAATTTATATTCCTTTCGTTTAAGTGTTTTTTAATGCGAAGGACTTCCTCGGGCTTTTTCCAATTTTGATCGTAAGCTTTATATCCCCAAGTATCGTTAAGCGTTGCAGGGGTTTCAAAAAGCAAATCACCGTTTTGATATGCTTCGGGAATCTCATTATCCCCCCAGCTGACATAATCGTATTGAACGCCGGGTGCGCCAATGCGGGAATTTAATAAACAATCGGGCTGATATTTTTTGACCATATCGTATAATTCCTTCGACTGCGCCGCATTGATCGTATGCGGCGTATCAAACCAAATCAAACAAAGGTCCCCGTAATTTGTTAAAATTTCTTTGACCTGCGGTTTTATCTTCCTTTCAAATACTTCTGCATAATCCTTACCTTCATGCGAAGGAAAATCCCAGGTATTCCCCCAAGGCATGCCGTCTACGTTTAAACCGCACTCCTTGCCCCAGCCGCCTGCATTCCGTTCCCTCCAATCCAAAGCCTGTGAATAATAGAGACCGAATTTCATTCCTTTTTTTGCGCAGGCATTCGCCAACTCCTCGATGATATCCCGTTTAAACGGCGTCGCGTCTACAATATTAAATTTATCCACCTTAGAATGGTACAGTGCAAAACCATCATGGTGCTTGCTGGTGATTACCATGTACTTCATACCGCTATCTATGGCAATATCCACCCATTCGTCCGCATTAAAAAAGATTGGATTAAACACGGACGCCAACTTTTCATATTCATGCTTGGGAATGCGAAAATAAGATTGCGCCCATTCTCCTATGGTTTGCCCCATTCTTTTTCCTTTCCATTCCCCCGCTAAAAGCGAATATAATCCAAAATGAATCATCATCCCGTACTTTGCTTGCTTAAACCATTCTTTATTTGTCATATTTTTCTCCATACCCCAAAATAGATTTTTATAACACTATTTTGCCATATATATTTTATAAACAATACATTTTGAAATCAATATGATTTTTTCTATAAAGCGCTACAAAATCCGCAATTTTCGATTTTTGAGTCCAAAATTTGATATTTTCAGCAGCTAATGCACTAAGCCCAACCTAAATCGAAAAAACTAAACATTACGATAAAGACTTAAAATTCTATTTTCGCCACAGACAATCCTTCCACCGTCAAGCGTTTACCGTTTACAACTACCATTTTTGCTCCCGTGTTGTAATTGACGAATATTTGTATCTTTTTTCCATCAAACTCGTATGCTGTGGATACCACTTCCTTTGCCGTATATGAACGAGCATAAAGATCGTTTCTATACGTTACGGATCCCGTTTCGTAAGCGAGTGGTTTGACCATATTTCCAAAGCACATAAAATCAAGATTCTGCATGTAAAATTCACGCAAGTTTTTAACAAACGTCAGTACTTCCTCTTCTACGGGAATATCTGTGAAATCTCTTTGCCCCCAATACGATTGAATAAATCCTTTGGGGTTGAGCACCAACGTCGGCATGTCCCCCGCCGCAAATGAATATGCAACGCGGTATAAATAGCTATCCGCCGACCACAATTCACATACTTGATTGCCCATAAAATTATGTAAAAACTCGTGATACAAGTATGCGTACAGCGGTATTGCTTCCCCTATAAAATGAACAAGCTCGTAACGGTTATCGGAAAAGAGCAGGTTCTTGATAAACGGCTCGCTCGCCGCGCTTTCACAGCCCAACAGCGTATTGCCTGCCTTGCCGTTCCATTCGGCAAGCAGCTTTTCCATCTCTGTCGTCATCCAATCCCCAACGCAGGGGGGGTGATTATGTTCTTGAGAATAACAGAACAGTTGACTGCCACCATGGTTTTGATCGAGAATTTGAACGTAGTCAAGTTTTTTATCAAATAAAGGCTGATATGCCTCGTTTAATATTTCCTTCCCCTTATCTGACGCAACACAGATATCATACCCGCTTCTCTGCCCCGTACAAACGGTACTGCGAACTACTTTCCCGTCCCGTCCAGCGCAAAACGCCTTAAACGTTTCCTTGTCTTTAAGAATTTCTTTACAATCGTAGGAGGGCAGAACGTTGCTCTGCTCCGTGAAAGAAAATCCCGAGCAGTACACACCAAGCAAATGTCCCTTTTCTTTCAAAGCGTCAAAAAGCTTATCAAACGCATCCTCTCCGCCGTAAGGAGGCCAAACGTAAGGCGGCGCCCAAGGCGCTGTCCCTTCCCAGTGCATGAGCAAGACCATAATCTTTGCCCCTGTTGCTTGGGAGAATTTTTCTACATAGGGCAAAATATTCACGTACGGGAACAACTCATTTGGCGTCATTTCGTCCATATCGTGATACCCTCTCACGGGATATGTGAGAATAATGGGAAAATCACGATACCAATTCGGAAGAGCCTTATTTTCTCTTACCTTTTTCATGCCAACGGGCAAGTGTGCGTAAAACCAGTCCTTGTAAATATCCGCACCATCCTGCCAATCGCCCTCAAAAAAGCGATATACCATATCGAAATCAGGGGCAAAATCTTCTCCATACGTTTTCCCTGAATACAGACGCATTTCGACTTTGATATTTTTCTCTTCGTCTACGGCGTAATAATCGATTTCCTTGGGTCCGCGCACCTCGTCATGCGCCCCGATATAAAGCCCGTGCCCCTCAAAAAGATACGCTAAAAACTGCGAACATAACATATTGGGAAACAGCCCACAACAGGTAACGGTAGGATATCCGGGCTCTAAATGCTGTAAATGCGTGGTAGCACGCAAATCATTGTCTTCTACCAATGCCCCCTCGTTATAGGGATATACCATACGTCCAATACCACCGTTTCTGATAAACGGTTTTAAGATAAGAGCGAACGGCTCGATATGCTCCACAATTTTGTCCGTATTGTTTTTTACCGCGAAACGCGCCTGAAAACCGCTGTCGCATTTTGTAATAAAAAGCGTTACAGCAATGTCTTCGGGAAAATCGGAATAAACCGCCGTAAAGCCGTACTTCCCTTCCTGAAGCTTAACAGTAGCGGCATCTTGCGAGGATAAATCGATTATATCGCCCGACTTATCCGTCAAACGCAACGAAAACAACGCCGATTCTTTTGCGCAGATTTCAATCCCTTCATGAACCATAGAAGAGATAACGCCTCTTTGAAAATCAAACTTAATATTTCCATTTTTCCACTGCATAGTACTTTCTCCTTTTTAAATACACGGAAATCATTACAGCGTTGCGCATCTACGATAGATAAGTCGCCAACCAGACGCGCATTACATATCAAATGCAACTCTTTCGTCGTTTTTCCTTATTTTTGTTTTAACCAAACGGAAATACGTGCGTTTTCTTCCGTCCATTTTTTCCCACAAGAAGCATAATCCGTCAGCAAGACGGTACCCATGTCCGTATTCAATAAGAAACGAACTGTCTCGTTTATTTCAGACTTAACCTTTTGTACCATCGGTTTTCCGTTTTTCGTTATAGTAGAAAATGCGTGATTGATATCCGTTTTTTCTTTCTGTTCGTCTCTTGCCAATACCAAATTCCCATAAATAAATGCCGATGTCCCATTCAGGTCAACTTTATTTACTTCAGGGTGGAATGCAAGGAATATCTCATCCCCATTTTTCCATTCTCTTTCAAGGTTACAATATCCTTGCTCTGCCGTAAATACCGCACCGTTAACCCGCACTTGCGGTTGATTGCTCCATGAGGGAATTCGCAAACCGATAGACAATTTTTCCCGATTCACCATTGAAATTTTAATAGCAACCTCTCCACTTTTGAGATAATCGCCTGTGATGGTAAATTCCACTTGGTTTCCATTAGGGCTTTCATACTGAACAACGCCGCTATGATAACCGTTAAAAACGACGCCGTTTTGCGTCTTCATAGCGCCAATCAAGGGGAATAATCCCGTACCTGCTGCCCCGATACACGCGCAACAACCGTAATATCCACCCTCTGTAAACTTTTTATATCCGCCGATACCGATACCACGAGGTTGATTGACAAGGGGACTGTAACTGTCAAACGGAACACCGTCTAAAAAGTCTTGTTCCTCCGCGCAATATTGCTTGTTTCCGTAAATATTCAAGCTGCCATATAATGCGTTATAAGCTGAACGTTCTATTCCGTCTGCGTACTTTTCTTCACCTGTCAAGCGCAATAAACGTTCTTGCAAGCGCATCCAAGTAACCGTTACGCAAGTCTCTTGCATAATTGCCTTATCTGCTGTTTCTTCCGTTTGTTTTTGCGAGGAATTATCAAACAGCTCGTGCGTGCAACCTGCACAGCCGATAATGGTAATATCGCTCTTTCTCACAGCGTCAACGAATTTTTCTACGATATGCAAATATCTTTCGTTGTCCGTTACCTCATAATACGCAAGCGCACCCTCAAAATAAGACATCATTTCATACGCCTTAACTTCAGGATATTGATAAGGCATCAACTCGCCCTTTTCCGCAAGTTCTAAAAGATTTCCGCCCTTGCAACCACCCATATGGAGAATATATTCCGCAAACTCTAAATATTTTTGCTTTCCCGTAAGCTTGTACAATTCCACGATCGGCTCTAAAATAGAGCTGGAATTCAAACCGCCATACCAGTGAGACGTATCTAAAATAGAAATTTTCCCCTCTCCAATCTTTTCAATAAGATAATCCACGTGGCGTTGCAAAGCATTCAAAATTGTTACCTTAAAGGTGTCATCTTTGCAAATTTCGTAGAAATATAAGCAGCCCACCAAAACATACTTTCGCGTCCACATATCCCAGCCATGGAATTCTGTTTCTTTCGTATAAGTAGTGATACGGCCTTCGTCGTCTTGCGTTGCAAGCAAGCCTTTGACCGTATCATATAAAATACCGTACAGCTCGTCGTCGGGAAGATAGCGATAGGTAAGGCAAGCCCCTCGCATCATTTTTCCAAAATATTCTCCGCGCCAACCGTTATCCACGATATCCGCCTTTTCTTGGAATACATTGACGAATTTTTTCCAAAGCGTCCTATCCTTCAACTGTTTTTGTAAAATGAATACTGCACTTTCGTGCGCTAAATCATTATATTTTGCCGCGCCCTTTGGCAAATACTCATACACTTTTTTGATCATATTTTTTCTCCATCATAATAGGATTTATGCGGCTATTATTTCCCAATAGCCGCATAAACAATTTTTTAAGGTGTGAAATTTTCCGGGAAATCAAGCATATCTTCCACATTATCGGTTTTAGAGACTGTTACTATATCATCATCGCTAAAAAATACAATTTTTAATTCAAAGCTTTGATAGTTCTTCATTATTTCACCTCCACGATCGTTGCGCCCATAGCCACGGTAACGTATACCTTACCGTTTTCTACGGTGTAATCCGACGTCTTCATGCCGTTTACGTAAACCGACTGACCTGCGGTGTAATCCAAAACAACCGTAAGTTCCAAACCGGTAATATCAGCGCCCTCAGCATCCGTTCTTACGTTGTTGAGCTGGATTGCATTTTCGTAAATCGTCAAATCGTACTTCACGAAATTGAATGCAAGATTTTCCATGCTCCAATGCGTAAGGTCTGCGGGAAGTTCAGGAGCAACCGTCAAGGTATTGCCGTTTGCTTCGATACCGAAGAATCCGTATGCAACCGCCGAAACGGGCAAGAAGGATTCAAGGAATTCTCTATCAAGACCAACTGCACCTGCCGTGCCCATACCTTGACACTGGATACCCTTATTATCGTAATAATAACGGTAGAAGTCGTAAGGATCGGAGCCGTTTGCTACGTAATAATCGTAAACCTCTTTATACCAATTTTGAATAGCCGTCAATCTTGCGAATGCATCATCTGCGCCGAGCGTATCGATACGCGCCATCAAGTCATAGAACGACGTGTACATAATTGCGCCGCCATACTGACAGTTATCGCCGAAATCCCAGTCTCCCTTCATCGCGGAGTATTCGCCGTTAAGCATATCCGTACCTTCAACGGTGTTCGATCTAGGTGCAAATACGTAATCGTAGAGCGAGCTTTCAGAGCTCAGCCAATTCATGATTGCCGTTGCCTGTGCTTCGGTAGCAATACCGTAGTAAATTGCTTCCAGGTTCCATGCTGCGTAACCGTAGTCGTACCACTTACCTTCGCCGCTTGCATAGCCTGCCACGAATCTGCCGTCTGTTGCATCCCAGAACCCAGTATGGTTCGTATCCTCCGTCGTTTGACGAAGATTCGTCAATACGGTATTTGCAACAGAACTCAAATCATAGCTGTATGCGCTAGTACCAGTCGTACGATTTCTGGTTGCCGTCTTGACCTCAGCCAAAGAAGAATCAACCGTGATATTGTTGTCAGCCAAAACTTCTTCCAAGTACGCAAGATCTCTTGCCGCTTTGTAGAAGTACATATTCGACTGGAAGTCGTATTCGGGCATATACATGATATCCCAGTAACCTTGCGAAATGGAACTTGCGATAGATTTGTTCGTTGCACTTCCAAGCCAGTCCAAATCTTCTTTTGTGCCGCCGTGACCAACAAGGTAGGATTCCTTCTTCAACCCTCTTGTCGAATCATACATCTGCATCAAGAAATTCATCGCCTTTCTTGCACGAGTAATATTTTCAGTCAAGTAGTCCAAATCCCCCGTGAAGTCGTAATCCTGACGAAGGGACGAAATCAAAACCGAGTTATTGTTGCTCATTCTCGTATCGAGCGTAGGACGAACGTAGTTCAAGCCAACGTTGCCGGAAATGGTCGCGCCCGACTTCAATGCGATTTCGATTTTGAGTTGCTTCATGTACGTCGAAGTGCTTTCACCCCAAGCGGATTCCGCATACATAGGAAGATAGAGCACGTGATTGTATGCGCCGCTCGTATTCCCCAAATCATAGCTAAGGAACGCATTATCTTTTACGGACAATTTCTTATCCTCGCTGAACGACGCAGCACTGCTTGTCGTGTACCAAACGTAGATATCTTCTATGTTGGTAGCGTCGTCGATGCGCACTTCAAATTCAAGAAGGGGCGCGTAGAACGTGTAGACCTTCTTACTCGTCCAAGAGCTGAACGAATTCGACGTAAACGTGATATTGCTCGATTGATTCGAAAGGCTTGCATTGTACAATCCGCCCGAAACGCTTGCGCCGACGTTGTTCGACCAAGAACCGCTGTCGCCACCGTTAAATTCCCAATGCGCGGTGCTGACCGTATCGTTGTTGGGGAAGGGCCAGCCCATCTTTTGTTCGCCCGTTGAAACTTCTGTTTCTACGTCGCGGACGCGGTCGTTGCTCGACCATACGTAGCCGTAATCGTCTACGGGAACGGAAGCCAAGAAGTTTCTCAAGCCTGTAATTCTATTCGAAACGTTGCCCTTCTCATCTGTATAACCTTCAAAGCTGTTATACCAGTAGTAGGACATCGACATCCATTCATGCGAGAAGAATTCTTCCGAGTCTACGCCTGCCGTAACAGAGTTTACTTTCAAGTTCGTGCTGTCTTCCACGTAGCCCGAATGACGTTTGAAGAAGTCGTTCAAGAAGAAGTCCAAATCAGCGTCGGAGCTTTCAAAATACAACGTTTCATCGCTGGATTTATCGTAAGTGCTATTTGCTGCGCCAACGGTAAAGGTAAATCCGCCGTCCACAGCCGTATATTCGCTTAAGTTATAGATGTAGTTCCCAATCGCAACGTTTACGTTGTTGTTTGCAGCCAAACGCTTTCCGTTGACAATCGCCGAAGCAACGTCCCCCGTAATGTTAACCGTTACAGTTGCCGTTTCAGAATCGGCCGAAATATTTGTTATTTCATAACCAGTCCATTCCTTATCCGTGGCAACGAACGAATAATCGCTCCAAGTAATATCCGCAACCTTATTCAAGTAGTTCAAAATGGTGGCATTCGCTTTATATTGAGAATTTTCTTCGTCGTTATAAGCCTCTGTCGCAACTTCGTACATACTTCTTGCATTCAGTTCTTCGCTATACGGCGTATAAATATAGCCGTCGCCCGTTGTAAAGCCGATTTTTAAGTACCCTCTTGCCGAGAGCTTGCGCGAATACTGCGACTCGCTGATATTGACAAGTGCCGCGGCATACGTCCACGTAGCCTCCGCTTCATCATCTACTCTCCATTTTTCCCCACAATCCACGTCGATAAAATAACCTTCGGTGAAATTAGCGTGTTTAAAATCGGAAACATGCGGCAAATAGTCGGTAGGTACAACCAATACGCCCATGCCATAAACCAAACCGATTTCATCATAGAGCCACATATACTGATCTTGCTCAATATCTACTAAGAAACGAATACCGTTGCTGTTCTGCACTAAACGAACTGCCGCGCCATCTTGCATTTCAAAACCGATCCATACAGCGTGCAACGTCATTTCCGCGGTAATATCCAGTTTATAGCCCACGGGATACAAATCGGAAAGTCCTTCCGGATCCGTCGTCCAACCTACAAGCACTTGCGCCAACCCGCCTACGGGGTCTACGGTGATTTCGGGAAGAGTCAAACGGCAAGTCGTCTTCACAAGATATTCTACGCCGTTATTCATAAGCGTTACGGGTTGCCCACCAAGCACGTCTAATTCAGCCTCGGTAATCTCACCTTTTGCAAACGTAGTGCTTTCGCTCGTTACGATGTATTTATAGGTAACGTCGTCCGTCAGGTATACGGTTACGCCTGCGGAGTTGATCAAGCTGAAGCCTTTCTTTAAGGTCAATTCAAAATAGTCGCCCGTATATGACCGCAAAAGCTTAATCATAATACCGCTGCCGTTCGTCGTTTCTACGTAAACGGGCGAAGCCGCAGGGTTCGAAATCCAGCAACTACAAGAATTTACCAACTGAGAGCCGTTTGCATTTGCGGTAATCAACTCTCTTGCGGACGTATCGTTCAAGTAGATATATTCCATAATATCTACGCCGTTGTTTGCGGTGATGAGCGCATCATTGCCATGATACCAACAACCAGTAGCGTTCGTATTCAGGTAATACGTTTCACTTTCGCCGTTTACTACCTTATTCGCCTCGCGCATATCCAAGACACCGAAGCAGAATTCGCCGCCAGCCGCACAAACAGCCCAAGAGGTTCTGTCTTCCAATGCGATATATTTGGTAATATCTTTGCGATAAGCCGCTACCGCCGTCTTGTTTTCGCCGTAGTTATATACCGTATTTTCGTTAATTTCTACGCCGCCAATCGTCCAGTAACCTTCGCAATCCCCATTTTCGGGTACTGCAGGAAGCGAACCAATCGTTTGACCGCCTATCACCGTAAGCGTATCGCCTAAGCCATCGAACGAAAGCGTGTATTCCGCTACCTTCGTAACACTGCCGCTAGACGTGCAAATAAATTCTACGTCCTCATTAATAACGGACGTACCGCCGTTGGAATCCAAAATGGAGAAGCCATTTTTCAAGGTAACTTTATATTCTTCCCCTGAGAAAGAGTGCAATACCGTTACCCAAATACCTTCGGCGTTAGTTTCGACGAATACGGGACGACACTGGTCACTGTTCGTAGGCCAACCCGTTGCATCGCCTACTGGATATGTATTGTTTGTTCTGTTGTCATCCGACAACTCACGGATATTTTCATCGTTTACGTAGATATATTCCATAATATCCACGCCGTTGTTTGCTGCAATCAATGCAGTGTCCCAACCTTGAATATTCCACGCGCTATTTGAACATAAAGCACTTGCAGGCGTGATAAATATTTTGAACGTTGATTGAACCGCATTATGAGTTGAAAACTCAATTGTTACCGTATCCGTTACGTCTTTCGTATATACTGCGACCGCCGTTTTATTTGCGCCGTAGTTATATACCGTGTCTGCCGTAATTTCTACGCCGTCAATCGTCCATACGCCAGTGTATCCGTCCTTTGCGGGTACTGCAGGAAGCTCGCCGATGGTAGCGCCGCCTTCCACCTGTCTACTGCTTGCGCCTTCAAAGGTAAGGGTATACCCCGTTACCTTCGTGATATCGCCCATCGTTGCACCAACATTGTATGTCACGTCGTCGGCAACGTACCGCTTGACGCCTTCCGTATCCACAACGGTAAAGCCTGCTTTGAAGGTAACCTTGAAAGACGTTTTATAGTCCACCATCACCTTAAAGCGAATACCGTCGCCTGCCGTTTCAATACAAACAGGCGCATAGCAACCGCCAACGTTCAGAGGGAACGTCGAAGAGGCTTTATACGAAGTCGTCCCAGCCGCGTTTGCATTGATGATCGAACGCGCACTTTCACCGTCGATCAAGATATATTCCATAATATCCACGCCGAAATTGCTATTTTTGTTATCAGCGTGATCGTTCCAGTACGAATTAGGATATGCAGTAGCGATTTCAGCGTTATTATCACGAATCCAAAGATAGCGGATATCGCTTTCCGTATCGGGAACGCCCCAGTCGCCCAAACCGATGGTGCCCGTAATATCCTTGGCGTAAACTACGGTTGCCGTCTTATTTTCGCCGTAGTTATATACCGTGTCTGCGGTGATTTCTGCGCCGTCAATCGTCCATACACCTGTGTAGCCATCTTTTGTGGGTACTGCGGGAAGCTCGCCTATAGTTGCGCCAGCTTTTAACTTTTTCGTTTCCGCTACGCCATCAAAGGAAAGGGTGTAGATTTTGTCAACCGTTCTTCCACCCAAAGTACCATTTGCATAAGTATAGATAATATCATTCGATACGTAAATCACTTGCCCATCGTTTCTGATCAACGAGAAGCCTGCCTTAAAGGTAAACGTAACCGTATCGCCAAAATAAGACTTCAAAAGTCTAATCAAGATACCGCTGCCGTTCGTCGTTTCTACGTATACGGGGCAAGCCGCAGGGTTTGAAAGCCAGCAGCTACAGGAGTTACCCAACCTATCTCCGTTTGCATTTTCCGTAATCAACGATCTTGCAGATTGCCCATTGACGTAGATATATTCCATAATATCTACGCCGTTGTTTGCGGTAATCGGCGCTGTATTGCCTACGTACCACGTATTGCAAACACTATCTGCCGTATTGAAATACGCAGAATTATTGCCTAAATCAATACCGCCGAAGTAATATTCGCCATCGTGCGCACCCCAAGAGGTTCTATCCTCTAAGCCAAGCAAGTCTTGGTATTCCAACGCATATACGGGGGTTGCCGTTTTATTCATAGAAATAACGGTGTTTTCAGTAATTGCCGCGCCGTCGATCGTCCAGAAGCCAACGTAGCCGTCCTTTGCAGGTACTGCAGGAAGCGTACCGATCGCCTGACCATTTACAACACGCTTGGTGGTATAAACCGAGCCGTTTTCATCATTAAAGGTTACCGTAGACTTATTGACACGCGTAGGCACGTTACCAACGCAGTTATATACAACGTCATCAGAAACGTAAAGTACGTTCCCATCGTTTTTAATCAGCGAAAAACCCGCTTTAAAGGTAAGCGTATAGCTTTCGCCTGCATACGCTTTCAAAATCTTAATGAGAAGGCCGCTTCCGTTCGTCGTTTCTACGTATACGGGAGACGCCGCAGGGTTGGTAAGCCAACCATTAGTACCCACCATAGTTCCGCCAGCAGCCACGTTTGCCGTAATCGCATCTCTTGCCGACGTATCGTTGACGTAGATATATTGCAAAATATCCACGCCGTTATTTGCGGTGATCAAAGCGTCATTGCCATTGTACCAACAACCGTTTACACTGGCATCTGTATTCAGCCAATGCGCATTATCAGTCGTCGACGCGCCTATGGTATAGCCGCCGAAATAATATTCGTCGGACGCCGCGCCCCAAGAACGGTCTTCAACCGCCAACAGATCTTGGTATTCGATCGTTTCAGCAGACGCGCTAATGCCTTTGTTTCCTGTCAGTGTAAATACACCGAAGAAACAAGACAGCATCGCAATCAATGCCATCACCAGTATAAGCAATAAGTTTCCTTTCCTTGCTTTGCCCATAATTTTCTCCTTCCTTATTTGTTTGCCAAATTGTTGCTATATTTATTTAATCTGTTCTAAAACAGCTTTTATTCTTCCTTATGACAATATTACATGATTTCAACGCTGAAATCAATATATTTTTTAAAAAACTGGTACCAGTGGTACAAAATATTAAAAAATTCCCCGCGTCCCACAGCCTATTTCAACTATGGGACGCGTTGTTTTATTTAGTCTTCTTTCTTTTTCATTATCGCAACTACGCCAAGCGCAATAACGCCGAGTATCACACCCGTTGCGCTGGTGATACTACCCTGACAGCCCGTCAAAGAGCCTACAGTTTCCTTCAAAGAGTCTACATAGCCCATCAAAGAATCGATAATACCATTAGAAGAGTCGGTATCATCCGTAGAAGAATCTGTGCTATCCGTAGAGGAGTTCGTATTGTCATTGTTGTCCGCCAACTTCGTGAACGCTACGGTTACCGTAGTATCGCCGATGACCTTAATGCTGATTTTTTCAACTCCGTCAACGGAAATCGAATAAGTGTAACCGGATACGTCTACATCGTCCAACAATTTGGAAAGGTCGTAAGTGGTTCCGTATTCTACTTCTACGGAATCAAGTTTAACGTTATCATTACCCGTTACGTTGAAAGAAATGGTGTACTTTCTCGTGCTTTCGGTGTATTTTGCAACCAAGGTAAGGTCGCTCGTTACCGTATCGTTTTCAAAATCCCACTTCGTGTCGCCGTTATACCAACCGTCGAACGTATAATCGAATTCTGCCGTAGACGCTTTCGTAGGTTCGGTTGCAGGCTTCGTTACCTTTTCACCCTGTTCTACGATCTGTTCTACGCCGTCAATCGTTACCGTATAATATACTCTTGCAGTGAACGCTACGTCAACCGTTACGTCGGAAAGAACTTCCACGCTCGTTACAGCCACGCCGTCAACCGTAACCGTATAGGTATAAGCCGTTGCGTCTACGTCATCAAACAATGCAGATAAATCATAGGTCGTGCCATATTCTACTGTCACGGAATCGAGTTTAAAGTTATCGTTACCCGTTACGTTGAAAGAAACGGTGTACTTTCTCGTGCTTTCGGTATATTTAGCAACCAAGGTAAGGTCGCCCGTTACCGTATCGTTTTCAAAATCCCACTTCGCGTCGCCGTTATACCAACCTTCGAAAGTATAATCAAGTTCTGCCGTAGATTCTTTCGTAGGATCTGCAGGCTTTTCAATCTTTCCGCCCTCTACCACTTTCACGATTTCGTCGCCCAACGTTACCGTATAGAGAGGCTTCGTCGTATATACAGCCGTCAAGGTGATATCTTGTGTAACAGGCGTACTGAAGTCATACGCATTTTCACCGTCAAGGGACCAATACAGGAAGGTGTATGCTGCATCGCCGTCTGCCGCCTTTTCGGGATCAGCAGGGATTTGGTCCTCTTTAACGTAAGAATTTTCGTAAACAGAAACGCTTGTATCGCTTGCGCCGTTATCCGCGTTGAACGTTACGCTATATTTTGCCTTTTCCGTTTCAATGAATTTCGAAACTAAAGCCATGTGCGCTTCTACGGGATCGTCGAAGTTCCACTTCGTATCGAAATTGTACCAACCATCAAAGGTATACGTATGGGATTCCGTTCCTTCTTTCGTAGGTACAGTTGCAGGACAGACTGCCTTTTTGCCGATATAGACGATTTGCATATTTTCGCCATCAAACGTCACGTTGACTCTCGAATTGTCCGTAAGCGTACCGTTTTCATAAGTATAAGTAACATCGTTCGAAACGTAAATGGTTTCCCCGTCGTTTCTGATCAGTGAGAAGCCTGCCTTAAAGGTAAGCGTAACCGTATCGCCAAAATAAGACTTCAAAAGTCTGATGATGATACCGCTACCGTTCGTTGTATCTACGTATACGGGCGAAGCTGCAGGGTTGGAAAGCCAACAATCACAAGAGTTTTTCACATTATCCCCATTTACATTGTCGGTAATCAATTTTCTTGCAGATACACCGTTAACGTAGATATATTCCAAGATATCTACGCCGTTGTTTGCGGTAATCGGCGCTGTATTGCCATGGTACCAAGTGCCACAAACGCTATCCGCCGTATTGAAATAGTGTTCCCCTACCTCCGTATCCGGATTGTCTTGCGCACCTAAGTCAAAACCGCCAAAGTAATATTCGCCCTCGTGCGCGCCCCAAGAGGTTCTATCCTCTAAGGCAATCAAGTTTTCGTATTCCAACGCATATGCAGGAGTTGCCGTTGCATTTGCGCTGATAGTGCTGTCCTTGTCGATTCTCTTGCCGTCAAGCGTCCAGAAACCAACGTAACCATCCTTTGCAGGTACTGCAGGAAGTTCGCCAATTGCCGTGCCACCAAGAACAGTTTTCGTCTCGGTCTCGTCCAAGCCTTCAAAAGACAAAGTGTATTTTTGCAATCTTGTTCTTGTCAAAGCAACATTATTCCCACTCGCCACGCAATCATAACGGATATCATCCGTCAAAGAAATCACCGCGTTGTCGTTTCTGATAAGCGAGAACCCTGCTTTAAAGGTAAGCGTGAACGTTTCGCCTACATGCGATTTCAAAAGTTTGATCAAAATACCGCTGCCGTTCGTCGTTTCAACGTATACGGGGCAAGCCGCAGGGTTGGAAAGCCAGCAGCCACAGGAGTTACCCAACCTATCTCCGTTTGCATTTGCCGTAATCAACGATCTTGCAGATGTGCCGTTAACGTAGATATATTCCATAATATCTACGCCGTTGTTCGCCGTGATTACGGAATCATTTCCGACATACCAAGTGCTACTAACGCTATCCGCCGTATTGAAATAACCAAAAGGCTCAAGCGTTACGCCGCCAAAGTAATATTCGCCCTCGTGCGCACCCCAAGAAGTTCTGTCTTCTAAGCCGAGCAGATCGTTGTAATCAACGGTTTCAGCAGATGCTTTTGCCGTCTTGTTATCATTCAAGGTAGATACCCCGAAGTAACAGGAAAACATAGCGATCAATGCCATTACCAGTACAAGTAATACATTACTTTTTCTTTTTGCCATCATTTTTTTCTCCTTATATAAATTTTTATCCTTTCAAACCAATTGTCGCGACGCCTTCCATTAACTCATTTTGGAAAAAGCCAAAGAGAATAACGCAAGGCACCATCATCAATACGCCGACCGCCATTTGCGCGTTGGGAAGATTATTGTTTGTTGTCGATTGTTTGACGCCAAAATCTTTATACAGCGCAAGCGACAACGTCCAATTTGCCTTTTCATCCGCGACATACATCAAAGGTCCCGTATAATCGTTCCACGTCCCGAAAAACGTCGTTACAGCGAGATAGACCAAAATCGGCCTTACCAATGGAACAATAATACTGTAATAGATCTTAAAGCTACTCGCACCGTCCAAAATAGCGGCTTCAGAATAGGAATTCGGAATCCCTTTCATAAACTGACGGACAAGGAAAATATTCATCGCGCCGCCGCCGAACCAAATGGGCGCCCACAAAGGGAGCAACGTCCCTGTCCATTTCAACTTCGTATAGATAATATACAAAGGGATGGACGTTATTGTGCTAGGCAAAAGAACGGTTGCCATGATAATAGCAAATATCACGTTTTTCCCCTTAAATCTTACCTTCGCAAGCCCATACGCGCACATAGAAGATGCGAAACATACCCCAAGCACGCTCATAAAACACACGAAAATCGTATTTTTTAAATAACTAAGATATTCGGCATTAAACATCTTGGCGTATGCGCCGAAATAAAAGTAATCCGGCCACAACGATTTTACGTTCAACAATTGTTCATCGGGCATAAACGAATTGATAAGCAACGCATAAATGGGGAACAGGAAGAACACCGACAGCAACAACAGGAAGAACCATTTGATTGCCGTAAACGCTATTTTTTTCGCCTTAGCAGGCGTTAAAGCAAGATTACGCATTACGCCTCCTCCCCATAATATACCCACTTACTCGTCTTAAACACAAAGGCAGTAAGGACACCAATGATTACGAATAAGAACCACGATAATGCACACGCATAACTGAGTTCGCCGTACACGTAAGCATTTTCATAAATTTGTACAACAATGAAATCCACTTCCTGCCCTGCAACGTCCTTTAACGGATACACGTTCCCGAACGTCTGTAAACCGCCGATGGTAGAGGTTATCAACATATAAAACAGCATCGACGTTGTCATAGGAATGGTGATATAGAACAGTTTTGTAAAGTAGTTTGCCCCATCCAGATCCGCCGATTCGTACAGCTCCGTTGGAACGTTTTTCATTTGCGCCAGCCACATGATCGTACCGCCGCCCATACTGAATAAGCTAACAAACAACAGTGTGGGAAGTACGGTATCTTTTGCTTCGTAAAAGGTGTATGGAGTACCCCCCATCGCCTCGAAGATCATATTCAAGTAACCCCCTCTCACCGCAGTAATATCTTTCCAAAGCAACGTTCCCGCGACGGCAGGGATCAACGTGGGCAAATAATAGATTACGCGAAACGCCTCTACCCCTTTTGTCTTTTGATTGAGAAACAGCGCTAAAATATACGAGCCTACAATCCCTAAGAAAATATTCAAAATGGAATAACGGAAGGTAACGAATAACGAATACATAACCGTTTCAAGCGTACCGCCGTCTTCCCCCTTAGTAAATATCTTTTGGAAATTTTGCAAACCGAAATTCGTAAGCTGCTGCGACGGATCACGCGCATACGGATTATAATCGTGAAAAGCATAACTCAAGGAAGTAAACATTGGAACAATGGTAAAGCAGATTACGCCGACGATTACGGGGATCATATAAAGCATCCCACCGTAATCAAACCAAAACTTTTTCCAAAATGACTTGGTGTTATGTTTTTCGTTTAAAGTAAATTTTGACATATTGTACCTCTATTAACGAAGTTCATTTGTCGGGTTTTGAAGATTGTAACTTCTTATTGTTTCACTGATCAACTCAGCCAAGGAGCCTTCGTTATAATTTGCTCTTTGAAGATTGACAAAGAACGTTTTCGTTACGCTTCTGATTGCGTTACGTTTTTCCGCCTTGAAAATGTTGTAGGTATCTTGACGAAGCTCTCCGCCTGCCACCCATGCGTCGTGACTCATCGAACCAAGACTTTCCACCTTTCTCCAAGCAGGGGTTACCCCACCGTTGGTTTCAGCGCTATACAATTTTTTAAGTACGGGGATGTTCAAGCCGGTCTCGCCTGCAACTTCTTGTCCTTCTTCCGTAATAATAAACTTGATGAAATCCCAGCTGAGCTCCGTATAGCTCTTATATTCGCCCTTCACGCTCACGCCCTGGCCTTCCCAAATATTAGAGATTGCATAACCAGAGTTCCCTGCCGCAATGTCATCTACGGGGAATTGAATGGTTTCAAGATAAGTATCGCCGTAAACATTTTGGAAAGTATTGCGATAGCCCAATACTACGGGACGAGAACATACCGACATAAACAAGTTGCCGCTAGAGAACTGAATACCGCCATTCGTCGTCATCATAAGGCCAGCAATTTGTTTATCTTCTGCGGTTGCGTTAGGGAAGAATGCTGCATGGAGTTCTTCGAATTCCTCTGTAAACGATTCAAGTTCTAACGAACCGTCATCCTTGATGATATCCACGCCCAAATCATTGAGTATCGTCGTATAAGTAGGCTCCCATTCCAAGAAAAGGTTCAAGGCTGCCCTTTGTCCCCACGTTTTACCGATTTTCGTCGCAGCATTTTCCTGCAAGTAAACCATTCTTTGCGCTATGAACTTTGCAAAAACAAACAAATCGTTCAGTTCATCCCAGTCCTCTCCCGCTACGATTTCCGCAAGGCGCGCACTCGTCGATTTGTAATCTGCAGGCAATGCGCCATTCTTCTCTTTATACGTCTCCTCGTAATTGCTGTCAAGCTCCGCAAAAAGATGAGTATTGCAAAGGATTGCGGGCTTGTTGTAATCTCTGGGTGCATAATACAAGCCATATTCCGATTGATTCGTGTAATCTTCTTTACCGTCCGAATTTGCGTCTAATTCGCGGTCAAACTTCCCAAGAGGATTGGTGTAGTTCTTCGTAGGCTTGAAATATCCGTTCGTCGAAGCCGCGTCCAACATCGTTTCGTAATAGAGGCTGTAATCGGTTTCGGCCGACGCTTCATAATAAGGTCTTAAATCGACAAAGTATTCATCCCACTGGCTGTGATAGGTATCCGCCGTCCAAATAATGTTGGGAGAGCTGCTCTGTTCTTGGGCAATCCCAAGCATATATTGCTCAAAGCCTTCCCCGGAGAAGGTTTTAATCTCGATTTTTCTGTCCGGATGAAGTTCTTCATAACGAGCTTTTAATACTTTCAAAACCTCTTCTTCACCCATTTCGGTTTGACATGCCACAGTGATTGTATAATAGTCGGCATTCTTACCGCCGCCGCAGGCCGTCAAACATGTGAGAGACATGACCATTCCCAGCATCAGTGCTATACTTCTTTTCATAACTATTTCTCCTTATCTTTTATTTAATTTCTACAGCCCCCGACTGTAAAGGCACCGTAACGTAAACCTTACCGTCTTTTACCGTATACTTATTCGTTTGTTTTCCGTTCACGTAAACTTTTGGATTCGCCTTATCCGTTTTCAGTACGACCTGAACGCTCAACCCTGCCGTTTCCCCTCTGACCGAATTAATTTGAATGGAATTTTCAAATACCGTCAAATCGTATTTTACCGAATTGAACAAAAGGTTTTCCATTCCCCAGTAATCGAGTTTATCGGGAAGCGAGGGTTCAATTTTTAACACGTTGCCCCCGATCGAATCAATCCCTAAGAATCCGTAGGGAATTGCCGCGATCATCAAAAACGATTCCAAAAATTCGCCGTCGATACCGATGATACCCGTCGTATTTTTTCTTTCGTTATAGCCTTTTATACCATTTTGAGGATAGTAGGTTTCACCATCGGGATTGTCCCATTGACCTTTGCAATAATAATCCCAATAAAAACGATCCGGCTTCTTATTGTAATTATCGCTGACGGTATAATACTCATAGACGTCCATATACCAATCTTTGATATCCGTTAATCTGGAATAAGCATCGTTTTCGCCGTATGTCGAAATTCTGCTCATCAAATCATAGAAGGACGTGTACATGATTGCACCGCCGTTTTGAACCTGCGTTACACCGTATTCAACCTGCGACACGTTCGTATAGAATCCGTTTAATATCGACAAATCAAACTGATCTTGCGGGCTATACGTGTTTACTCTGGGCGCAAATTCGAAATAATAAATATCTTCGCCCTGCGAACCGTATTGATCTCGTTCTACGGTTCTTTCACCGCTGATCCAATCCATGATCGATTTCGCCTGTTCGTCCGTTGCGATCCCATAATAGATCGCTTCCATGTTCCACATCGTATAGCCGTAATCGTACCATTCATCCTCGGCATCACAGTACCCTGCTACGAAACGTCCCGTTTCATTGCTCCAAAAGCCTGTTTTATCCGAATGGTTTATTGTTTTGCGAAGCTCGGTCAACACTCTGTCGGCTATTTCATTCAGCTGCGTCGCCGTATAGTCGTATTCGCTTGTTCCGTGCGTATATGCTCTATCCGCCGTCAGCACCGTCGCCAACGATTTATCCACAGTTATGCCGTTTTCCGTAAGAACGTTTTCTAAATACGCCAAATCCACAAGCGCGTCATAGAAATACATGTTCGATTGGAAATCGTACTGCGGCATAAAGCTGATATCCCAATAGCCGTTTGCAAGGCTCATCGCCAATTGCTCGGAATGAAAACTAGAAGTTTTGTCAGCGTCATGCCCTACCAAATAAGACTGGTTGTTCAGCCCTCTTTCCTCATCGTACATCTGCATAAAGAAATTCATCGCTTTACGAGCTCTGGTAATATTCTCTTTCAAGAATTCCAAATCCCCCGTATAGTCGTAATCGGTACGAAGGGAAGATATAAGCAAGGCGTTATTATTCGAATGTCTGGTATCGAACGTCGAACGAACGTAGCTCAATCCAAATTGTCCCGTTACCGTTTTGCCTGCTTTGGGTACGATTTCTACCTTAATCTGTCTAATATACGTTTCCAAATCCTTGTCCGCTTTCCATTCCTCTTCCGCGTACATGGGCAGGAAGAGCATATGTTCATAAATCGGCGTATAGGCATAAGCCTCAAACGCTTTTTCATTAACGGACACCTTTTTATCTTCACTCCAATCGGGCGATTCGTTCGTCGTGTACCACACGTAAACGTCCTCGATATTATCCGCATCGGGCGTGTACATTCTCAAATCAATCTCTAAAAGAGGGGTGTAGTATGCACAGATTTCTTCCGCTGCGTTTCTTGGAACGGGAGACGTAAATTCTATGTTGGAAACGGGTTCGTCTACAGACGCCGTTAACAGCCCATCTTTTATGGTTGCGCCGATGTTGCTCGTCCATTCGGTTGCGTCGTGTCCGTTAAAATCCCAACTGATTGACATACCGTCGGTATTTGCCGAAGTCGGAAACGGCCAACCCATTCTATGTTCGCCCGAACTCAAAGTAGAATCCGCGGGACGTACCTCGTCGCTTTCCTGCCATACGTACCCGTATCTATCTACAGGCACGCCCGAAAGCAGTTTTCTTAAACCTTTGATTCTATCCGTTTCAAAACCGTCTTGGCTATTGATAGGATAATACGCAAGCGACATCCACTCTTGCCAGAAAAACTGCTGTGCCGTTACGCCTGCCGTTACACTGTTTACTTTTTGATCCAGTCCGTTTTCGTCAATCCAGCCGGAATGTCTTTTGAAATAATCGTTCAAAAAGAAGTCTAACTCTTCATCCGAGCTCTTGAAATACGTTAATTGTTCGCTTTCTTTTTGATATGTATAATTCGACGCGTTGATCTTCTTTTTGCTTTCAGAACAAGCCGTCATCGATAACATTAACAATGCAAAAACTACACAAGCACATCGCTTTAACGTTTTATTCATAACGTTTCCTCCTCATTGCAAATATTACGAACAGCGCTAAAACCGATAAAACCAAAACAGCCTTTCCCGGTGCCATGCTTGAAGAACAACCAAGTTTTCCGTTTGTACCATCCTCTTCCACCGGTATCTCGTTTACAATATTCTCTTGCACTGCAAAAGTAAATTCTTCGCCGTTTGCAAAAGTGAGCAAAAATCTGACCGTGTTTCCGTCCGTAGTTTTCGTTACGGTATAACCGTCCGCACCTTGCACGAAAATATTCGATTCCATCGCTTTCGTCGAAGAAACGATCACGTCTCCGTCTTGCACTGCCTTGCCGTCATAAATCACTTTGATCGGATCGGCTTCTTTATCCTCGGTCGCTTTCGTGCCGTTTACAATAAATTTATAATCACTCGTCGTTTTTGTAGAGGTTGTAAACTTCATACCGCTTTTGACTTCGATCGTGATATCTTCCCCTTTTTCAAACGCTTCGTATAAAGGCGCGTACATCTCCGAATAGGAATCAATCGACATATCCAAAGTATAAAGGTCGGTTTGCCCGTAATGCACGTGCACGCAGGTAGGCAAATCATCGATTGCATGCCATTCCCCAACCGAAATACCGTTTATCAAAATGTTATCGTAAAAGGATGACTTAAAACCGCCTGCAACAAACGCCACCGAAGTGTCCTTATCGTACAAGTCGCTAGACAGATTTTCGGCCGTCAAAGATTCTTCTCGCCATGCTTCCGTTTCACAAGCGTGATAATAGGGTTGCAGTGTGATTTTCTTATCGAATACGATCAAAAAATGAATATTGTTGTTTGAAGTCGGTTCAAGACGCACTTTCACGTCTGCTACATGGACATCTTCGTATTCGTCTATCATCTCGTAATCTACAAAGCTTTCGCCTTCGTAGATATGATAGGTATAACTTCTATCCAACTGTTCTCCGTTGGGCAACAACAAGCCTTTCAGCGCTTGGATATTATTTCCCGTATAGCTGAGATCTGCGTTTTTGACTGCGCCTTTACCAGTATAATTTCTGGCCATTTTAATATCGATTTGATAATAGCCGTCCTTCGTCGCCCATTGCGCCTCGGCATAATCTCCATGGCGGTTGATTTTGTCCAAGCTCTCTCCGTTAACAAGCACTTTCGTTTCATCTAAAACTTCATTCCCCGTCAACTCCCCTTGTATATGGAGTGGGAACGTTAAACGACAATAATTATCCAAGCAAGAAAAGGACCCAAGGAAAAACTGATTGTCGCCATAGTTTTCAGATCCATTATCCATAAACTGAAAAACGAATTGCTCGATCATTCCGTTTTCGTCCGCATAAAGCGCGCTCGACAGAGAGATTGTCGTAAACTTCTTTCCAACTATGGAAAACGTTTCCAAGGCTTCCCCAAGGTCGCCTTCAACAATATTGCTTGCATTGTACGCGGCGAACGTTCTCGGTACGTTACTAAACACTCTAAGATTGACGGTATTAAATACGCTTGCGTCAATCGGGTGCACCAAATCCGCAACAAACAGACTTCCCTCTAAGGTATCCGCTGTCGAAGCCAACGTATAGCCGTCGTCCCCCCAACCGTTTTCTGAAAAAACGTTGGTAAACTCGAACGTGGGTGCTTCCGCATGTCCTTTATATGTAGAATCCTGGTTCCTTAAATAAAAGTGTTTTTCATTTGCGTCGTATTCGACTTCGGCTTCATAGCCGTCAAAGGGATATCCCTTCGCCCAGTTACCGTTTTTATACGTGAATAACAGATCTTCTTGCGTTTCCAAGCAAACGAAATGTTCCCCGAAATACGAATGCGTCAACGAAGGAAGCTGACACCCTGCTTTTATCATAATCTCACTTACCGAAGTCAGTACGCTCGTGGGGAAGGTAATCCCCAAGGAATGTACGTAGGTGTATTTATTCGCCATTAAAACGTACGAATACTCTTTAAGCGCGACGCCATCAAAGAAAATATTATCTGCAAAATTGTAGGCGTCCAAATTCTTATCGAGGATGGCATTACAAACGTTGAAATTTTTTCTATCCTCGTACGCCAATGCATTAACCCACTTATAGGCTTCATTGCTTTCCGTTGACCATTCGGTTGCCGTCATGTAATCGGTTTCGTCCAAATAGAGTAGCATAGTCATTCCCTCATCCTTGCTCTCTATTTTTGCGACCTCAGTCGTTATATTGTTCTCCTCTGCCGCTTTTACAAAATGCGTTTTTGACCATGCTCCAGCCAAAAGACAAGATATTATGGTCAGTAAAACCAATAATACCGTCCATGCTATAACATTTCTCTTCGCCTTGATCATCATGCGCCTCCCAAACCTTAATTTTATGCTCTGTACTTATCGATTAATACAAGTTCCCCACCGTTTAATCTAGATTCTTCCGCAGCAAGAGCCATATAATGGCTTTCCACCGAATTGTCGATGCTGGTATCAACCGCCTCATTCCCTTCGGCAATCACTTCATACAGTTGATCGATCATTCTGTGATCGCCGCCACCGTGACCTTCTAAATCGTCTGTAAGATCGGTAAGTTTCCAAACGGTATCTCCGCCGAAATATTTTTTCAACGTAATCGTCCCCTCTGCCTCGCAAAGAACCAATTCGCCTTCAGTACCGAAGAAACGGATATCTCTCCCACCGTTTTTAACGAAAGCTTCCATTTTTAAGGTAGCGGTTACGCCGTTTTCAAACTGCATAATTACCGTTTGGTTGTCCACAACGTCATTGTCGCAAGCAAATACGCATCTACCGTAAGGACCTTCTTCAATGGCTTTTTGTAAAGCTTCTTCCGTCGTAGGATATGCGTCTGTAATAAGATTAAAAGGAAATATGTTCGCAGGGCAATTATTCTCTTTCCACATATCTATGTACACTTTCTTCGCGCTATACGGGCAGCTTTCTATATATTTACAATTTACACATCTGTCCGCTGCACCCTCAGGCTTATTCTCTGCTGTAAAATATGCCAAGCTACCCATAGATGCTACGGAACGACATTTACTCCCGACGAAATCCTGCAACAGGTCGAGGTCATGACAGCATTTTGCCATGATCATCGGTGTAGACATCGCGCGGTTTCTCCAATTCCCACGTACGTAAGAATGCGCCTCGTGCCAGAATACCACGTTTTCCGTTTGGTCTATGGAAACGAGTTTCCCAATCGCTCCGCTGTTTAATACCTCTTTCAGTTTTCTCATGGCTACGGTGTAACGCAATACGTGGCAAACCATAATCATTCTGCCTGTTTTATGCGCCAATTCCGCCAGTTCTTTCAATTCTTGCGGGTCGTCCGAAATGGGTTTTTCCAAAACGATATCATATCCAAGCATCAAGGCTTTTTTCGCCATGCGAACGTGCATTCTGTCCTGCGTCGTAATAAAAAGCACGTCGCTCCATTTCTTTTCAAAAAACTTGTCCTCATCGTCAAATCTGTTTTCTTGAGGTATGTCAAACAATTCCCCGTATTTGTTCAAACGTACGTGATTGATATCGCAAATGTGCGTAATTCTAAATTTATCCTTTTGCTCCGTTATATAGCGTCCATACGCTTCACCGCCTCGACCACCGAGGCCGATAATGGAAACCGTAACTATCTTGTTTTCCATATCACAAAACTCCTTTATTTATTACAATTTTTGTCCTAACTCTATTATAATTCTACAAATATTGCAATGTATATATCATTTCACCGAATATTCGCTTCATTTTTTAACATTTTTTGCTTTTAATCTTTTTTTTGCTCGATAAAAGGTTGCTGTGCTGTTAAAACCGCATTTATACATGATTTCCGTCGTTGTTTGCTTCGTCTCTTTCTGTAAAGAAAGATACTCCTCTGCTTTTTTCAACCTTAAAAAATTTAAATATTCACGAAATGGCATACCGACTACTGCGGCAAAAATCTTGGAGCAATATTCCTTGCTGTATCCCAATTGCTTTGCCGTCAAAGTCAAAGAAATATCTTCTGCATAATGTTCGTTGATGTATTTCAACAACTTAACGCTTACGTTTTTATCCTTACTCTCATCTTTCATCTCTAATTCATAGTTTTTGACGAATTTGGAAAACAACAAATTGCTATATCCCAAATTGAGAAGAAAGTCCTTTTCTGCTTCTGCTAACCAACTCTTCATGAGTTGGATAATTTCTTTGTTCTTTTCTACGTCTTTCATAAACGAAGGCAAGGTTTTTCCGTGATATAACTTTTGAAAAACGCTTGTGTATTCACTGCTTAACACAATAACCATCGCCCGTATCGTGTTTGTAAGATGTTTATAATGATGGCAGTTAAAACTGTCGACAAAAAATATCTCCCCAGCTTTCAATTTTTCACTGCGATTCATATGAAAGGCTTCCACTTCGCCTTCCAGAATTGCAACTATCTCAAGCCCTTCGTGAAAATGCCCCAACATATCAAGTTGCGGCTCTTCTTTGATATAAATGCTACGCGTTATATCTGCCTCAGACAAATAATACCCTCTACTGCTCATCGCGTTTACCCTCGCCTTATTATTCGCTTCTCGCTTTTCCTTTCTATCCTCTTACTAAAGCGGTATCATCCAAAATGGAGCATCATTCTTCCGTATTTCGCTTGCCTGAACCATTCTCTAGTGGCCATATCCTTCCATATGCCAAAAGTAGAAATTTAATCATTCTCTCACATAACATTGTATAGATAACCCCATTAGAAATCAATATGATTTCCCCATTAAAAC
>JAZNXS010000015.1:0-15564 GCA_045594025.1 Candidatus Scatosoma sp.
AATCGGTCAAGGGTTTGAAAGAAAAAATATCCGAAAAAATGCAATTTTTTTTGCAAAATCGCGATTTTTTCAGATATTTTTTATACATTGACTAACTCATTCTTGATTTTTTAGGAAAAATAAGAATTTTTTATGGAATTAAAGGTTTTTCTTCGCCTTTCTCTTTGCGTACTGACGCTGGCAAAGTTTTACGATTTCAACGATAGGAATAATACATGCACCAAGCAAAATGGCAACGCCGTATTCTACCCAACCAACCGTTGCGAAACCAAATGCCGACGCCAAGAAAGGTACTTCGCATACGAGCGTCGTCAACAAGAACGTACCGATTGCCGCAAGCCAAAGAACGATATTCTTGCTCTTTACTTTAAACAAACTGCCTCTTTGCGAACGCATATTCATGCTGTGGAAGATTTCCGCCATGGACATGGTCAAGAATGCCATCGTCATACCGTGGCTCTGTGCAGCAGCCGCATCGGGAGAAAGTACGAAATAACCAAGGAAGAAGGAGCCCATTACCAACAACGCAACCAAAATACCTTGATAAATCACGTCTACGCCCATACCATCGGAAAATACCCCTGCCTTAGAGGATCTGGGCGGCTGTTTCATAACGTCGTCTTCTGCTTTTTCCATGCCGAGCGCAAGTGCAGGGAATGTGTCCGTGACCAAGTTAATCCAAAGCAGGTGCACGGGTTCGAGAATCGTAAACCCAAGCAGCGTCATTACGAAAATCGAGATAACTTCACTCATGTTAGACGCCAAAAGGAACTGGATTGCCTTTCTGATATTCGCGTAAATTCTACGCCCTTCTTCTACTGCACCGACAATCGTTGCGAAATTATCGTCCGTGAGTACCATATCCGCAACGTTCTTCGTTACGTCCGTACCCGTAATACCCATACCGACGCCGATATCTGCCGCCTTGATTGAAGGCGCGTCGTTAACGCCGTCGCCCGTCATTGCCGTTACTTTGCCGATATTTCTCCAAGCGTTTACAATACGCGTCTTATGTTCGGGTTGAACACGCGCATATACGCCGATACCCTGGAATTCGTTTGCGAACGTTTCCTCGTCCATTTCGTCAAGCTGTGCGCCAGAAATTGCGCGCACGCCGTCGTGAAGTATACCCAGTTCTTTCGCGATTGCGATTGCCGTGTCGATGTGGTCGCCCGTGATCATGATGGGACGAATACCTGCTTCTAAACAACGCTCAATTGCATCCTTAACCTCGGGACGGACGGGGTCGATCATGCCGCAAAGCCCCGTAAAGCAAAGGGTTTCCTCCAAAGCTTCCGCTTCAAAGTTTGCAGGCTTTTCCGCCCATACACGTTCTGCGCATGCAAGCACACGGAGCGCTCTGTCTGCCATCGCTTTGTTCGCCGCAAGGATTTCGGCTTTGTATTCCGCCGTCATGGGAACAGCTACGCCGTCCTTCAAATAATGGCTACATCTGTCAATAACAACGTCGGGCGCACCCTTCGTGTACTGCACAAACCCGCCCTCCGTTTCATGTACGGTGGACATCATTTTACGATTGGAATCGAAAGGCGCTTCACCCACACGAGGATACACGACCTTCAACGAATACTTCTTTTGACCAAGCCTATCTGCCCATGCAACAAGCGCCGTTTCCGTAGGTTCACCCGTCAACGAGCCGTCTTCAAACAACTCCGCGTCGGAGCAGAGCGCCATGCCAACGGCAATACGGTTTTCGTTTTCACCGAAATAGTCGACAACCGTCATTTTGTTCTGTGTAAGCGTACCTGTCTTATCCGAACAGATAATTTGCGCACAACCGAGCGTTTCTACCGCTGTCAATTTACGAATGATTGCATTACGTTTGGACATATTAGTAACGCCGATGGAAAGCACTACCGTAACAACCGCCGCAAGCCCTTCGGGAATTGCCGCAACCGCCAAAGATACCGCTACCATGAACGCGCTTAACGCAAATTCAAAGTCTAAACTGCCGTGCTGAATCAGCTGTACGCCGAATACGATGACGCAGATACCAAGTACGAGCCAAGTAAGCACTTTGGAAAGCTGACCGAGCTTGATCTGCAAGGGGGTTTGCCCCTCTTCTGCTTGCGCCAAAGCGCCTGCAATTTTACCCATTTCGGTATCCATACCCGTTGCCGTTACAACCGCAACGCCTCTGCCGTAAACGACCGTACCGCCCATGTAGACCATGTTTTTACGGTCGCCCAAGGGCACGTCTTTTGCGTTTTCTGCAATTTTAAGGGATTCTGCAATCTTCGTTACAGGCAAGGATTCACCCGTGAGCGCCGCTTCTTCAATTTTAAGGCTTGCGCTTTCGAGAATTCTGCCGTCCGCAGGAACTGCGTCGCCCGCCTCCAACAGGATCACGTCGCCGACAACCAAATCCTCGCTGGGTACATGTACCACTTTACCGTCGCGGAGCACCTTCGACGTCGCCGCTGACATTTCCTGCAAGGCTTCTATCGCTTTTTCCGCTTTACTTTCCTGAAATACACCGAGTACGGCGTTGATAAGTACAACCGCCATAATGATGATAACGTCCACAAATTCCCCTTCCTCACCCTTGTAGATGTGGTAAATGGAAAGTGCGCCGCTGATTGCCGCCGCCACGATCAAGATGATGATCATGGGATCGGACATTTGTTCGAAGAAACGACGAATAATCGATTTCTTCTTTGCCGCTGCGAGTTTGTTTTTGCCGTTGGTTTCCAAGCGCTGCGCCGCTTCAGAAGTGGAAAGACCGCTTTCTTGCGTGCTGCCAAGCTCTTGCAAAACGACTTCTTTTTCTTCGCAATAATGCTTCATGTTGCAATACTCCTTATCTATATATTATTATTTTATTTTTCGAAAATAATTACAGGCAAATAAAAAACCGAGCACGGTTGCCGTACTCGGTCGGGTTTCCACCTAAGAGGACTCCTTATACGGCTTTACCTATATAACTGAGTCTCGCAATTTAAGGCAAGCCAGGCGAATCGCCAGTGATGTTGACTTACCACACGTACAAAACGTGTTCGCTACTCCCTCAAGGGGCTTATTGATATTATTATAACACACCGAAAAAAAGGTGTCAAGCGTTTTACTACATTTTTTATACCGCAAAATCAACGGGTATGGTCGCACCTATCTATCAAAATGCATGATATAGCTTTATAGGGTATGGACGTATCAACCTATAAAAACGTAGGGTAAGACACTAAGTCTGGCTGCAAGATCATCTTGCGAAACGCAGCGCAACGAAGTATTGCGCCGCGTATTCTTTGTTTTATTCTTCGTCGGGAAGTTCTACGTTGTGATATACGTTCTGCACGTCGTCGTGTTCTTCGAGCGCGTCGATCATCTTTTCAAACGTAGCCACCTTATCCTCGGGCAACGTAATTCTGTTTTGAGGAATCATCGCAACTTCCGCCTGCACGAAACGAATTTTGGGTTCTTCCTCTTCATTTCTCTTCCCCTTGGGAGCCGCCGCCATTAATTCCGCATTCTTATCTTCCAAGTACTTACGCACTTCCGAGAAGGTTTCAGGCGCGGTGAAAATTTCATAAACGTCATCGCTTACAATAACGTCGTCTGCGCCTGCCTCCAAAGCGTATTCCGTCATGGTATCTTCGTCGAGTTCTACCGTTCTTTCTACCACGATATAACCCTTGTTATCGAAGTTATAGGATACGCAACCGTTTTGCCCGAGCTGGCCGCCGTGCTTACCGAGAATAGCGCGCACGTCACCTGCCGTACGGTTGATGTTGTCCGTCAACGTTACAATGATTACCGCCGAACCTGCTACACCGTAGCCTTCGTAGGTAAGTTCCTTGTAATCCGCCCCACTCATTTCACCAGCCGCTTTTTTGATACTGCGCTGAATGTTATCGTTGGGCATATTCGCAGCCTTAGCCTTTGCAATAATATCTGCAAGCTTGCTGTTGGTGTCGGGGTTAGGGTTGGATTTTGCCGCCACTGCGATTTCTCTGCCGAGCTTGGTAAAAATTCTACCCTTCGCTGCGTCCGCCTTACCCTTCTTTGCCTGTATGTTATGCCATTTGCTATGTCCTGACATGTCTTTTCTCCTTGAATTTATTCGTTAAACCCGTCTTTATTCAAGACGTACATGATAATCCCTGCTGAAATCGCCGCATTTAAGCTTTCCTGTGTGGATTGCATGGGGATTTTGATGGTGTGCGCCGCCAACGATTCCACCTCTTTGGAAATCCCATTCGCCTCATTCCCGATTGCCAAAGTAAAACGCTTGGGCGCGTCGAACGTAAATACGTTCACCCCGCCCATGTCCGCCACCACGATAGGCGTATCCGCTAAAACGGATAAAATATCCGACTTTGCGCCGCGGTAAAGCTTTGTAAAAAATACGCCACTCATGCTCGCGCGGACGCTTTTGGGTGCATACGGATCGGCACATTCTTCCGTGAGGTAAATTTCCTCATACCCGGCGGCATTTGCCGTACGAATAATCGTACCGACGTTACCAGGATCGGAAACGCCGTCCAAAAGCAAGCATTTACCCTTGGGCGCAGACAGTTGCCGCGTGGGAATGCGCACTCTACACAAGATCCCCTGCGGCGTCTTTTCATCTGAGAGAAAACGGAAAACGTCGTCAGAAACGCGCGTTGTAAGCGATTCCTCAAACGGAATTTCGCCTGCGTAGCTTTCTGCGATAAACACACGGTCTACCTCAAAATCACTCCTTTGGCATTCCGATGCCATCTTCCTGCCCTCGACAAGAAACATACCCTGTTCCTTACGGGCTTTTTTCTCTTTTAACGCCGCCGTTTCTTTGATAAGCGGATTGTTTTTCGAGGTTAAAATCATTTTCTTAAAATAGCGAAAAAAGCCTTTTGTTCAAAAGGCTTTTCTTCTTTGTCTTAGAGCGCTGCTTTTGCTTTTTCTACAAGCTGAGCGAATGCTGCTGCATCGTTTACAGCCAAGTCAGCAAGTACCTTTCTGTTGAGGTTGATACCTGCAACGCTAAGGCCGTGCATAAGCTTGCTGTAAGAAATACCGTTGATTCTTGCAGCTGCGTTGATTCTTACGATCCACAGACGACGGAAATCTCTCTTTCTCAATTTTCTGCCGATGTAAGCATAATTCAACGATTTCATTACGGCTTCTCTAGCGATTCTGTAAGATCTGCTCTTGCTGCCGAAATAACCCTTGGAAAGTTTGAAAATTTTTCTACGCTTTTTAACTGCGTTCACTGCTCTCTTAATACGCATAATTCATCTGTCTCCTTCTCTTATTTCTTGTAAGGCATCATGCTCTTAACGGTGTTTTCCTGCGTGGAAGCCACGAGAGCGCCCTGACGCAAACGTCTCTTTCTCTTTCTGTTCTTGGTTTCTGCTTTGTGGTTCTTACCGCTGTGAGAACGGTTTACTTTACCCGAACCGGTCAGCCAGAAACGTTTTTTGGTACTGCTATGTGTTTTCTGTTTAGGCATATGTTTATCCTCCGAAATTTTTTACTGATTTTGTATAACAACCTGTTTTAAACAGGGCTTGTCCTCATTGAATCCCTTATTTTGCAGGCGAAAGGATCATCAAAATGTTTCTGCCTTCCGTCTTGGGTTCTTTATCCATTACCGCCTTACCGCCGAGCATATCGAAGAAACGGCGCATCACGTCAATACCCATCGCTGCGTGCGCTTGCTGACGGCCTCTCATACGAATGGATACCTTGACCTTGTTGCCGTCGCCGAGCATTTCAACCGTCTTCTTCGCCTTGACGTTAAGATCACCTACGTCAATCGTCATGGAAAGATAGATTTCCTTCAATTCCACTACTTTTTGATTTTTACGGTTTTCCTTTTCCTTCTTTGCCTGTTCGAACTTGAACTTTCCATAGTTCATGATCTTACATACGGGGGGAACTGCGTTGGGAGAGATCTTTACCAAATCCAAATCCTCTTCCTCTGCGATCTGCAATGCAGCCGCCGCGCTCATAATGCCGAGCTGTTCGCCCGTAGCGGAGATTACTCTGACTTCTCTGTCACGAATTTCTTCGTTGATCTGATGCTGTTCTTTAATGGTAGTTTACCTCACGTCAAAAAATAAAGGGTTGCTTGCATAGCAACCCTTTTCACTGCATAATCATCCCTATTCCAAGAACAAGAAAATTATTGAGCCGTACCAATCAACACTGCACGGCGAGAAGGTTTGCTTCTGCTTAGCTTTAATATATTAACATACCGCAAACCCTATTGTCAACTGATTTTTGCCTTATTTTAGGAATTTTTTTTCAAGTTTTTCCAAGAACGACGCCTTTCATTAAAATACTACTTTATCTGCAATATCGGAAAGTATCGTTTGAATGAACTCGTCTGCGGAAACTACCGACTGTTCGCCATCGCGACGGCGTACCGCAACCTGACCTGCTTCCATTTCCTTGTCGCCCAAAACAAGCATATAAGGCACTTTTTCCATCTGCGCTTCACGGATTTTATACCCGATTTTTTCGCTTCTGTCGTCCACCTGCACGCGTACGCCAACCTCTTTCATCTTCGCGCAAAGGTTGTTTGCGTATTCCAGCTGTCTGTCGGTGATGGGCAAAATCTTAACCTGCAAAGGCGAAAGCCATACGGGGAATTTCCCTGCAAAATGTTCAATTAAAATACCGATGAAACGTTCGATCGAGCCAAATACCACGCGGTGCACCATGATGGGACGATGCTTTGCGCCGTCTTCGCCAACGTATTCCATTTCAAATCTTTGAGGGAGCTGGAAGTCGAGCTGAATCGTACCGCACTGCCACGTTCTGCCGATGGAGTCTTCCAAATGGAAGTCAATCTTCGGCCCATAGAACGCGCCGTCCCCTTCGTTGACAACGTAGGGAAGCCCCATGTCGTCCAACGCAAGACGGAGCGCCTCCGTAGCGGTATTCCAATCCTCGTCGCTACCCATGCTATTTTCGGGACGCGTGGAAAGTTCTACGTGGTATTTAAACCCAAACAGGGTATATACTTCGTTGATGAGGCGTACTACACCCTTGATTTCGTCCTTGATTAGTTCGCGCGTCATGAAGATATGCGCGTCGTCCTGCGTGAAGCAACGAACACGGAACAAACCGTGCAACTGACCGGACTTTTCATGACGGTGCACCAAACCGAGTTCCCCCATGCGAATAGGTAAATCCTTATAGCTATGAGGTTCGTTTTTGTAAACCAAGATACTGCCGGGGCAGTTCATGGGCTTGATTGCGAAATCTTCTTCGTCCACCTTCGTCGTGTACATATTGTCGCGGTAATGGAACCAGTGTCCGGACGTTTCCCAAAGCGTTCTGTTGAGCATGATCGGGCTTTGAATTTCTACGTAGCCGTCTCTCGTATGGATCTGTCTCCAATATTCTACGAGAAGATTCTTCAATACCATACCGTTAGGCAGGAAGAAAGGCAAACCCTTTCCCTCGTTCATGATTGCAAAAAGCTTCAGCTCTCTGCCCACTTTCGTATGGTCGCGCTTCTTCGCCTCTTCCAACATCGTGAAGTACGCTTCCATTTCGTCTTTCTTTGCAAATGCCGTACCGTAGATACGGGTGAGCATCTTGTTGTGCTCGTCCCCTCTCCAGTATGCGCCTGCGATGCTGGTCAGCTTGAACGCCTTAATCTTGCCCGTGGAGGGAAGATGAGGCCCGCGGCAAAGATCGGTGAAGTTCCCCTGCTTATAGAAGGAAATCGTTTCCCCTTCGGGCAGCTCTTCAATAAGCTCTACCTTGTAATTTTCACTGTATTCTTTCATCAAAGCGATAGCTTCGTCCTTAGGCAGCGTAAATCTTTCAATGGGCAAATTCCCCTTGATAATTTTCTGCATTTCGCTTTCGATTTTTGCAAGGTCTGCCTGCGTAATGGGCGTTACAAAATCCACGTCGTAATAGAACCCATTTTCGATGACGGGCCCGATGGACAGCTTGCAGGTAGGGTATACCGTCTTCAATGCTTGCGCCAATACGTGCGCGCAGGTATGGCGGTAAACCTGTAAGCCTTCTTTATCCTTAAGCGTAACGATTTCCAAAGCGTCGCCCTCTTTCAACGCATGGGAAAGATCGACAAGCTCGCCGTTGACCTTTGTGCAAACAGCGTTTCTTGCCAAGCCTTCGGATATCGCCAAAGCCGCTTGCATAGCGGTTGCGTTTTCCGCGACTTCCAAAGCGTCGCCGCTTTTCAAAATAATCTTCATAATATTCCTCCGTATGTTTGTGTTATTTATTTTCGAGTATAGTTCATAAATAAAAAATCCTTAAACTCCTATCAAAGAAGTTTAAGGACGCATTATATTGCGCGGTTCCACCTTAATTGCCGTGCTATGCACGACCGCTTTTTTATGCAATTTCATACAACGTAAAGCGGTTTCACCTTTCATTCCCGAATACCTGCCTCACAGCCAAGGGCAAGCTCTCTGCAAAAACCGAAATGACGCTACTTGTCTTTACGGTTTCTATTTTAACCCCTAACGCATATTTTGTCAACCGTTTTTCTAACAAAAAACTGCTTTTTCTCCATAATATTTTTTCAAGAACGCCGCCGTATCGCCGTCCACTTCGCCAAAACAGTAAATCCGTTCGGCTCCGCCAAGCAAAATCTCCCCGATGGAAGACTCTACCCCCGTCAAAAGGCTCTTCGTTAACGGGCGGTATTCCTCATCGTAGACTTTACCGTTTTTTAAAAAGATTTTCCCGATGCCGTCCTCGGCGAGAAATTCTAAAAAGCCGTCCAAGGCAGCCTCCCCCATTTCCGTGGGAACATATTCGATTACCTCCTCCCACCGACGTTGTATTTCCTGCAAACGAAAATGGAACAACCCATCGAGACAATAGCTTTCAAAACCGCGTATCCGCCTTGCAATAAACGTTTTGTCCTCCTTATAATCCGCCGCCACCAACGCCGTGATGAGAAGCCGCTTTTTCATCGAAGAAAGCAAGGGCAATACTAGGCGTTTTTCAAAAAATGCGTATTTGTATCCCACCGCAAGCACGTCGGCAATATGCTCCTCTGTGTACTTGCGCACGTAAGTACAGTATTCCCGTTCCGTTTTAAAAGCAATTTCGGTATGATCCCCCTGCTTTTCCATATCGCAAACGGAAGGCAAAAAGGAGAATCTCTCCCTCACCTTGCCGTATAAGTAAGACATATAAAGGCCGTTGAAGCCGTTTTGCGTTATCGTTATTTCTTCCACACCATTATTGTATGCCGCAAAATTAAAATTATTTATGCTCCAAGACAATTTCACTATCCTTTCGCAAGCGATATTCGCTTGACTTGTAGGGAAAAATACTTTATAATAATATGGTAAATATATTATATGGAAGTAATCGGCGGCAAAACGCCTGATTTTCGGAGGTTGTTTTTTATGATGGACATGAAGTCTGTGGAAAGCAAATGGCAAGCGAAATGGGAAAAGACCAAACAAAACGTTTTTAATAAGAAAAATGCGGATAAGAAATGGTACGTTTTGGAAATGTTCTCCTATCCCTCGGGCGCAAAGTTACACGTAGGCCACTGGTATAACTACGGCCCTACGGATACCTATGCTCGTTTTAAGAAAATGCAAGGATATGAAGTATTCCAACCCATGGGTTTTGACGCATTCGGTTTGCCTGCGGAAAACTACGCAATCAAAACGGGTATCCACCCTAAGGATTCCACGGAAAAAAATATCGAAACGATGGAACAGCAGCTCAAAGCGATGGGCGCCATGTTCGATTGGACTGCGGAAATCAAAACCTGCGAAGAAAACTACTATAAATGGACGCAATGGCTGTTCTTGCAGCTTTATAAAAAAGGGCTTGCTTACCGCAAAAACGCCCTTGTAAACTGGTGCCCTTCCTGTGAAACCGTACTCGCAAACGAGCAGGTTATCGACGGTAAGTGCGAACGCTGCGATTCCGTTGTTATCCGTAAGGATATGACGCAGTGGTTCTTGAAAATTACCGACTACGCAGAAGAGCTCCTCTCTGATTTAGACAACATCGATTGGCCCGAAAAAACCAAATTAATGCAGAAAAACTGGATCGGCAAATCCACGGGTTGCGAAATCCACTTCGAGTGTGAAACGGGCGACGACATCACCGTTTTCACCACCCGTCCCGATACCGTTTTCGGCGTAAACTACGTTGTGCTTGCGCCCGAACATCCCCTTGTGGATAAATTAAAAGAAGCGCATCCCGAAAATGCAACGGCAATCGACGCATACGTGCGCTACGCTGCGGAAGCGAACGATATCGACAGACTCTCCACCGCGCGTGAAAAGACCGGCGTATTTACCGGCGCTTATGCCATCCATCCCTTAACGAATAAGAAGGTGCCCATCTACCTTGCCGACTATGTACTCTATTCCTACGGCACGGGCGCGGTTATGGCAGTAGCAGCGCATGATGAAAGAGACTACGCATTCGCGACCAAGTACGGTCTGCCCATCACCCAAGTTATCCAAAAAGCAGGCGCAGAGACCATTCTCCCCTACTGCGAAGACGGTATCCTTGTCAACAGCGGTAGCTTTGACGGACTTTCGGGGGAAGAGGCTCGCGACGCGATTGCCGCGCACCTTTCCAAAATCGGCAAAGGCGGTAAGAAAGTAAATTACAGACTGCGCGACTGGTCGGTTTCCCGTCAGCGTTACTGGGGTGCTCCTATCCCCATGATTCATTGTGAAAAATGCGGCACGGTTCCCGTACCTGAAAAGGAATTACCTGTAAAGCTTCCTTATGACGTGGAATTCCGTCCCAGCGGACGTTCTCCCCTTGCAGGTCACGAAGGTTTCATGAAGTGCAGCTGCCCCAAGTGCGGCGGTAAAGCTTCTCGCGATCCCGATACTTTGGATACTTTCGTATGTTCCAGCTGGTATTATCTCCGCTATCCCGATGCCCACAACGACAAAGCGCCTTTCTCTAAGGAAACTGCAAACAAGATGCTCCCCGTAGACGTTTACGTAGGCGGTTCGGAACATGCTTGTATGCACCTTTTATACGCGCGTTTCATCACAAAAGCGTTGCGTGATATGGGTTATATCAACTTTAGCGAACCCTTCAAGCGTCTTGTGCATCAAGGTATCATTCTTGGCCCCGACGGCAACCGTATGTCGAAATCGCACGGAAACGTCGTTTCCCCCGATACCTATATAGAAGAATACGGATCGGATATGTTCCGTCTTTATTTGATGTTCGGCTTTAGCTACACCGAAGGCGGGCCTTGGAGCGACGACGGCATTAAATCGGTAGCCAAATTTGCCGACCGTATTGAACGCCTTGTACGCAAATCGTTGGAGCTTTCCGGCGGTCATAATAATATGACGACGGCGGAAAAGAATATCAACTACGCAAAGCATTACGCCATCAAAAATATTACCCGTGACGTGGAAGCATTTTCCTTTAACACCTCCGTTGCTCGCTTGATGGAATACGTGAACGCGCTTCAAAAATACGATAACGAAGTAACGGATAAGAACGTTACCTTCTATAAAGCATGCTTGGAAGATTTGATCCGTATGATCGCCCCCTTCATCCCTCACTTTGCTGAAGAACTGTGGGAAATTTACGGGCACAAAGTTTCCGTATTCGAAGAAGAGTATCCCCTCTTCGATGAAACGGCACTTGTGAAAGACGAAGTGGAATATGCAATCCAAGTCAACAGCAAGATCAAGGCGAAACTGATGATTCCCGAAGGGCTTTCCGACGAAGATATTCAAGCTACCGTTTGCGCTTATGCGGACGTAGCCGAAGCAATCGCTGGGAAAACTATAAAGAAATGCATTATCGTTAAGGGTAGACTTGTCAACCTTATCGTCGGCTAATCATAATAATCAAACCGCCTCGCAGGGCATACCCTGCGAGGCGGTTTTTATTTTGTTATTTCTCTTTTTCGTCCAACATCTTTTGTATGCGATGTTGCGGCAGCCGTATATCACTTTCTCCGCGTCGATAATAAGCCCCCGTCCATAAGTTTCCACCGATGTAAATCGGTTTATCCTTCCGATCGGCTTTAGGGACGCGAATCACTACAATTTCCTTCCCCTCTACGTTTTCCACCGTCACGTCCGTTCGAGTTAAAATGTTTTTACTCACCGTTTTCGAATCATTGATCTCCTCCCAAAACTGCGCGACTAACCGCCACGGATCGGGCAATTCAACGGGATACAGCGTCTTATCATTCTTCCGTTCCGCCACACCGAGTAAAATCACTCCTCCATCTGAATTCGCAAACGCGGAATACGTCTCCCATATACTTCTCGGTAAGCCGCCAACCGCTTGTTTTGCTTCAATTCTGTTGGTTTCTTTGTAATTTTCAAGCTGGGACAAATTAAACATAATTTTATAGTCCGTCCATCTCTTTAATGTGAATGAAAATCCTTCACGCAAGCGTGAAGGATTTTAATCGAATTAATAATTCTTCGTCCAATCGCCCTCATCCCAGTGGGCAACCAAATCGATTGTTCCCGTTGTGCTATCAATCTTCCATACGTCGCCTGCTATGGGCTTTTCGTTATACGTCCAACGTACAAATTTATCACCGTCTTTTGAAGGAGGAGTAGGTAATAAAGCCGCATATGCTTGATCGTAAGTTACCTCAACCGTCTTCCATACGTTGCTGTCTACGTCATCTTTACTAAGAAAGAGCCTTACCGTATAAGTCTTCGCAATCCACTGCGCTTGTACCGTGAAGCTTTCACCATCGGTTTTCCACGTGCCGTCAGAGGTAATCTCCTCGCCGTTTAACGTCCAATGAGAGAAAGTATAGCCTTCACGCGTAGGTCTGCCAAAATTGTAATCGCTATCATACGTCACTTCTGTCGTCGTCGATGTACCGTATTGATAGTCCAACGTTACCGTGTACTTCTTAGGCGTGATTTCCGCGTTAACAACCACAGGGGCGGTTACGCCATTCAACTTTGCAAGATCGCTTTCCTTCCAAACTACGTTATAACCGGTTACAGGCACAACCGCAGGAATATCACAATGCTCCGTGAACACAGAACCTTCTTCTATGTTTTCATACGTTTTGTCCGTCTGACCGCTTTGCACGAACGTAACCGTGAAATATTTCTTTACCTTCACCCAATCCGCTACCAACGTAACGTCGTCAGCAATCGTCCACTTACCGCTTACTACTGCATTGCCTTCATACGTCCAACCTGTGAACGCATAGTCTTCGCGCTCAGGCGTAGGCAACGTAACCGTGCTATCATAAATAACCTTCTGCGATGCAGTCGTAACCGTACCGCCGTTTGCATCATACGTAATCGTATATTCATTAGGCGTTTCTACCGCCTCTACCGTCATGTTTTTCGTAATATTCGTAAGGTCGATTTTATTATCCCAAGAAACGGTATAACCCGTCTTCTGCGTCAAAGGAGGAAGATCGGATTCAGTCAAAGTGCCGCCCTTTGCTACTTCTTTCGTAGCAATCGTGGTACCGTTCTGTACAAACGAAACAAAACATTTATCCACAACGACTTCTTGCCACTGCGCTACCAATGTAACGTCAGCTGCAATCGTCCATGCGCCGCTTACTACTGCATTGTCTTCATAAATCCAACCCGTGAACGTATGGCCTTCGCGCTCAGGTGTGAGCAACGTAACCGTGCTATCATAAATAACCGTCTGCGATGCAGGCGTTACCGTACCACCGTTTGCGTCATACGTAATCGTATATTCGTTAGGCGTTTCCACCACGGTAACCGTCATGTTTTTCGTAATATTCGTAAGGTCGATTTTATTATCCCAAGAAACGGTATAACCTGTCTTCTGCGTCAAAGGAGGAAGATCGGATTCAGACAAAGAGGCGCCCTCTTCTACTTCTTTCGTTACGATGGTATTGCCATCCTGCACAAACGAAATGGTATAAACCGTAACGGGCCGTGTCCAAGCCGCAACCAGCGTTACGTTTTCTGCATACTTCCACACGCCGTTGGAAACAGCTACGCCGTCCGCAGTGCCTAAATGCCAGCCGGCAAAGCTATAATCGGCGCTTGCATGCGTAGGAGTCGCTAACGTAATATGACTACCATACGTTACTTTCTGCGTTTCATTTACAATTTCGCCACCGTTGGCATTATACGTAATCGTATATTCGTTAGGCGTTTCTACCGCCGTTACCGTCATATCTTTGGTAATATTCGTAAAATCCGTAACCGACCAAACGACGCTATGACCTTCTTTAGGTTGAGGCTGAGGAACATCCGTCAAGGCTTCGCCTTCCTCTACCGTTTTTACTATGTCCTTCTGCCCTTGCTGTCTAAAAGTAATCGTGTACGTCTTGGGTACTTCTCGCGAAGATTCCGACGATGAGGATTCAGCAGGCAAGAAACTGCTGAAGAAATTACACGACGAAAATGCCGTTACAGATAGCGTAAGACTAAGAACCAAAAGAAATAATTTTTTCATGCCCCTATTTATTCCTTCCTTATATTCTTTCCTCATAAATGATCGCGCAAGACGCACTACCACTTATGATTTTTCTTATTATAACATATAAAATGTTATCCGTCAATAGGCTTTGAAAATTTTCCCATCGCTTTTTTTATTATTTTTTATGCAAATAGCATATCGAGCGCCGTCATAACGATAAATCCGAACATTGCTGTAAAGCTTCCCACGGGGAATGCAGTTTCCTCCCCCTTTGCCGCCGGACAAAGCTCGTCTATGACTACAAAAAAGATAGCTCCGGCTGAGAAAGCAAGCAACCATGTCTGCAACGATTGCATACAACCTGCAAAAAAATATCCGAAAAACGCAAAAATAGGCTCGATAACAGCGCACAAAAATCCGCCGAGAAAGGCTTTTGCGTTGCTTCCATACGCCGCTTTTAAGGGCAATGATACGGCAGCCCCTTCAGGCAGATTTTGTATTCCTATGCCAACCGCTAACCCGAGAACGGCTATATAAGAGGCGGCTATATTGTTTGCAAATGCTGCTCCAAAGGCAAATCCTAACGCCAAACCTTCAGGAATATTGTGTATAGCCATAGAAAAAAACAGCTTTTTTGCCTGCATATTTTGATCTATACCCTTTTCTTGTTGCATTTTACGCAATATGATGCCCATACCAAGCATGAACCCCGTGCCCATCAGAAACACGCCGAATATTGGAATAAATGCGTAGTTTCCCATTCGAATTTCCACGTCCGCTAATGCAGGCAGTAGTAAAGACCAAATTGCTGCCGCCAACATAACGCCTGCCGATAGGCCAAAAATAATTCTTTGCAAGCCTTTTGGGATTTCTTTTTTAAAGAAAAATACCACACCTGCGCCTAAAATCTCCATTAAAAAGACGATAAATATCCCTAAAATCGCCGATAACGTACCGTTCATATTTGCCTCCGTATTTCCTTTGAATGAAGAAAATCAGCATTTTTTAACGCTTTTCTCCCACTATGCAGTATATGAACGGTAGATAATTTTTGATAAAAGAAAGAACCGAGTGTCTTTGCGACACTCGGTTTTAAATGAAAAGCGGCGGCTACCTATCCTCCCAACGGTTAACCGTAAGTACTTTCGGCGTAAAAGAGCTTAACTTCTGTGTTCGGAATGGGAACAGGTGGATCCTCTTTGCCATCGTCACCGCTATGGT
>JAZNXS010000016.1:0-53866 GCA_045594025.1 Candidatus Scatosoma sp.
CCAAGCTTTTGCAGGCAAAGCAATAAAGTCTGCAGAATCCTTCCAACCGCTACTTACGCTGCCTGCCAAATGGAACGTATACGCTGTATCGGTAGGATTATAAATGTAGAATTCAAAATGGTCATAACCTGCAGGCAAAGCTGCCGCTAAAGCACCTTTCTGGAAATCAACCATCGTATCCTTATTGTTATTATCAATAAACCACTGACCTTGCTTAACGTTATATACCTTACCGTATTCGTTGGTCGTACCCGTATCCGTCATTTGGCCCAAAGATAAGCTTACTTCTACCTTATTGCTTACAGGTTCGTCAGGTGTTTCTTCTGCTTTTACACCGTAGAAGCTTGTAATCTTCCATTCACCTACCAAAGAAACTGCATTAGGATCTTGAAGCATAAGGTAAATTTTGCCTGCATCGTTTTCAGCGCCTTTAGCAAATACCGAAACGTCCACCTCAACCTTCGTCCAACCGTTTGCGGAAAGCATAACCGTTACTAATCCCCAATTTGCTTCACCATAACCGGCGTGGATGGTAAGTCTCATTTCGCTTGCAAGAGGGTTGTAGATGTGGAAGTATACTTTTTCATAGCCCGTCGTATCGATTGCAGGGTGTTGGATGGATTGTTCTACAATTTCTCCAAGCGCAATCGTAAATACGTCGCCATACGTTTCATCCGTCGCTTTCCCAACCGTGATTTCAGTACCGTAATCCCACTTGCTAAGCGTCTGCGTCTTTGCATACAACAAGACGTCTTCAGGAGCCTTTTCTACTTGATTCCACTTTGCTGTCAACGTAATATCTTCGGTAATTGCCGTGCTGAAATCCCACGCCTGGTCGTCTAAGTACCAACCAAGGAATTCGTATTCGTATTCTTCATCTACCTTTTCAGGCGTTGCAGGCTGTGCTACAGCGCTACCTTCGTTAACCGTTGCAGGCTCAACTGCATTACCGCCGTTCGAATCGAATGTTACGGTGTATTGCGCATAATTGCTTACGTTAATCCCTGCAGGAAGCGCTTCCATAGGACTATTGTCTATATTCCAGAAAAGAGGAGCACCTACGATAGTCTTAACGTTTACGTTATCGAATGTACATCCGTCTGCTGTATCCGCGAACAACGAGCTGTGCGTATTTGCGCTAAATTCGATATTTACATTGCTAAGCTGCGTCTTTCTCATAACCAATGCAAAGAAATATGCGCTATCGCCCATAACAACGTTTTTAAAGCTGATATTTTGAATCTTAGATCCTGCGCCAAGCGCACCGAATAAGCCGTTCGTCCAAGCTGCTACGTTAAGATTGCTAATCGTATAATTATTACCTTCCAAAACGCCGCAGAAGCCAATATTTTCTTGCCATGCATGCTTAGATGCGGGCAACGTCCATTCGCTTGCGTCAATATCGTTTGCCAATACGTAGTAACCCGTATTTTGCGTTCCGCCATTTTCTACAGTATCAGCACCCATGTAAACGAGAGTTTCCAAATCGGCTGCCGTTTGAATCAATTTATCAACAAGCTTCGCTTCTACCACGAGAGAGCATTCTACGCCGTCGATGACGTAATCTACGGCAAGCGTCAAGATATAAGGTTTCCATTCGCCGCTAGGCTTTTCATACTTATCTGCCGCAAACGAATAAGTCATACCTTCGTTCGTGAATTCGATATCTACTACTTCACCGTCTCTTGCTGCCAAATATGTACCGTCTTTCATACGGATAATTTGCTTAACGGAAGAAATGCTTACGTTTTCTGCGTCGTGAATGAATGCAGAAAGATCGATAGCCAAGTTATCCGCGTCTACGTAAGGGGACTGATAATTCATTGCATAGAATGCCTTTTTCTCGCCGCAAACGCATTCATACGTCATCTTCTTCCAATCATCTGCGTCTTCCTTCCATGCATAGCCGTGGTTTACAGTAACGGTAGCCGTCGCTTCTGCGCCAAGCGCCGTTTCCGTTTCCGCAATGGTTACTTTTGCGGTATACGTCTTACCTGCAACAAATGTAGAAGGTTCTACCTCCGTTTCCTCATCGTAATAGGTAATTACGATATTGCTATCCGCCAAGTTAGAGGAAGCTTGAATAGAGGGCGCAACGCTGCATACCGTTTCATACGTCTCTTCTACGCCAAAAATTTCTACCGCTTCTTTCGCAACGGTAATCGCTACGTCAAAGGAGAAACCTTGATAATTTACGGTTACCTTTGTATCGCCAATCGCAAACGCCGTTGCGTTTTCCGTAGCGTATGTATAGGTCAAGAACTGATTATCTACGATTTCACCTTCACAATCGTTACACTTATAGACAACAACCATACCGGTAGGATCAAACGCTTCGCCTGCCTTATAATTAAGCTTTGTGGGCTGCGTTTGTGCAATGATCAACGTCGTTGCCGAGTGATTCGTTGCATCAATTTCCACTTCGACATTAGTAATTTCATTCTTTGTCAAATCAAACAACTTATCGCATTCGCCACAAGTATAATGATCGAGAACGCCCTTTTCACCGCACGTTGCATCCTTACCTTCTACAAAAACGTAATTATGCGTTGCAGCAATGGTGGGGATCGCTTCAAGAGTCGCTTTATCCTCATCAAAAATCAAATCGCAACCGTTACATGTATAGTACGCTTCGTTGCCGTCTTCTTCGCAGGTTGCATCCACCGCGTCATGCTTCACGTAATCGTGTTCGTGCGGCTTCGTTGTGCCAGGACCATCAGGATTCGTGGTACCAGGATTGTCAGGATTCGTAGTACCAGGATCATCAGGATTCGTTGTACCAGGATCATCAGGCGTAGTACTGCTGGATTCGCTAGAGCTTTCGCTGCTGTATTCACCGGTGATATAACCGTTGATATCGCCAATGAGGCCATACACGTCATCAACAAGCTCGGTGACTATGGAGCCAGCATCGCAACTAGTAAACATTGCCATACAAGCCAACATGCTTAAAAGTGACACAAGTTTCTTTTTCATTTTTTCCTCCTACTGCCCATTTGCATGGACACATTTTTTTATTTTAATGGGCTCTATCACAAAAACGTTTGATAAAGTCTTTAGTCCTTAGGTAAGAAGGAATCGGTAAATTTATCCCCTTCCTTCCAATGCGCAACAAGGGTTACGTCTTGCGTTACTACGTCGTTAGCAAAATCCCATTCTTTTTCGCCAACAAACCAACCGAGGAATTCGTATTCGCATTCCTTCGTGGTCTTTTGCGGCGTTTGGGGCGGAGCAAGTTTTTCGCCCTTTTCTACGGTAACCGCATCTATCTCCCCTGCGCCGTCCGTATCAAACCGAACGGTACAATATTGCGTGACTGCGGAATTGCTGCCTTGATTAGAACCACCTACGCTTGACGAAGAACCTGCAGAAGAGCCTCCTCCGCTTGACGAGGAATCTGTAGACGCGTTTCCTGCGCCGGAAGAAGAATCCTTCGTATCGTCTTCGCCGTTTGAAGAACTCCCGAAAGAACTTACGTTTTGTCCCGATGAGGAGTTGTCCAAGATATCCGTATTAAAACAACCGCACGAAAATATCATGGACAACGCCAACAAGAATACTGCTATTTTCTTCTTCATCGTTTTCACCCATTTCATTACGCCTTTACGTTACCGTTAACGTCTTGCACCGTAACGCCGTCAGGATATGCCACAATGTCGCCTGCATTACCCGTCGCGCCATTATACGCAAATACAGGAACTTCATCTAAGCTTGCTACGATAACGGTAATATCGCTATACGTGGACTTTTCTTCCGACTTAAAGGGAATGTCCGCGCCGTAGAAGCACTCTGCGACATATTTCACGCCGGAAACGTCGGAGACGTCTATCGTGATGCCTATAAACTGACAATCAAAGCTGGTTTCGTAAATCATCAAGCCGCTGGTATGGTAAACCGAAGTACCTGCGATATATTCCGCAAAATGCATCGACACGTTTTCAATAACGCTGTTGAATGCTCTCGTTGCGAACAACGATACGTATGCGCCTTGATCCCCTGCTTCCATCTTCACGTTCTTAAAGTTTACGTTCTTGATCGTTGCGTAAGACAACGTACCGAATAAACCGTTTACGCCTACCTTCAAATTCGAAATCGTATAGCCGCGCCCGTCAAACGTGCCGCTAAACCCTCTCGAATTTTCCCAATATCTACCCGTATTCGGCAATTCCAAACCGGTGCAGTCGATATCGTTAATCAATACGAACGTACCCTTAAGAATACTGTCGTAACAACCAGGATTGCCATACGAAGAAACGGTATAATCCCTACGTACGTAATGCAGATCTTCCGCCGTCGCAATAACTTTCGTAACGCTTTGGCTGTTAAATTTATAGAATTTATTCTTCGTTACAGCAATCAGCGTCTGTGCTGCGTCGCCGTCCTGACCAAAGGTAGGCACTTGATATTCGCTATCCACGAAATACAATACTTCTCCGTCAATCTTCGAAGCAAGATCCGCAAAGTATACTTTATCGAGCGTAATATCATAGAACGCGTTACCTGCTTCACTTGTCAAATCCACAAGAGCTTCATAGTTTGCCATTGCCAGTTTGCAAGTGAACGTATCCGTCTTGGTAGGATCAAACAACGAAGTTGCCGTAACCGTAATTTCTTCACCGTCGGTAACCGTATCCGAAACGATAGCCTTACCGCTTTGGATTGCTACGTTTGCATTGTTCGTAGTAATCCTCGCATAATTATTGTCCAACAAGAACTTATATTCCGTACCAGACACCAAGATTTCCGTTGCCGCCGTGAAGTTTATTTCCCTATTATATATATCTTCATATACACGCTTGGAAACGGGAACGCCGCTGATCAAAGACCAGAACGCCTCGTCAAACTTCTTATAACGACCTTGCGCGTTGGTGCTTTCTACAAAGTCTATCACGGACGAGAATGCAAGCGTCGCATTAGACTTCTTATGTAAAGCGCTCGTACCGCCGATTACGAATACGTTTTTGATGGAAGCGTATTCACTTCCGACGATTTTAATTGAATTATTGGTATTGAAGCTCGCCTTTGTAACGTCGATCACACAGTTCGATACGTTTGCCGTAGCCGTCGGTTCTTTAAAGCCGAAGAAGGACGCGCAATGCGTATTGATGGAGCCGTCGCCTTCATAATGTTGCGTCCCCTTACCCATCGAGGTGTATTCAATATAGATATTCTCAATCGAACCGCCGCCTGCGCCGCAAACCAAAGAGCTGTTTGCCGCTACGCTGGCATTTGTAAAGGAAACGTTTTTGATGACGCCGTCAATGTGGAGAACGCCAAAAATACTACCGATTTGTTCGCCGTTATCGATGCTGATTCCGTCAATCTTATGTCCTTTACCGTCGAAAATACCTTTGAACCCATACAAACCGCCGTTAAACCAGTTTCCTTCCACAGCAGCCCACAAGGAATCCAAATCGGCGATTTTAGAAGTGAACAAGCCATTGTATTCGATATCGTTATCCAAAACGAAATAGCCGTCCCAAATTGCCGCATCGGTGCTGCACGCCGCCTTTGCAAGCGCCGCCATACCGTCAAATTCCTCTTTATTGCTGATAATTTTCGTGTAAAGGTCTGCCTTTATAACGTAACTTGCCAAGCTAGTTTCCACCCTTAATTCGCGGTTTTCGCCCAACAAAGCCGCCGTTTTGGGAAGCTTATCCTTATCGAACGTAATCGTCTTGTCCTGCGTGTTGAATTCGCCTACCGATTGACCGTTATACAAAACGCCTCTCGCGATACCCTTTACGTTAGCCTCCAGCGTAAACGTGGAAAGATTTTCCACTTCTACGACAAAGCTTTCGTTTAACGCAATCGTAGGACGGTATACGGTGACGGAAACGTTTACGGAATATTCCTTGCCGTCGATTTCACAAACGCCGACAACGTCCGTTTCGCCTTCGCTAACGGAGACGAACTTGTTTCCCTCTGTCGCTACAACGGACGCATTTTCGCTGTTCCACGTGAAGCTATCCATCGCAATGATTTTATTGTTTTTATATGCCGTTACCAAAGGTACGATAGAGGTTTCGTCGCCGTTTTCCGTAGTCAGCGTGGATAAATCCACGTGATAACCCTTAGCATCAAAACCTACGTTATCGCTTAACACAAGCGTAATACCGCTATCTTCTTTTACCGTAACGGAAACGCTTCTAAAATACGTGTGTCCTTCGTATTCCAACGAAGCAACAAGCTTCGTTTCGCCCGTCTTTAACGCCGTGACCGTCGCCACGTTCCCCTCTTGCGAAAGGGATACTACGTCCGAAGGGAAGTCACCGTCTATCGACCAAACGAAAGCAGGCGCTTGGATATTCTCCGCCGCAGCCGTCAAGGTATAGCTTTCCCCTACGCAAATTTCCACAGAATCCTGATTAACGGAAACCACGGGTACTTGCGGAATAACGATTTCTTCCTGACTGCTACTACTGCTGCTACTACTTTCGTTGCTCGATTCAGGTGCCGTTGCCGAGCTGCTATCTTGGGAATTACCCAAGATAGAACAGCCCGTCATACAAAGCAAAGAACACATAGCAAATAATATGAAATGCTTTATTTTCATTTGAACCCTCATATATTTCGTTTAAAATTTAGACGCCCCAATCGCTGTACAAATCGGATAAGAGCCCGTCTGCTTCGCGATACAAGGTAAGCCCAAGCGCAGTTGCGTCCGCCTTGAATGCTTGACGCATTGCAGTTTTATCGCTAGAAGAATACTTGCTTGCAAACGTCGTGCAAAGCACGTAACGAGGGAACAGACTTTCTTTCGTGATTCTGTTCTTAATCGCCGTCTTTTGCGCGTCGGTAAGCGTAGTATCCGCATCTACAGCCGCTGCCGCTTCATCACAGAGCGTAACACATTCTTTAAGCCAACTCTGCGTCCAGTACGTCTTTGCGCCAATTCCCAAGAAACCGCTGGTGTTTTCGATCTCGTCGTAAATACCGCGACCTAAGCCGTCATAATTCGATTCAATCTCTTCACACTTTGCAACGATCTTATCAAAGAGCGAACGCATCTTCGTGCTTCCTGCGCCGAAGTAGTTCGTGAAGTAAGTATCGAGAACAGTTTCGTAATCCGCATTGACGTCAGCCATAAACTTGGAGTCGATATATCCCTTCAAATCGCTAAATGCCGTTGCTTCCGTTTCGTTACTCTGGCTCCATACGGCTTTCACGCCAAGCTCTTTAAAGATCTTGTAGTTTTCAGCCGAAGCCTGCCACGTATTGTAAGGATACATATAGAATTTGAAGTTTGCACCGTAAGCCCAAATGTATACGCTATCAGAAAGCGCGCACCACTTCTTCACCGTTGCCAAATGCTCAGCATTATCAGCATGGTTGAAGTTTTCTGCATACTTCGCATTGATAGGAGCAAGCCATACCGTTACACCTTCGTCGCACTTCAAGTCTTCGCTCGTTTGCGTATAAGTGCCGTTATCGTTAATCTGATAACGCTTCATCAAGGTTACGTTACCGTTTGCATCGATGTTTGCAGGCGCTTTTTCCGTTCCGCGATATGCAAGGAATGCAATATTCAGCACTCTATCTGCAGGCAAGGATTCCCTAATCTTTGCGTTGATCGCGTTCATCAAATCAATCCAAGCCGCCGCGAAGCCGCCTTCGCCATATAACGTATCGTACAATTTACAACGCGCACACGTACAATCGTCGCCATCGCCCGTATCCATAATCGAGAAGGAAATATTTTCCTTTTCGGGCTGTGCGTTGATTTGTACCAACATGTTTGCTGCAATCGCCTCGACCATCGCGTTGAATTCCGTAGAAGAGCCGCCTGCCGTAGGACAGATTTGCGTTCTGACTGTGTCTACAGAATCGGTATACGTATAGTACCAAGAAGGATGTGCAGATTGATAGGTTTCCGTAGGCAAGTAATGCAACGTGTTATGCATATCCCAACCTTCACTAGAATGAATCCAAATATCACTATTCGATTGCAAGCCCATGCCAAACACTTCGTCTTCCGTCATGTACGTTTGCTTCTGACGGTAGTCAAAGGAAGGAATTTCCTGCAAGTTCAATGCAGGCAATTCAGTTCCGTCCTTACTGTAGATTACGCAATCCTCGCTAATCATGTCGTAACCGACTACCTCACGAAGGAATGCCAATGCGCCCATACGGTATCCATCGTTGCCGTAAGCCATAATCAACACCGTTCTTCCAATTCTCTTGATTGCATACCCTGCCGTGCCAATCTCGCCTTTCGTAGGAACCGTCCAGCCAAGGCTTGCTGCCACTGTTTCATCCCCAAAGATAATTGCATAACGGTACTTCGTCAGGTTGCTGGAAGGCATCGTCGATACCAAAGGTAACGTTGCGCCCGTCGCTTGGCAAAGATGTTCTTGCATGAACGTTGCCGTTTCTTTTAAAGCTCTTCCTGAATAGTAAATCTTATACTGCGTTGCGCCGTCTACGATGAACGGAGCATCTGTCACGTCGCCGTACAATGCCTCTTCGCAATCGACCAACTTCGTCGTATCTACAACCGCCTTATAATTCTCGCTGAGCGCTTCAAATGCTTCACGAGCCAACTGCACTTGATATTCGTCAGGAGTTTCGGTATTCAAAGCATTAATACGCTGTTGCACTTGTTCGATAATATCCTGCGATTCTTCTGTTGACGAGAAGGAATAAATAGGCGAAATTTGCCAACCCGACGCACTTGCGCCGCTTTCCACACAAATGTACGTAAGATAGGTATCATTCGATGTAATCACATCAGGCGTAAATACAACTTCCGTCCAAGCTTGCGCCGTCAACGTAACTTCACTCAGGCGCGCCCACGTTTCATTTTCCATTGTGTAGAATGTAACGTCGCTTGCGTTGGGGTTGTAAATATAGAAATGGAAGCTATCGTGTCCTTCATTCAAAGCACCGCGCATGATACCGGGATTGAATGCGCCCAAGTCGGTATTGCTAGACCAACCCTGCGTAAAGTTATATACCGTGCCGTATTGATTCTTTGTACCGCTATCCGCAATATTACCAAACGACGTATTCGCTGCTTCGCCTAAGTCAGGTTTAACACCAACGATATCCGTAATTTCAAACGAAACGTCCGTCTTATCCGTTCTAAGACCAAGCGCCCAGTTAGATGCAAAAATATTTTTAACATACATGGTCGCTCCGGAACTGCTTGTATAAGTTCCCGACAAGTCAATTTCTTTTTGGATCCAGTTTCCATCGTTTGCCCAGTAGCCGTCCAATGACCAGTTATTGTTCCATCCGTCACCCCAACCGTCATTGGTGATACCGTCGGAAAGATATACGTTACAGGAATCGCCTACTACGCGGATATTAAAGTAAATTTTTGTATATACGCTAACGTCGGGGAAATTCTTAAATTGAATTGCCACTTTGCCGCCTGCATTCGGCGTTACTTTCAAATAGTTGCCGTAATATGCGTCATTACCGATTGTTGCCGTACCGCCAATCGTAGAAGTATAATTAGGTACGTGCGAAGGAATAACGTTTACACCGTCAACCGTCTGGGTATACAACGTATCATAACCCTTAATCGCATTGACAAGCGTTCTCAGCTTCGCATAATTGCTAACCATAGCTTTCCCCTCATCGGAAAGCGCATTGTAAGCTGCTTCAGCGTTTTCAATTCTGGAAACGAAGACAAGATGATCAGGCATTACAACGGAATCAGGCAGAACTGCAATCAAAGAAATTACATTTTCAACCGCTTTATCTGCTGTAAGAGTCGCTTCGTAGCCTTCCAACGTCGCAATATTGCTTACCATTTCTTTCGCCGTATCGGATAATGCCCCATACGCTGCTCTTGCCGCTTCCACCGCTGTTTCGTCCAAATTGTTTGCATTGATCGCATCGATCATCGCAACCACTTCATTTGCGTCTTCAATAGCTTGCAATCTCGTTTCCGCCGCCGACAGTTTGGAATAGTTGCCAACCAACGCTTGCTGCGTTGCCGTCAATTTATCATAAGCTGCGCGCGCCGCTTCTATCGCCGCTTTATTATCAATTGTTACTTGTTCAGGTACGGGAAGCGCACCGATAAGGGAAATTGTCGTCTTAACGTCTGCGTGATCCGCATAAACGATTTCTAAAGCGGACTCTTTATCAGGGCCTGCGTAAATCGGCGAAATCTTCCAGCCGTCTTTTGCTGCGCCTGCGCCGTCGCCGCCTAAGATATATACGTACCACTGACCATTCTTATTCAGTTCGATATCTTCAGCCGAAATGATAATCTTCGTCCATTCGCCAACCGCCATCGCAATGTTATCTTTGGAATCCGTCCAAGTGCCGCTTACGTCACCTGCCAAATGGAAGTTGTATTCCGTGCCCGTACCATTATACATCCAGAAATAGAAGTATTCATAACCTACAGGCAATGCGTTGGCAAGCTTGTTCGCCTGCAATGTACCGATTGTATTGTTGTTATTGTTATCAATATACCACTGCTCACGGGAAATATTATAAATCGCGCCGTTTTCATTGCTTTCGCCTGTAGCGCTTTGGGTACCAAAGGTCAAGCTAGTACCCATTTGAGTTACAGGAGAATAGAACGAATAAATGTCCGAAATTTGCCAACCTGCCGTCTTCGCAACCCCTACGTCGCTTGTATCCCTAACGCAAATACACAAATCATAAGAATCATGCGAATCAATCAATTCAGGTTTTAAAATAACTTCCGTCCAAGCGTTAGCCGCCAATGTTGCAAGGGCTTCTCTTGCCCAATCGTGTCCTGCACAAGAGCCGTAAAGATTCACTTCGCTTGCAACAGGATTATAAATCCAGAAACGCAGGGCAGTGTGTCCATCTGCAAGGACTTCTTTCATTTTACCTGCACCAATCGAACCCAAGTCCGTAGCACTATCCCACCCTTGCGTAAGATGATAAATATGCCCATATTCTTCGTGCGTTCCTGCTTCAGCAATACTACCAAACGACAAGCCCGACTTAACAGACGCTTTTTCTATGAGAATACCGTAAATATCGGAAATTTCGAAGGTGAATCCGGTCGTATCCGCACGGAACCCTAACGCAAAATTCGTCCCGATATATCCACTAGAAGGATCGATTTCTACCAAGCGCCAAGTATCTGCGTTACACCAGTAGCCGTCCTCGCTCCAATTGTTCTTCCAGTTGTCCCCCCAACCGTCGTTGGTGATACCATCGGAAAGATAAAGATTGCAACCAACGCTTACCTTTACGTAGAAATAAATTTTGGCATATTTGGCTATAGACGGGAAATTTGTAAAATGCAAAGCCGCCTTACCGTTTGCATCCGATGTAACCGTAAGTACGTTTCCGTACAAGTCATCTTGACGAGTTGTAGCAGTACCGCCTACCGTAGAGGTATAGTTGGGTACGTAAGAAGGAATTACCGTACCGTCCGTCGCGTCATTTTTATAAACGCGGTCGTACCCCTCGACTACAGAAAGCAACGAATCTACTTTCGCATAATTTTCTACCTGCGCCTGCGCTGCGCTGGAAAGCGCGTTATATGCCCTTTCCACTTCGTGAATTCTTGCTACGAACTGAACCGCATCGGGCATGGTAATTTCATCGGGAAGCGCCTCAATCAGCTTGTTAACCCTATCTGCGCCCTCCAAAATTACAGTAGGCGCTATTTCCGTATCAGTAAATACTTTATTGGAAGTCGCTTCGTTTTTAACAACGACGTAATAATCGGAGAAATTAATATCGCTAGCAGCGTTAACTATATCCACCAAGTTATCATATTCCGTCGTATTTTCTACTACGATAGGATAAGCTTCGGAGCCGTACCAACCCACGTTTTCGCCGTTTTGTACGTAGCCGCCTGCTTTATTCTCCCCGAATAATTCTTCGGTGTATTTGCCGCTTAATACCGCCATGTTCACAGTATCATACAGATTATTTCTCGCCAAATCGTTATATTCGGTATAACGGACTTCCCCATTATATTTGATATAAGCAATTGCCGTGAACGAACGGGTAAGGTTTGCCGCCTTTATATTGGAAACACAACCGTTTGCAAACCAATAATCGCCGTCTTGATAAAGTTTATCTTTATCAATCGCACCGCCGATTTTCTTCGACATATTGAGATAATCGCCGTTTGCTTCTATCATTAAATTTTTGGGAGCGATAACGAAGCCCAACTCTGCGTCTTCATTTTCATTAACAAAGTTGTATACCGTTTCGTCCATACGAACAATAAAACGCAAGCCACCCACTTTACCGAGTTTAAGCGAAGCGCCGTCGTCCATTTCAAACACGCCGGTTTGCCAAGTAGCCTCAGCCTTTGCGGTCGTCACGTCAAACGAGAACACTGCACCTGCGATAGATGCGACCATGAAAAAGGCCATACAAACGGATAATAAAATTTTTCTAATCCATTTTTTCATCCTTACTCCTCCTTAATCCCAATTGTCCATATCTTCATAGTCATTGTCATATGGATTAGACTCTGTCACAATGTCTTGCACTGTGAAAATGTGAAGTTCCATTATTGGAGTTACGTATTCTTTCATTTTAATTCTCCTTACCATATATTTCCTTATAAACCCCAACCAACAAACACCGCTTGCATATCGCCGTTCGTTTCCTTATAAACCGAGAAACCTAACGCATTCCAGTCATCACGGAATTCCGTGCGAATTTGACGAATGTTGGAATAGTACTCCCCAAAGTGCGTACAAAGCACGTAGCGAGGGAAAATACTTTCTTTCTTAATTCTCTTTACAAGATTTTCATATAACGTGGGATCCGTTACCTTATACTTTTCTATCGCTGCATATGCTTCGTCAATAATTTCCAGCATATCTTCAATCAACAAGCGAGGCCAATATTCCGCATTGCCGATATCGTCGTAAATACCGCCCGAAATGGTAGGCACGGTCTCTTCCAGATATGCGCTGCGCGCCTGAATGATATCAAACAAACGCTTCATCTGCGGCGCCGCTTCTAAATAATAATTATTGAAGTAATTGCTAATCACTTCATTGTAATCTGCATTGACGTTAAATTGGAATTTCGCGTCGATGTAGTCCTTCAAATCGGTGAATGCCGTCGACTGATTACGTTCCTGCGCTTGCGTCCAAATGTATTTAACGCCGCATTCGCGCAGATAACGGTAGGTTTCGGGAACAACGCTCCACGTATTGTACGGATACAAATAATAGGAGAAGTTCGTACCGTATATCCATACGTATACATTCTCGCTCACCGTATACCACAAGGATACGTTTTGCGCGTAGCTCTTATTAACTTCGCTATAGAAAGACGAGGTGAACTTGGAATAAATCGGTGCAAGCCAAGGATATACGTGCTCGTCACATTCCAAATATACGTAATTTCCGTCTTCGTCCTTTTCGTACGTATAATTGCCGTTTTCATCTTTAATGAACGCACCGTTTTCATCACGGGCATAGCGCTTCAAAGGCATATAATCGCCGTCTTCGTCCGTTAACGGTTCGCCCCAAATCACGTTGCCGTATTCGTCCGTATGCTTCGCTCTTTCTACGGGCGCAGGTTCTGCATCGTGATAAGCGAAGAACGTAAGGTTCATTATTCTACCCGGCTCATTTTCCGCAATATACGTTTGTACCAACTCGTTCAGGTCGTTCATGAAATAAATACACGTCGCCGCAGGAGTACCATACAAATTCTTATATTCTAAGCACGTGTCGCACGTACAGGAATCTTGTCCCGTACCGTCCATCGCCGTGAAGGACATGTTTTCAAGCGTAGGACATTCCTTCATGCGCGTTTTAACGACTTGGAATACCTGTTGCAGCAATGCCTCATATTCGGTTTTCTTTCCGTGCGCCGTATAGCACACTTGCTGTCTGTCTGCCCTGTACCAATCGGGATGCAGCTCTGCAAATTCCTCTACGGGAACGTAGTATAACGTGTTGTGCATATCCCAACCGTTTACGGGAATCCAAATGTCGCTATGCGTATGCATACCCGTGCCGTATACTTCAATACTCGTCGTATAGTTTTGGATTTGTCTGTAATCGAAATCCGGTTTTTCTACAATGTCCATATTCGGCATCGTCTTGCCGTCTTTTGCATAAACGATACAATCTTCCGTGATCATATCATAGCCGATAACCTCGCGCAGGAATGCAAGACCGCCCATGCGGTAACCGTCGCTGCCGTTCGCCTGAATGAATACCGTATTGCCTTTCGTCTTGATATAATACCCCGTCGAACCGATGTTATCGGTGGGTACGCTTAACCCAAGACCTTGATACAAATCGTTAAATCCGTACACGATAGCGTAATCTTTTTCCGTCAGATTTTGCGGTTTATCCGTGATAATTTGCATTTCCACGCCCGTTGCGTTGTACACTTGTTCGCAAACGAAGCTGGCAGATTTCATGATCGCGCCGCTGAGCTTTGTGTTGGATAAATCCGCATATATTTTATAGTGCGTTTGATTATTGACCACGAACGGTACGTTGCTTTCCGAAACGTTTACCTTATGCAAAGTGCCCATTACGGTATTGATTACATTATCGCCGACCGCATTTACCTTTCCCTCATCCTCTTTGGTAGGCTGATTACATCCAACAAAACCCGTCACAGCAACTACGGTACAGCACAAGAGCGCCGCTATTTTCTTTATCATTTTCATATTCGCCTCCTTATTTTACCGTAACGCTTGTTTCATAGATAGCCAAATTTCCCATCTCATCGAGAACAAAGATTTGAATCTTATATTCGCCTGCATATTTACAACGAATTGCATTCTCTTCCCCGTACAGATAGACAGGCACCCCTTTAGGATTGGTGATTACCGTCATCACGGAAAGATTTTCTTTCGCCGTATAGTTATCGAAAATTTCATATTCGGGAATTACCAAAATATCCCCTGCCTTCAAATCCGTCTTGAATGCTCCCTTCATCGTAATCTTCGGCTTTTCTCCGTCTACAACGGTGATGAGATATTCCTGCGTGGAACGGTTGCTATGCTTCCAGAAATCGCCTTCCGTCGCGTTGATTACGATGTAGTAATCGCCGTACATCGAAAGCTTAATCTGATAATCCTTCGTTGCGTCCACGCCTTGCAACGTTACGCCGTCTACCGTGCTGACAAGCGATCCGTCAGGCGCTAATACCGTCAACGTCGTTTTTACGTTCGGGCAAAGGAAATCGCCCACGATAACGCCCTCGATGGTATATACGCTGTCCTTATAAGCATTGGTAGCCGCTTTTTCACCGCTTACCGTCGTAATAGACGGACCTTTATTATCTTGCTTGTTATTTACGTTGTTGCCGCAAATCTTATGTAAGAAAATTGCCGCGCCCTCTTCTACGTCACAAAGCTCGATATCGAAAACAAGTTTGCCGGAGGGGAAGCCGTTAAACGCCTCGCCGTTTTCCGTCTTATTTATCGAAATCAACGTCGACGTATTGATGATGAAGCTTCCGCTAGAGTAGCCAACGTTGTAAGACGTTGCGCTTGCGCCGTCGAAATCCAACGCCACTTGCATTACGGTATCGCCAACCGTCATCTTCGTTTGTCCATCGTCTTTTTCCAAAATCGCCTTTACAACGATTTCCGGATTTTCACTGTCGGTCAACGTAACGATCATCTTCGTGAACTTCGAACAGTTGGGAACGGTTAAAAGATCCAGCGAGAATACGTTTGCGATTTGCGGATTGATAAACGTAGCTTTTACGCTGTCCGCATCGTGATTTGCCGTCACCATCAAGCCGTTGAGCGCATCAAGGTCCGTGTTGTTTTCTATACGCAAATCCGAATCGGTATAGAAATATTTTTCTACGTATACAACGTCACGGTATCTTTCTTCTCCGGGAATTTGTTCCTTCCCAAATACAGCGATAACGGGGATTTCTTTCTCTATTAACTTCACGCCGTCACAGCTATATACAATTTTAATCATGCCGTTTTCAACGCTGGGCGTAAACGTTGCGCCCGCTTGGTACGTCTTGGATTGACCGTTGTCTTCTACCGTTACGGAGCAAAGCTTTTCTACCTTCGCGCCGCTTCTGTAATCATACGCATGCAGGACAGGCAAAGTGTACGTAGCACCCGAAACGTATGCCACAGGGAAGTTGGGTTCTTCTAAAATAATCGGCTTATCGCTTACTACGCCTTTGATTTTGTAAATCGCTACCGCCGCGTTGCCTACGTAGTCAACCGCCGTACAGGTCAGCGTCCATTCGCCTGCCTCTTCAATACAGAACGTACCGTCGACGATTTCGCAGCTCTTCTTATCTTTGGTAAGCGTATAGGTCACTTCGCTTTCACCGCTGCCGCCCGTTACCGTAACTTCAGGCAGCTTTTGCAACGTACCTACCACTACCTCCGTCGGATAATCTTCTGCAATCGAGACGGATAATTTTCTTATATATTGACTTAAGTACGCGCGCGTCCACAAGATTTGGAGGTTAACGTTGCCGCTGTAATCCGTAGCCTCGTAAACAATGGCGTAAGCGCCTACTCCGTTTACCATGAAACGATTATCTTTAATATCCACCATCTTTTGGTTTGCAGAACCGTAATCGTGCCATACGGATACCTTTACGTCGCAAACACCGTTCACAGCGTCCATCGCGCTTGCCGCAGGAATCGGGTAGTGCTTCCCTACCACGGCGCTCGGCATCGTAGCGTACTCGCTATCTATCGTAATAACGGGCGCTTCATCGTCAATATAGTTTTCCGCAGACAAATCTACGCCCAAAATGCTGGTAAAGCAGATATTTGCCGTTGCATTGTTATAATTCAACGCGCTGATCGTCAATTTTGCTTTGCCGCTGGGGAAGCCAAACCACAGCGAATCATAATAATTGCTGTCGTCTAAATCGGAAATAATTTTACCGCCTGCCCAAGCTTGATTGGTTTTACCGTCATAGCTGATACAGAAGGTCTTCGCATCGGGAGCCGCCGGCGTCGGTTTTTGCGCGCCGTAATACAAGCCCGTATCCATCGCAATAAAGCTGTGGGGAACCAAACAACCGAGCGTACTGCCAACGTGCAGTTTACCAACGTATTCCAAACCGCAATGTACCTGTCCGTTACCTGCTGCCGTGAAGAAGGTCAAGCCGTACGCATTGCTATCGTTATGGAAATTGCCGTGATATACAAGCTGTACGGAAGGATCTTCCGCATCGGTGAAGGTGAACACCATCTTGGAAAAGTCTGCGCTGCCCTGTGCGCTGGGTACAACGAAGCCTTCCAAGAGCTTCGTTGCCATTGTCAGCTCGTTCATGTTGAAGATATGATCAAACGTCAAAGAGTCGCCGTTTACAATCTGCACCATCAAACCCGTAGAATTTGCGCCTAAATCGGTGCATAAGCCGTAGGACATCGTCGTTTTGCTGTTGCTGTACGATGCCAATTTGCCGTATACCGTAAAACCGTATTCTTTCGTATATACGTTCTCCCCGATTTTCGCAATATATCTTAAAACGTATTTTCCGCTTTGATTTAACGATACGTTTTTTGCATTCGTATCCGTTCCGTCGGGATATTGTAAGGTAGCAACGCCTTTCGCGCTTACTCCCTGTCTCGTAAAGGTACATTCAGGCACGGCAAATTCATCGCCGAATGCATATTCTTCAGAAATATCCTCGGAAATTTCTACGTTGACCTGCGCATTCGCATAACGAATACGTTCACCGACAAAATGCGCCCCTGCAAGGACCATGCTGCCCAGTAAAACCGCCAACAAGATGAAAATCAAGAAATATTTATTTTTAAATTTTGATTTCGTCATTTTTCTCTCCTTAAGTTAACGAAGATGAAGCGAACTCGATTTGAAATAGAGAATTTCGTTTCATGCTTCGTTGAACTTCTTTATTTACCATTATTTTACCAAATTAGCCTTTCAGGCCGCCCACGGACAAGTTGCCCATCAAACGCTTACTGAAGATTGAGAAAAGCACTATGACCGGCGTCGTAATCAGCAATACGGTCGTCATTGCGTAAGGTGCTTCTTGGTAGATTTGATTCTTCGTGCCGCCGCCGTTTTGCATTTGTTGATACAAAGCAAGGGAAAGCGTTCTATGGTTAGGTAAATAATAGTTGGGAATTAAGTAGTCGTTCCAATATTCGATGAATACGATCAAGAATATAGATAAGAACGTATATTTTACAAGCGGCAACGCGATTCTGCACATAATTTGCATATCATTCGCGCCATCGATTTTCGCCGCCTCGTAGTATCCTGCCGGCATAGATTTAAAGCCGCCGTAGAATACCAAGAAATACATACCTAAGAAGTTGGCACGCATCACCCACATACCCCAGATTTGGTCATGTAAGTTTAACGTCTTTGCCAGCTGGATCTCTGCCGCTTGACTGCCCACAACGGGGACGATCATCGTAACGATAACAATGCTATATACCAGCTTAGAGAACCAGTTATCATATCTTGCGCAAAGATACGCTACCACACAGGTAACGACTACCTTGGAAAGCGAACAACCACCTGCATAAAGAATGGTGTTCATCGCCAACCCGGCAAGCGTGTCTCCCGCAAAGGAATTGCTCATTTCCACTATATTTTCCAAAAGATAAAACTTCTTCGGCAAACCAATTCGGTTATGGGGATAGAGCTTCGTCCACTCCGATTCGTAGTCCCCAAGATACTGCTTAGACGCCGAGAGTATTACCCAATAAAAGAGTAGGAGCATCAGTAATACGTACAAAACCAAAACGACCAAAAGAGAGATGGTCAGCGGGGAAAACTTTGTTTTCGTTGCAGATAATTTCGTGTTTTTCATATCTTCCCCTCCTTACTCTTCCGACGGCCCGAACTTTTCCAAGCAATACTTGAAAATGAACGTCAAAGGAATTGCCACAAACGTCAAAATCATCCCCAACGCCGCAACGTGAGGCAGTTTTTCCGTACTTTGCGTGGTTTCTCCCGTAATTTGATAGAGGTAATATCCCAACGAACGCAATTCGGGATCCGCATTGAAAAGGAATAAATTATACTGGTTCGTGAAAATCGTAGCTACACCCGTGATGAGGAATACCGAAAGGGTAGAATACGTCAAAGGGAGCACGATATACCAAAACTCCTTAATACCCGTAGCGCCGTCCAATTTCCCAGCTTCGATTACTTCGGGGGAAATTTCGAACATCTTATTCGCATACATCAATACGGACGTACCAAAACCCACGTATAAGTTATAGAACAGAATCCATAAAAACGGATGGCTGTCAAAATGGAACAACGTGCCAACGCCGAATAATTCGGGGGTAGCGACGTTTAATATATTCTTATACGTCAATGCAAATGCCGCCGCAGGAATGATAGACGGAAGGAACAAAAAGATCCTAAACATCTTCGCGCCGGGCAATTTTTTGAAAATATAATACGAGAATAACAACGCCAAAGGAATGCTGACGAGCAGCATTCCTCCGTAGTATATCAAAGACATTTTCGCCGTTTCCATTAAATCCCTAAAATAGGACGAATTAGAAAACCATTCCGTAATATTTTTCAACGTTGCATGCCAAACAATCTCACCGCTTGCCAGCGTTTCGCGTTCCATAAATGCATAGCCGAAAGATTGAAAATTAACGACTATGTAAAAAATCACGAATTGTATAACGGGAAAAGCCATAAGCGCAGCGTAGAAGACGTTGCTTCCAAACTGCATCTTATTCTTTCTTTTCACGTTTTTGTCGTTTTTAGTTTCGTTTAACATAAGAAAATCCTTGATAAAGATTGAACTGAATTATTTCGACTTTTTCCAAATCGTAAGTTCTTTGAAGTAATCGTACATACCGTTGAAGTACTTTTCTACGCTTACGCCGTTTTCCAAGCCTTTCGTGAAGTAGGTTGCGTATGCAGTCGATTTATACAAGGGGCTACCTGCGCCGGTGTTGTCGATTTCCTTAAACGTCTTTTGGTTATTTGCATACAACAGGTTGTTTGCATAAGGGAATACGATCTTCGAGCTCTTGTAGGAATCATAGAACGTCTTGCCATAGTAAGACAATGCATTGTACTGATCCCTCGTCAAGCTGTAATCCAACGCCTTAGTACAACCGGTAATCTGCGTGAACTTCGCAAGCTGTTCGTCGCTGTTTGCAAACTGGATAAAGTCAAGCGCGTACTTATATTGCCAGCTGTTGGGATCCAAGCCGTTCTTCATAAGACACAAGGGATACATGATATCGTAGGACGTAAACTGCTTCCCTACCAATTCTTTCGACTGCTTAGGTAAAGGCATCCAACCGAGCTTTCTGTTCTGCTTGGAATAATCTGCGCTAAGCTTGCCCATCGTATCGAACGTAGATGTTGCTTCCATCTGCCACCAGCTACCGTCCAAAAGCATTGCGTTATCCGTACCGTCGTCCGAACCCTTCAAGAATGCGGATTGCGCTTGCAAATGCGTATAGCTGGAGCTGTACAACGTCAACTTGTTCTTTTGGTTGTTTATGTAGGACTTGTTGTACAAGGTATTGTAGAAGTCCATTGCATAGAACTTACCCGCCTGACGAGCAAGCTCTGCACCGTTCGTGCCATCGATCGTCGTAGGTTCAGCGTCCTTTACAAACTTACCGTTAACCACCGTACCAAGGTTGGTTGCGTCACCGTCGAACGTGAAGTTCAAACGCATCTGTTCGTAGCCGTTATAATCGGTTGCGAGCGCATTGAGGAAGTGGGTCAAGTACGCGTCTCTGTGCGCACCACTCCAAATCAAAGGATTGTCCCCACCGATACCGGAGATATAGTCGCAAAGCAGGAAGAATTCGTCATACGTTGCAGGCAAACCGTCGTCGCTGTTGCCCTTCTGTCCGTCGGGACCCGCGCTCTTCGTGCCTCCGTCTTTACCCAAGAACATATCCACAAGCGCACCGTTGGGATTGTAACCGTCTTTCAAGTAATAACCCATATCGTCGAACAAGCCGATGTCATAAACGATACCGAAGTTCGTATAGTAGTGAGGGTATGCATAGTAACGCGTTTCCCCATTGACTGTACGAGCGAAATAAGATTTCTGATCTTCGAACATCTTGCTTTCCAACGTCTTACCATCATAAGGGTTTATCGATGTGATTGCACTCGTAATATCTGCGATATAGTTCCCAGCGAGCAGTTCATAGTAGTCTTGCTGTTCCAAGAAATATACGACTTCATCGCGGCCTGCCATCGTCGCACCGGGCACGTCTTCCTTTACTGCCGTAGGCTCGATGTGGATACCCTTTTTATCACCGATAACAACGTCCTTCTTTTCCTCTTCATAATCAGCAATCAACGATTCCAGCCATTCCTTGCCGAAGCCACTCGTGAAGCTGTACACATAAAGCGTAGCCTTATTGCTGTTATCAGCACCGCTGCTACTGCTGCCGCCGCCCATGATGTTACAAGCACCAGCCGACGCAATCGTGCTGGACAACAACACGATCGATAAAAGTTTTTTAGTAAGGTTTCTCATAAAAATCCTCCGTTAAATAATTTTCTCGATTATTATTATACTATAATAATCCCCTTTATGCAATAGGTTATTTTTACTTTTCCCCCATCACTTTGTATGGTATTTTTACCTAATCGCTTTTTTAAACAAAAAACCAAGCAGATTTTCCATCTACTTGGTCTTTTTTTGTCATTTATAGTTTTACTATAAAACTTGCGTTCTTATTGTTTGGATTCCCCGTTCCTGTACTCACTGGGCGTGCATCCGTACTTATTTTTAAAACGCTCGTAAAAGGTGTTTCTATCCGAAAAACCGCTTTCGGCGATAATTCGTTCGATAGAGCAATCGCTGTTTCTCAACAGTTCGCAACAATGCTTCAACCGCAAATCCATGATGTAATCGGTAAAGCTCATGTTAAACGTCTTTTTAAACAACCGACTGAAATACGTAGGATTGTAAAAACATCTTTGCGCCAAATCCGTAAGCGAAATTTTTTCGTTAAAATGCTCCATGATATAATCGAGAATATCCTGCGGAATCAAGGAGTCTTTTTCCGTACTCTTGACAAAGAATTTACGGAATACTTTGCATAAAATCACGTTGATATAGGAATTCAAAATCAACGTTTTCCCCAGCTCGTTTTTCGCAAGCTCCACCTCGATATTTTTAAAGAGGTTGATCATTTCGCCGCTTTCGCCGTCATCGAAAGAAACCAACGGACTTTTCGCGTTTAATTCATGTTGAATTTTTTCAAAGGAGGTAAGCGCAAGTAAATAGAACAGGTTATCTTCCCGTACCATGTTTGTGGTAAAATAATCCACGCGAATCATCAAATTGTATGCAATCAACTTTTCGTCTACCTCAAATGCATGAGTACAACCGTAATTAACAAACAGCAAGTCGCCTGCTTTTACGTCGAATTTCTCATCGTTGACGTACTGACGGCCAGCGCCTTCGATGATGTAGACGATTTCCACAAAGTCGTGATTATGAATTTCTTCACTGCGATTATCGCATATTTTCTTGATTGCTACCGGCTCGTTGGCCTGAAATTCTTCGTCTGCCTTGTAATGCAACATTTTTCACAAACCTCCTTATCGTATTTCATATTCATTTTATCATATTTTTGCCTCGCTTTCAATAGGGAATTTTTACCTATTTAGCCCCTTTTTTGCGGCTAATTTATATGCTTTTTTTACATTCGCATACGCTAACACGCCATAAAATAGTGTGGCGCGCACGTATAAGTGATTATTTTCTTGCTTTTCCCCATATAAAACCGAATTAAAAATTGCTGAGATAAAATAGTATTAACTGCTTTGCCGTCAAAGCGTCGTCGGTTGGGGCGAAGTGGTATTGACGGCTTTGCCGTCAAAGCGTCGTCGCTCGCCTTACTTCGTACATGTTTCAACCGCCGTTTTTCTCGCTCCTCGCGCGTAAGGAGCGTAGCGACGGAATAGCGTAAGCGTCCCACCCGATAACACGGGCATTCTCGCAGGTCGCTACAAGCAAAAATACAGTACACCGAACTGGTGTGGCTGGGGCGAAGTGGTATTGACAGCTTTGCCGTCAAAGCGTCGTCGCTCGCCTTACTTCGTACATGTTTCAACCGCCGTTTTTCTCGCTCCTCGCGCGACCACCCGATAACACGGGCATTCTCGCAGGTCGCCACAAACAAAAATACAGCACACCGAACTGGTGTGGCTGGGGCGAAGTGGTATTGACGGCTTTGCCGTCAAAGCGTCGTCGCTCGCCTTACTTCGTACATGTTTCAACCGCCGTTTTTCTCGCTCCTCGCACGACCACCCGATAACACGGGCATTCTCGCAGGTCGCCACAAACAAAAATACAGCACACCGAACTGGTGTGCTGTATTTTTGGCTGGGGCGAAGTGATTCGAACACCCGAATGACGGAGTCAGAGTCCGTTGCCTTACCGCTTGGCGACGCCCCAATATAACAGAACTTCCGTTCCTTTTACTTGCGTTATTTTATCAAACTTTTTTTCTTTTGGCAAGCATTTTCATATACTTTTCAAAACTTTTTTCAAAATTCGCCAAAAAAAGTCCCATCCCGTCTTTTTTCTCTACTTTCAACTCTTTATGATATTAGAAAAAAAGGAGCAGTATCATGAAATTGAGCGATCTTACCGAAAAAAATATTTGCGCAGGTAAAGCGATTCGAGGAGTTTGCCGCGGCGTAGCGCTTTCTTTAAAATCCCATGCCGTCAAGTATTTGCTTTGCGCCAGCACGGCTACACAATCCAACACCGATTTCTCCATCGGGGTCTCCTCGATTGCGAACGTTGGCGAAACGATTATCCTACACCGCCTCCGTCCTGCTTATCCAAAGAATTGTGCCAAAATTTCCATCGGCTTACCTATTTATTCCTTTGAAGGCGGTTATCTTGGCACCGTGGAAGATTTGGCAATAAAGGATTTTATCGCCACCCATCTTTTCACCGACCGCGGCGAGGTTTTTCCCATCACGTCGATCGTGGCTTGTTCCGATGCCGTGATTTTAAGAAAAGAACAACCCTATCCCCTCGGTCAACGCATACCTGCTACCCTCTTACCCATTGTAACGGATCGTCCCGAAGGCGTTGTAACAAAGGCCGTTTTACGCACGGCTTGCGCAAAAGGCGCATTGATAAAACTCATGCTTTCCCTGCCGCCGTTTTCCTTGGAACCCAACGACGTTGCATCAAACCGAGTATTTCGCCGATAATTTCAAAATGGAGGAACAAATTTCATTGACAGCCTGCAATTCCTCCGCCGTCCAACCGTCTTTATGGAAGTAGAGAGAAAACGCCTTTTCCATCTCCTCCGCTTGCAAACGTTCCGCCGTGGATAAAGGCGCTTCACGCACTTTATTCAAAAGCTGCCTTGCATATCCAAGCTTAATGACGTTTTTATTGATTTTTGCAGTACCCATGTCCGCATTCATTTCCGTAATCGGCATTTTTAACGTCGTATTTAAACGTGTGCGCACGTAACGATTTTCCCGATCGGGCAAAGTATATTGCAGTCTCCGCCGTATTTCCATACGGCGCTTTTTTCTTTCACGCACAATTTTGCGTACCGAAAGCAGTGAAAACAGCAACAGATATACCGCGCCGCCAAAAAGGAGCAACGCAGAAAGGCTTACAAAACCCGCCCTATGCGAAACGCCGCCGCTTGCCACAGCAATACCCAAACCACCGCCGAATATAAACGCAAACGAGGTGTAAACGCTTGCATTCCCCAGCGCAAAGGATACAAAAGCCGCCAGCACTAACGCGCCTGCAACAATCACCGTCACCCCAAGTATCATTTCTTCCTCTTTATAAACCTCTTTCAACCATTCCAAAAACCACATAAAAACCTCCTTTTCGGTGTTATTCCCAAAAAGGAGGCTATTATTTTTTATTTTTTTGTCGTTTTTTGTCGTGATTTATCAAACATCCACGTCAACCTGAAATCCGTGATAAATATTGATAATCGAACAACGGATTTTTCCCGGCTCAACATGCAATACCTTTGCAACCGCCTGCTTGTACAAATCCAACTGTGGACGGTAGTGCGAAAGCAGATAGCTTGCGCCCCCTTGCGAGAACTTATAATCGATGATTTGCACGCTTCCGTCCTCTCCTATGGCGAGTAGGTCGATTGCACCTTGGAATATCATCTCCTCTTCATCAAGGCCTTGGATTTGCGGTATATCCGCACGTTTCGCGTAGGTATCCCGAATGGGCAAAAATACGAGGAATTTCTGTTCCTTATATAGCCTTTTTCCATGCAATGAAGCAAAGACGGGATTCGATAAAATCTCTACCAGCTTATCTTTGGAAAGTAAATTCAACTCGACCATGCCTGCTGTCTGCAGCTGTTTATATGCGTCTTCCACTACGCTATAAAGCTCTGCTTTGGAAAGTACTTTCCCCGTTTCGTGATACAGCTTGGAAAAATCAAACTGTTCCAAAAACGCATGATAAGCAACGCCCGTCTCCGCACTGGTTTCGCCCTTTCCGTAACGTTCCCCTTCCACAAAAATGCCGTTTTTCTCCTCCGTTTCTGTGGGCAAAGCTTGCGCAAGCAACCGGGACGCGGAGCTTTTCACCGGCAAATTTTCGTAGCCTGCATAGGGATACCGCCACAAAAAGGCGCCCATAATCTGCCTTGCCAAACCTTCGTCCGGACGGAAAACAAGCGCTTCGCGCTCCTGCTTGGGCACATTAAAAAAGGTGTCCTCTGCAATATATTCTCGCCAAACCGAAAAATCGGTAAATTCGGCAAACGAACGCGCATATTTTACGTCGGGCATTGGCGTTTCTTCCTTGAACAGCATATGCAAACCGTACTTTGCGCGCGTGAGCGCTACGTAGTAAAGATTCAACGCGTCTGCAAGCGAGCTTTCCGATTCCTTAATTTCATGCAAACGGCGCAGCAGCGTATCCGATTTGAGCATATTTTCTACGTCGAATGCCCTCGGCGCTAAGCCGTACGTCTCCTCCACGTACACCTCTTCGTTATCTCCGCCTCTAAACGAAGCGCTGAGATTATCCAAAATAACGATCGGGTATTCCAAACCTTTTGAGGAATGCATCGTGAGCACCTTAACGGAATCCTCGCCGCCGTTTTCACTATATTCGATTTTATACCCCAAATCGCGCAATTTATCCAAGAACGCATGGACGCAAAGCGGTTCGGGGGTAATCGCCTCCTCCAAAAAGCGATGAATACGTTTGATCGCGGACATGCCATTGGGTTTTGCCAACAAACTTGCCTCTAAACGAGTTTCGGAAATGATTTGTGTAATCAGTTCCGCCGCGTCCAGCACACGGGACAACTGACGGATCTCCGCATAATACGCATAGAACTTTTTTAATTTATGCGCTAGAATATCTTCCCTTTCCTCTGCGTACCGTTTGCAAGCATGACGGAAGAAAGCTTCTTCACGATACTGCAAACGAATCCATGCCAAATCGTCCGCTGTAAGCTTACCGATCGGGGAAAGTAAAACACTGCAAAGCGGAATATCCTGTTCGGCATTATCAAGCAACTGCAACAAATCGATCAGCATCTTCACGTCGGAAAAATCGCAAACATTGACCGCCGCTGCCGCCGTCACAGGCACGCCCTCTGCCGCGAGGGATTCTACCGTGCGCGCAATCTGCCCTTGTTTTTTACGGGAAAGCACGGCAATATCCGAATAACGCACCTCGCGATACTCGCCGATATCGGGATCAAAAAACTTGTTTTTCCGTTCTTCCTCAATGATATTGCGGATCATTCTTGCCACGCGGCTCTCTTCTACGTTTCTTCCTTGCGCATGCTCGCGCACCGAATACACGCCACGGCTTCCCGTCTCTGTTTTCTCCTCGTCGCCAAAGAAGTGAATACGTACCCTACCGCTATTCACCTCGTACCTGCCCCCTTTCTCCATACGAGAATCACGGGCATAGTCCACCGAACAGACCTTGGGCGTCATCGCCAAGGAAAATTGCGAATTGACCGCGTCCAGCACCTGATCGGAACTTCTGAAATTCCGCGTCATAAATAAATTTTTACCGCCGCTGGTTTCAAACTCTTTCTGTTTTTCCACAAAGAATCCGGATTTACTGCCGCGGAAACCGTAAATCGCCTGCTTGACGTCGCCAACGAGGAATAAGTTCTCCCCACTTAAACGGGTAATCAACGCCTCCTGCACGGGATTGACGTCCTGGTATTCGTCCACGAACACGTAGCGGTACTTCTCCCGCATTTCCGTAACAATTTCCTCGTTTTGCAACAGCTTTAAAGATTTATGCTCCAAATCGGCGTAATCCAAAACGCCTCGTTCCGCTTTCAGCTTTTCATATTTCTCGTCAAAGCGCAACAAATACGTTGCCAAAGCCTCCGCCGTTTTTCCCGATTGCAAAAAATGCGCAAGCTCTTCTTCGCGCGTAAGCGTTTTTGCCAGCTCCCCGTCGAAAATCTTTGAAATGCGGTCTTTTAAGAACGCAATACGCTCTCTATGGTATTGCTTTTCAGGCGTGTCCTTATCCTTCTTCGCCACACGATTGACAGTGAATTTCGGTTTCATCACAAGACGCGCGTCAAAATACGTTTTGGCATAAATAGCTTGTTCTAAAAGTTCCATCAGCTCTTCACAGAGCGCAATTTGCGGTTTTTCATCGACATCCATAAAGAATGCGCGTTCATCTTCAACAAGCTCGTAATAATAGCGGCACTTTTCGTCCAGCTTCTTTTTTAAATCCACGCAAATTTTGTCAAACGTATCTTCCGAATACGCTTGGCTCGCCAATAGATACTCTTTATAGTCCGCGCGATTTCTCAACTCATCGTAAGCGGAAAGAAATATATTGCGTAGAGCTTTATCGCTCTTTTTTCGCCAGTAGATGGATAGCAGGTATGAGAACATTTCCTCTTTTTCCTCATATCCCTCTTCCAGCAAATCGTCCAAGGCGGCGTTTCGAAGGACCGTCCCCTCTGCGTCCTCCGCCCCGATAATTCGAAAGGTGTTATCCACGCCTGCCGCATAAAAATGGGTGCGCAAAAGCTTTGCGCAGAAAGCGTGAATCGTGGAAATATCCGCGCTTGGCACTTCGTTGAGTTGCTTTTTGAGCGCCGAGCGCCTTTCCTCGGAAATCTCCGCCTCGTTAATCGTTTCTATCAACGCCTTTGCCAATTTTTCCTTCATTTGAGAAGCCGCTTTTTTGGTAAACGTAACGGCGAGAATATCGGCTACGTTACATCCCGACTTAATCAAGCGAATAATTTTCTCAATCATGACCGTCGTTTTACCACTACCTGCGGACGCGGAGACGATTGTTCTGCCTTGCGCTTCGATGGCGCGCATTTGTTCATCAGTAAATCTCGCCATACGTCAATCCTCCCCTTCCCTTTGCTTTTTTGCAATATTTGCAATCGTTCCCGTTTCAATGGAGGGTTCTTTGCGCGGTTTGTTCGTGTCGCGATTGAAACCGCACATACCGCCGTATTTACAATATTCGCATTTCCCTTCATAAGGCGAGGGCGCGATAAAGCCCTCCTTCAATTCCTGACAGCCCTGCCTTGCCACGTGTACGGAATAATCCAAAAAGTCGCGGAAGGTTTCTTCATCCATGACCTTCTTTTTTGTTGCCCCATTCTTCAACGCAGCGTCAAAATATTCGCTCTTGACCTTTTCTCCTGCAACGCCAAGATTTTTATCCCCGCAAAGCAACGCTTCTTCATCGCCGTTCATAAATCCGCGCATGCGGAATCTTCCCTCGCCGTCCAATGCATAATCCATGGAGGCCGGGAAGTAAAACACCCCGGCAGGTACGCGTTCACCTTTCAATTCCGACATATATAATTGTAGCTGAAGCTTCTGTCCGGTATAGTAAGACGCAGGGGATTCGTCAATGCTCCCCGTCTTATAATCGATAATGCGCACGTATTTATCCGTGCCGTCTACTCTATCCACTTTCCCATAGAAGAAATCGGCATGGACGGAGGATTCCGTCTGTTCCACTGCAAAAGCGGAATTCTTAATCTGACGGTATGCAGCCACAGCAACGTCCGCCCCTTCTTTGAGTAGTTTATCCGAGAATACAAGTCCCGAAGCGGTATCTTGTTGCATGGCGTACACGGAGGTTTTCAGAAGATTCGCCCCCTCTTCCATGGCATACCGTCTCATTTCCTCTTCCGTTTCAATTTCCGTTGCTTTTTTTGCCGTTCGCTGTAACAGCTCGTGCACGAAATTGCCCGTATCCACGGCTAAAACGGTCGCTTCCTCCCGTTCTTTTAGTTTAAGTCCACGCTCCGCAAAGTTTCTAAACGGACAAGCAAAGTAATTTTCCAACCCTGTAGGCGATACTTTCCCATCATGGAAAAATAGCTCTTCCCCACGTTCAATCGATACCTGCCCCTCATGTACAGATAAATATTCATCCTTTTCCGTCACACTGAGCTTATCGAGCGCGGTAAAAAGCGAGGAATATTCTAAACGCGCATCCTCACGCTTCGCTTCATATTCGTTCTTTTCAATCAAAAGCTGACGAATCGCAGGGGCTAATCCTGAACACTTATACTTAAAATCCCCTTCCGTCATTTTCTTCCTATGAGGAAGCTTACCACCGTTATGCGTGCAGAAGAGTCTATCTACGTAGCGGAACACATCGCTAAGAGAAGGCTCGCTACCGTCCGACGCCAGAGGGTAACTCAAATGCAAACTGTCGGTAAACGTACAAAGGTTTAAACAACAGCTCTCCCTTGTGCGGAGATTGACCTCTGCCACGGTAGGTTCCATCATCGCTTTCACCTCTGCAAGGCGCGCGATTTCTTTATCGGATACAATTGCCGTATCGGCGGCGTTTCCGGGCACGGAATCCGTCATACCCATCGCGAACAGTACGCTCACTTTTTCAATGCGGCTCTCCGTGATATTCCCAACGAATACCGCGTCTGCCTTTAAAGGAATCAAGGAAATTTCCGTAGCGTCCAAGCCGTCTTGCAATACCGCTTCAAATTCCGCCACCGTCATTTCCTTACCGCCCGTAAGCAAAGCCGCTTCCGCAAGCAGTTTTTCAAGGGCGTTATAAATCTGCGCAAGGTATCCTTTTTGTGCCACGTCATAAATGGAATTTTCCAGCTCTTTCAGCTTATTTTCCACGTCGAAATCCACAAGGATTTTACGTACAGCTGCACAATAATCTCGACCATACCCCTTTAATTTAATTCCATTCGTTGCTAAAAACACACGATTTCTCGCATTTTCCAACTTGTCCCTATCATACGCCTTCACCGCATCCCCTTCCTTAATAGGACGCTTTGCGCCGCCTCGATAGTTGGCAAACTTATATAGATAGTTTCGATATTCATCGCTTTCGCCAAAGAACAGATTCTGCGTCAAAGACTGCACGGCGTTGGGCGAAAAAAGTTCTCGCACCGTACGGAAGCAATCGATCAGAAACCGACTGACAGGATGTCGTTTCAACGACTTCTTTTCATCGATAAAATACGGAATTCCGTATTCCCCAAATGCTTTTTTAAGGGGCAGAGAATACCCTGCTATATCCGAACAGAGCACGGCAATATCGCGATAGCGCAGGTTGGCGTTTTCCCCCATTGCGCGACGGATTTTCATTGCAACGTATTCCGCCTCCGCGGTCTTGTTCTCCGCTTCGTAAATATGCAGCTTTTCCGTTTCCGTACGCGCGCTGCGGACGGGATTGAACAGTCCCTTCCTAAGAATTTCCGCCTCGCCGCTAAGCGGCGTACCCAAACTCCTTATTTGCACTTTCCCATACTCACCGCAAACCCTTGCAAAGGTATCTGCCGCGCGGTTGGCGTACATTTCTTCCTCACCGGAACAGAAAATACCAACGACGTTTTTCGCCGTTTCCAACACAGCGCGAATCGCTTCCCTCGCCTGCGCCGTAAAAGAGGTATAGCAAAGGAAAAAGACGTTGACGCCTTTCAGTTGCCCTTCCTTTCGAATCACCGACGGCAACAAAGAGAGGTATTTACTCTCGTCCACGAAACCGCCATTCAATAAAAATGTATTATACGCCTCGTAAATCTCCGCAAGGTCTGCCACTTTTTTACGTAACATATCGTCGGGCAACAGTGCTTGGCTCTCCCGTAAAATTTCCGGCGTGATTTCCGAAGCGGAAATCTGCGCCAACGTTTCGTAAATCGCCTTCGCATTATTCCCTATCCCGGCGGTGCTGGTAAAACATTGCAGTTTCCCCTCTCTTTGCAAACGAGTCATTACCTCGCCGACCGCCATAACGGAGCCTTGCTTGGAGAGCGTGTTTTCTTTTGCCTTAATAAAGCGGGCAAACGTTGCCACGTGCGAACGGAAAGTACCGCCGAGCTTACGCAAAAGCGCGCGTTCAGCAATTAGCGTCAATCTGTCTTCGCAAAAAATCAGATTCACGCCGCCCTGCGCTTCGTACGCCGCCGCATACTCCGCCATGATTTCCATACATTCGGATAACGTATAAGCTTTCACTACTGCATTCATCTCGGCTACCTCCCTTCTTTTTTACTATTATACCATATTCTTAGTAAAAATTTCAGCTTTTTTTCACAATAAATTTATGGAATTCTTGATTTTGTTTTTACAAATCGCAAATTATGTGGTATAATAATAAAGATTTAACTACTTTTTTGGCGGTTTGACCGCTATTTTGAGGAGATGATCATGAAAATGAAAAAATTAGCGCCTGTTTTTGCAATGCTGCTTGGGCTTTCCTCCCTTGCCGCTTGTACGCAAACCAATGAAAAGGTTGCCTTTGGCGAATATTGGAGATCCGCTTCTTTGGATACGGCTGCATTCAGCGAAACGCTTGTATACAGCGTAGAAGAAAAAGAACCTTTATCTATTATGTACAATTACGGCCTTGCCTATGAAAAAGGCACGTATACAACGAACTTGATTTTTGATGAAAAGACAAACGTGTATACTTATACAACCGAACTCACCATCGACGCGGTATATACGTTGGGCGATCAAACGTCTGTTCCCTTGCACGATAGGATTACGACGAAAGTACAGTTCCATTCGGCAGACAATGCGCTCCTGCCCATTGCTTCCGAAAAACGGGTAATCAGCCATTCTCCCGTCAACACAAATGCGGTAGAACTTAGCGATTGCTACGCTACGTACAATTATGAAATCAAGACTTTCTACACCGCGAACGCGGAAACGGTAAGCAGTACGGTGACCTATTTTGAAGTCAACGAAGAAAACAGCAACGAAGGCATCACCGACATTCCGAACAGCGAACCCAGCCAAACGGGAGAAATTACCATTGACCATTCGAAGTATAACTACCTCGACAACGAACAGCTCCCTCTTGCGCTCCGCGCGATTCCCACCAACGAAAACTCTGCAAAGATACAGGCATTTAACCCGTTTGTGAAGAGAACGCAAAACGTAGCGTTGAGCTTTGCTTCCGACGCGAGCGCTGAGTTCAAATTTAAGCAAAAAGGCGAAGACGTTACGAAAACGTTGACCTACCGCCCCGTTACGATGGTGCTTGACGAACGCAACCCCGGCGGCACACAAACCGCATGGATTGCAAAGGCGTCCAACCAACAGGCAAACGAATACCACAACGTAATGCTGCGTTTGGAAACCCCCATTTCTTATGGGCTCGGCACGTTGGTGTATACGCTCGTTTCCACTTCTTGGTAATCAAAACAAATCAAAAACCGACTTGCTTTTACGCAAGTCGGTTTTTTATACGTTAACATATTAAAATTGATCACGCCGAAGCACTTACGTTACTCTTCATACACGGAACGGCTAAGTACGCCAACGTAAGGCAGATCGCGATATCTTTCCGCATAGTCTAACCCATAGCCGATAACAAACTCATCCTCGATTTCAAAGCAGGTATAATCAGGAGTGATTTCCGCCACTCTTCTGGAAGGCTTATCCAAAAGCGTTACCATACGGATGCTGGCAGGATTTCTCGTACTCAGCATCTTCTTCAACGCATACATGGTATTACCGGAATCGATAATATCCTCTACAATCAGTACGTCTTTTCCCTCGATATTGGACATAATATCCAAGGAAACGGACAACTTTCCGCTGCTTACCGTCCCGAATCCGTAAGAGGAAACTTTCATAAACTCCATCGACGTAGGCGTATCCATAGCGCGAAGCAAATCGGTAAAAAAGATTACGCTACCCTTTAATACGCAAATGGCAATGGGTTCTTTCCCTTGATAAAATTCGTCAAGCTGCGCCGCGACTTCTTTAATTCGCACCGCAATTTGATCCGCTGTAATGAGTACTCTTTCAATTTCATTCGTTTGTGCTTTCATATTTCTTTACTGCTATATATAAAATTTTTTTTGTTTTTTCTGTAATTTTAACCTTTTCGGAAATCTCCACGCCGCAAACCACGTACACCTCTTTCGCGTCCTTATCCGCAATCAAAGGCAGATATTCCCGTTGCTCCACGTCGATTTTTTCCTCGTTAAAAAACTTCTTCAAGGATTTTCTTCCGCCGCCGAACCGAGCGATACTATCCCCTTCTTGACGAAAACGGAAAACCGCCGCCTTGGGGATTTTCTCCCCGTCCACACGCAACGTTTTCCACGCGGAATTATCATCGTTTATCGGGGTTTGAGATACAATAACCTCGTACATACCCCCGTTAAATCCCTTTTCGCTAAAGATTTCAGGCATAGCCCTTTCTTTTTTAAGGGCAGAATGTTTTTGATAAAAAACAATTCCTTTCGCCGTCTTTTTTGCCTGCACGTTTTGCGGAAGATCCACTTTTGCGCCTCGCTCTGCTTCTTGCAAAAGATATACGCTTTCCAAATGTTGCGCCGTATAATCACGTTCCACGCCCAGCCGCTTCAGTGCCATCAAGCTCGCCCTTCTAAACAACGGTTTTTCTTTGGAAAAACGTACTAAAACCTGAAAAGCGCCCTCTTTTTCCGTTTCGGAGAGCAATGCCTTGGCATACGTTTGCAACAACTCATCATCTTCCGACGCAAGCGCAGCAAAACGGGCGATGTTTTCCATTGCGCCGGGTACCGCCGCCTCCAGCAAAGGCAATACCTTTATACGCAGCTTATTGCGCGTTGCGTTCGTTTCCAAATTCGTCTTATCCAGGCAAAAACGCAATGCGTTTTCTTTTGCGTAAACGTCGATATCAGCGCGGCTCCAACTCAAAAACGGACGGAGTAACCAGCCGTTCATCTCGGACATACCCCCTATACCTGCAAGCGAAGTTCCTCTTGCAAGGCGAAACAGCACCGTTTCCGCTTCATCGTTTTTATGGTGCGCCGTGACTATAAAATCCGCTTTATTTTCCTTAATGATACGGGAAAAGACCTCATAACGAAAGGCTCTTGCCGCCGTTTCTAAGCTCAATTTCTCCCGTTCTGCCTTTTCAAGACAATTCTCCCTGTACGTTTCCAAGGGGATTTCCCATTCTTTGCAAAGCGCCTCAACAAACGCCATATCCGCAATGCTGTCCTCTCCGCGCATGCCGTGCTCGCAATGCACCGCCAAAAGAGAATAGCCGTATTCCTTTTCACGAAGCTTTAAGTAATGCAAAAGGGAAACGGAGTCCTTTCCCCCGCTTACCGCAACACATATTCTCTTTCCGTGAAAAGCCGCTAGATTCATCATAAAAACAGTATAACACAGTTTATTGCATTTTGCAAGAATTTGAAACGGAAAAACGCCTTATGAAAAGGCGTTTTCTCTTATTTTTTACTTTTTTTAAATTCCTTTTTACCGTTCGTACTGCCACCGTCACAGAGCACGTCCACGCCTGCAAGGTAACCGTTGCGTTCATCTGCAAGCGTCGCAAGGGCGAAGCCCAACTCAGAAGGCTTACCCATTCTCTCTTCCGCGGTGAACGGAATCAATGCGCCGCCTTCTTCCTTTTCCATGTTACCCATGTCCGTAGCGATCAAACCGGGACTGAGCGAAACGACACGGATTCCCTTTGCGCCGTATTCAAACGCGCACTTTTGCGCGTACCAAATCACAAAGTTTTTCGACATGGCATACGCAAGCCCTTTCTGTTGATAGTCTCCCTTAGCAAGCCCGCTTCTTTTCACAAGCTTTTGCAAGAACAGCGCCTCGTCCGTTTCCGCCAAAGGATATGCTTTTTTGGGAATGATAAACCAGGGCAGAATATAACCCGAATTAGAGGAAACGTCTACAATAACGCTACCGGGCTTCATGACCTTGGAAAATTCCTGATTGACGTATACAGTACCCAATGCATTGATACGCAAAATACTTTCCGGCGTGCCGTTCATCGCCGGAGAAACCCCTGCCGAATTGATTACGTTTTTCACTTCGCCAAGCGAACAAGCAAAGTTGACCAATGCCTTTACGCTTTCTCTATCCGACGTATCGCAAGTCTGCGCGTAAGCGGTATATCCAAGCGCTTTCAATTCCGCAACGCCTTTTTCCAGTTTCGACATCGTTCTGCCGGAAATTACAATAATCTTATCCTTGGGCATAAACTTTGCAGCCTCTAAACCCATACCGCTGCCGCCGCCCGTAATTACACATACAAACGCCATGTATTTTTCTCCTTTTATTTAATAATCTCTATTTCCTTAGGCGCGGAAACCTTGGTTTCCACTTCTCCATTTTCCAAAAGCGTATGCTCTACCGTAAGGATGCCATAATTCGTGGGGAAGTTCACCTTTACGTGCTTTAAGCCACTCAAATGGGGTTCAATTTTAATTTGTCTCGCACCTGCCCCCTTCGTTTTGATACCTGCAACCGTCTCCATAAGATAGGGAACTACCCCTGCAGACCATCCGTGGCAGAAGCTGTGACGGAAGCTCTTATAACAGAACGCACCAAAGTCACCGTGAATATCCTTTACGGCAGGGTTCGGCATTTCATCCAATCTGCCGCTACCTTCCAACCAATTCAAATCGAAATCTTCCCAGAACGTCGTTGCGCCAACAGACAACATACCGCCGTAGTATTCCTTCATGATTGACAGTGCTTTATCATATTCGCCAAAGCTTGCAATCGCCGTTAAAATGGGATAGGACTGGAAGGTGGATAACCCTTGCGCGCCTCCTCTAAGCAACGTTTCCTTAAATACGGGCGCCATCTCCCCAGCCCAAACGCCAAGCGCCGCAATCTGTTTGTAAATGCGCACGTCATACGTCTTTTTCGCAAGCTTTTCTAAAAGCGCATGGCAAAGAGAAGTCTCTTCATCCATTTCTTTTAAAAACTCTGCCGCCGCTTCCACAGCAACCTTGGTTAAGTAAGCAACCCCAGCCAAACGTTCTGCTTGGCGTTGCTCCGTTCTATCCTCTCCTTCTTGTAAGCAGGAGGGCCAATCGATATAATTGAAGGAATAGGACGTCGTTCCATCCTCTGCAACGCAGGGCGCAACAATATGTTCTAAAATTCCTTTCACATAGGGTATGTACTTGTTGAACAGGTTTTTTTCACCTTTTGCCCAATACGCTTCGCGAAGACAAATTATCCACCAAAGCGAATAGGTGGGAATGCCGTTGATCACTTGAGGAAGCGGTGTTTGATCCATCGAAAAATCCAGACAAGCCAACGTTTCGGGAATATCCCCAAACAGGCAATTTGCCGTACGCACCTCAGGATACAAGTCCCCTATCCATACCAAACGATCGCGCTTGATACCGTCCCAGATAAATCCGTTTTGTAAGCACAAGCGCAGCGTGTACGCCGCCGTATTCCAAATTTCATTAACAAGCGGATCATCGCATGCAAAAGTACCCAGCTCTTCACGGGTATCGGTATCCACCGCCGCCACGACGGCTTTTAACGAAGTTTCGCTGCTTTCCTCCAAGGTATCGATACGGAGGAATCGGTAACCCGTCTGCCCAAACGTCATATCCGAATAACTCTGTAATTCCACACAAAAATCGCGCAGGGAATGGTCGTTCGTCGACATGCCTACCAAGTTTTGGCCGCTGCCCACCTCCGAACATACTTCCCCCACCGATTCCCCGAAGCGCAGGCGAACTTTTTTCGCCCCCTTGCAGTGATAGGTGAGAATTCTTGCGCCACCCGAAAGCTCCTTACCGAAATCCAAAATCACGTACGAAATGCCGCGCATTGTGCAAAGATTTTGTTCGGAAAGACCTATTTGTAACGTCTTGCTCGACAACAACCCCTCTGGATTTTCTATATCGCCGCCAAAACGCACGATTCTAGTTGCATTTTGATATTTCATATTCCAACCTCCTAAAAAAGGAATTTTTTTCTTTTTTTAGTATAACATACCTACGCTTAAAATGCAAGCGTTATAAAAAAATTCTTAATAGAAAAGAGTGTTTGCTTTTAGCAAACACTCTTTCAATATTCTTAATACGTTTCAAAGTTCAATTCGTTAAACACCTTGCCGTCCTCTGTGCGTACCGCAAGCGCGCAGCCTGCCCAGAAGTTTTTATCATTCCAGTTACAAGCCGCCAATTCCAACGTTATAACCTCGCCTGCAAATTCTTGCAACCAATCGTATTGACCCGCGCCAGAACAGTACAGCGTTACCGTCGTTGAGCCATCCTCCGATTGCAGATTGAGTTTGGTATAATATTGCGCTTGCTCCACGTTGACAACCCCTTCCACTACGAATACCGTTGTAGAGTAGTCCACCGTTTTATCCAGCTTATAGAAATCCGCCAGCGTCTTATCGGTAACAAACTGCGCCGTGGAATATTCGTGCGAGCCGTAGTTGTTTACCAAGATTTCCGCATTGACAATACAGGTCTGCCCTGCGATTGCGCTGGAATCGTCCTTCACATAGCGTTCTCTCATACCTTTCAAAACAACTTCGTGCCCGATTTCAAGGCCTACGAAATAATCGGTGCTATCTACGAGAACTGCAATCATGCTACCGTCTTCCCCGAAGAGATAGAAACCGTTTTTGTTTACAACGGAAGGGCCTACGATACCTTTTACCGTCACTTCCGTATCCACTTCGCTATCGATGGCTTCCGCAACCGTGATCGAATCGTAGCTAACAGGTTTTTCCACTTTAACGGTTACCGTTTCTTCGTATTCATAATCACCGTACGTCCCTTTTACCGTTACTTCCGCAGTACCCACTTCGCCGCAGTGCATAATCACTTCACCCGGCGTTTCCGTATCGAAGTATACAACGTCCGTATTGTCGGATTCATAGGAAAGCTGAGCGCCTTCAAAGCCCAACAATAAAGAGGAAACCTGCGTGCTCAAGCTCAGTGCGGGATCCCCCGTATACACCGCTTCAATCGGTTTGACACCGTAATATTCCACTGCAAATTTCGGCGCGTTGGCAATATCAAATTCATAGCCTTCATCGATGATTTCAATGGGCAGGAATCTATAGTTGCAACCCGTATCCGCGCTCTTTGCGTTGATAATCGAAAGATATACCGTGCAAATCTTGCCACTAAATTCGTCAACCCAAGCAAAGTCGCCACCGTTGCATTGCGTGTACGTATAGGAGCCCGTTTCGCCGTCAATATCAAAGAAATAATAGTTGGTAAAGCCTGTACCCACTCTCTTTTCAACCAAAGCGTTTACCTTGAAAATCGTCGTGGTGATATTTTCGGAAACGGGCGTTTCCAGCATGTCTTTCACCGTACTTTCTTCAATCCACGATTTATCGTATGCCTGTTTGCTATCGTCAAGGGAGATCACGTGTGCGTCCTCCAACTGACAGCAACCCATATATCCGTGCTTACTTGCAGCCGCTTGTTCCTTTTCCAATACCCAGTAGGTTTTGGAAGCGCATACGGTAACCTCATTGCCGACTTCCACTCTGCCAGCCAAGTCGCGGTCATATACGTAAATACACTGCGTTTCGTCAACGAGATAAACGCCGCTAGGCACTTTGCCGTTGGCATACGTAATCTGCGCAACAACGCCGCTTACCTTTACCAACTCTTCCTCTTCCGCCTCTCTTGCTTCAGCAATGCTCATTTCCGTGTACTTGGTCTCATCAAATACGCCTTTGGAAAACTCGATCAGTCTCGCATTTTTAACTTCTTTCGTACCGTTATAGTTTTGCAAGATACAATGAAGCAGTACCACGTCCCCCTTTTCAGGCTTCTCTTCCATATCTTTAAAGGTGATGGAGCCGTCTTCGCTGTACGTGCCATATACCGAGATCGAACCCGTTTCGTCTTCGATAATCATCGCACCGTATTCCGGATTCGTGATTGATTTTACGGTAGCGCGAATATAATATCTTTCCGTCGTAACGTTTCCCGCTTCACCGCAAAGCTCTAACGCTTCTGCGATCGTGATTGTTTCAATCTCGTCAGTTTCACCACTGTTATTCTCAGGCGTGCTGCTATTGCTGCTTTCTAAAACATCTGGTCCCTGCATGATCCCTACGGATTGCAAAATATCGAGGACTTCATCGGGCAGTTCCATGGAGCAAGCCGACGCGCCGACGGTGAACGTCAACGCAGACAAAAAAGCCAACGCTGTTTTGAGTTTCTTCATTGGTATACCTCACTTAAAAAATTATTTCTATATCCATTATATCTTTTTTGAATGAAAATGTAAATTGTTTGATAACAAAAAATTCCCCGATTTAAAAAATCGGGGAAAACTTTTTCCATTAAGTTCGCAAATTTCAAAAGTTAAGCCATCATAATTTCGGAAATTACGTCAAGCACTTTATCATGACAACCGCCGCAACCCGTGGAACAATGGGTGATTCTCTGTACGTCCGCAAACAATTCCATTACGTCTTCCATCTTCGTATGATGGGAAAGTGCCGCTTCAATATCCTTATAACTAACTTGCTTACAATGACAAATAATGATATTTTCCATATTTCTTTCTCCTTGCTGTTCTATTTCATATTATAGCAAAGAAATTTATAAATTTCAATAGTTTTTTAACAAAAATAAATTTAATTTTATGAAAAATATTATAACGTAACGCCCGTTTTATAGAAAGCGATTTCGCGCACGTCCTCGCTTTTACATACGTACTCGCCGTTTGCCGTCTTCGCAAGCAAATCAAACAACCCATCCTCGTCCATCGAATAAGCGTTAAAGTCTATCCAACCGTTCTTAAACGACGAAATATTGTTATTTGTACCAATTTTCATCGTAGGAACAAAAGTAGAGAACGGAGTTCCTCTGCCCGTCGTAAACAGCACGATCTGACAGCCGCTTGCCGCTAATGCCGTTGCTGCGATTAAATCGTTTCCTGGCGCATTCAACGCGGACACGCCCCCTTCCTTTATCAATTCGCCGTAGGCTAAGACGTCCACAATTTCCGTTGTCCCTGCCTTTTCGATACACCCTAAGGACTTTTCCTCCAACGTGGTGATACCCCCTTTTTTGTTGCCGGGGGAAGGATTTTCGTACACGGGAAATCCTTGTTTCGTATAATACGCCTTGAAATCTTCAATCATCTTTTTATACTTTTCAAAGACTTCCTTGCTTTTACATTTATTCATAAGAAGCTGTTCTGCGCCAAACATTTCAGGCACTTCCGTTAAAATCGCGCTACCGCCGAAAGAGACTACTCGGTCTGTAATTCTGCCCACCAAAGGATTTGCCGTCAACCCGGAATATCCGTCGCTGCCGCCGCATTTTAACCCGATACACAGCTCGGAAAAGTCCACCTCTTCCCGTTTCAGGTCCTTTGCCTGCTCGATAAAGCCCTTTAATACGTTCATACCGTATGCGTGTTCGTCCTCTACGTCTTGGCAGTTAAAATAAACGATATTTTCTCTTTGATAAGGCGCAAGCGTTTCCTTAATGCCGTCCATGCCGTTGTTCTCGCAACCCAACCCCACGAACAACACGAAGCTTGCGTTGGGATTTAAGGCGATTGCGCAAAGCAATTTCTTGATGTTTTCATTATCTTCGCCAAGCTGAGAACAGCCGAACTGATGCGTGAGCGCATAGACGCCGTCGATACTACCCTTAAGATGCTTCTTCGCCTCATTCGCCAAGCGGATACATACGTTATTTACGCAGCCAACCGTAGGAATAATATAAATTTCATTGCGGATACCCGCCCTGCCTTGCTTGCGTTTATAGCCAAGGAACGTCGCCCTGCCTTTTGCAGGCTTGTTTGCATTAAACTCGTACCTGTACGCCACGTTTTCATCCAAATGCGATTTTACGTTATGCGTATGCACCCATTCGTCCTTTTCGATATTTTGCGTCGCTCTGCCGATAATTTCCCCATATTTGATAACGTATTCCCCCTTCGAAATACTGCGCAAAGCATATTTATGCCCTGCAGGGATTGTCTCATTACCGTCCAAACATACGCCGACGTTGTCCTTTTCGTTGATGATTACCGTTTTCATATCAAACAAATACCTTCTTTAATCTTCGCAACGTTTGCAAGCACACTGTCCACAAAGCCTGCGTACGCCGTCAAATCCTCGCCCCATACCTTTTCGTCCGCCATAAACGCTTGGATCGAATTTCCGTTTGCAAAGTATTCGAGATACGGCAGATCGTCTTTGAGCTCGATCACGCGATTAGGTACGTTGACAATGTACTTTTCCTCTTGTCTTTTTATTGCAGAATACATCGCCATCAGATAGGAGAACCCAACGGTGATATAAGGCGCAATCTTGCCATGCTGCGCATAATAGTCCTTGAACGAAGGCAATACTCTTGCTTTCCACTTGGAAATAGAATTCAAGGAAATGCTAACCAACTGATGATTTAAGAACGGATTCATAAAGCGATCTTTCACGCTGTTGGCAAACGTCGTCGTCGCCTGAATATCGCTGGAAACGTAAGGGATAATTTCATCCTTGAGGGTATTTTCCACGAATGCAGACAGCTTTTCGTCCACCATGCAATCGTACACTGTCACCGCGCCAAGCATCAAGCCGGCAGGGACAAGGTTGGTATGACTGCCGTTCAATACGCGCACCTTTCTCTTTTTATAGTACCCGATATCGTTCGTGAGTACGACCTCGATATTGTGTACCCCTTCTTTTATATAATCGGCAATATTTCCTTTCTTTTCCACTGCCCAAAGCCCGAACGGTTCGCCAATGGACATCAACTCGTCTTTTTCGCCGATTAAACTTTCCAAATGCGCTTTCGTTTCTTCATCTCTGGGATACCCCGATACGATTCTGTCCACAAGCGTATTGCAATAGAAATTCTCCTCGTCGTTCCACTTCTTAAACGCTTGCGGTAACGCCCAAAGCTCGATATATTGATCCACACATTTTTTCAGTTCGTCTGCGTTGTTGTCGATGAGCTCCACCGGCAAAAGATAGACGCCGCCTAAGCCTGCGTTAAATCTCTCGTATAAAAATTTCGTCAGCTTGGCAGGATAGGTAATTCCCTCAAAGCCGTCCATTTTATCCGCGCCGTTATAGCAAATCCCTGCTTCCGTCGTGTTGGATACAATAATTTTGAGCGCAGGATCCTTTGCCAACGCAATATACGCATCATAATCAGCAAACGGATCGATCGCTTTTTCTAAGCTATCTACTTTATAAACGTTTTCCACCGTTTCCCCGTTTTCTTTACCGCGGAGCACAATGTGGTACTTATTTCCCTGCTTTTCAAAGCGTTCGAGCGTACCGAACGTGATGGGCTTTACAATATTCACCGCATACATGCCCTGTCCGTTTTTATTCAACGTATCAAAATAAACGTCCACGAACGTGCGCAAAAAGTTCCCTTCGCCGTATTGTACAATTTTAATCATATTTTTTCCCTTCTTTTTTTGATATTACATATATTATAACACGTTTTACTTGACAATTCAATATGAAAAATGCTAATATTTGATAAAATTACATATATATTTTAAAAAAAGGTGTGCTATGTCATTTATTGAATTTGAAAAATCCGTGCGTGAAAAAGAATGGTCGATGCAAGACGTACACTCGCATGCGCATTATGAAATTTATTTACTGAGTAAAGGCGAAAGAAGTTTCTTCCTCTCCAACGCTTTGTACAAGGTAAGCGCACCCGTGGTGGTGGTTATTCCTCCCCACGTCATGCATAAAACAGAAGGCGCTGCGTTCGAACGGTATAACGTGAACGTCTCCCCCGATTACCTTGATGGCTACCAAACGGACACGTTAAATGCGCAAGCCTTAAAAATTATGCGTTTAAGCCCTGCGCAAACCGCGGAGCTTACCGACCTTTTCGACAAGGCGATCGCCATAGATAAACGGGAAAAGCACGCGGAGCATATTCTGCGCACGCTTTTCTCCTATTCCGTCTATCTGCTTCGCAATGTAGAACAGGACGTCATTGCGCCGAATACGGCTACGCCGCAGGCTATCCCCGTACTCGTTTTAAAGGTCATCGATTACCTGCACGAGCATTATGCGGAAAAGCTGACCTTGCAGGCGCTCGCCGAGGCCTTTTTCGTTTCCAAAGCGGCACTGATATACAATTTTAAAAAGCACACGAATTGTTCTTTGATAGATTTTCTGCTCAATATCCGCCTGACCAAAGCCAAAGAGCTGTTGGACAATAGTAAAAGAAGTGTAGAATCGATTGCGGAAGCCTGCGGTTTTTCCTCCGCGAACTATTTCGGTTTGATTTTTAAACGAAAGGAGGGGATTTCCCCTGCGCATTACCGCAAAATACAGCAAGCGAAAAGATAAACGTATAGCGCACCCTGAACTCGAGGAAAATGTTTTCCTCACCGAGGGTCCAAAACGAAAAATGGACACACACTCTTGAGAAATTAGGCGTAAACAATGGGTAAAATCGCATGCTTGCTCATTTTTGCCCTATTTACACTAATAATTTGGGTTAGTTTTCATCGCATATTTTACACGTTCGCCGCGTATAATAATCATATGAAAAAAGCAAAACCTTATATCTTTTCGATTTTACTCGCTTTAACGGTCGGCGGTTTGTCGGCTTTGGCCACAGCCAACAATATGAACATTTACGACAAGATAAATATGCCGCCATTATCACCACCGGGATGGCTTTTCCCCGTCGTTTGGACGATACTATATATCTTAATGGGTATTAGTGCGGCCATCATCTTCACAAGCGAGTCCCCAAACAAAGACGATGCGCTTTTCATCTACGCCATCAGTCTTGTGTTAAATTTTTCATGGAGCATATTCTTCTTTAATATGCAATCTTTTATTGTTTCCTTTATTATTCTTGTCGCGCTTTGGTTGTCGATTATTATTACAATCATCAAGTATTATAAAATTAACAAAGCCGCCGCATGGCTACAACTCCCCTATCTGATTTGGGTAACGTTTGCGAGATACCTCAACTTTGCAATCATTCTTTTGAATTAGTTTTACGTGCCAATAAAGCATAGCTTAACACAAAGCATGCGACAATAAAAAAACACCCCGTCATGGGGTGTTTTTCTCGTTGTTGATAATGGATGCATAAAAATCGAAGGCATTTTTGCGAAACCAATTTTAAAAATAGGCTGAAATCGCTAAGAAACAAGCTTTAACGCTTCCCAACCCGTTTACAAGATATGATTTCCAGGGAACGTTCTTCCTTGCCTTGTCTTATGCATAAGTCAATGAACGCTTGCACCGCGCCCACCACGTCGTAATCGGAGTCCACGAATACGCACCAGCCCTGCGCCTCTATATAATACGAGCAATCGGAAAGATCCAATCCTTGCTTATAAAACTCGTTTGTGAGCAGATTTTTGCCAATCATAATCGCGTGCTCGAAATGTCCGGGATAGACGGCATTTTCCGTGTGGACGGGAAGAAGCGCGCCCGTCTTTTCAAGAACAAAATTTTGCAAAAGAGCAACAGCTCGCTTTTCATCCTCCGTTTGATTCTGCCCTGTAATAATCTTATACGTCGTGGCATTGTTAGAGGCTAACTCCATATAGATGGGCACTGCCTCGCCCGACATTTTCACACCGATGTCGTCCGCAATACGCCAATATTTTTCCTCGTATGCAACATTCGTTTCACCGAAATAGGTTTGTGCATTTTTAGTGATCATTCGAAGCGGCGTAATCAATACTGATTTTATACGCTTGATATACGCGTCTTTTTCCGTCTGCGGCAAATCGGAGTTTTCAACAGCACGAATACCCTCCTCCAAAGATTGTTCTTGACGTTGCAACATCGCAAGCGGATACAATTCTGCGGAAAAATAGGGCTGATTGCTGACGTGACCGCTGATCTCGATTTGAAAACCATTCTTCTTTAATCCTTCGTACAAGGCTTCCATTTCATCGATGTACGCCTGCACTTTGTCCGCACCCGGTCCGAAATACAAGGAAACGTATTCCTTAACAAGCGCGTCCACGTCCGCTTCGACGTCCCAAAACAGTTTCGAGGATACGTAGGCGTGAAGCTCGTCGTGCCAAATGGGACTGACGTTATTTGCGCCCTGTTTCATGATATAGTGCGCACCCATGCGTTGATAGGTCTTCATGTTTTGTTTCAGATAGGAAAGATTGGGTAAATACCAGAAATAATCGCAGTAATTTACGTTGTAATCCCAAATCATTATATTTTTAGTCAGCGCCGACCAACCCGCTATTTGCCTGCGAATTTCTTCCTTTTGTCTTTCGTCTTCCAAGCCACATGCATAGTCCGCTAAAATCGGTGCGTAACGAATATACAGCGCTTCATCGGGAATGACTTGCTTGCAAATCGGTTTTCCGTCTTTTACAGGCGGCTCAACGGTGGAAAGATATGCAAACGTCACCAATTTCTTGTCAAACACCTTGCCCTTTTCCGCAAATTTCTGACGGAGTTTTTTCGCGATGGCGTTCATAAACACGATCATGATACCCGCGTCGCCGTACTTTTCTCTTGCGCGTTCGCACTTCGGGCAACGGCAACGACAATCCTCGTTGTCTGCTCTGCCAAACATGAAATATTCTACAGATGGATCTTCCTCCATAAAACGCATCATAGAGTCAGTGGCAACGGAGAGTACGGACGTTTCTACACTTTCATCCCATTCTCCATCATCCGTCAAACCGTTGCTATAACACAATTCCACCACGGTTAGCGTGCGGAACAGATTATAACAGTACACGTTGAAAAATTCGGGGTGCGAATCTTTATACGTATCGTACGGCACGTAACAATTCGAGTTATGCGACGTAGGAATTTTCGTATACCACTTGTTTTTTATCCCAAGATCGCTGCAATCGGGCGTAAAATCCGCCGAAAACTTATAACGAAGACTCAGCGGTCTATGTTCCGCGGCGGTGTAAGAAAGATAAAGCCGTTGCGCAGAAATGGGCACACGTTTTACTTCCTCTTCGGGTATATCCAACCCATCGCATATAGGTGTATGACAGCAGTCGGTAGACAAAAAACGAACGCCGAGATATTTCTCCAAAAATTCATACGCGCCAAAAATCACACTCTTGGGTGCCGCGCCGAATATGTAAACGTTTCCGTCCTTGGGAAGAATGTAGAATCCCTCTTCATTCAAATCCGAAAAATCGTATCCCTTAATAATATTCCGTGAATATTCATTTTCACCCAGCGAAATATAATGCGCCTGTCCGTTGTATGATTCTAAACGGAATCCGCACGATTTTTCTATAAAATTTTGCAATTCTTCCTTGGCAAATTCCGCGGACGGCGTACCGTCCGTAAGAATACCGTATTCCAAAAAATTACTCTTATCAATGATCATTTCATTTTCTCCTGTTCCCATTGAAGTTAACAAAGCATGAGACGGAATTCGCTATTCCAAATCAAGCTTGCTTTATTTACGCTTTATTATATCACACCTATTTTAGAAAATCAAGGTCCGTATTTAACTTTAAAAAGCATTTCATTGCAAAAAAGTAAAAATCCCAGGAAAATCCCCTCTCAAAATTTATCGATTGAGCGTGTAATAACTCGCTCGTTCATACAATGAACGATAGAAAGCAGAAATGGCGCATTGTATTGACGGCTTGTGTTCACTTTTCGCAACGGCAGCGAGGAAACAGTAATGATGTGAAGACCGCTTGCAAAGTAAGAGTCGGCGGTAATTGTCGGCTCTTTTTGTTGTAAACGATTGAAAAACTCATAAAAATATGGTATCTCATCATTATTGGGCTTGCCATCGTTTTCACACTCAACCGCGTATATACGTTGGTTTTGCGAATCAACTTAAACTACGACAAAATAGAAATGTGAGTTTTATATTATGAAAAAAACGATTATTCTCATTTTGGCAGTGTTACCGATTTTCCTGCTGATCACGATTGCGTTCGCAGGAAGAATCCTTGCATTATACCAATTCATTTCCGTAGAGCGTGTCGAATTTGTAGATAGATTAGGCACCGCTTATACGGAAAACGACCTTTTAAGGATTGACCTTGGTGATACTGACAAAACCACACAACAGCTGAATATTAAAATTTATCCCGAACTTGCAACCGTACAAACGGTCAATTATAGATCGTCAGACGAAGAAGTTTGCACGGTGGATGCGGAAGGAAAAATAACCGCCCTCAAAGTTGGTTATGCCGACATAACCGTAATAACGAAGGACGGCAATAAAGCGGCAACCTTAAAAGTACGCATTACAGATGACGACGTAAGGGGCATCATTCTCTCCCCGTCCTCGTTAGATCTCATCGTCGGCGACTTATTCGACTTTTCCCACACCGTCCTTTCCCCCGACGCTTTGGACAAAGTAGTTTGGTACACATCCAGCGACGAGAGTATTGTTAAGGTAGTAGATAAAACGTTAGGTATCGTGGAAGCCTTGACGCCCGGTACGGCAACCATTACGGCGACGACCAACGACGGTGCCTTTACGGCAACTTGCGTTATCAACACCGTCCAAGGTACACCTGCGATTTCCTTTGATTTCAGCACAACGGATATCTTCACCCCGTATAATTCGATATTCCTTTTCAGCAATAAGTTCGTTGATCAAACGATTGACCTTATGCAATACTTGGTTGTAGATGAAACACGCGTTAACAAAGCAGATGTGAAATTTGAAATCCCCACAGGTAAGAGCTTGCTTATAAATAGCGCGGAAGATATTGCAAACGGCAAAATCAAATTCGACCCTACCAAGAAAGGCCTTATCAAGATAAAAGTATACGTTGGCGATCCTGCCGCCCCTACCTATTCGAAAGAAATTATTATCCAAAAACTTTAAACACGTTAACGGTACTCACCGTTGTGTAAAATAAAAATTGTAAAATAAATAAAGGAGAACACTATATGAAAATGTTCAAAAAACTGTTCACGTCTTTGTTCCTCGCTTCCCTAATGGCAGCAGGGCTCACAGCATGTGACCTCCCCGACGTTTTAGATGGTTCCAGCAACAGCGACTCTTCCATTTCGGAAATCGTAACGCCTTCCACCTATACGCTTACCCTCACGGCTGACAAAACCTTTGCCGCCCCCGGTGAGCAGGTTACCTTAACGGCTGTGTTGAAGGCAGACGACAAAACTGTTGAAGCAGACGACGTAGAATACGAAATCATCGACGGCGCGACAAACGCAACGCTTAAAAACAACGTATTGACGATTTCCTCTACCGCAACGGCAAACGCCGTCATTAAGGTTTGGGCAAAAATCGGCGCAACCAAGTCGGACATTGTGGAAATCAAAGTAAACGTTCCCTTGGAAAGCATTTCTGCATCCGCAAACAACGTGACTAATATTGAAAGCGGTGACTTCGTTATCCTTAGCAAGACAATCACCCCTGCAAATGCAGACGCTTCCGCCTTCGAATGGGTTATTCTCGAAGGTGCAGACCTCTGTTCGATCACCAATGACATTTTGGCTGTAAACGTAGGCGTAGCAACCGGTGAAAAGATTGCCGTACAAGGTAAGCTCGGCGATAAGGCCACCGAAATCCTTACTTTCACGGTTGGCTACCCCGTAGAGAGCGTATCCATCTCTGCAGACGTTTCCAACATCATGAGTGGTAGTTCAATTACCCTCAATAAGACGATTACTCCTGCAAAAGCAGACGTATCCACGTTTGAATGGGTTATCCTTGAAGGCGAAACACTCTGCTCGATCTCCGGCGACAAATTGACCGTAAACGCAGGCGTAACAACTGGCGAAAAAATCACGGTTCAAGCAAAGGTTGGCGACAAGACTAGCAATACGATCACCTTCACGGTTGGCTATCCCGTTGAAAACATCACGATTTCGGCAAACGGCGTCACCAATATTGTAAGCGGCGGTTTCGTTATCCTCAGCAAGACGTTTACGCCTTCCAATGCAGACGTCGCAGGCTTTGAATGGGTTATCCTTGAAGGCGAAACCCTTTGCGCGATGGACGGAGACAAATTGACTGTAAACGCAGGCGTAGCAACTGGCGAAAAAATTACGGTTCAGGCAAAGGTTGGCGACAAGACCAGCGATACGATTACCTTCACGGTTGGCTATCCCGTTGAGAAACTTGAAGTAGTGGTCAACGGTTCGACCAACATTCCTCAAGGTGCTTCGGTTGATCTTACCGTGAACCCCACTCCTTCCAATGCAACCAACGCAGATTATACTTGGGTATTTGTAGAAGGCAGCGAATATTGCACCATCGTAAACAACCGTCTCACGATCAGCGAAGACACCCCTCTCGACACGGAAATTAAATTCTATGCAGACGGCGCGGTTGACAGCGATATTGTTACCCTCATCGTAAACGTTGCAATCGAAACCCTTGCGATTGAATGCGACGCACCTGCAAACCTTGAAAAAGGCGCAAGCTACAACCTCTCGTTAACTGCAACCCCCACAGAAGCAAGCACAAAACACGTTTTGTGGGTAATCAACGACGAAGCAAAAGATTACGTAACGATTGCAGACGGCAAAATGACCGTTAGCGCAAATGCGCCTACGGGAACCCCCGTCGTTGTAAAAGCAGCCAGCGGTTCCGTTTCCAGTAACGAACTTTCCTACGTCGTAGGTATCCCCCTCAACACCATTACCGTAAGCTTAATCGGTTCTATCAATGTAAATCCCGGCGACGTAAGAGCTTTAACCGTATCCTTTAATCCGGAAAACGCAACCGATAAAGACATCGTTTGGGTACTCTCTCAAGACGAAAATACCTGCTCGATTGAAAACAACGTTTTGACGGTGAAAGAAGGCGTAGCAATTGGCACGCAGATCTCCTTCTTCGCAAAGGTTGGCAGTGTAGAAAGTAACACCATCAACGTCGTCGTTGGTACCCCTATCGAAAATATCACAATCAGCACCGACAAGACTGAAATCGTACGCGGCGACTCCGCAACGCTTTCGGCCGTAATCAATCCTACCAACGCAAATGAAAGCTACGAATGGGTAATTGAAAACGGCGCAGAGGCTGCTTCCATCGTAGACGGCAAACTTGTGGTTAACGATGACGTTGACTGTATCGGCGCTATCATCAGAGTAAAAGCAGTCAGCGGCGGCGCAGAAAGTAATGAATTGACCTTTACCGTTATCGGCAAACAAGAAGATATCGATAAGGATTTCCAGATTTTGCCTACGGCAGATGCACTTACTTTCGATAAATATGAAAGCGGCGAAACCGTTTCCTTGAGCGCAAATGTTCTCTATCAAGGTAACCTTGTAGAAAAAGCCCTCACCTATAAGATTATTGACGGCGGCGATTATTTGGATATTAACGTAACCAACAACGTTTGCACCTTCGCTGCAAAAGGTCACGGTACTGCGGTTGTAGAAATCGGTGTGGAAGGTACTAACGTTAAAACAACGGTTGACGTACACGTTATCGTTCCCCCCGAAGAAATTAAACTCCACGATGTATTTACCGGAACTCGCGCTTGCGTTGACGGTTTCGTATACAACTTCTCCAAAGTAGACGCTCTTCCTTTCGCGGCTACGCCCACAGGCACCAACGTATGCCAGGATATTACGTTCATCTTCAATCATGAAGACGGCACTGAAGGCGACGAAGTTGCAACGTGGGAAGACGGCAAAATCACCTTCAAGAAGACGGGTAACATTACCGTAACGGTAAAGTCCGCCTCCGGCAGCGATAAAGAAGCAAGCATTTCTTACTGCTTCAACATCAACGAAGGTATCAACGTATCCAGCTTTGAAGAATTCCAAAATGCAGCAGAAAGCAGAAACTACGACGGTGAGACGCCTATCAACTTCGTTACGTTTGATAAGATCGACGGCGAATACAAATTCGTTCCCAATCTTATCGGCAATGAAAGCTACACGACGTTAATGCAACAAAGAAAAACTTCTGTTGAAGTTGTCGGCAAGGGTATCTATATTAACGGTAACCATTTCCCCATCGACCTCTCCAACTTGAGAGCTCTTACCAAGGCAGAAGTCGAGGCTGGCCATCTTGCTTTAGGCCGACCTGCCGACGCTGATTACTTCACCGGCGCTTTGATCAATATTTTCCCGAACGCAAATGATAGCAATACGTACAACGTAAAACTGTATGATTTGGATATTGTAGGGAACACCCCTGTTGATTTCGGCAAAGATAACAAAGACGCCTACATCTTATCCGGAAGTGCAAAACCCATTGGCGTACACCTCAGCGGTATCGGTATGGGCAGTACCACTATTGTCAAGGATAGTCTTGGTAATATTACTGCAGATTACACCCTTACGAAATATAATGTCGATATCAAAAATATCCGCATCGAAAAATTCTGCCATGGCTTGAATATGACGCACGTCGTCAGCGGTATCGTAGAAAATACCACCGTAGGCAACTGCTATATCGATGGTATCGTATGCCGTTCGTCCATCCTTACCCTGAAAGATATTACGCTTGGTGCGTGCGGCGCATCGGGTATCGAGTTCGCCCCTGAGCTTTGCAGCCAAGCGGGCGTGAACGCAGACCAAAATCAAACGATCACCTTGGAAGGCACCTTTGACGGTACTGCAAACTGGCACGGCGCAACCGACACCGTATATTTCGCAAACTATACACTTATGGGCACTAGAGTCGCAGATATTGTTGCAGGTGTAGTTTCGGGTATCAACGATGCAAATAAGATCGGGCACATCAAAAATAGCAATGAGCAGTTCTGTTTCGTAGCCCTTCTCTTCCACGATATTGCTACCGGTACGCCTAACGCCTCTCAAGTTACCTATCCCAGCGATCTTCCCGGCGGTATCACCACCGTAGATGCCCTGCCCTCTAGCGGTAAGGATACAACACATCAATACATTATGATGCCTGTTGAAGTTACCGGTTTGGGCCAAGTAGGTATTGCGTTGTTCTACAACGTACACTACAATCCTGCTGCTTAATTAAAGCATAAAACTTATCCCCCGATTTTTCTAAATCGGGGGATATTTATTGTGTTTTTAATTGTAAAAGTATGGATAAATGCGTTTTTAACCAGATTGATATTTCGCCCCCCTGCAAGGCGTTAATAACATCTTGCTGAACGAGCAACTGTCCCTCAAATCTCTTTATGTTTTCGAGGTTCATACCAACGAAAAAATGCACCTATAAAAAGGTGCATTTTCTCGTTGTGTTTTATGACCTATTCTAAACCTTTGAGGTTTTCAATACTGACTCGAACTCAACAGTCATCGCTTTTCAATTTTTCATTTGAAACTTCTTATATGTTCAACGGAAAACTGAGAACATTTGTTGGATAAAGTGATTAACGTTCCACCCAATTTTTCTTTTTCGTGATAATCGTAGCACCCCGTTTTCAAACCATACGTCCAACGAATCCCCTCGCCTATAATACTTGCATTATTGACATGCGAGTGTCCAAAAAATGCGCCGTCCACATTTACCGCCTTAAATGTAGGTAAAACCGAAATCGGCTCATCTCCCACCTGTATATTTTCGTGAATATCTCCAAAGTCCTCTCCGTTTGAAGTAATATCGTATTTACAAAACGCTTTGGAATTGCAATAACCTTTTCGCTCCAAAATACGCAAATAATCTATGGTTTCAATATGAAAACAAACGAAAGAAGGTACACTCTTTCCGTATTTCTCACAAATATTTGCATAAGAAACACGCATCCAATCCATTTGTTGCGAAGCAAACCCCATAGTCGTTTTCACCCCTTGCAAAACAGAGATCTTTGACGCATTATAGCAACCGTTGCTATCCATCATATACATAAGTCGAAGCAATTCGCCGTCGCTATTCTTGATACCGATTATATAATTACTGCAACCAACGGTGATACCCTTTTTAAATAAACAATTTTTCGCGTTTATAAATTGTTGACATTGCCAATCCACCCCTAAAACGCTTTCATTGTCGTGATTTCCCCATACGGAAGCCCAAGGAATATTATACGACTCCATTTTTTTGATAAAAGCGAGCAATGATTTGCCTGTATCGTCAAATTCCCCATATGTAATATCGCCTGTGATGATAATCAAATCGGGATTCGTTTCCGCAACCAATTTATCCATACTGTCAAACAGTATTTCTTTCATGTTTTGCGGTTGCCATTTTTCTGTTTCTTCCGCGTTAAGTCTTTCAGAAAAGCGCTTTTGTGTAGAATCAATCACTTGCATATCCGTCAACTGTAAAATGCGGAATTCTTTTCCTTTTTGTATAACCGAAAAATCTATCATATATTTATCCCATTTTTTACATTCATTTTATTATTGCCAAAGCAAGAAAACTTTTATTTTTTATTTATTATACCATAACAATCAAATAAATGCAATTCTCCTATAAAAAATAAAATCGACAAATTTCTTGTCGAAATTTGTCGATTTGCTGTGAGTAATCTAAAATTTTGATACCATATTATAATGGGTGCAAATTTTAGTGTTATGGGTGCATTTTTGTAATGAGGTTTGCACCTATATTAGTTCGATAAATTGGAATTTGTAATGCTGTTAAGCGCAGTTATCTACCTAATAGTTGTTCGAGTGCGGGAGTTATCTTATTTGTAAGTACCTCGTATCCTGCGGATGTTAAGTGACCGCCATCGGTCGTATATTCTGCATATATTTCACCTGTTTCAAGATTCAAAAGTGGAGAATACAAATCGACAAATTCGTATCCGTATTTTTCTGACAGGAGCTTTATTTTAACGTTGTTATAAGCTGCTTTTTGATTATTTTTGCCCCATTCCTGACTCATAGATGTAAGAGATAGCAATACTATTTTGGTATTTGGCAGATTTTC